>NZ_BAAAQX010000003.1:0-540554 GCF_039531895.1 Nonomuraea monospora
CGAAGGCGAACCGATCCACCGCCTCCCGATCCGACAACCCCTCCAGACGTTGCAGCACCATCACCACCGCCACGATCATCGGCGGCACCGACCTGCGGCCGTCCTCGGCGAACAGGTCGGCGAACATCTCATCCGGGAACAGGTTCCGGCATTCACGGTGCAGCACCGCGTAGATCGAGTTCGGCGCGATGCGCCCTTCGACGAAACTCACCGTGGAGGACAGCAACCCCGGCTGCATCGGAGTCTGGCCCACTGCCATCGCTTGATCTCTCCCCACGCCCGGTGACCAACACCGATCACCCTGGCACAAGAGGACAGACCAGCGCGAGAGAGATCAAAAAACACCAGTCACCTAGGAGAGGCGTGGAGCCGCGATGCTCCGCAGCTTCTGACCTATCCGCCCTACCCTAGAGACGATGTGCCTCGGCGAGGGAGCGCGATGAGCAAGGCGACGGATAGCCCCACCTACGTACGGATAGCCGAGGACATCCGCCGCCGCATCCGTGAAGGAGATCCGCCCGCCGGCGGCATGCTGGCCTCTGAAGCAGACCTTGCGCGTACATACGGCGTATCACCTTGCAGAACGATCACTGACAACTGTCGGGCCTTGCCTGTAGCGTCACATCGCAGGCAGTCCGAACGGTTCGAAGGTGATGGATTGCATTCCGTGCGCGATCCACGAAGTGGAAGTCGAAAGGCTGGAGACTGACTTGCTCATTGATCACGGCGCTCAGCAATTTGATGCAGGTGGGGTTGATGGTGCTGGAGGGCTTGATGTGTCGCTGCTGCTCCGCCCTTGCCTACAGGGGCTGCTCGTTGATCACGAAGCAGGATATCGAAAACGGAAGAGACAAGCTGCCGCCGCAGGGCGGGACATTCGTCGTTATCTGATCTACTATCCGAGAGTGCCTCCTAGGTCCGCAAGCGGGAGAGTTGCTCGTGCTCATATCGTCGCGCCTGCTCAACCAAGTCTGTTCGATACTCCCGCCGAACGACTGGAGCGCGCTATGCAATCGGGGACGCGAACTACCTGGTATAGGCGGATGTGGCGGCTGGGTGGAATCGAGGTGACGGATGGATTCTTGCGTGGTCGCCTCGGGTGTGACACGGAAGTGGGAGCGGATAACTGGAGTGAAGAGGAGTTGGACTTTATTCCAACACGGCTTGCCGGTGGCGTAGCGTCACCCTTTGTGATCCGCTTATCTGATTTTGCAATGGTGTTCCAGGTTCGCTCTCCCGTCATCAGAGTAACGTCATTCATCGGAGCTCTCAAGTCGATACTGCGCGAGCAAATGGATCAAAATTGGGACATCGAAACTATCTCTCGAAATCGGTCTTTTCCTGAATGGCGAAGATCGGTGGCTAGAGTAACTCGGCTGCATATTCGCCTTGAACGCCCAAACCCCAATTATGAGGGACGTCCCGATGTCGAGCGCCTGATAGAGCAGATGCGACTATCCTCTGCGACATTGGAGCTTCGGTCGGAGGATGGGATTGAGACAGATACAGATCTTGCTCAACAGCTGTTGGATCATGTGGCTCGCGGGTATGGTCAGGCGTCTGCAGCGGGCACTCGCGGCGCTGGCGATCTTGCTGTGGAGACCGTATGGGAGAGTCAGTTGCACGGAGAGACCTTGATCACCGGGATCAATATTGATCCTGACACAGGTGAAGCAACCTTTGAGGAGTTGTTCGAGGAGGTTGAATCCGTGGAAGTCGGCGAGGAACCCGTGTGACCTTAGGCTGGAGTTATGATGAGCGACGCCAAGATGCGTGTTTCGCTACGAACGCCCAGGCCGGCGCGCTTCGGAAAAGTTGGAAGCATACTGTTGTCTGCGGATTTCATAATTGCGCTTCCCGCTGGTGTCGCAGGTGGCTTGCTCGTTTCGCTCAGCAAGGCCGTTGCTGCACAGGCTTCGACGTTCCTCTTCGGAGCCGCAGCGCTCTTGGGTACGTTGGCCGGAATCGTCATTGCTGCGCACACTATCCTTATCAGTCTGATGAGCCCGGAGTATGTGCTCGTCCTGGAGCGTGCTCAGGGTGGTGTCCGCGCTGTATCGAGGCCATACAAAATCGTCATATGGGCATGCGCCATCGGTGTTCTGCTTGCGCTGTTCGCGGGTCTCGCATGGCCGGCGATTCCCCAGGTCTCCGAGTTGGGCTGGCATCTCGTTCGGGGGGTTGTGTTCGGCGCGCCGACCGCTCTGGGCGTTTACGGCTTGATCGGCGCGGCTCAGCTGGCAGGCCTGAGTGCATTCCACCTTGAGCAGCGAGCGAAGCTCCTCCATACTCTCCGGGAAGCCCGGGTTGGGCTCGGTCGGGATCGCAAAGGCGCGTGAAGATCCGTCGTCTCCCGAAGGCGCGCAGCGGTACCTGAGGTGGGATCGGCGACGCACGCTGAAGGCGATTCTGGAGCAGCGGATCAGGGAGATGCTGAAGTTCGGTGAACCGGCTGGCGGGCATCGGCGCGGAATGGAACATGACGACATGACGGCCACGGCCGACGATTCACGCGCCGATGGGTCGGGCTGCTTCAGCCCATCGGCGGATGAGGCATGCACGGCATGATCCGAGGACTTGTCGCGTTGCCTGGCCGTTCGGTGAGCAGGCGTTCGCTAGGAGGTGACGCAAGCAACTTTCTGTGCTCTCCTGGCCCCTGGCTACTGCGATAGGAAGGGGACCCACTCATGAGTCGGAGCGTGAAACCGAAGTGCACGGGGTGCCTGCGGGATGATCAGATGATCTGGACGAGGTACATCCCGCCGAGCGTCAGGCAGCGTGAGATCCGCAGCGCTCAGGGGCTGTACCCGGCGGGTATGCATCGGTCCACAATCGAGGCGGGCATGGAGTTTTTCTGCAAGTGCGGGGTGTCCGGCACCACAGCCGCACCAGAGGGCTGGGGACCTGACGATCAGGGCGCCTAGCCCACGGCGACAAGGCGATCATGGTCCACAACTGGTCCACAGCCAGCGAGCGTCAACGAGAACGGGCGGGACTCCGTGAGACTGGAGGCCCGCCCGTACCTACGATGTTCGCCCTGGTCAGCGGCCGAAACCGCTGATCAAGATCGAGTGCCCCCTGTAGGATTCGAACCTACGCACCCGGCTCCGGAGGCCGGTGCTCTATCCCCTGAGCTAAGGGGGCTCAACGAGTGATAAGGCTATCAGCTCCCGACCACCACTCGGCACCAGATAAAGCCTCGCGAACACTTCCAGCGAAAACCCGGCGTGACCAGCCCGCTACACGTTAACTTTGCGCCCGTGGGCGAGGTTCTTGGGAAAGTACTGGTCGTAGACGATGACGAGGTCATCCGGCAGCTCATCGCGGTCAACCTGAACCTGGAAGGGTTCGAGGTCGTGACCGCCACAGATGGGCGGGATTGTCTCGAGCGCGTGCGCGACGTCATGCCCGATGTCATCACGCTTGACGTGATGATGCCGTTCCTGGACGGGTGGACGACCGCGCAGCGATTGCGGGCGGAGGAGGACACCAGCCATATCAAGGTCGTGCTGATCACGGCCAGGGCGCAGGACGACGACAAGATCCGAGGGTGGGGGATCGGGGTGGATGCGTATCTCACCAAGCCGTTCGATCCGGCGGAGTTGATTCAGGTCGTGCGGGATCTGGCCGCTGGGGCGCGGGGTTGAGCGCTGAGCGGGCGGCGGGTTAGCTGAAGGGCGGCTCAAGGGGGCGGCCAGGGGTGCGGGCTGGGCTCGCGGCTTCTGGTCGTCCCCTTGCTGGTTTTCTCCGGCGGTCTGGGGCGAGGGGTTTGGTTCGGTCCCGGGATTGGGGAGGCGGAGCGGGAGTTTCCGCTGGGTTGAGGTGAGGGTGCCGGCTTGAGGCGAGGGCGCTGGCTGGTGGTGGGGGCGCTGGCTGGTGGGGGTGTTGGCTGGCGGTGGGGTGTCGGCTGGAGGAGTTCGTACGGCTGCGCAGGCTGATCGGGTTTCTGGCGGGGTTGGTGGACAACCTGGTTGGATTGGCTCATATCGCTCCCGACGCAGGGCGGCGTGACGCTGCTCGACGAGGTGGGGGCGGTGGCTCGGGACGTTCATTGGATGCAGGGTGGGCGGCCGGTGACGGGAGCCAGGAACGGTCAGGAAGGGTACGAAAAGTGCGTAGCTCGATATTTCGGAATCTCGACCCGCAGCAGTTGCCTCCGGGGTTCGCCCTGGAGAACGGCAAGATGTTGCGCGTTCAGCTTCCCCACGAGGTGCTGGCGAAGCAGGGCTCCATGGTCGCCTTCCAGGGGCAGATGGACTTCGACTACGAGGGCTCGGGCGGCCTCGGGAAGATGTTCAAGAAGGCCATGACGGGTGAGGGTGCCTCGTTGATGCGGGTGCGCGGGGAGGGCCTGCTCTACCTGGCGGACAACGCCGACGACATCCACCTGTTCTATCTGGAGAACGAGGGGATCACGGTCAACGGGCGCAATCTGCTGGCCTTTCAGCCGCAGCTCGGCTGGGACATCAATCGGGTGCAGGGGGCCGGGGTGGCGGCGGGCGGGCTGTTCAACACCACGGTGACGGGCACCGGGTGGGTGGCGGTGACCACGCATGGCACGCCGGTGCTGCTGGATGCGGCGCGGATGCCGACGTTCGCCGACGGGCAGTCGGCTGTGTGCTGGAGTTCGGGGTTGCAGGTGGGGGTCAACCGGACGATGAAGGTGGGGGCGTTGATCGGGCGGGGGAGTGGGGAGGCCATGCAGTTGGCGTTCAGGGGGCAGGGGTTCGTGCTGGTGCAGGCCAGTGAGGGTGCTCCCGTGGTGCAGGCCGCCCGCTGATCAGAGGGCGCCGAGGGTGCTCCTGTGGTGCGGGAGTCTCGCTGGTCAGAGGGCGGCGAGGGAGTTGGGCGTTCAGGTGATCAAATGGAAGTAGACAGGTAATTAGCTAATTGCCATAATGCCTATGTGCTGGACGTCGACCTGGTCAAGGCGCTGGCCAATGACAAGAGGCTGCTGATCCTGCAGTGGCTGCGTGATCCTGAGCGCCACTTCCCGCCGCAACGCGACGGCGACCTCGTACGTGACGGCGTCTGCTCGCTCTTCATCGCCGAGAAGCTGAACGTGAGCCAGCCGACCTGCGGCGAGCATCTCAAGGTGCTCGCCAAGGCGGGCCTGATCCGCGGCACCAAGATCAAGCAGTGGGTGTTCTACCAGCGCGACGAGGACCGGATCGCCGCCGCGAAGGAGTTGTTGAGCAGTGACTGGTGAGGAGCCGTACGCCGCCTACGAGCGCCTGATCGCCGACATGGACGCCGCGGGAGCGCGCTACCGGGTGATCGACCACGCCCCCGAAGGCCGGACGGAGCTGGTCAGCGCGTTGCGCGGGAACGACGTGTCGCAGGCCGCCAAGTGCCTGATCGTGATGGTCAAGATCGGTAAGAAGCAGACGCGGCACGTGCTGGCCGTCGTTCCCGGTGACGCGCGGCTCGATCTGCAGGCGGTCAAGGCGCTGCTCGACGGCACGTACGTGGCCTTCGCCAGTACGGAGAAGGCCGAGGAACTGGCGGGCAGCGTGAGCGGGACGGTGCTGCCGTTCAGCTACGATCCCCGGCTTGAGCTGGTGGCGGATCCGTCCCTGCTGGAGCAGCCTGAGCTGTACTTCAATGCGGGCAGGCTCGACCGTTCCGTGGCGCTCGCCACCGACGACTACGTGAAGCTGGCGGCGCCCCGCCTGGCGCCCATCACGAGCAGCAGCAGCAACTAGGCCGCGTCACGAGCGAGCGAACCGAGGTCCCCCCGGGGGCGCGCTGCCAGCACCGCGCCATACGCCGTTCGGCATGAGCAGCATCACGCCCTGAGCAGGCCGGTCGGGATGGGCTTGGACGGCGTCGCCGGGTCGCCCGAGGGGGCGAGCTTGGGGAAGACGAGGTGAGCGCTCATCACCGCGTCCACCCCCGGTGGCACTTGGGCGGCGCGTCGATGCGCTCCCGCCGCCGGCGAGCAAGGAACCAAGCGAGTAAGGAAACCGAGGCCCCGCCGCGACCGACGGGGCCAAGGGCTCACGAGCAAGTGGGCGTAGGAGCGGTGTTGACGCCGTTCCAAGACCCCAGGAACCCGAACGTGGTGGAGGCCCCAGGCGCAAGCACCCCGTTCCACGAAGCGTTGCGCACAGTCACAGCAGCCCCGCTGGCACTGAGCGTGCCACCCCAAAGCTGCGTAACCTGCTGCCCGTTGGCGAAAGTCCAACCCACCACCCAAGCCGACCGAGACACACTCCCGGTGTTCTGAACGGTGACCTCCCCCTGGAACCCTCCCTGCCACTGCCCAGTCATCTTGTACGTAGCCGTGCACCCCCCAGGAGGCGGCGTGACGGTAGAGGTGACGGTCGGCGTAGCAGTGCCACCACCGGCCAGCGCATCGACGACCGCTGGGTACCACTTGTCGGACATCTTCTGGTCGCCGGCGGCGTTCGGGTGCACGCCGTCATAGGTGTCGGTGCTGGTGCTGAAGCCGGTCCACTGGTCCACGACGGTGACGGGCGACTGCGCGGTGGAGGTGGCGGCGGCCCAGGCGGGGATGGCGTTGTTGAAGTTCACGGTGCGCTGAGCACATTCGGCACAGCTCGACGGATTCATCGGAATGATCTTGGCGACGAGGATCTTCATGGTCGGCTTGCTGGCCCGCATCTGGTTGACCAGCGTGGTGAACGCGCTGAGGATCGTCGCCGGCGCGATGTTGCTCCACACGTCGTTGGTGCCGAGGTGCATGATCACGATGTCGGGCTGGGTGGCGGAGAGCCAGCCGGGCAGCAGGTTCTGGTTGGCGATGTTGGTGGCGAGGTAGCCGCCGTGTCCTTCGTTGTCGCCGTCGTGGGCGACCCCGCAGCCCTGCGGCGGGAGGGTGCCGACGAAGTCGATGTTGGTCTGGCCGGCGCTCTGGAGGCGGTTCCACAGCAGGGCCCGCCAGCAGCCGGGGGATCCGGTGATCGAGTCGCCGAGGGGCATGATCCTGATCGGGGCGGCGCTGGCCGTGGCCGTGGTGGCGAATAACACCGCCGCGGCCAGCGCCACCAGCGCGGCCAGCACGGAGCCGGTCTTGCTGCGCATCGTGTGCTCTCCCGTCGTAGGCCTGCGCAGATCGTAGGAGCGGCCGCTCGGAGCGGGAAAGCGTGACGATCATGGCGAGGCTCTGACCTGGGAGGACGGATGTAAGTTTCAGCCGCCGCGGACCACCGCCAGCGGGCAGGGGGCGTGGTGCAGGAGGGCCTGGCTGATCGAGCCGATGAGCATGCCCGCGAGCTGTCCGTGGCCGCGCGAGCCCACGACGAGCAGGTCGGCGCGCCGGGCGGCCTCCTTGAGCACCTCGACGGGGTGCCCGTGCACGACCTCGGCCACGACGTGCACGGTGGGGTGCCGCTCCCGGTGCCCGTTGAGCGACTCCTTCAGGGTGCGCAGGGTGTCCTGCTCGCTCTCGCGGGAGGCGGGCTCGAAGCCGCCGGCGTGCGGCCAGGCCCAGGCCCGCACGGCACGCAGCCTGGCGCCGCGCAGCTCGGCCTCGGTGAAGGCGAACTCGAGCGCGTCGGCGGCGCCGGGCGAGCCGTCCGTCCCTGCCACGACCTCGCCGCGCGGGGAGGCGGGCGGCTCGTGGATGAGGACGACGTCCGTACGCGCGTGCGCCGCGACCCCGTACGCGACGGAGCCGACCAGCAGGCCCCGCACCCCGCCGATGCCGCGGCTGCCGACGACCAGCAGCTCGGCCCCCTCAGAGGCCTTGACCAGCGCGGAGCGCGGGTCGCCGGGGAGCAGCACGCCTTCCAGCGACACCTTTGGCCACACGTGTCGCGCGCGTTCGCAGGCGGCGTTGAGCACGGTCTCGGCGCCGTCGCGCATCCACTGGGCCACCTCGGCGTAGCGGACGGCGCCCTCGCACACCCACTTCGGCACGGCGTGCGCCACGGTCAGCGGCTCCTGCCGCAGCTCGGCCTCGGCGGCGGCCCAGCCGGCGGCCTCCAGCCCGGTACGGGAGCCATCCACCCCTACGACGATCATGACAGCGCGTAACACTCGACCTCGGCGCGGCGGAACGGCACCCCCTGCGCCTCGGAGTCGCGGGCACACCTGCGCTCGGACTTGCTGAGCCGCAGCGTGCCGCAGACGGTGACGCCGGAGTACGTGCGGCAGTCGAGCGCCGGGTCGATCCGGCCGATGCGGTACATGCGCTTGACGGCCGCGCGGCACTTCGCCTTCCCCGTGTCGGCGTAGCGGCACTGGGCGATCAGAGTGTCGTACTGTTCCTGGCTGACTTCGTGCTGACTCATGCCGTCCCCGGCGGCGGCGGTGGCGCCGGACGCGGCCAGCACGACAAGTAGTCCTGCGACAGCGGCGAATCTCTTCATGTTTCCCCTGATGGGGACCGTACCGCTCACGGCGATCGCCAAACCTCCCCGCGCGGGTTTCGGGCGGGGCGGCGCGTGGGTACGATCACCGCCGACCAACGCGGGAGCCCGGTGGAGACCGGGCTGAGAGGACGGCTGACAGCCGCCGACCGCCAGAACCTGCTCCGGATAATGCCGGCGAAGGGAGTTTGCGCGATGTCGAGCGCGCGTTTTTCCAAGGTTTACAGCGGTGAGCTGCGGGTGCCGATGCGTCAGGTGCACCTGTCCAACGGCTCGTCGGTGACGCTGTACGACACTTCGGGCCCGTACACCGACCCCGCCTACGCGCCTGACCTGCGGCGCGGGCTGCCGCACCGGCGCGAGCGGTGGATCCGCGAGCGCGCGGAGCAGGGGCACCCGGTCACGCAGGTCGGGTGCGCCCGGCGCGGGCTGGTGACCAGGGAGATGGAGTTCGTGGCGGTGCGCGAGGGCGTCACCCCCGAGTTCGTACGTCAGGAGGTCGCGGCGGGCCGGGCCATCATCCCCGCGAACGTCAACCACCCCGAGACCGAGCCGATGATCATCGGCCGCGCGTTCCTGGTGAAGATCAACGCCAACCTCGGCAACTCCGCCGTCACCTCCTCCATCGAGGAGGAGGTCGAGAAGATGACCTGGGCGACCCGCTGGGGCGCCGACACGATCATGGACCTGTCCACCGGCGCCGACATCCACGAGACCCGCGAGTGGATCCTGCGCAACTCGCCGGTCCCGGTCGGCACCGTGCCCATCTACCAGGCGCTGGAGAAGGTCAAGGGCCGGCCGGAGCTGCTGTCGTGGGAGGTCTACCGCGACACGCTGATCGAGCAGTGCGAGCAGGGCGTCGACTACGTGACGGTGCACGCGGGAGTGCGGCTGGCGCACGTGCCGCTCACCGCGGGGCGCAAGACGGGGATCGTCTCGCGCGGCGGCTCGATCATGGCCGCCTGGTGCCTGGCGCACCACCGCGAGAGCTTCCTGTACGAGAACTTCGCCGAGATGTGCGAGATCCTGGCCCGCTACGACGTGTCGTACTCGCTCGGCGACGGCCTGCGCCCCGGCTCGATCGCGGACGCCAACGACGAGGCCCAGTTCGCCGAGCTGCGCACGCTGGGCGAGCTGACGGGGATCGCCAGGCAGCACGACGTCCAGGTGATGATCGAAGGGCCGGGACACGTCCCGATGCACAAGATCAAGGAGAACGTCGACCTGCAGCGCGAGCTCTGCGACGACGCCCCCTTCTACACGCTCGGCCCGCTCGTGACGGACATCGCGCCCGGCTACGATCACATCACCTCGGGCATCGGGGCCGCCATGATCGGCTGGTTCGGCACGGCGATGCTCTGCTACGTCACCCCCAAGGAGCACCTCGGCCTGCCCGACAGGGACGACGTCAAGACCGGCGTGATCACGTACAAGATCGCCGCGCACGCCGCCGACCTGGCCAAGGGCCATCCGCAGGCGCAGGCGTGGGACGACGCGCTGTCCGACGCGCGCTTCGAGTTCCGCTGGGAGGACCAGTTCGACCTGTCGCTGGACCCCGGGACGGCCCGCACGTTCCACGACGAGACGCTGCCGGCCGCGCCCGCCAAGACCGCGCACTTCTGCTCGATGTGCGGCCCGAAGTTCTGCTCGATGCGGATCAGCCACGAGATCAGGGACGCCGGGTACGCGGAGAAGGCGGCCGAGTTCCGGCGGCTCGGGGGCACGCTCTACGTGGAGTGACGCATTGTCCAATGTCCAAAGCCGCAGGTCTGGACATAGATGACGTGGTTTCCCGCTCTTGCGGTGGCAACGTGACAGTGAGCCCGGCGCGGCAGGGGCGCCGGGTCTCCCACGACCACAGGAAGAGAGGATCTCTCGTGTCGATCAGCACTCGTGTGGCGGCCGTCGCCGCGGCGTCCGTCGTCGTCGCAGGGCTCGCCGCCACCCCGGCCTCCGCGGACGTGCACCGGGGGGTGGCCGGGTGCTTCGCCTGGTCCTGGGGTGACGGGAACACCTCGGTGACCGTGTACTGGCACAACCGCTGCAGGACCAAGCACAAGATCACCATCAAGTACAGCCTGAGCTGGACCTACAAGACGTACACGGCCACCGTCGGCGGCGGCGGCAAGGGGCACAAGAAGTTCCAGACCGCCTCGATCGTGTCCATCAAGGACTCGGGCCGGGCCTAACCCGGCAGCGTCTCGCCGCCGATCGGGGCCAGGACCTCGCCCGTGTAGTACGACGACAGCCGGTTCGAGGCGAAGAACACGTACGAAGGGGCGATCTCGTCCGGATCGGCCGCCCGCCCCATCGGCACCTGCTTGCCGAAGCTCTCCACCTTCTCCTGCGGCATGGTGGCCGGGATCAGCGGCGTCCACACCGGCCCTGGGGCGACGGCGTTGACCCTGATACCGCGCTCCACCAGGTTCTGCGCCATGGAGTAGGTGAAGGCGTTGATCGCGCCCTTGGTGGCGGCGTAGTCGATGAGCGACTTGTTGCCGCGCAGGCCGTTGATCGACGAGGTGTTCACGATGGCCGCGCCCTCGCGCAGATGCGGGAGCGCGGCCTTCGTGACGCGGTAGTAGCTGTGGATGTTGACGGCGAACGTGTGCTCCCACTGCTCGTCGTCCAGCTCCTCAAGGCCGCTCACCGGCGCCTGGTAGGCCACGTTGTTCACCAGCACGTCCAGCCCGCCCAGCTCGGACACCGTCTGCTCGACGACGGCGGAGCAGTGGGCGCGGTCGGCCAGGTCGCCGGGCAGCAGCACGCAGCGCCGGCCGGTCTCCTCGACCAGCTTGCGGGTGTGCGCGGCGTCCTCGTGCTCCGTGAGGTACGCGATCGCGACGTCCGCGCCCTCCTTGGCGAACGCCACCGCGACCGCCCGCCCGATGCCGGAATCACCGCCCGTGATCAGCGCCTTCTTGCCGCTGAGCAGGTCGCGGCCGACGTAGTCGCGCATCTCGTCGCGCGGCTCCGGCGCCATCTCGCCGGTACGGCCGGGGTAGGGCTGGTTCTGGGGTGGTGGTGTCTGCGCCATGTCCAGCGGCCTGCCCCTGTTCGGGTATGGCTAACGCCAGCTACCGCACGAAACCGTGTGACCTGAGCCAGTCGCGGGCCACCAGCACGGGCACGTCGCCGTCCACGTCCACCTGGGCGTTGAGGTCCTGCATCACCTGGTTGGTCAGCTTGGCGCTGATCGGCGCGAAGATGCGGGCGATCTCCGGGTGCGCGTCGGCGACCGGGCGGCGCATCGTCACCGCCGCGTTGTACTGCGGGAAGAAGTGCCTGTCGTCGTCCAGCAGGACCAGGCCGAGCGCCCTGATCCGGCCGTCGGTCGTGCTGGTCAGGGCCAGCGCGCACTGGCCGCTGGAGATCGCGCTGTACAGGATGCCGACCGCCACCCTGCGGACGTTCCCCCTCGGGACATCCTCGCCGTAGGTCAGGCCGTAGCCCCGCAGCATGCCGAGGAAGCCGTCGTCCCTGCCGAAGGTCTCGTGGTCGACGCAGAACGTGCGCTGCGCCACCGGGATCCTCGTCACGTCGGAGATCTTCGTCAGGCCGTACCTCTCGGCCGTGGCGCGGGTGACGGCGAGCGAGTAGCTGTTGTTCAGCGGGGCGGGCGGCAGCCAGACGATGCCGTTCCTGCGCAGGTCCAGGTCGCGGACGGCCACGTACTGCCCCTGCGCGTCCGGGATCGGGTCGGTCTGGCCCAGGTAGGTGATCCAGGCCGTGCCGGTGTACTCCCACATCAGGTCGGCGTCGCCCCTGGTCAGCGAGGCGCGGGCGTTCACGCTGCCCTGCACGTTGGTCTGGTCGGTCACGTCCGCGCCGGCGGCGGTGAGGGCCAGCACCGCGATCTTGCCGAGGACGAGCTGCTCCGTGAACTCCTTCGACGTCACCCGGATCGGCGCGCCGTCGAGGCCCGGCACCGGGCGGATGCTGCCCGGCTCGACCGGCGGCACGAACGACGACGCGGGCCGCAGCCCGCACGCCGCGACCGCGATGGCGACCGCGACGAGCAGCGTCGCCGCGAGCGTCCTCACGACAGCTCCTTCGGCGAGAGGTAACGCTGCGTGGGGATTCTCACGACAGCCCCTTCGGCGAGAGGTAACGCTGCGCGAGCCCGCCCAGCCAGTCGATGAGCAGCGCCAGCACCGCGATCAGCACGCACCCCGTGATCAGGACCAGGTTCCGCTGTGTGCTCACCCCCGTGGTGATCAGGTCGCCGAGCCCACCCGCGCCGATGAACGCCGCGATGCCCGCCGTGCCCACGTTCAGCACCAGCGTGGTGCGCACCCCCGACAGGATCACCGGCACCGCCATCGGCAGCTCCACCTTGAACAGCACCCCCGCCGCCGACATGCCGATGCCCCGGCCCGCGTCCACCAGCCGCGGGTCCACCTGCTCGATGCCGACCATCGTGTTGCGCAGCGTGGGCAGCAGGCTGTAGGCGAACAACGCGACCACCGCCGTCCAGAACCCGATGCTGAACAGCACCGCCAGCAGCACCACCATGCCCACCGCCGGGGTGGCCTGCCCCAGGTTCACCAGCGACAACACGATCGGCGTGGCGCGGCGCAGCGCCCGCCGGGTGAGCAGCACGCCCAGCGGCAGCGCCACCAGCAGCACCAGCACGGTCGAGAAGAACACCAGCTGGATGTGCTCCCACGTGCGCCTGAGCAGGAACGGCAGGTTCAGCGAGCCCTGCTCGATGCTGTCGAGCGGCACGACCTGCGTGTAGACGACCATCGCCACCGCGACGGCCAGGTAGCACAGCGGCGGCAGGATCACGTGCCACGACCGGCCGATCCCCGGCTCGGGGATGGTCGCCTCCTTGGCCGCCGCGCTCTCGACCGTCACGAGAGCTCGCCCCTGCGCAGGCGGCGCTCCCGCTCGCGGGCCTTGATGGCCTGGATCGCGTTCTGCACCGTGGCCAGCGACAGCGCCCCCGCGTACGCCCGGCGCCTGCCCAGCACCGGCAGGAAGTCGGTGTCGGCGTTGAGCAGCGTCTCCAGGGCGTCCTGCAAGGTCATGCGGTGGCCGATCGAGCCGGTGATCGGGTCGCCGGCCGTGCCGACGGGGCCGTGGCGGCCCTCCAGGTCGGTCTGGGCGACCCACGTCAGCGGGCGGCGCATGCCGTCGAGGATCAGCGCGTACCCGCGGCCGTCGGCCTCGACCTCGCGCAGCAGGTCGCGCGCGTCCATGTCCTCTGTCGCGTACGGCACCTGGTCCAGCTCGATGTCGCCCACCTGGGTCAGGCGCAGCAGCCGCATCGAGGAGCCGCCGCCGAGGAACTGCTCGACGTAGTCGCTGGCCGGGTTGGTGAGGATCTCGGCGGGTCTGGCGTACTGCACGACGTGCCCGGGACGCTGCATGATCGCGATGTGGTCGCCGAGCTTGAGCGCCTCGTCCACGTCGTGGGTGACGAAGACGATCGTCTTGGCCAGCTCCTCCTGGAGGCGCAGCAGCTCGTCCTGGATGCGCTCGCGGCTGATCGGGTCGAGGGCGCCGAACGGCTCGTCCATCAGCAGGACGGGCGGGTCGGCGGCCAGCGCCCTGGCCACGCCGACGCGCTGCTGCTGGCCGCCGGACAGGCGGCGCGGATAGTTGTCGCGGAACGTTCCAGGCTCCAGGCCCACCAGCGTGAGCAGCTCGTCCACCCGCTCGGCGATGCGCGCGCGGCTCCAGCCGAGCATCTTCGGCACCTGAGCGATGTTGGCCGCCACCGTCATGTGCGGGAACAGGCCGGCCTGCTGGATGACGTACCCGATGTGCCTGCGCAGGCGGTCGGGGTCGATGTCGCGGGAGTTCTCGCCGCCGATGAGGATGTCGCCCGAGGTCGGCTCGATCAGGCGGTTGATCATGCGCATGGTGGTGGTCTTGCCGCAGCCGGACGGGCCGAGCAGGACCACGATCTCGCCCGCCGGGATGTTCAGGTCCAGCTCCCGTACGGCCGGCTCGCCGCCGCCGGGGAACGCCTTGGTGACCTTCCGCAGCTCGATCGGCACGCCGCCGCTGGCCTGCCCTGCCACGGATGACGCCCGCTCGATCGGCCCGCCGCCGGCCTGCCCGGTCACGGACGACGCCCGCTCGATCGGCTCGCCGCCGCCGGCTCGCTCAGCCATGGACGGCCCCCGTCGCCGGCGTGGTGAGCCTGCCGAGCAGGACGAAACAGCCGTCGAACAGGAGCGCCAGGATCGCCACCCCGATCGTGCCGGTCAGGGCGGCGTTGACCGCGTTCGCGCCGCCCAGCCTGGCCAGGCCCGAGAAGATCTGCTCGCCCAGACCAGGGCCTGAAACATAGGCGGCCACGGCGGCGATGCCCATCGCGAGCTGCGTGGAGACCCTGATGCCTGTCAGGATCACCGGCCAGGCCAGCGGCAGCTCCACCCTGGCGAGCGACCTGCGGCGGCTCATGCCGATGCCGCGGGCGGCGTCGACCAGCATCGGGTCCACGCCGCGCAGGCCGACCACGGTGTTGCGGATGATCGGCAGCAGCGCGTACAGGACGATCGCCGTCACGCTCGGCGCGACCCCCAGGCCCAGAGGGGGGATCAGCAGGCCGAGCATGGCCAGCGACGGGATCGTGAAGAGCACTCCGGCGGCCGCCGTGGCGAGGGCCGACGGCCTGGGGCGGCGGTAGGTGGCCACGCCGATGAACACGCCGAGGAGGGCCGCGACCAGGACGCACTGGGCGACCATGCTGGCGTGTTGCACGGTCTCGAAGGCGATGAGGTCCCATCGATCCTCGACGTACTCCCACAGGTTCATCCCCGAGAGCTTAACCGAGAGTAGCCGTGCTCAAACGCTCCGGCGTCAGGGCTGGAGGGAGGCGACGAACTGTGACATGCCGGCCAGCCAGCGGTCGGGGTCCTCGGCCTTGCGGCGGGCGTACTCGGCGACCTCGGGGTGCGGGAAAATGTGGAAACGCTCGGCGGCCAGCCCCTCGACGACCGCCGCCGCCACGTCCGCAGGGTCCAGGATCTCGCCGGACGCGCGCACCGCCTTGGCCGTCAGGTGGTCGGTGTCGATGCCGTGCTCCAGCATCGCCGTCCTGACGCCCTGCGGGCACAGGACGCTGACCTTGACGCCCTGGTGGGCGTAGTGGATGGCGACCCACTCGGCGAACGCGACCGCCGCCGCCTTCGACACCGCGTACGGGGCGTCGCCGGGGCAGCTGATCAGGCCCGCGGCCGAGCAGGTGTTGAGCAGGTAGCCGCCGCCCCTGGCCACCATGGAGGGGACGACGGCGCGGGCGGCGTACACGTGGGCCATGACGTTCACCGCGAGCAGGCTGCTCCACTCCTGGGCGGGGGCGTCGAGGCCGTGGCCGCCGATGATGCCGGCGTTGGAGCAGAACAGGTCCACGGGGCCGAACGGGGTGTCGGCGAGTGCGGCCACCTCGGTTTCGGAGGAGACGTCCACGCGTTTCGCGACGGCTCGGGGGCCGATCTCCTTGGCGACCGCGGCGGCGCCCGCCTCGTCGAGGTCGGCCACGACGACGCCGGTGGCGCCTTCTTCGGCGAATCTGAGGGCGAGAGCGCGGCCGATGCCGCCGGCGGCTCCTGTGACGACGACGACCTTGTCCCGTACCAGCATGTGCGCTCTCCGTTCTGGCCCGCCGCTCCTAGAACATGATTCTACTTTGCGCCTCGGCCGGTCACCAGATGAGAGGCTTCTCATCTGGGCCTCAGCGTGGTCTCCTCGAAGGCCGTCAGGGTCGAGCCATGAAACATCGAGGAACGGTGATTCTCCTGGCCCTCCTGGCGGCGGGGGCCGGGGCCATGTCGGTGGGGCTGGTGCGGGCGGCCGACGAGGAGCTCGACCTGGGCGGTCCCGTCGTGGTCTCGCCGTCGTCCTCGCCCAGCGGCGCGAACGCGTCCAGGGCCGTGCGGGGGGACGAGGGCGGGTCCGAGCCCGTACGGACGGATGATGGCGCGTCCGGGCCCGTGCGGACGGATGAGGCGGGCGCGTCGGAGCCGGCGCGAGCAGGGGAGGCGAGCGCTGCGAAGAGTGGGGAGCCGGTCAGGAGTGAGAAGCCGACGCCGCGCAAGGCGAAGGCGGAGCCGGTGCAGCCGCCCTCTCCCCGGCCCGGAGGTGGCGGCGGCGACGATGACGACGATGATGGTGGCGACGATGACGGCGACGACTGATAGGGAGATCGCATGCGGCTGAGCGCCCGTGCCCGGATCGTGGGCTGGATGCTCGTCGTCGTCGGAATCGCCCTGACCGTCGCCGTCTCCGTGACCTGGTCCACCCTGCTCACCCGCCTCGACCACCGGATGGACCTGGAGCTGGGCAACGAGGTAGAGAAGCTGCGGCTGTACGCGGAGAAGGCGTACGAGCCCAAGTCGGGGCAGCCGCTGGTCGACGTCGAGGATCTGCTGATCGGCTACCTCCAGCTCAACGCGCCCGACCGATGGGAGACCTTCTTCAGCATCCTCGACGGCAAGGCGCACAAGATCACCGCGATCCCGCCGCCCGTGCGCCTCGACACCGACGAGAAGCTGGTCGCCCGGATGGCCACGGCCACCCGCGTCGAACGCCACGAGATGGAGACCGGCAAGGGAACGGTCCACTACGCGGTGATCCCGGTGAGCGTGTCAGGAGACGCGCGGCGCGGGCACTTCGTCGTGGCGCACTTCTACGACCTCAACCGCGACGACATCGTCGACGCGGTGGGCGTGCTCGGGCTGTCCGCGCTGGCGGCGATGGGGCTGGCGGGGGCGGCCGGGTGGTTCGTGGCGGGGCAGGTGCTCGCGCCGGTGCGGCTCGTCCGCCAGACGGCGGAGCAGATCAGCGACTCCAGCGACCTGACCCGCCGCCTCGACGTGCCCGGCGACGACGACGTGGCGGCGCTGGCCTCCACGTTCAACCACATGCTCGACCGGCTCGAACAGGCCTTCGTCGTGCAGCGCCACTTCATGGACGACGCCGGTCACGAGCTGCGCACGCCGATCACGGTCATCCGGGGTCACCTGGAGCTGATGAGCGACGACCCCGACGACCGCGCCGAGACGCTCGCCCTGGTCACCGACGAGCTCGACCGGATGAACCGCATCGTCGACGACCTCCTCACCCTCGCCAAGGCGGAGCAGCCGGGGTTCCTCGCGCTGGACAACGTCGAGCTGGCCGACCTCACGGTCAGCGTGGTCGCCAAGGCCCGCGCGCTGGGCGTCCGGCAGTGGCGCGTCGACGACGTGGCCGAGGCGCGCCTGCCCGCCGACCGCCACCGCCTCACGCAGGCGCTCATGCAGCTCGTGGCGAACGCGGTGCGCCACACCGCCGACGGCGACCTGATCGCCGTCGGCTCCGCCGTGCGTGACGGGCGGGTCGAGCTGTGGGTACGCGACAGCGGCCCGGGCGTCGCGCCGGCCGAACGAGAGCGGATCTTCGGACGGTTCGTCCGCGGCGCCGGGCGCACCGGGGCTCATGACGGGGCGGGGCTCGGCCTGGCCATCGTCAGGTCCATCGCCCAGGCACACGGAGGCACGGTGAAGGTGACGGAGGCCCCAGGGGGAGGGGCCTGTTTCGTCATGTCTCTTCCGCTGTGGGAGCTGTGGAGGCTGAAATGAACCGGATATTGATCGCTGAAGACGAGGCCAGGATCGCCTCGTTCGTGGAGAAGGGGCTGCGCGCCAACGGCTTCGTGACCGCCGTGGTGGGCGACGGGGTGGCGGCCTACGACCTGGCGGGAGCGGGCGGGTTCGACCTGCTCATCCTGGACATCGGGCTGCCGCTGAGCGACGGGTTCACGGTCCTGCGGCGGCTGCGGGAGTCGATGGTGACCATCCCCGTGATCATCTTGACGGCGCGTGACAGCGTGAGCGACACCGTGGCGGGGCTGGAGGGCGGCGCCGACGACTACATCGCCAAGCCCTTCGCCTTCGAGGAGCTCCTGGCCAGGGTGCGGCTGCGGCTGCGCGCCGACCGCACGCCCGAGGTGACCGTGCTGCGGGTGTCCGATCTGTCGCTCGATCTGCGGACGCGGCGGGTCTACGTGGGCGACCGGGCGGTTGACCTGTCCACCAGGGAGTTCGCCCTGGCGGAGATCTTCTGCCGCCATCCCGACCAGGTGCTGACACGCGAGCAGCTGCTCAGCCACGTTTGGGGGTTCGACTTCGACCCGGGCTCCAACGTGGTGGACGTCTACGTCCGCTACCTGCGCCGCAAGATCGGCGCCGACCGGATCGAGACCGTACGCGGCACCGGCTACCGCATGAGAGTCGCCTAATCGTCAGCTCACCACCGCTTCACCCCCCACCACCAAGCTGTTCATCGGGAACACTGCGGAAGGAGCGGTTGTGATCACAGGGTTGGCGATGGACCTGGGGGCGATCGTCCTGCTCGCCTACGGCCTCTACTACCGGCGCCACCACCGGCGCGACCTGCTGTTCGCCTACGTGGCGCTCAACGTGGGCATCTTCGCGGTCGTGTCGCTGCTGCTGGTCCAGCGGGTCGACATCGCCGTCGGGTTCGGGCTGTTCGGCGTGCTGTCCATCATCCGGCTGCGGTCCAGCGAGATCACCCAGCAGGAGATCGCCTACTACTTCGTGGCGATCGTGCTGGGCCTGGTCAACGGCATCGCCGCCGCCTGGCCGCTGACGGCGCTGCTGCTGAACGGGGTGCTGCTGACGGTGATGTACGTCGCCGACCACCCCGGCCTGCTGGGGCGCACCAGGCACCAGGTGGTGACGCTGGACGTGGTGCACGCCGACCCGGAGGCGCTGCGGGTGGACCTGGAGAGCCGGTTGCGGGCGCGGGTGCTGCAGTGCGAGGTCACGCAGGTGGACTACGTACGGGACGTGACGGTGGTCGACGTCCGCTACGTGGCGCCGGACACCAGGGTCGGTGTGCGGTGAGGCGGCCTCGCGGGATCGAGGGCGGCGTGCATGGCTGAGCCGTATGCGGACGCGCTGCTCGCGGGGGTCGCCGCCGCGGCGCCGCCGGTCGGGCTTGAGAACGTGCCGGAGCTGATGAGCCGGGTCGACTGCAAGTACCTCGTCACCGCCTCCACCATGGCGCGGCTCGCGGCGGAGCTGGGCGACCGCTTCCTCGCCCTGCAGATCGGCGGGCGGCGGCAGTTCCGCTACAGCTCCACCTACTTCGACACCCCCGGCCTGCTCACCTACCACCAGCATCGCCAGGACCGGCGGCGCAGGTTCAAGCTCCGCACGCGCAACTACCTCGACGGCGGCGGCCAGTGGCTGGAGCTCAAGCTCAGCGGCGCGCGCGGCAGCACCGACAAGCACCGCATCCCCTACGACGGCGTGCCGGGCCACACGCTCACGAGCCAGGCGCTCGACTTCGTCCGCGACACGCTGCTCGGCGAGCTGCGCCTCATCGCGCCCGAGACGCTGGAGCCGGTGCTGACGACCGACTACAAGCGGGTCACCCTCATCGACTGCTCCGGCACGGCGCGGCTCACCTGCGACACGGGGCTGCTGTTCCGCGACGGGCGGCGCAGCACCGCGGCCCGCGGAGACCTGGTGCTGCTGGAGTCGAAGTCGGTCGACGGCAAGGCGCTGGTCGACAAGGTGCTGCGGGGGCTGGGGGCGCGGCCGGTGAGCGTCAGCAAGTACTGCCTCGCGGTCGCTGCCCTGCGCGATCTGCCCGCCAACCGGTGGCACCCGGTGCTGCAGCGCTACCTCACGCACCGGCCGGCGCCCCGGCGGTCGGGGGTGCGCGGGCACTGGTCAGGCGTCATGGCCTCGGATCGAGGCGCGGACGGTCGGAGCGCCTCCTCCGCCGAGCGGCGGCGGAATGTCGGAGGGGGGTGGCATAGTGATCGGCCATGGACGTCGCCAGGTGGCTGTTGATCGACGAATCCGTACGCGACGGAATCACGGAACAGATCCACCTTGCCGTGGCCGCGGGGCGGCACGACTTCGAGCGGGTGGTCCGCGGCGTGGCCGAGACCTGGATGACCGAGGTCGACGACAAGAGCCTGCTGGACGAGGCGATCAGGGATGTCACGGCCGAGGAGTTCGCGGCGCACCTCGCCGCCCAGGACGGGTGGCCCGCCGAGACGGACAGCGATCGGCTGAGCCTGGCGATGGCGGAGCTCTCGATGGCGGGCATCCTGGCCCGGGAGCACTACACGTGCTGCATGACGTGCGGGCTCGCGGAGATCAGGGCGGAGATCAGCGAGCTGTCCGGGGTGCGGGGTTACGTCTTCTACCACGAGCAGGACGCTGAGCGGGCGGTGATGGGCGGAGGCGTCTACCTCGCGTTCGGGCCCAGCGACCTCGAAGGCGAGGGGGACGCCTCGCCGGACGGCAGCATCGGAGACTTGCCGGGCGGGAACATCGGGGACTCGCCGGGCGGGAACATCGGGGAGGAGATCGTCGCGGTGCTGCGGCGGCGGGGGCTGCGGGTGGAGTGGGACGGGGACGACGGGCAGCGCATCCACGTGCACATGAACTGGCGGCGGCGGCGCTTCGGGCCGCTGGCGGAGCATCCCGAGATGGGCGGGCGGAGCGAGCCTGAGGGCGGGTTGCAGGTCAGCTTTTACGACCCTACCTGGGCCGTGCGGGACGAGCCGGTGGTCCTGTCCGCGCGGGAGAGCCGGGACTTACTGCTGTGGCTCACACCGCGTGATGGGAACTTCGCCTGCTACGAGGGGGCGTCGGAGAAGGTCCTGCAGTTCATGTGGCGGGATGGGATGCGGCTCTGGGCGGAGACGCCGGATGTGGCGGGTGGGTGTTCGTACGGGCGGTACGTGACCCTCGATGAAGGGCTGGCGATGATCGCGGTTTTCGCGGAGGAAGATCGGATCGGGCTGGGGGATTTGGGGGACTTGGAGACGGTTTCCTGGTCATAGTGGAAGATCCGAGTTCGCGGTTTCGGACGTAGGGTGCGGCGATTGACACGATTATGGCTAACCGCTATCTATGGGCTAGCCGTTAGGGGAGGGGTGTTACGGCGCTGTGCTGCTTCCTCCGTCTGCCGATGGCCTCGTGGATTACGTCGCCGGATGAGTGAGCCAAGGATCTGTGAGTAACAGCAGCGGGTATGGGCCGGAGCCGACCGGGCGCGGGCATGAAGGCGAGGGGTGGCCCGAGGGGTCGGGACGGCCGGGGAGACGGCGCCGCTCGTCCCGGGAAGGGGCGTCCGACTCGTCTCCTGACCCTCGCGATGTTGGCGGGGCGCCGCGTGCTGGATCGCCGGGCACTGGATCGCCGGGCACTGGATCGCCTGGTACTGGATCGGCGGGTGCGCCGGGTGCGGGGCTGGTGGGCCCAGGTGCGTCGGGTGCCGGACTGGCGGGTTCGGGTGGGCCGGGTGCGGGGTCGGCGGGTTCGGGTGCGCCGGGTGTGGGTTCGGGCGGACCGCGTGTGGGGTCGGCGGCTGCTGGATCAGCGGGTCGTGGTGGAGGCCGTGAGGATGCGTCGGCGGCGCAGTCGCGGGCCGGGCGGCGGAGGAGCGGGGCCGAGGGGGTCGGTGAGCCGGGCGGACGCTCCAGGTCGCGGAGGGCCGGCGATCGCGGGCGTGGTGGCCAGGGTTCCGGAGAGCCCGGTGGAGTTCGTGGCCCAGGGGTCGGCGGGGCGGCCGGGTCGAGCGAGTTCGCCGAAGGTGGTGGAGACGGCGGCGGGCGTTCGCCGGGTGACGGCGCGAGGCGTTACGGCTCGCGGCGTGGCGGCTCGGGGCATACAAACGCTGGGCGTGACGGTGGCGGGCGTGACGGCGCGGGGCGTGGCGGTGCGGCGCATGGCGGTGGCGGGCGTGACGGTGCGGGGCATGGCGGGGGCGGGCGTGGCGGTGCGGCGCATGGCGGTGCGGCGCATGGCGGTGCGGGGCGTGACGGGGGCGGGCGTGACGGTGCTGGGCGTAGGAGCGCTGGGCGGGGCGGCGCTGGGCGGGGCAGCTCGGGGGACGACGGCGCGGGGCGTGATGGCGCGGGGCATGGGAGCGCGGGGCGTGATGGCTCCGGGCATGAGAGTGCTGGGCGTGGGGGCTCCGGGCGTGGGGGTTGGAAGCGGTTCATCCCGAACTGGAAAATGGTGGTCGTCGGGGTGACGGTGCTGGTCGCGGGCCTGTTCGGCATGATCATGGTGGCGTACGCCAACACGCCGCTGCCGTCGGGCACCCAGCAGGAGGCCACCGAGCAGGGCAGCATCATCTACTACCGCGACGGCAAGACCGAGATCGCGAGGCTGGGCACCAAGCGCGAGATCGTCCCCATCTCCAAGATCCCGCGCCCCGTCCAGGACGCGTTCATCGCCGTGGAGAACCGTACGTTCCGCACTGACCCGGGCATCTCGGTGTCGGGCATCATGCGTGCGGTGTGGAGCACGGTCAGCGGCGAGCAGGTGCAGGGCGGTTCGACGATCACGCAGGAGATGGCGCGAGGGTACTACGACGGACTGAGTCAGGAGCGGACGCTCAAGCGGAAGATCATGGAGATCTTCGTGTCCATCCGCGCCGGCCAGGAGCTGTCGAAGGACGAGATCATGGCCATCTACCTCAACACGATCTACTTCGGTCGCGGCGCGAACGGCATTCAGGCCGCCGCCCAGGCGTACTTCGACAAGGACGTGGACAAGCTGACGCCCGCCGAGGGCGCGTACCTGGCGGGACGGATCCAGAGCCCCGACGCCTTCGACAAGGCGGAGGCCGCGAAGAACTTCGCGCCGACGCGGGAGCGGTTCGACTACGCCATCCGCGGCATGGCGATCGTCGACCCGGCGAAGTACGGGGAGCTGGCCAAGACGGCGAAGTTCCCCAAGCTGGCCAGGCTCGACAAGAAGGAGACGCTCAAGGGCATCAACGGCTACATGGTCGACATCGTCCAGCGGGAGCTGGAGCAGCGCGGGATCAGCAGGGAGCAACTGCGCAAAGAGGGTTACCGCGTCACGACGACGTTCGACAAGAAGCTGATGCAGGCCGCGAAGAAGACGGTCGAGAGTAACCTCGCCGCCGTCAACGACAAGAACATCCACGCCAACCTGGGCGCCGTGGACCCGCGCAACGGCCAGGTGCTCGCGTTCTACAGCGGCCACGACTACCTCAAGAGCTTCACCAACAACGCCTTCGACGCCAACAAGCAGGCCGCGTCGGCCTTCAAGCCGTACGTGCTGGCCGCCTGGCTGGAGAGGGGCTTCAGTCTCAGGAGCTACGTGTCCGGCGACGGGCCGGTGTCGCTGCCGGGCACCAAGCCGATCCGCAACTCGCACGACGTGGGCGCGGCCGTGCAGATCGACCGGGCCACCGCCGAGTCGGTGAACACGGCGTTCGCCACGATGGCGCAGGAGGTCGGGCTGGAAGCCGTCGCGAAGATCGCCGAGGGCGCCGGGATCGACAAGAAGGACCTGGAGCTGGCCATCGAGGACCACGCGTACGGCATGTCCATCGGCGCCGGCCTGGTCACGCCCGTCGAGCAGGCCACCGGGTACGGCATCTTCGCCAACGGCGGCGTCCACCACGACGCGCACGTGGTCCTGTCGGTCAAGGCGTACACAGGCAAGACCGTCATGAAGGAGGCCGCCGCCTCCAAGACGGTCATCAGCCCGGACACCGCCGCCGACACCACCTACGCGATGCAGCAGGTGGTCAAGTCCGGCACCGCCCGGGGCACCGCGCTGCCCGGCGGGCGACCGATCGCCGGCAAGACCGGCACCAACAACGAGAACAAGGAAGCCTGGTTCGTCGGCTACACCCCGCAGCTCTCCACGGCCGTCGGGATGTACAAGGAAGTGCCGCAGATCGACCCGAAGACGAAGAAGGTCCGTAAGGATCCGAACGGGTTCGTGCTGAAGAAGGAGGTGTCCCTGGGGAACATTCAGGGGGCCGGGACGCCTACCAAGATCTGGCGTGACTTCATGGCGATCTCGATGGACGGCAAGCCGGTGGAGGAGTTCCCGGCGCCTGCGTTCGGTGGTGAGCAGCACGATCTGGTGCAGAAGCCGGAGCCGAAGCCGACCGAGGATCCGTCCGAGAGCCCCGGTGATGACTTCGGTCAGGACCCGGACTGCGATCGGGATCCGGCGGCCTGCGGCGGTCCTGAGACCGGTGGGGATGATCCTTTCGGGGGCGGGGATGATGAGACGCCGGACGATGGTGGTGGTTCCGATGGCACCACGACGATCGACGATGGTGGTCAGCCGTCCACGGGTGGGTAAGCGGCCGTTTACGGGCTAGGTAGGCGGCCGACCACGGGCAAGGTAGGCGGCCGTCCATTGGCGGGGTAGGCGGCCTCGTCCTGCGTCCTGTGTGCGAGTGTCTAGGTGGTCCTCTGCTCCTGTGCGAGTGATCAGGTGGCCTTCTGCGTCCTGCACGAGTGACTAGTCGGTCGCGGGAGGGCGGCGGTATGACATCACGCGGTCGAGCAGGACGGGCGCCGTCGTGAGCGCCGCCAGGCTCGCGCCCAGCCACGGCACGCCCTGGACCCCGCCGTCGGCGGCGAGCATGACGGCGGCGAAGGCGGGAACGAGGCTGATCGTCCCCGCGCCGACGATCACCACGTCATCATGTCTGTTCATCGCCTTGTTCACAGCGATCACCTCCAGCGCCGATGGTGCGACCACGGTGGCTAGGATGACAACTCCCGTTGCTGTTTCCGCAACAGCGGCAGTCTCCCGGAGAGCGAGGAACGGCATGGTGACCACGAACCTGGCCGAGACGCTGGCGCAGGTCGGCCCGCGGCTCAGGCGCATCCGTACGCAGCGGGAGGTAAGCCTGTCGGCGCTGTCGGAGGCTACCGGCATCTCCAAGAGCACGCTGTCCAGGCTGGAGTCGGGCCAGCGGCGTCCCAGCCTGGAGCTTCTCCTGCCGATCGCGCAGGCGCACCAGGTGCCGCTCGACGAGCTGGTCGGCGCGCCGGACGTCGGCGACCCGCGCATCCGCTGCAAGCCCGTGGTCCGCAACGGCCGGACCGTGATCCCCCTGACCACGCAGCCGGGGCCGCTGCAGGCGTGGAAGTCGATCATTCCCGCCGAGCAGAACCAGCCGCGGCCGATCACGCACGAGGGTTATGAGTGGATGTACGTGCTTTCGGGGCGCGTGCGGCTGGTCGTGGCCGATCATGATCTGGTTCTGGGGCCGGGGGAGGCCGCGGAGTTCGACACGCGGCTGCCGCACTGGTTCGGGCCGGCCGGGGATGCTCCGGTGGAGGTGCTCAATCTCTTCGGGCGGCAGGGGGAGCGCATGCACGTGCGGGCCAAGCCGCGGGAACGTGCGGGGAATTGATGGGATTGGTACGACTCGCCCGTGCTGACCTGGGGAAACTCGACTCCGCGACCTCATGGTGATAGGCAGGGATCGTGCTTGAGCGCATTCATGAGATACCGGGCGTAGTGCTGAGTGCGGATGAGTATCTCGACGACTTCTGGCCGAATTTCCGCCAGCTCGATGACGTGTTCTGGAAGCTCGAACGCATCCAGAGCTTCCGGGGCGAGCCGAGCTGGGTGGCGATGGTGGAAGGCGACTGGGACCGTTCGCTCAAGCTCGTGAACGACGGGTGCGTGCCCGTGCGGGAGCGCGAGCGCCCGGCCAAGCGCATCAGGCGGCGGCGCATCAGGATCGTCGAACAGCCGATCACGCCCTACCTGCAGTGGGAGATGCACCTGCTGGCGCTGAAGGTCGCGAGCGAGGAGCAGGTGCGGGTGCTCGACGCGGGCGAGGTGGCCGAGATCGAGGTCGGACGGCGGCTGCCTGAGCTGGTCGTGCTCGGGACGGTGGCGATGTACGAGGTGACGTACGACGAGTCGGGCACGCACAGCGGGGCGCGGCGGATCGACGATCGGGAAGTGATCTCGGCGTGCCAGGGGGAGCTGGACAAGCTGTTCGAGCGGGGGGAGGAGCTGCGGCCGTACTACGAGCGGGAGATTCTGCCGTTGCCTGCTCCCCGGGTGAGCGTCTGAACGGCGGGGCGGGCTATCAGGACCTGCAGCTTCACTGGCTCGAGGAAGTGGCCCTCGGGGTTGAGCGCCAGGAGGGCGTTGGTGAGGTCGCGTTCGAAGGCGGGGCGGCGGGGGCCGAGGAGACGGTGCAGGGGGAGTGAGGTCGAGTACAGGTAGCCGATGATCTGGTCTGGTGTCCAGGTGCGCTCGAACTCGTGGGTCACCTTGGTGATGTTGTTGAAGGGTGAGCGGGCCAGGACGGCCTCGTGGGGCTCGGGCTGGGGGCTTGAGCTGGGGTGCGGGCCGAGGTAGTGGCGTTGGACGTCTTCGATGGCGTGTTGCCAGGGGGTGCTC
Organism: Nonomuraea monospora; assembly: GCF_039531895.1. Taxonomy (NCBI): domain Bacteria; kingdom Bacillati; phylum Actinomycetota; class Actinomycetes; order Streptosporangiales; family Streptosporangiaceae; genus Nonomuraea; species Nonomuraea monospora. Next base: position 26,531 of record NZ_BAAAQX010000003.1, read on the forward strand.
GCCAGGGCCATGCATCCGTCGTTCGCGATGACCAGGCCGCCGTTGCTCTCCACCATGCCTGTCAGGGCGTTCAGGACTTGGGTGCGGTTCATCCAGTGGAACGCGCGGCCGATGGTGACCAGCCGGAAGCGTCCGAGGTCGGGCGGTAGGTTCTCCGCGCCGGCGTGGACCCAGCGCACGTTTCCGACTCCGGCGGTGCGGGCCTGCGCGAGCATGTCCGGCTCAGGGTCCAGGCCGATCGCCTCGGCGACGTGCCGGGCGAGGGGGACGGTGAGCTGGCCGGTGCCGCAGCCCAGGTCGAGGAGGCGGCCGGTGCCGTCGAGGGCGAAGCGGTGGATGATGTCGTCGAAGAACGCCTGCGGGTAGCCGGGCCGGAACCGGGCGTAGTACGCGCCTGTCCCGGCGAAGAGGCCGTCGGTGCTCATGACGGCATCCCTACCGCCCCGGCACGTACGCGATCAAGGGCTCAGCGGGGTGACGGCAGGACGGACAGCTCGCAGGCGTAGGAGTCGGCCGGCGCGTCCAGCAGCCAGACGATCATGGACGCCAGCGTCTCCGGCCGGATGCACAGCTCCGGGTCGTACGGGCGACCGAAGGCGCTCCTGACCTCCCCCAGCAGGTCGGTGGCCGTCGCCGCCGGATAGACCGTGGTGACCCGCACCCCGTGCGCGGCCTCCTCCTCGCGCAGTGAGTCGGCCAGTTCGCGCAGCGCCGCCTTGCTTCCGACGAACGCCGACCACCGGGGCACCCCCGTCATCCCGGGCGAGGCGTTGACGAAGACCACGTGCCCTCTGGCCCGGCGCAGCGCGGGCAGTGTGAGGCGTGCCAGCTCGGCGGCGGAGGCCACGTTCACGGCAAGCGTCCGCCGCCAGTGCTCGGGGCCGGACTCGGCGACGGTGGCGACGGGGGAGATGCCCGCGCAATGTACCAGCGCGTGCACCTCGCCCACCGTTCCGAGGGCGGCGGCCAGCGTGCCGGGCTCGGCGAGGTCGGCCTCGATGCCCGGCACGTCCAGCCGCCCGACGTCGCGCCCCACGGCGGTCACCTGGTGACCGGCCCGCACGAGCGCGCCGACCAGCGCCGTCCCGATCCCTCCGGTGGCTCCGGTCACCAGCACCCGCCCCATGACGCCTCCCTCCGCTCGCGTGCAGGAGTCGATCATGGCAGCCGCAGAGGGGCGGGCCGCCGGCGGCTCCGGTCACACCACTCGCCCCATGACGCAGGAGCCGATCACGGCGGGGGTCAGAGGGGCAGGCCGCCGGTGGCGGAGCTGGTGGAGCCGGTCGCCTGGTAGGCGGCGATGGTCCGCTCGGCGATCCGCATCTGGTGGATCTCATCAGCCCCGTCAGCGAACCGAGCCCACCGAGCATGCTGGAACATGTTCGCCAACGGCGTGTCCGTCGAATACCCCAAGGCCCCGTGCACCTGAATGGCCCGGTCCACGATCCGGTTGAGGCTGTTGGCCACGAAGTGCTTGGCCATGGACACCTCCGTACGGAAATCCTCGCCCTTGTCGATCTTGGACGCGGCGTGCAGCACCATCAGCTTGCACTGGTACAACTCCATGGCCGAGTCGGCGATCAGCCACTGGATCCCCTGCTTCTCCGCCAGCAGCGACCCATGGCTGTACCGGTTGAGTGCGCGATCGACCATCATGTCCAGCGCCGTCTCCGCCTGCGAGATCCACCGCATGCAGTGGGCGAGCCGGGCGGGGCCGAGGCGGTATTGGCCGAGGCGGTGGCCGTTGCCACGGCCGCCGAGGATGGCGCTGGAGGGGACGCGCAGGTCCTTGATGACGATCTCGCTGTGGCCGGTGGAGCCGTGCATGGTCTCCACCTCGCGCACGTCGTTCCAGCCCGGGTTGGGCAGGTCGACGAGGAAGGCGGTGTTGGCGCCGCGGGAGCCTTCGGGGACGTCCGGTTCCGTGCGGGCGATGAGGATGGCGAAGTTGGCGCGGCGGGCGTTGGAGATGAACCATTTGTGGCCGTTGATGACCCACTCGTCGCCGTCCTGGACGGCTTGCGTGCGGATGAGGGTGGGGTCAGAACCGGCGACCTCGGGCTCGGTCATGGCGAAGCAGGACATCTTCGCGCCGTCGAGGAGCGGGCGGAGGTACTTCTCCTTCTGCTCGTCGGTGGCCCAGTGCAGGAGGGTGTGCATGTTGCCCTCGTCCGGGGCCTGGCAGTTGAGCACCCAGGGCCCGATGCGGGTCTTGGCGGCCTCCGACTGCACCATCGCCAGCTCCACGTGGCCCAGGCCCATGCCGCCCCACTCCTTCGGCATGTGGGGCAGCCACAACCCCTCCGCCCTGGCCTGGGAGCGGAGCTGGAAGATCGTGCGGAGGTACTGGTCGCGGTCGCTCTCCTGCACCTCCTCCATGGCGGGCATGACGGTGCCCTGGATGAAGGAACGGATCCGCTTGCGGATCTCCTCGTGCTCGGGGGCGAGGGTGAAATCGATTGCCATATCGGGCTTCTACTCCTTAATAGGGAAATGACAGGCGAGCCAGTGGTCGTCGCCGACTTGCCGGACTTGTGGCTCCTCCTCCGCGCATCTCGCCGCCGCGCGCGGGCATCGCGTGCGGAAGCGGCAGCCGGAGGGCGGATCGACGGGTGACGGGGGTTCGCCGCTGATCAGGGTGTCGGCGGGCGGCAGGTCGAGGCCGCCGCCCGGGATGGAGGCGATCAGGGCCCTGGTGTACGGGTGCGCCGGGCGGCTGATCAGGTCGGCGCTCGGCGCCAGTTCGCACACCTTGCCCAGATACATGACCATGATGCGGTCGCTGACGTTCTTCACCACGGCCAGGTCGTGGGCGATGAAGACGAGCGTGAGCCGGTAACGGGCCTTGAGGTCCTCCAGCAGGCCGAGGATCTGCGCCTGCACCGAGACGTCCAGCGCCGACACCGGTTCGTCGCAGATCACCACCTCCGGGTCGAGGATGAGGGCCCTGGCGATGGAGATGCGCTGGCACTGCCCGCCGGAGAACTCGTGCGGCCTGCGCTCGGCCGCCGTCGCCGGGTCGAGCCCGACCGCTTCGAGCACCTCGTCCACGCGGTCGCCCGGCTGGTGCCACACGCGGGGGCCCTCGCCGACGATGTCGCGGACGCGGCGGCGCGGGTTGAGGGACGAGATGGGGTCCTGGAAGATCATCTGGAGGCGCTGGCGGGTCATCCGCAAGGGCTCGCCGCGCAGGGCCGTCAGCTCCAGGCCGTCCAGCTTGACCGAACCCGAGCGGGGCGGCGGGAGCTGGACGAGCGCGCGGGCCGCGCTGGACTTGCCGCAGCCCGACTCGCCGACGATGCCGAGCGTCTCGCCACGCGCCACGTCGAAGCTCACGCCGGCGACCGCGCTCACGGTGCGGCCGCGTCCCGCGGGGAACTCCACGACCAGATCCTCCACCCGCAGCAGCACCTCGTCACGGGGGCGGAGGTGCGCGTTCCCGCTACCTGCCACGGCTCTCAACTCCTGACTCGACGTCGGCGGGGCCGTCACCACGCGCGTCCCGGGGGTACCAGCAGGCGTACTGGTGCTGGTGCGGGCCGTCCTCGAAGAGGGGCGGCGCCTCCAGCTCGCACCGCTCCTGCGCGTACGGGCACCGCGCCCGGAACGCGCACCCCGCCGGCAGGTGCGCCAGGTCCGGCGGCCTGCCGGGGATGACGCGGAGCCGGTGGTGCACCGGGTCGGTGAGCCGGGGCGCGGCCTGGAGCAGGGACTCGGTGTACGGCATCCGCGGATGCGCGAACACCTCCCTGGCGGGCCCGCGCTCCACCACCTTGCCCGCGTACATGACGATCACCTCGTCCGCCCATTCGGCGACCACCGACAGGTCGTGGCTGACCAGCACCACCGCCATGTCGCGCTCCTCGCGCAGCCGGTGCAGCAGCCGCAGCACCTGGTCCTGGATGGTGACGTCGAGCGCGGTGGTGGGCTCGTCGGCGAACAGCACGTCGGGACGGCACGACAGCGCCATCGCGATCGTCACCCGCTGCCGCATCCCGCCGGAGAGCTGGTGCGGGTAGCGGCGCAGCATGCGTACCGGATCGGGGATGCCGACCGAGGCGAGCAGCTGGACGGCCTCGGCGCGGGCCTGTTTGCGCGACATGCGCAGGTGCACCCGCAGCGGCTCCATCACCTGCGTGCCGATGGTGCGGACGGGGTTCAGCGCGGTCATCGGGTCCTGGAAGACGGTCCCGAGCCGCGGGCCGAGCACGGAGCGCATCTCGGCCGGGCTGTAGGTGGTCAGGTCGTCGCCCGACAGGTACACGTGGCCGCCCCTGACCGAGGTGCCGGGCAGCAGCCCGAGGATGGAGCGGATCAGCATGGACTTGCCGGACCCCGACTCGCCGACGATGGCCAGGGTTCGGCCGCGGTCGAGGGTGAAGGAGACGCCGTCCACGGCCTTGACGACGCCGCGCGGCGTGACGAAGTGCGTGCGCAGCTCCTCGGCCTGCAGCAGGGTGTCGCGGATGGCGTGGGTGGCGGTCGGCATCGGGGCGGCGGCGGCCTGGCGTACCGGCTCCAGGCCGATCTCGCGCACGTCGGTCATGGCCCGCAGCCGGTCGCCGACCAGGTTGAAGGAGAGCACGGTCAGGAACATGACGATCGAGGGGGCCAGCACGACGTGCGGCGCCGTCTCCATGATCGTGCGGCCCTCGTTGATCAGGCCGCCCCAGGTGGGGGTGGGCGCCTGGACGGACAGGCCGAGGAAGGCCAGGCTGCCCTCGGCGACGACCACCACGGCCATCCCGATGAAGGCGTACGAGGCGGCGGGGACGGCCACGTTCGGCATGATCTCGCGCCACAGGATGCGCCGGTCGCGGGTGCCGAGCACGCGCGCGGCCAGCACGAACTCGCGTTCGGCGAAGGTGAGGGTGGCCCCCCGGATGAGGCGCACCCAGGAGGGCACCCCGAGCACGCCGAGGACGATCAGCACGTTGCGCAGGTTCGCGCCGGCGAAGGCCACCACGGCCAGCGCGAACACCAGCGCGGGGAACGCCTGCGCCACGTCGTTGACCGCCATGATGACCGCGTCGGCGGTCCGCCGCCGGTAGCCGGCCAGGATGCCGAGCGGCGCGCCGATGCCCAGGCCGAGCAGCACCGCGCCGATGCCGACGCCGAGCGAGACGCGGGCCCCGTACACGACACGGCTGAGCACGTCGCGGCCGAGCCCGTCCGTGCCGAACGGGTGCTCGGCGCTGGGCCCCGACTGCGGCGGCCCGGCGAGCGTCTCGTCGTACCGCGCGAACGGCAGGAAGTCGGCCAGCAACGCGGCGAGCAGCACCAGCCCGATCCAGCCGGCGGCCAGCCAGATCCCGAACCCGAACCGCCTACGCACGACGGATCCGCGGATCGACGGCGGCGTACACCAGGTCCACCGCGAAGTTGACGACCACGTAGCCGACCGAGATCAGCACGACGCCTCCCTGAACCGTCAGGTAGTCGCGGGAAAAGATGGAGTCGACGATGAGCCGCCCGATGCCGGGCAGGCCGAAGAGCGTCTCGATGATCACGGTGCCGCCGATGAGCGCGCCCAGGTTCAGGCCGATGGCGGTGATCAGGGTGATCGCGGAGGGGCGCAGCGCGTGCCGCCACAGGATGCGGCGCGGTGACAGGCCGCGGGCGCGCGCGAGCGTGATGTAGTCCTCCTGGAGGGTGGCGATCAGGTCGGTACGCAGCAGCCGCGCGTACACCGCGAACTGCCCGCAGCCCAGCGTGACCGCCGGCAGGATCACGGACGTGAGGTTCCACCCGATGTCGACGGAGATGGACGTCCAGCCGGTCGCGGGCAGCACCTGCCAGTTGACGGCGAAGACGAGGATCAGCAGCACCCCGAGCACGAACACGGGCGTGGACAGCAGCGCGAAGCTGAGCGCCGTGAGCACCTGGTCGAGGGCGCGCCCGGCGCGGCGGGCCGCGGCCACGCCGACCGGGATCGCCAGGCCGAGCGCCACGATCTGCGCCGCGACCAGCAGCTCCAGCGTCACGGGCAGCCGCTCGGCCAGCTCGGCGCCGACGGGCATCCTGCTGATGTAGGAGTTGCCGAAGTCGCCGACGCCCAGGCCGGCGAGCCAGTCGAGATAGCGCACCAGCAGCGGCTCGTCGAGCCCGAGCTCCTGGCGGAGCTGCGCGCGGGACTCCTCCGTCGCCGACAGGCCCAGGATCTGCGTGACCGGGTCACCGGGCAGCAGGTTGAGCAGGGCGAACGACAGGAAGGTCACCACGACCAGCACCACCAGGAGCCGGACCAGCCGGTGGAGGACGATCACTGGCCGCTGATCCAGAGCTGGCCGAACGGGTGGTACGGGATGGGTGAGCCGGTCAGTGGCAGCCCCTTCTCGCCGTCGGGCAGCACGTGTTCGCCGATGCCGCGCACCTTGGTCTTGGCGATGATCGCGCCGGTGTTCAGGTGGTCGACGAACACGTACGGCACCTGGTCGCGCAGCCGTTCCTGCACCGTCGCGTACGCCTGCTTGCGGGTGGCCTCGTCCGGGCTCATCCGGCCGGCGTCCAGGGCGGCGCTCAGCTTCTCGTCCTTGAGCCTGGTCATGTTGAGCGATATGGCGCCGACGGGCTTGGCGTAGGCCTGGTGCATCCAGACGTACTCGCCGTCGGGGTCCTGCGAGGAGAACTGGGTCCACACCGTGGCGGAGAAGTTGCCGGTGATGGCCCGGTTGATCAGGTCGGGCTGGTCGGCCTGCTTGATCGACACCTCGATGCCGGCCTTGCGCCACATGTCCTGGGCCAGCTCCACGCCCTGCATGGTGTTGGGGTCGGGGGTGGAGATCAGCTCGAAGCGGATCGGGCCCTTCTCCGCCTCGACCTCCTTGACCAGGGCGGTGGCCTTGGCCAGGTCGTAGGCGGGGTAGCCGCCGGGGGCGTACCAGGGGGAGTCCTTGGACCAGGGGCCGTCGGCGGGCTCGGTCATGCCGCCGCGCAGGGTCTTGATGACGGTCTCGCGGTCCATGGCGTGGGCCATCGCCCTGCGCACCCGTACGTCGTCGAGCGGGGCCACGGCGGTGTTGAGCAGGAACATGTACTCGGCCACGGCCATGCCCTGCGCCCGGTGCACCGAGTAGGCGTCCTTCATCGCGCCGAACTTGGTGAGGTCCTCGTCGCGGGAGGTGCCGATGGCGTCCACGCCGCCCGCTTCGAGCGTCTGGGCGCGGGTCTGGGTGTCGGGCAGGATCCTGAACTCGACCTCGTCCAGGTAGGGCAGGCCCGCCCGCCAGTAACGCGGGTTGCGGGTGACGACCATGCGGTTGTCCGGCACGTACTCCTTGAAGATGAACGGCCCGGTGCCGACCGGCTTGAGGCTGGCCGTCTTGGGGTCGTTGAGCGAGGCCGGCGGGATGATCATGCCGGTCTGCACGGCGAGCAGGTAGGGGAAGGCCACCCACGGCTGGTGCAGGATCACCTTGACCGTCATCGGGTCCGGCAGCTCGAACGACTTGATCGGCATCATCGCCGCGGCGGTCAGCGGGGAGCGCTTCTGCGCTTCGAGGTTGGCCTTGACGATGTCACCGGTCAGCGAGATCCCGTCGGAGAAGGAGATGCCCGACCTGACCTTGATCGTCCATTCGTCGTACTTCTTGTTGGGGGTGAGCGACTCGGCCAGGTACGGCTTCCAGGCGCCTTCCGCGTCCACGCTCACCAGGGTCTCGATGATCGTTCCAGTCATGCTGTAGCTCTGCGCCGCGAACTGGTCGGTGACCGGGTTGAACCCGTTGGCGTCCGCGCTGAGCGCGTAGACCAGGCGCCCGCCCTGCGCGGGGCCTGTCGCGGCCGGCGCGCTGGACTGGGACTGCGGTTCGACCGGTCGCTGGCCGCTGCACGCCAGCAACACCATCGCGGCAAGCGCCAGCGTGGCCGGCGTCCTCCAGCGTTTCATCCACGCCTCCTCCCGGCAGTTCCCCCGAGAGCAATTTCACCGATAGTACTATCGGTGAAATTCCGCACAAGTGCCGCGAGACAATCGTTACGGGAGGGGAGGGGCCCATGACGAGCACGCCGCTCACGAGGAGCGAGGCGAAGGATCTGACCAGGCGCAAGCTCATCCGCGCCGCGCTGGAGATCCTCGACGAGGAGGGCGAGGCGGGGCTCAGCACGGTCAAGGTGGCCAAGGCCGCCGGCATCGCGCAGTCCAGTTTCTACGTGCACTTCAAGGACATGCAGGAGCTGCTGCGGGAGCTCGCGGAGGAGGGCGGGCAGCGGCTGCGCGACTCGATGCGCGAGGCGCGGCGCAGGGCCCGCGAGCACCCGGGCGACCTCGACCTGCACCGCGAGACGTTCCGCATCCCCCTGGAGTCCATCTGCCGGCATCCCGAGCTGCTGCGGATCCAGCTCAGGGCGCGGCACGACCCCTCCTCGTCGCTACGCGACTTCGCCGTGGAGACGGCTGCGGCCTATCGCGAGCATCACGCCGCCGACCTGGCCGCTCTGGGGTACACGGCTGACAACGAACGTGATCGGCGGCGGCTGGAGATGATCGCGGACGGGATCAACGCGGCCACCAACGCGTTGGCCATGGGGCATCTGGAGGGGCGGTATCCCGATCTGGACGAGGCCGCCGACATACTGACGGCCCTGTCGCGGGGGGCGTTGCGGCTGCTCAGAGCGACGTCGGGGAGGTCGGGCGCGGCCCAGGCGGGCAGTGGTGAGGTGGGTCAGCGGTAGGCGAGGGCCTGCGTGCGGTAGAGGTCGGCGTAGTCGCCGCCCGCCCCCAGCAGCTCGTCGTGACTGCCCTGCTCGGCCACCCGGCCCTGGGACAGCACGACGATGTGGTCGGCCATGTGCACGGTCGAGAACCGGTGCGAGACCAGCACGGTGATCGCCCCGCGTTCCACCGAGTCGCGGGTCTGCTGAGCGAACAGCTCGAACAGGTCGTGCTCCGCCTGCGGGTCGAGCGCCGCCGTGGGCTCGTCCAGGAGCAGCAGCAGCGCGGCCTCGCGCATGAGGCCGCGGGCCAGGGCGATGCGCTGCCACTGGCCGTGCGAGAGCTCGGCGCCGCCGAACGTCCGCCCGAGCTGGGTGCGCAGCCCCGAGGGCAGGAGGTCCACGATGCCGTCCGCGCCCGCCCGCGACAGTGCCCGCTCGATGCGGGCGGTGTCGCCGATCCTGGGCAGGTCGCCGGCGCCGACCGACTCGGACACCGGGGTCTGGAGCTTCAGGAAGTCCTGCAAGGTGCCGGTGCACACGGCGGCCCAGGCGGCCGGGTCGTGATCGCGCAGGTCCACGCCGTCCACCAGGATCGCGCCGGACGTGGGCCGGTGCACGCCGGTGAGCAGCTTGATCAGGGTGGACTTGCCCGCGCCGTTGATGCCGACCAGGCCGAGCGAGGCGCCCGCGGGGATGGTGAGGTTGACGTGGTCGAGCACCGGTGTGTCCGTGCCGGGGTAGGCGAAGCAGACGTCCCGCAGCTCGATGCCGGTGGTCAGGCGAGCCGGGACGGGGGAGGTCGTCGCGGGCCGGTGGGCGCCGTTCGCCGCCGCGTAGCCGAGCAGCCAGTGATGGTGCTCGGCCACCCGGCCGCCGTCCGCGACCAGGGCGATGGCGGAGATCGCGCTCTGCTGCTGCGCCCGTAGCTGGCCGGCCAGCGAGATGATCAGCACCACGTCACCGAGGGTGGCCTGCCCGCGGGCCAGGAGCAGCCCTGTGAGCAGCAGCGCCCCGCTCAGCATGACGTAGTAGAACGCCCACGCGCCGATCTCACCGCCGATCCCGCGCAGCCGGGCCCTGGCCTCGAGGTCGGCCGCCTCCTCCCACAACGCGCGCGCGTGCCGGTCCAGCTCGGCCCCGTTGCCGGAGATCCAGATCTCCTTGGCGGGGTCGGGGTTCAGGCACAGGTCGTGCAGCAGGCCCTCGCGGCGCAGCGGCTCGACCGTGGCGTCGAGCGCCTCGCGCTGCAGGCGCGTGGCCCGGTTGGCCAGGGGCAGGATCGGCAGGGCCGCCAGCGCGAGGAGCGCGAGCGCGGGATGCACGCCGATGAGCAACCACAGGCTGAGCCCGATCCCGACGAGGGTGGAGACGGCGTGCGCCGCCGCCCAGCCGGTCTTCGACAGCGCCAGGGTGCCGCGGCGCAACATGGTGATGCGGTTGAGGAAGTCGGCCCGTTCCAGGTGGGTGACGGTGGGGATCCTCGCCGCGGTCTCGGTGATCTCCTGCTCCAGCGCCATCTGGATGCGGTCGCGCAGGTCGTTGCGGAGGTTGTGGGAGAAGCGCCAGCCGATGATCTGGAGCGCGTGGGAGAGCATCCCCAGCGCGACCGCGGCCAGCAGCCCGGCGAGGAGGTGGGCGTCGGCCGCGTCGACCACGTGCCGCTGGGCGTGGGCGGTGCCGGCCGCGAGCCCGGCCTGCAGCATGACCAGGGCGCCCACCGCGAAGGTCACGCGGCGGTCCGCGCGCAGGCTCAGCGCCAGGGTGTGCCGGGCCATCCGGGTGCTGTCCCGCAGCGTCATCGCGCCTCCCTGGAGTGGAACCTGGACGCCTGAAGGCGGAAGAGCCGGGCGTACTCGCCGCCGAGCCTCATCAGCTCGTCGTGCGACCCCTCCTCGGCGATCCGCCCGTCCTGGAGCAGGACGATGCGGTCGGCGGGCCGCACGGTGGAGAGCCGGTGCGAGATCAGCACGACGGACGCGCCCCCGACCGACCCGATCACCTGCTCGTGGAAGCGGGCCTCGGCCTTGACGTCCAGGTGCGCGGTGGGCTCGTCCAGGACGACGAGGCGCCGCCCGTGCGCCACGGCGTACAGCGCCCGGATCGCGGCGAGCTTCTGCCACTGCCCGCCCGACAGGTCACGCCCGTCGCCGCCGGTCCGCCACAGTTGGGTGTCGAGCCCGGACTCCAGCCGGTCGAGCACCGGCTGGGCGCCGCCCGCCCGGACCAGTTCCATGAGCGTGTCGTCCCCGGGCACGGCGGCCTCGGGGGCGGCCAGCGTGATGTTGTCGCGGGCGGTGAGCGGATAGTGCACGAAGTCCTGGAACAACGCCGTCATCGAGCGCCGCCACGCCCCGGCGTCCAGTGAGCGCAGGTCGGCCCCGTCGGCGGTGATGCGGCCCGTGGTGGGCTGGTACAGGCCTGACAGCAGCTTGACCAGTGTGGTCTTGCCCGCGCCGCTGCCTCCGACGATCGCCAGCCGCTCGCCGGGCCGGATGGTCAGGTTCAGTTGCTCCAGCACGGGCCTGGAGGTGCCGGGGTAGGTGAACGACACGTCCTCGAACCGCACGAGCGGCGGAGGGCCGTGGGAAGCGCTCTCCGTAACGGCGGGCGAAGTGCCGGCGGCGGCCATGCCCTCCAACCTCCGCAGCGCCGTCACGGCGGTCTTGCCGTAGTCGATGTCGTACGACTCCCCGCCCATCACGGAGATCGCGAAGATCCCCCAGGCGGCCACCAGGCACTGCGACAGCCCGGCGATGCTCAGCTCCCCGGCCCACGCGGCCAGCCCCGGCACCAGCAGCCCGAGCCCCGCGCTCACTATCGAGAGCAGGAAGGTGGCCTTCTGGCTGCGCAGCACCCGCCGGCGGGTGCTCCAGTGGCGGGCCTCCCACGCGCGGTGGGCGTCCAGCCGCCGCTCGCTCACCCATCCGGCGAGCCCGAACAGCCGGACCTCCTTGGCCGCGTCGGGGCCGGCGGCCAGGTCGGCCCAGAAATCGACCTTGCGCCGCTCGGGGGTGGCGGCGTCCTTGACCGCCTCCAGGTGCGTCCACTGCCGCCGGGTGATCGACCGGATCAGCACCGACAGCGCCAGCAGCACCACCGCGAGCACGGGGAAGTACGCGGCCAGCACCACCGCCATGGCCACCGCCGACGCCATCCGCGCGGTGATCTCCAACTGCCCGATACTGGCGGCGCCGGGCGAGCGCACCCGCCAGGTGATGCCCTGGTCGCCCGCGCGTACGGCCACGTCGTGGAACTCGGGGTCCTCCAGGTGGCTGATGTCGTCCGGCCGCAGGGCGATCCGGCGTACGCGGGAGCGCACCACGCCGTCGATCCGCTTGCTCGCCGACGCCTTCAGTGCCCGGGAGAGGATGTCGGCGGCCTCCTTGGCCAGCATCGCCGCCGCGAACCCGGCCACCGGCCACACCAGGGCCGCCGGCTCGAAGCCCGCCGACGACATCGCGGCCACCACGTCGTGGGCGAACAGGGCGGTCAGGGGTGCGGCGGCGACGGGCACGACCACGGTCGCGCCCAGCGCGGCCAGCGTGCGGGGGCGGCAGAAGCGTAACAACGCCAGCAGGCGTGCGCGCTCGTCGAAGGTGTCGCGGATGGCGGTCCAGCTCAGATCCCGCCAGGAGAACCTGGGATACGTGTCGGTCACGGGTCTCGCCGCCTCCAAGATCGACAGCCAGATCCTCACACGGGGCACGCGGACAGGTCAAGGAGATATTCACATGTTGTTAGATATGCGAAGGGCCGCCGGGTGGCGGCCCTTCGTTCAGCGCAGCAGCTCAGCGGCCACAGCGGACGCGGCGTCCGCGTCCAGCCGGCCGTCCAGCACGGCCGTGACGACCCGCCTGGTCAGCGTGGTCTCGAACGTGAGCGGCCGGTCCCACGCCAGCGCCTGACCCACCCCCGGATACTCCTCCACCCGGACGAACCACGGGTCCCCGTCCGCCTGGGCGAAGACGAGGGTCCAGTCCCGGCCCTCGGGCGTGGTGCCCTCCATGGCGAGCCACGGGGACAGGCTGCCGTGCACGGCCTGCTCGTCCCCCGGAAGGGTGACGCGATCGGTGGAGGTGCCGGGCGCGCGCCAGAAGAAGCCGCCGTAGCCCGCGCCCGCGCGGCCCTTGGTGGCCGAGCTGTTGACCTCCAGGGGCGCGCCGGTCAGGTTCGTCAGGGTGAACGCGAAGCCCAGCGCCCAGCCCTGGGTGAGGGGCCGCGCGGTGACGGTGCGCTCCTCGCGCGCCACCGGCCGGCCGCCGGGCCCGATCCACTCCAGGTGTTCGGTGAAGCCGCCGTCGTCCAGGCCGGTGAAGGCCACGTGCCGCTGCGTGCCGTGGTCGTCCAGCCAGGTGGGCCCCTGGTCCTTGACGTAGGTGCGGCCGCCCCAGAAGTTCACCCCGCCGAGGTCGGAGATCGCCACCCCGACGCCCAGGTGGTGCACGTGGTCCCCGGGCCTGACCTGGGTGACCTCCACGCCGCCGAGGGTGCGCACCGCGTGCAGGTACGGGCGTGGCGAGTCGGTGGCGGGCAGGTCGGGGCGCACCTCGTAGGCGGCCACCGGCTCGTCCGCCACCAGCAGCTCCACCCGCGTCCACGGCACGTCCAGCTCGGAGAAGAGCGCCAGCTCCGTCGCGCTGCGCCGGGTCAGCTCGGTGACGCCGGGCAGCAGCCGGCCGACGACCTCGCCCTCGGCGTCCCGCTGCACGACCTGGTGCCGCTCGGGGATGGGCGTCGGCTCGGGGGCGAGCCGGATCGCGTCCAGCACCTGCGTGAACCGTTCGGTGCTCGCCAGCGGCACCAGCAGTTCGGCGCCGGTGCGGACGTGGTCGATGAGGTTCTCCAGCAGCCCCGCCCTGTCGTGCACGGTCGTCGTGACCGAGCCGTCAGGCAGCTCCACCTTGAGCCGGTCGTGCGTGTACGTGAGCGTGGCCACGCCCGCGTCGCCCCGCACGACCAGGTGCGCCTCGCCGCGCGCGGTCTTGCCGGGCGGCGGCTCCACGTAGGGCGCGCACAGCGTCGCCGCCATGGTGATCGTGAACCCGTCCGCCAGCCGGACGCGCACGCAGGAGGTGTCGTCCGACTCGATGGGATGGGCGCGGTACAGCTCGGTCTCGATCTCCGCGATCGGGCTGTCGTGCAGGGCCAGCGCGGTGGCGATGGCGTGCGCGAACGGGTTCGTCAGCGCGCCGTCCATCACGTCCACGCCGTTCATGCGGCGGCGGCCCGCCCAGGGGGCGCGGGTGAAGTAGGCGGAGGGGCGGTGCCAGGCGCCCCAGCCGCCGATGCCGCGCACCTGGCCGAGCCGTCCGCTCGCGATCAGCCCGCGCAGCGCGGGGACGGCCGCGGAGCCCAGCGACTGGAAGCCGACCTGGCAGGCCAGCCCGGTCTCCGCGACGACCTCAGCGATCCTGCGCTGCTCGGCGGGGCTGGGCGCGGGCGGCTTCTCCAGCAGCACGTGCGAGCCGGCGCGCAGCGCGGCGATGGTCAGGTCGGCGTGCGTGTTGATCGGCGTGCAGACGATCGTGAACTCCGCGCCGGTCTTGGCGATCAGCGCGCCCAGGTCGGACGACTGCACGGGCGCGCAGAAGTCCACCTCGACGGGCCGCAGGTCGCAGACGCCGACCAGCTCGACCACGCCGCGGCCGGCCAGCTCGCGCAGGATGCCCAGGTGGTGCCTGCCGTGGCCCTGCGCGCCGGCCAGCACGATTTTCGCGGGAGCCATCACGACCACCTCAGCCCGAGCCCCGGGTGGCCGCCCGCGCGCAGCACCCCGCCGGACACCTCCACCGGGTACGGCTCCGCCAGCAGCCCCAGCGTGGCGAAGGAGGCGTCCTCGACGTCCTCGGCCATGACCGGCAGCGGCAGGGACAGCGCGAGCTGCCCGGACACCTCGCTCAGCAGGTGCGGGTAGACCGGCACGTCGTACGCCCTGGCCAGCTCCGCGATCCGCAGGAACGGCGTGATGCCGCCGACCCGCACCACGTTCGGCTGCACCACGTCGCACGCCCCGGCCGCCAGCAGGTCGCGGAAGCCGTAGGCGGTGTAGACGTTCTCGCCGACGGCGACCGGCACGTCGGTGGAGCGGCGCAGCTCCACGTGCGCGGCCACGTCGTCGGCGGGCAGCGGCTCCTCGATCCAGTGCAGATCGAACTCGCGCAACGCGGCGAGCGCCCGCCGGGCCCTGTGCAGGTCCCAGCGCTGGTTGGCGTCGATCATCAGCAGCCGGTCGGGGCCGATCACCTCGCGGACGGCGGCCACCCGCGCCACGTCCTCGGCCAGGTCGGGGCGGCCCACCTTGATCTTGACGCCGCGGTAGCCGGCCGCGACCCAGCGCCCGGCCTGCGCGACCAGCTCGTCGAGCGGGTAGTGCAGGTTGACGCCGCTGCCGTAGACGGGCACCTCGTCGCGCCGCCTGCCGAGCACGTCGGGCAGCGACTCGCCGCCGCAGCGCAGGTCCCACAGCGCCAGGTCGATCCCGGCCAGCGCGACCGTGGTGATCCCGCCGGGGCCGGCCTCGCGCAGGTGCCGCCACAGCCGGTCCCAGACGACCTCGGGGTGCGCGGGCAGCCCGATGAGCGCCTCGCGCAGGTCGTGGTCGAGCAGCGCCTTGACGGCGTGCGCGCCGATCTGCGGTGTCCAGGAGAACCCGGTGCCGGTGCGGCCGTCCTTCAGCGTGACGTGGGTGACGATCACGTGGTTGTACGGCACGTCCTCGCCCCACGGGCGTGGCAGCGGCGCGGAGCGCAGCTCCGTGCGCAGGTCGGCGATGGTCATGACGCGGCCAGGTCGAGACCGGTCTTGATCAGCTCGTCCAGCTCGGCGAGGTGCTCGTCGCTCACCTCGACCAGCGGCGGGCGGACGGCGCCGACGTCCAGGCCGCGCAGCCGTACACCGGCCTTGACCAGGGCGACGGGGTAGCCGGGCACCTTGCCGCGCAGGCGGACGAGCGGGGCGTAGAACTCGGTGAGCAGCCGCTCGTCACCGTTCAGGTAGGCCAGCGCGATCTCGGGCGCGAACGCGAACACGGCGCTGGAGTACAGCTCCACGCCGATGCCCCGGTAGGCGGGCATGGTCAGCTCGGCCGTCGGCAGCCCGTTGAAGAACAGGAAGTCCGGGTACTTCTCGCGCACCGCCAGCACGGTCCGCTGCATGCGGTCGATGTCGCCGAGGCCGTCCTTGAGGCCGATCACGCCGGGGATGCCGGCCAGCGCCACCACGGCGTCCGGCTCCAGCACGACCGAGCCGCGCTGGTAGACGATCACCGGCAGCACCTCGGCGATCGCCCGCACGTACGCCTCGAAGCCGTGCCCCGGCCCCTGCGCCAGGTACGGCGGCATGAGCAGCAGCCCGTCGGCGCCCGCCTCGCGGGCGGCGCGCGCCTGGTTCAGCGCCGTGCCGATCGGCCCGCCGGCGCCGGAGAACAGCGGCACCCGGCCGTCCACGACCTGCGCCGCGATCTGCGTGGCCCGCGCGTGCTCGGACTCCGACAGGGCCGAGAACTCGCCGGTGCCGCACGCCACGAAGACGCCGCCGGGCCCGTGCTCCATGCCCTGCCTGACGTGCTCGGCCAGCACCTGCTCGGCCAGCGTGCCGTCGGCGTCGAACGGGGTCACGGGAAAGAACAGCACACCGCTGAGGTTCATTCGGTTTCTTCCTTGAGTTCGGTACGCCAGCTTCGCTTGGGCTGCCAGCCGAGCAGGCGGGCCGCCTTGGCGGTGGAGAAGGCGGGGGTGGTGCCGGTGAGACCGGCGGCGAGCGCCTCGGTGCCGGGCAGGACCTGGGGGAGCAGGTCGGCCAGCGGCTTCCTGGCCAGCGCGTCGGCGGCGCCGGCGAAGAAGACCTCGCCGTTGGGCACGTCGGGCAGCGCCTCGGCGAGCACCGCGATCATCTCGGCGGCGTCGCGGGAGTCGATGTAGTTGAACAGCGACACCCCGCCCAGCTCCGGCCGGTCGAGCCGCTCGCGCACCGTGTGGCCCGACTGGGTGGGCGCGCCCGCCCACTCCTCCGGCGGGATCACGAAGCACGGCCGGACGGCGGCCATCTTGGTGCCGCCCGCCCTGGCGTACGCCTTCATCGTCTCCTCGGCCGCCACCTTGGACAGGTTGTAGGCGTTCCAGGGGCGCACCGGGTGCTCCTCGTCGATGGGCAGGTACGCGGGCGTCCAGCCGCCCGGCACGCCGTACCCCATGACGGTGGGGCTGCTGGCCACGACCACGCCGGGCACGCCCAGGGCCACCGACGCGGAGCACACGTTGTACGCGAGCTGCGTGTTGACCTTGAAGATGACCGATTCAGGAACGCTGAACGGGGTCGCGATCGCGGCCAGATGGATCACCGACTCGGGCCGGAACCTGGCCAGGACCTCGAACGTCTCACCGGTGTCGGTGAGGTCGGCCGGCAAGGTGACGGCGGCCTCCGGTGGGGTGCCTGGGGCGCGGTCGACGCCGATGACCTCGTGCCCGGCCGCCGCGAGCGTGCTGACCACGCTGCGGCCGAGGCGTCCTGCGCTTCCGGTGACGAGGACTCTGCTCACCGTGTGGGACTCCTTCAAGACTGCAAACAGTTGCACTAAACCTTCATGTCCGGAAGGGTGAGGCGTCAAGAGGTGATTTCGTCACCGCCCGTCTAGCTGGGGGTTCCTAGGGACTTCTGAGTCATGGGCGTGCGGCAAGCGCTTTCATCGTACTCATGGGTTCTGCAAGCGGTTGCGTTAGGGTGGGCGACTGTGACAGTGACGATTCGTGATGTGGCCAGGGCCTCCGGAGTGCATGTCTCGACGGTGTCCCGGACGTTCTCCGCGCCGCACATGGTGAACTCCGCCACCCGCTCCAGGGTGCTCACCGTGGCCGAGGAGCTCGGTTACCGGCCCAACCGGGCGGCCAGGGCGCTCACGACCGGGCGTACCCACAATCTGGGCCTGATCGTGGCCGACATCGCCAACCCGTTCTTCCCGCCGTTGATCAAGGCGGCGCACTCGGCGGCCCGCCAGCGCGACTATCACCTGTTCGTGGCCGACACCGACGAGGAGCCGGCGGCCGAGGAGGAGCTGATCCAGGCCTTCTCCAAGCAGGTGGACGGCGTGGTGCTGTGCAGCCCGCGCTCGTCGAACAAGGCGCTGGAGCGGCTGGCGGAGCGGGTGCCGTTCGTGGTGATCAACCGGCGGCTGCGGGGCGCGGCGACCGTCCTGATGGACGTCGGGCACGGCGCCAGGCTGGCCGTCGAGCACCTGGCGGGGCTGGGGCACCAGAAGGTGGCGCTGGTGTCGGGGCCCGCCGGGTCGTGGACGAGCGCCGAGATCCGTACGGCCGCCGAGCAGGTGCCGGGTGTCGAGCTGGTCGTCATCGGCCCGAACGCGCCCACCGAGCGGGGCGGGTTCGCCGCGGCGGCCCGGGTGCGCGACTCGGGGGTGACGGGCGTGCTGGCCTACAACGACCTGGTGGCCATCGGGCTCATCGAGGGGCTCGGCGATCTCGGGCTGAGCGTGCCGGAGGACATGAGCGTGGTCGGGATAGACGACATCGTGCCTGGCCGGCTGAACCGGCCGAAGCTCACCACCGTGGCCATGCCGACGGCCGCGGCGGGGCGGCTGGCGGTCGATCTGCTCATCCAGGAGGTCAGTGCGACCACCTCGCTGGAGACGCGGCTGGTGATCAGGGACTCCACCGCAGCTCCACGGTAGTTTCGTGATAGCTCTGCGTCTGCAAACGGTTGTACTAAACCGGATCGTAATTCATCAGACTTATTGACGGCACACGCGCGCTAGCTGGGAAAACGTCGTGACGATATATCGGTAACGGCTATGTAACGCCTGCAAAGGGTTGACGTAACTTTCCCGCCAGCTATAGGAAAGCGCTATCCATTCACTTCTCGCCGGAAGGTCCGTGATGACTGAAGTTTCGGTGGCGGTGAAACCCAAGCGCGCGGTGCCCCAGCCCGCCCGCGGCGGCCACCGCTCCACGAAACGGTCCCGCCGGGAGGCACGGGCCGCCTACCTCTTCCTGGCCCCATGGTTCGTCGGCCTGCTCGTCATCACGATCGGCCCGATCTTCGCCTCCCTGTACCTGTCGTTCACCGACTACAGCCTCCTGGAGGAGGCCAAGTGGGTCGGGTTCGACAACTACGTCAAGATGTTCACCGAGGACGAGCGGTTCATGAACTCGCTCTGGGTGACCACGGTGTACGTGATCGTCTCCGTCCCGATGCAGCTCGCCTTCGCCCTGGGGCTGGCCCTGGTGCTCGACCGCGGACTGCGCGGCCTGTCGTTCTACCGCTCGGTCTTCTACCTGCCCTCGCTGCTCGGTGGCAGCGTCGCGATCGCGATCCTGTGGCGGAAGGTCTTCGGCGCGGACGGCCTGGTCAACGCGGTGCTCGCGATGTTCGGCATCGAGGGGCCCGGCTGGGTGGGGCACCCCGACTACGCGCTGGGCACGCTGATCCTCCTGCACGTGTGGACGTTCGGCGCACCGATGATCATCTTCCTGGCCGGACTCCGGCAGATCCCCAGCAGCTACTACGAGGCCGCCTCCGTGGACGGCGCGGGCAAGTGGCGGCAGTTCAAGTCGATCACGATCCCGCTGCTCACCCCGATCATCTTCTTCAACCTCGTGCTGGAGCTCATCAAGTCGTTCCAGTCGTTCACGCAGGC
Source organism: Nonomuraea monospora (assembly GCF_039531895.1). Lineage (NCBI taxonomy): Bacteria > Bacillati > Actinomycetota > Actinomycetes > Streptosporangiales > Streptosporangiaceae > Nonomuraea > Nonomuraea monospora. Next base: position 45,834 of record NZ_BAAAQX010000003.1, read on the forward strand.
GTTCATCGTCAGCGGCGGCAAGGGCGGCCCCGCCGACTCCACGCTGTTCTACACGCTCTACCTCTACCTTGAGGGGTTCAAGAACTACGACATGGGCTACGCCGCCGCGATGGCGTGGGTCCTGCTGATCATCATCGCCGGGCTCACCGGGGTGAACTTCCTCGCTTCCAAGTATTGGGTCTTCTATGGCGACACCAAGTAGGCCGGTCCCGGTCCTGTTCCGCCCGTTCAGGGGCGGACGGGTGGCCAAGCACATCCTGCTGATCGGCTTCGGCCTGGTCATGCTCTACCCGCTGCTCTGGATGATCTCCAGCTCGCTCAAGCCGGAGGAGCTGATCTTCCGCGAGCCCGGCCTGCTGCCCAGCCAGGTCACCCTGGAGAACTACACCGAGGGCTGGTACGCGCTCAAGCACCCCTTCGGCTACTACCTGTGGAACTCCGCGGTGGTCACCGCCATCTCGGTGGTGGCGAACCTGGTGGCCTGCTCGCTGGCCGCCTACGCCTTCGCCCGGCTGAACTTCCCGCTGAAGAAGTTCTGGTTCGCGATCATGCTCGGCACCATCATGCTGCCGCACCACGTGACGATCGTGCCGCAGTACATCATGTTCTCCGAGCTCGGCCTGATCAACACGATCTGGCCGCTGGTGACGCCGAAGATCCTGGCCACCGACGCGTTCTTCATCTTCCTCATGGTGCAGTTCATCCGCACCCTGCCGCGCGAGCTGGACGAGGCGGCGGAGATCGACGGCGCGGGCTACTGGCGCATCTACATCAGGGTCGTCATGCCGCTGTGCATGCCGGCGCTGGCCACCACCGCGATCTTCACGTTCATCTGGACCTGGAACGACTTCCTCAGTCAGCTCCTGTATCTCAACAACCCCGACAACTTCACCGTACCGGTAGCGTTGCGCACGTTCCTGGACGCCAGCAGCGATTCGTCGTGGGGCCCGATGTTCGCCATGTCGATCATCGCGCTCGGCCCCATCTTCGGGTTCTTCCTGGCCGGCCAGAAATACCTGATCCGTGGTGTCGCCACCACGGGCCTGAAGTAGATCCTCCACCCCCCAACAGTGAACACCCATAGGAGGTAGAGCCGTGAGCTCTGGCAAGAAGATGTGGTCGGCGGCACTGCTCGCCACCGCTGTGCTGGCGGTCACCGCGGCCTGCGGCAGCGGCAGCGGCGGCGGAGAGACCGCCGACGGCAAGATCAAGCTGCGCTTCTCCTACTGGGGCAGTGACGCGCGGCAGAAGATGACCGAAGAGGCGATCAAGAAGTTCGAGGCCAAGAACCCGACGATCGACGTCGAGGGCGAGTTCTCGGACTGGGCCAGCTACTACGAGACGCTGTCCACCAAGGTCGCGGGCAGCGACGCGCCCGACGTCATGAGCCTGGAGATCCGCGGCCTGCGCGAGTACGCCGACCGCGGCACGCTGGCCGACGTGACCGGCAAGGTCAACACCGGCGACATCGACGCCAAGGTGCTGGCCACCGGCGCCATCGACGGCAAGCAGTACGCCATCCCCACCGGCGTCAACGCCTTCTCCCTGATCGTCAACAAGGCGCTGGTCGAGCAGTCCAAGGCCGAGCTCCCCGACGACAAGGCCTGGTCGTGGGAGGACTACGTCACGCTGGCCAACAAGGTCACCGCCGGCAGCGGCGGCAAGGTCATCGGCACGCAGCTCAGCTGGAACCCCGCCTACCTGCAGATCTACGCCACGCAGAAGGGCGAGCAGTTCTACAACGGCAACAAGCTCGGCGTGACCCCCGAGACCATCAAGGAATGGTGGGGGATCATGCAGAGCCTGATCAAGGGCAAGGGCGCGCCGGACGCCGCCAAGAGCGCCGAGATTGGCGCCACCAGCATCGACCAGTCGTTGCTCGGCACCAACACCGGCTCCATGGGCATGTGGTGGAGCAACCAGCTCGGCGCGGCCACCAAGGCGTCGGGCCAGCAGCTCGACCTGCTGCGGATGCCGAAGATCAAGGGCGCCACGGTGGGCGGCATGTTCACGCAGCCGGCCATGTTCTACAGCGCCTCCTCCAAGACCGAGCACTCCGCCGAGGCCGCGAAGTTCATCGACTACATGATCAACGACCCTGAGGCGGGCGCGATCATCCTCAGCGACCGCGGCCTGCCGGCCAGCTCCAAGGTGCTGGCCGCCGTCCGCGACAAGCTCCCCGAGGCCGACCAGAAGACGCTCACCTTCCTGGAGGAGAACAAGAGCGAGCTGTCCGACCCGCCGGCCGCCCCGCCGAAGGGCTCCAGCGCCACGGAGGACATCATCACCCGCTACTCCGAGGAGGTCATGTTCGGCCGCATGACGCCCGACGAGGCGGCGCAGAAGCTGATCACCGAGGTCAACGCCTCCATCGCGGGCTGACCCAGGTTCTGAGGAGAGGCATGAGGTACGCGTTCGTCGGGCTCGGGCACCGCGCGCAGATGTACGTCGACGCGCTGCTCGGGGAGTGGCGCGACGCCGGCACCATCGTCGCCCTGTGCGACACCAACCGGACCCGCATGGACTACTACGTCGAGCGGATCGGCCGGCAGGTGCCGTGCTTCGCCCCCGAGGAGTTCGGCAAGGTGCTCGAGCTCGCCGACGCGGTCATCGTCACCACCGTCGACGCCGCCCACGCGCGGTACGTGTGCGCGGCGCTCGACGCGGGCCGCGACGTCATCGTGGAGAAGCCGCTCACGACCGACGCCGACGGCTGCGCGGCCATCGCCGCCGCCGCGGAGCGCAGCACCGGCAAGCTGATCGTCACATTCAACTACCGGTACTCGCCCCGCAACTCCGCCGTCCGCCGCGTCCTCCAGGACGGCGCCATCGGCGAGGTCACCTCGGTGCACTTCGAGTGGATGCTCGACACCATCCACGGCGCCGACTACTTCCGCCGCTGGCACCGCGACAGGGCCAGCTCCGGCGGGCTGCTCGTGCACAAGTCCACCCACCACTTCGACCTGGTCAACTGGTGGCTGGACGCGGCGCCCGAGCTCGTCTTCGCCCAGACCGACCTGCGCTTCTACGGCGCGGACAACGCCGCGAAGCGGGGCCTGACCGGCCGCCCCGGACGCGCGCACGGCGCGCCGGGGCTCGGCACGGACCCGTTCCTGCTCGACATCGCCAGGGACGAGCGGCTCAAGCGGCTCTACCTGGACGCCGAGCACGAGGACGGCTACCTCCGCGACCAGGACGTGTTCGGCGAGGGCATCACCATCGACGACAACATGTCGGTCATGGTGCGCTACGCCAACCGGGCCGTCCTGACGTACTCGCTGCACGCCCACGCCCCCTGGGAGGGGTACCGGGTGGCGTTCAACGGCACCGCGGGGCGGCTGGAGCTGGACGTGGTGGAGCGCGAGTGGACGCCCCCGCACGCCGCCGTCGATCCCAGCGCGGCCTCCAAGGAGCACGCGTCGGGCTCGTCGGAGCGGCTCCTGCTGCGCCGGCACTGGAGCGAGCCGGAGGAGGTGCCGATCGAGTCGGGGGCGGGCGGGCACGGCGGCGGCGACCGCCTGCTGCTGAACGACGTCTTCCGCGGCCCCGGCGACGACCCGCTGGCCCGGCAGGCCGGTTACCGCGACGGCATCCGCAGCGTGCTGACCGGCCACGCGGCCAACGTCTCCGCCCGTACCGGGGCTCCCGTGCGCCTGACCGACGACGGCACGCGTGTTCTCTGAGCTGGCCGGGATCGCCGCCGCGCAGCTCGGGCTCTACCCGGTCCTGCCCGGGCCCGAGCTGCGCGCCGCGGCCAGGGACGCCATCGGGGTGCTCGGCCTCGCCGCCGCCGACGTCCGCGTCGAGCGCACCTGGACCGACGGCGACCTGCACGGCGAGGAGCTGTCGTGGTCGGTGGGGTTCGGACCGCGCACGCGGGCGTACCTGCTCAAACCGCACGACGCGGACGGGCCGCTGCCCGGCGTGGTGGCGCTGCACTGCCACGCCGGGATGAAGCACGTCGGCAAGGAGAAGATCGCCGACGGCCCCGAGGGGCCGTCGGCCGAGGTGCGGCGGCTGCGCGACGGCATCTACGGCGGCCGGGCCTTCGCCAACGCGCTGGCCCGGCGCGGCTTCGTGGTGCTCGCGCACGACGTGTTCGTGTGGGGCAGCCGCCGCTTCCCCCTGGAGACCGCTGAGGGGCCGCCCGGCGAGGCGCTGCGTGGGGACGCCCCGGACGCGCCCCTCAGCCAGACGGGCGCGTCCCTCAGTCAGGCGGGCGCGTCCCTCAGCGAGGCCGACCGTTATGACCTGGCGGCCAGGGCGCACGAGCACGTCGTGGCCAAGCACTGCGCCGTGCTCGGCACCTCGTTCGCGGGCGTCGTCGCGGGCGAGGACCTGGCTGCGGCGGCCTACCTGCGCTCACGCCCCGACGTCGGCGCCGTCGGCTGCGCCGGCCTGTCGGGCGGCGGCCTGCGGGCGGCGCTGCTCGGCGCGTTCGACGCCGACGTGCGCGCGGTCGTCGTCGCCGCGATGGCCTCCTCCTACCGCGACATGCTGAACGGGCACGTCGAGCGGCACACCTGGATGCTCTGGCCGCCCGGCCTGCCGAGGCTGGGCGACTACCCCGACCTGATGGCCGCCCGCGCCCCCGAGCCGCTCATGGTGCAGTACGCGATGCGCGACGAGCTGTTCCCCGAGGCCGGGATGCGCCGCGCCCACGCCCTCATCACGGAGCGGTACCGCGACGCCCCCGGCGCCTACGAGGCCGTCTTCGCCGACGTGCCGCACAGCTTCGACGTGCCCATGCAGGAACGCGCCTTCGACTGGCTCGCCGCGCACCTCGGCCGTCCCTAGCCGCCCTGCTTCCAGGTGGCGATCAGCTTGTCGTAGTCGAGCGTCTCCGGCTTGCCCCGCTCGTCGGCCAGCTTCGGCGCCGGGGCGCCCGGCTGGTCCAGCCAGTACTGGGCGGGGCGTTCCTGGTTCAGCTTGGGCGCGCACTGCCCGCCGTAGCCCTGCTTCTCGCGGGAGAGCCGCTCCAGCCGGGACAGGATCTCGTCCTGCTGCCTGGCCAGGTTGTCCATCGACTGCTGCGGCGTGGTCTCGCCGGTCACCGCGGTGGCCACGTTCTGCCACCAGAGCTGGGCCAGCTTCGGGTAGTCGGGCACGTTCGTGCCGGTCGGCGTCCACTGCTTGCGGGCGGGGGAGTTGTAGAACTCGATCAGGCCGCCGTACTTCTTGGCGTTGTCCGAGAAGTACTGGCTCTTGATGTCGGAGTCGCGGATGAACGTCAGGCCGACGATCGACTTCTTCAGCGACACCGTCTTCGACGTCACGAACTGCGCGTACAGCCACGCCGCCGCCCGGCGGTCCTGCGGCGTGCTCTTCAGCAGCGTCCACGAGCCGGCGTCCTGGTAGCCCAGCTTGTTGCCGGTCTTCCAGTACGAGCCGTGCGGGCTCGGCGCGATCCGCCACTTGGGCGTGCCGTCGCTGTTGACGACCGGCAGGCCCTCCTTGGTCATGTCGGCCGTGAACGAGGTGTACCAGAAGATCTGCTGGGCGATGTTGCCCTGCGCGGGCACCGGGCCCGCCTCGCTGAAGTTCATGCCCGCCGCCTCGCGGGGCGCGTACTTCTTCAGCCAGTCCACGTACTTCGTCAGCGCGTACACCGAGGCGGGGCCGTTGGTGTCGCCGCCGCGGGTGACCGACGAGCCGACCGGGCGGCAGTTCTCCACCCTGATGCCCCAGTCGTCCACCGGCAGGCCGTTGGGGATGCCGGGGTCGCCGTTGCCGGCCATCGACAGCCAGGCGTCGGTGAAGCGCCAGCCCAGCGACGGGTCCTTGCGGCCGTAGTCCATGTGGCCGTAGACCTTCTTGCCGTCGATGGTGCCGTTGCCGTTGACCTTGCTGGTGAAGAAGTCGGCGATGTCCTCGTAGGCCGCCCAGTTGACCGGGACGCCGAGGTCGTAGCCGTACGCGGCCTTGAACTGCTTCTTGATCTCCGGGTCGGTGAACCAGTCGTAGCGGAACCAGTAGAGGTTGGCGAACTGCTGGTCAGGGAGCTGGTAGATCTTCTTGTCGGGGCCGGTCGTGAAGCTGATGCCGATGAAGTCGTCGAGGTCGAGCGTGGGCGAGGTGACGTTCCTGCCCTCGCCGGCCATGTAGTCCGACAGCGGCACCACGTAGTCGCCGCGCGAGTGCGTGCCGATCAGGTCGGAGTCGTTGACGTAGGCGTCGTAGATGTTCTGGTTGCCCTGGATCTGCGTCTGGAGCTTCTCGACGACGTCGCCCTCCTGGATCAGGTCGTGCTTGATCCTGATCCCGGTGATCTCGGCGAACGCCTTGGCGAGTTGCTGCGACTCGTACTCGTGCGTGGTGATCGTCTCGGAGACCACGTTGATCTGCATGCCCCGGTACGGCGCCGCGGCCTTGATGAACCAGTCCATCTCGGCGAGCTGCTGGTCCTTGCTCAGCGTGCTCGGCGTGAACTGCTCCGACACCCACCTCTGGGCCGCGGCCTTGCCGTCGGCCTCCTTGAAGTCGCTCGCGGGTTTCTGCGCGCTCTGCGTGCAGCCGGCCGCTATGAGGGCGACGGCGGCCACGCCCACGGCCGCGGACCTGCGTGTCCGATGCCTCATGGTCAGCTCCTTCTTCTGTTAGCCCCAAATGCCGATCACGACCGCCACCAGCAGCGCGCAGCCGAGCGCGAGCCACATGGACAGGTCGGTGATCGCGATCCAGCCGGCCAGCACGACTGCGGCGCTGATCAGGCCGATGTAGAGCCGGTCGCCGCGGTCGGTCTCGATGCGCAGGAAGCCCCGCCTGGCCACGGGAGGGGAGACGTGCGCCCAGACCGCCATGACGATCAGCAGGAGGGCCAGCCCGGCGAACACCAGGGCGGTGGGGACGGTCCAGACCATCCATTCGAGCATCGCTAGACCCTCCCCAGCGCGAATCCCTTAGCGATGTAGTTGCGGACGAACCAGATGACGATGGCGCCGGGCACGATGGTGAGCACGCCCGCCGTGGCCAGCAGGCCCCAGTCGACGCCCGCCGCGCTCACCGTCCGCGTCATGGTGGCCGCGATCGGCTTGGCGTCCACCGAGGTGATCGTCCTGGCGATGAGCAGCTCGACCCAGCTGAACATGAAGCAGAAGAACAGCGTCACGCCGATCGCCGAGCGGATCATCGGCAGGAAGATGCGGATGAAGAAACGCGGCAGCGAATAACCGTCGATGGCCGCGGTCTCGTCTATTTCCCGGGGAATGCCGGACATGAATCCTTCGAGGATCCACACCGCGAGCGGAACGTTGAACAGCATGTGCGCGATCGCCACGCCGAGATGCGTGTCGAACAGGCCGACGCTCTGGTAAATCTGGAAGAACGGCAGCAGGAATACCGCGGCCGGCGCCATGCGATTGGTCAGCAGCCAGAAGAACAGATGCTTGTCGCCGGCGAAACGGAACCGCGAGAACGCGTACGCGGCGGGCAGCGCCACGGTGAGCGACATCACCGCGTTCATCGAGGTGTAGATGATGGAGTTCAGATAGCTCGAATACCAGGCGGAGTCGGTGAAGAAAGTGACGTAGTTGTCGAACGTCACGCGTTGGGGAATGAGCGAGAAACTGCCGAGGATGTCCTCGTTCGGCCGGATCGACATGCCGAACATCCACAGCAGCGGCAGCATGAGCGTGGCCACGTACAGCCAGAAGACCGCGCGCCCCCAGGGTAGCCTCCTGGTCATGCCGCTCACCTCCCCGACCTGGTGAGCACGGTGAAGAAGACGTAGCAGACGACCTGCACGATCAGGAAGTAGAGCAGCGAGAACGCCGCCGCGGGCCCCACGTCGAACTGGCCGACCGCGATCTTCGACAGCAGGATGCTGAGGAACGAGGTCGCGTTGCCCGGCCCGCCGCCCGTCACCACGAACGGCTCGGTGTAGATCATCAGGCTGTCCATGAACCTGAGCAGGATCGCGATCGTCAGCACGCCCCGCAGCCGGGGGAGCTGGATGTGCCGGAAGGTGGCCCAGGCTGAGGCGCCGTCGATCTGCGCGGCCTGGAAGTACGGCTCGGGGATCGAGCGCAGCCCCGCGTACGCCAGCAGCGCCACCAGCGGCGTCCAGTGCCACACGTCCATGAGCAGGACCGTGATCCAGGCGTCCGTGGAGTCCAGCGTGTAGTTGAAGTTGACGCCCAGCACGTTGTTGATCGTCCAGCCGCCCAGCCCGATGTCGCCGCGGGCGAAGATCTGCCAGATGGTGCCCACCACGTTCCACGGGATGAGCAGCGGCAGCGCGACCAGCACCAGCGCCACCGACACCCACACGCCCCTGCGCGGCATCACCACCGCCAGCGCCACGCCCAGCGGGATCTCCAGCAGCAGCACCTGCAGCGAGAACAGCAGCGTGCGCACCAGCGCCGCGCGCACCTCGGGGTCGCGGGCGATCGCGCGGAACCACTCCAGCCCGACGAAGACCCGGTCGGTGGGGCTGAAGACGTCCTGCACCGAGTAGTTCACCACGGTCATCAGCGGGATCACGGCGGTGAACGCCACCGACACCACGACCGGCACGACCAGTAACCAGGCCCGGTTGTTCCTGCGCTTGGGCGGCGCCTGCGGCTGCTCCTCCTCCACGGGCGTCTCAGGAGCGACGACCTCGCCGCTCACCTGGCTGCCTACGACGGTCACGCCTGGCCCCTTCCGTTCAGCGGCGCGAGGGAGCCGCACCTGACCTCGTCGCGGAACAGGAACGTGCGGTCGGCGGGGAAGTGCAGGAACTCGACCGCGTCCGGCCGGTAGGCGGAGCCCGCCTCGGCCTTGGCGATCACCTGGTGCTCGCCGACCAGCGTGTGGACCAGGTCGTAGGCGCCCATCCGGTCGATCGCGGTCACCCGCGCGGGCACGCCGGGCGAGGTGGCCGCCCGGGTGATCCGGACGAACTCGGGCCGCACCCCGATGCGCACGGGGCCGGGCGGCAGCGGCTCCCCGGCCCTGCCGACGTCCTCCTGGCCGACGCGCACGACGTCCCCGGCGATCTCGGCGGGCAGCATGTTCATGCCGGGCGAGCCGATGAAGTGGCCGACGAACTCGTGCGACGGAGACAGGAACAGCTCCGACGGCTCGCCCGCCTGCACGATCGCGCCGTCGTTGAGCACCACCACCTCGTCGGCGAACGTCAGCGCCTCCGTCTGGTCGTGGGTGACGTAGATCAGCGTGTGGCCGGTGTCGCGGTGGATCTCCTTGAGCTTGCTGCGCAGCGTCCACTTCAGCGCCGGGTCCACCACGGTCAGCGGCTCGTCCAGCAGGACGGCGGCGACCTGGGAGCGGACCAGGCCGCGGCCCAGGCTGACGATCTGCTGCCGTCCCGCGTCCAGCCTGCGGGACCTGCGGGTCAGCACCTGGTCGAGGCCGAGGAGCCGGGACACCTGCCTGACCCGCCGGTCCACCTCCGCCTTGGGCACCTTCCTGTTCCTGAGCGGGAAGGCGAGGTTGTCGTAGACCGACATCTCCTCGTACAGGACGGGGAACTGGAAGACCTGCGCGATGTCGCGGCCCCTGGTGGGCACGCCGGTGACGTCGCGGTCGTCGAAGAAGATCCGGCCCTCGGTGGGGGTGATCAGGCCGGAGATGATGTTCAGCAGGGTCGTCTTGCCGCAACCGCTCGGGCCCAGCAGCGCGTACGCGCGCGAGCTGCGCCAGGTCCACGTCATCGGCTTGACCGCCCACGTCCTGCCGCCGTCGTAGCTGTGGCCCACGCCCTCCAGCCGGATGTCAGCCATGCAGGTCCACCTCCGCGGCGCTGGTGGCCAGCAGCCGTCCGCCGGCCTCGTCGAAGACGAAGACGTGCGCGGGGTCCACGTACGCGACCGTGGGCTCGCCGGGGGTGAAGAGCTGCGTGCCGGGCAGGTGGGCGACCAGGTGACGGCCGCCCTGGAGGAGCAGGTGCAGGAACGTCGCGCTGCCCGTCACCTCCGCGAGCCTGATCTCGGCCGGCAGCTCCAGCGCGCCGGGGCCGTCCCGCTCGATCGTCACCTGGTGCGGGCGCACCCCCAGCATGACCGTGTGGCCGGAGGCGTGGGCGCGCGGCGCGGGGAAGGACGTGCCGAGCAGCTCGATCCGGCCGTCACGGACGACGCCGGGCAGCAGGTTGAGCGGGGGGTCGCTGAGCGTGGCGGCCACCGCGAGGGTGGGCGGGTGCGCGTACATGTCGGCGACGTCGCCGACGTGCTGCACCCGGCCCTCGCCCAGGACCACGGTCGGCGCGGCGAACGTGAGCGCCTCGCCGGGGTCGGCGGTGGAGTAGAGCACCACGCCTGCGGAGCCGGCGAACATGGTCTTCAGGTCGGCGCGCAACTGCTCGCGCAGCTTGAAGTCGAGGTTGGCGAGGGGCTCGTCGAGCAGCAGCACGTCCACGGGACGGGCCAGCGCGCGGGCGATGGCCGTGCGCTGCTGCTGCCCGCCCGACAGCTCGGACGGCCGGCGGTCCAGCAGGCCCGCGATGCCCATCAGCTCGGCCACCTCGCGCACCCGGCGGTCCAGGCCGGCGCGGCGGAAGCGGGGGTCGAGGCGGAGCGGGGAGGCGATGTTCTCGTAGACGGTCAGCGAGGGATAATTGATGAATTGCTGATAGACGAAAGCGACCGAACGTTTTCGCACGGAGATTTTCGTGACATCTTCTCCGTTGACCAGCACCCGGCCCGAATCGGGGCTCAGCAAACCGGCGACGACGCGCATCAACGTCGTCTTTCCCGCCGTCATCGGGCCGATGAGGGTGGTCATTCCGTCGGATAATTCGAGGTTTATGTCGTCGAGCCAGGTCTCTCCGCGCTGCCGAACGGAGATGCCGTCGAGAATCACCGTCACTGTGCCCGGTCCTCTCTGCTTCCCTCCCTTTTAACATGATCTGTATGGACCTGAAAAGAGTGCTTGTGAGGCGATTGTGACCGGTGTTGTCAGTGTGGTTGACGCCTTTCTGTAGCCCCTGGTCAGGGCAGAATCGCGTCCACGTAGCCGCCGTCCACCCGCACCGCCGCGCCCGTCGTCGCGGAGGCGAACGGAGAGCTCAGGTAGACCACCAGGTTCGCGATCTCCCGCGGCTCGATCAGGCGCTGCAGCAGCGACTGCGGCCGGTGCAGCCGCATGAACTCGCGCTGCGCCTCCTCCCACGGCAGCTCCCTGTCCACGAGCTGGTAGACGAAGTCCTCCACACCCCCGGTGTGCGTCGGCCCCGCGATCACCGAGTTGACCGTGACCCCGCTGCCCGCCGCCTCCTTGGCGAACCCCCTGGAGACCGCCAGCAGCGCCGTCTTCGTCATGCCGTAGTGGATCATCTCCTTCGGCACCACCACCGCCGAGTCGCTGGCGATGTACTGGATCCGGCCCCAGCCGCGCTCCCGCATCCCCGGCAGGTACGCCCGCGTCAGCCGCACCGCCGCCAGCACGTTGACCTCGAAGTAGCGCCGCCACTCGGCGTCGTCGATCTCCAGCGCCGGCTTGGCGCCGAAGATGCCCAGGTTGTTCACCAGGATGTCCACATGCGGAAGCATCCGCAGGACCCGCTCGCAGCCCTCCTCCGTCGAGACGTCGCCGGGCGCCGCCACCAGGTCGTAGCGGAACTGCTCGCCGCTGACCCGCTCCGCCTCGATGCGCTCGTCGTCCATCCGCTCGACGGCCGCCGCCACCGACCCCTCGCCGCGGCCGTTGACGCCCACCCGAGCCCCCGCCCGCGCCAGCCCGGTGGCGATCGCCGCGCCGATTCCCTGAGTCGAGCCCGTGACCAGCGCGGTCTTGCCGCTGAGATCGATTCGCATGATGTCATTCTCCGCGATCAGATCGTGACAGCCTGCGGCGGGGTCGCCGCGTAGGCTGGAGGCCGGGCGTGGAAGGGGCGTGAGTGCACCGGATCCTGTGGCTGGTCGTGGCGGTCGCCTGCGTGGTGGGCATGGTCATCCCCGACGATCCCGGGCCCGAGCCAGAGGAGTGCCCGCCACGTGACACCAGGGTCGCGGCGCCCTACGCCGTCACCGGCTACTGGGTGATCCCGCGCGCCGACCGGTGCGTCACGCAGCGCATGGTCGAGGCCGTCCACGCCATCGGCGGCGACACGCTCATCACCTTCGGGCCCCGCTTCAACGCCCGGCAGGACCCCGACTTCCCCGACTGCCAGGTGGACGGCAGGCCCTGCGCCGAGGTGCCCGGGCAGCGCGTCCGGCAGGTGTACACGTACCTGACCGGCGAGGAGTTCGGGCCAGGCATGCTGCGCTGCCCCGGCATCGACCGGCGCATCGAGAGCGGCGGGCGCACCTTCTTCCGGCTCACCCTCGCCGAGTCCTGCACCGCCGCCGAGCACGACCTCGTGCTCGCCTCCACCGACGGCGACGGGCTGGGCAACCTGATGCGGGAGGCCAGCGCGTACGGGATGACCGTCTACCCCGGCCTGCCCGCCGCCTCGCAGCGTGAGGACAAGCCGTGGGAGCCCGACGCCGCCCACACCGCCGCGCTCAACGCGTTCACCGCCCGCGTGCTCGCCGACTACCGCACCCGCTTCGCGGGGCTCTCCGCGTTCGGCGGGGTGTACCAGTCGTTCGAGCTGGCCATGCGGGCGCGGGCCGACCGCGACCCGATCATCTCCCTGTACGCCGCCCAGCACGCCGTCGTCGCCGCCGCGCTGCCCGGCAAGAAGATCGTCGTCAGCCCTTACATCGACGCCCGCAGAGGCCGCGGCTTCCCGCCCTCGCAGGTCGCGGAGGGGTTCGCCGACATCGCCGGCACCCGGGCCGGCCTGCCCATGGCGGTCGCCGTCCAGGACGGGCGCGGCACGGGCAAGGTGCCGGTGCACGCGCCGGAGGAGGGCGCGGCCAAGGTGGCGCCGCGGCTGGTGCCCGTCGTGGGTGACGTCACCAACGCGCAGGCGTACTACGGGCCCACCAGCGCGTACGTGGAGGCCGCCGCCGCGAAGGTGCCCGGCGGGGTCGAGCTGTGGGTGAACGCCGAGGGCTTCGAACCAGCCCCCGTCGCGGGCGAGTGCGGGCGGGCCGACCCGCTGCCGCCGCGCGGGCGGACCACCAAGGCTCGGCTCGACCAGCAGGTCATGGCGTCGGGGCCGCACCCCGTCAAGATCATCTCGTACGGGTGGGACCCCTTCTTCACCTGCCAGGCCCGCTACGACACCCCGTCACTGGCCGACGACATCGCGGCCGGGTGGCAGCAGCCGATCATCGTCAACGCCGTCCCGCAGACCCAGGACGGGCGGCCCGGCGTGCTCGTCGAGGGATACCACCTCCAGGGCGGGACACTGCGCTTCGAGCCGGGCGGGGCGGTGGTGGCGTTGGAGCGGCACTCGGAGGGGCGGCTCGAATCCGCCTGGGTGCCCTACCCGTGGCCGTGGACCTCCGTCACCGCCACGAACGCGGCCGGATACAGCAGCACCAGCGGCTACGCGAACCGCGAGAAGCGCTGACGCTTTCTGTCGGTGGCCGTCGCTAGCTTTCGATCATCCCCCCGATCGATGGAGGTTGGTCGATGTACCGACAGGGCGACATCCTGATCGTGCCCGTCCCCGAGGAGTCCGTCCCCGGCGGGCTGCGGCCCGAGCCGCGCGACGCGCGCGGGCGGCTGGTGCTGGCGCACGGCGAGGCCACCGGGCACGTACACGCGATCCCCGGGCCCGGCACGCTGGCGCGCGGCTTCCTGCACCTGCCCGAGGGCGGCAGGCTCGTGCACGAGGAGCATGACGCGATCTCGCTGCCGAAGGGCTGGTATCGCGTGGTGCGGCAGCGCGAGTACGTGCCCGGCTCGTACCGGGTGGTGGCCGACTGATGGACACCATGACGTGGGAGCGGGTCGCCCTCGCCACAGGGCCTGGTGCGGGGGCCGAAGAGGCGGTGCGGCAGGCGTACCGGGAGGCGGGGCTGGCCGAGCCCGAGCGGGTGCTCGTGCTGGCGTCGCCGCTGGCCGGGGCGGTCGTGGCGGCTTACCTGACGGGGGACGACGCGATCCGGGCGAGGTTGAGACGGCCCCGGCTTGAGCAGGCGTCGGGGCAGGCTCCGGGTAAGGCTTCAGGGCAGGTCTCAGGGGAGGCTCTGGGCGAGGCTTCGGGGCAGGTTTCGAGGGAGGCTCTGGGCGAGACTTCGGGGCAGGTTCCGGGGGAGGCTCCGGGGCAGGCTTCGGGGCAGGGTGATCGGGTGGTGCGCACCCGGCTGGACTGGGCGGGGCCGGCGGCGCGGGACGTACTGGACGGCGGCGATCCCGGGCGGTCGGTGCGGGATGCGATCCGTACCGTGCCGTGGGAGCGGGCCAGGGCGGCCACGTACGCCGAACTGGGGGCCGCCGGCTGGGCGCAGCTCTGGGGTGAGACGGGCGGCCGGTTGTGGCCGCAGGTCGAACGGCTTGTCACCGACATCCGCCGCGCCATCGCCGACTGGGGCGCGGGGCGCGTCGCGGGCTCCGCCAGGGACGGCGCGGGCTCCCGCTGGGACCAGGCGGGTACGGGGCAGGGCGCGGCGGGGCGCGACCGGGGAGCCGACCAGGAAGGCGAGAGCCTGCGCCGGGTGACGATCGACGCCGTGCTCGGCCAGCACGACGCGCCCTGGCTGTCCGCGTTCGACGGGCTGGACGGGGTCGGCGGGTCGGCCAGGGGCGGCGGGCTGAGCGGCGTCGGCGGGCTCGACGGGGTCGGCAGGTCCGCCGGGGTCGGGGGGCCGGACGGGGGCGGTGGGCTGGGCGGGCTGAAGCGGGTCGCCGAGCAGGCCGGCTGGTGGTGGCCGTACGAGCGGCTCGCCATCATCACCGAACGTCCCGTAGAGCTGCACCTGGACGACCTGGGCCGCCTGCACCGCGCCGACGGCCCCGCCCTGTCCTACGCCGACGGCTTCGCCCTGCACGCCTGGCACGGCATGCCCGTCCCGCCCGACTTCGGCGCCACGATGACCGGCCTCACCCCGGAGCGCATCCGCGAGGAGGCCAACGCCGAGCTGCGCCGCGCCATGCTGGAGCACTTCGGCATGGAACGCTACCTGGCCGAGTCGGGCGCCAAGCCGATGCAGTCCGACGAGACGGGCGTGCTGTGGCGGATCGAGCTGCCCGGCGACGAGCCGCTGGCCATGGTGGAGGTGGTCAACTCCACCCCCGAGCCCGACGGCACCAGCCGCACCTACTTCCTGCGGGTGCCGCCGTGGGTGCAGCGGGCGCGGGAGGGGGTGGCGTGGACGTTCGGGCTCGCCGAGCAGGACTACCGGCCACAGCGCGAGACCTGACGTCACAGCTTCCCCGGCGCGCCGGGCAGGACGATCTGGCGGAAGTCCTGGGCGGTGTACGTGGTGAGCTTCCTGGCCTGGCCGGTCACGACGTTCACCGCGTAGGCGGTCATCGTCCGGTAAGGCGGGTCGTAATCCTCGTCGGGCTCCTGGTCCTCGGCCTTCGTGTTGCACGGGACGGACTCGGTCAGGACCGTCACCTCCTCCGGCCCGAGCCACGCGCGCAGGGAGACACTGGTGACGCCCGCGTCCATGCCCCGCACGCTGAGAGACCTGAGCTTCTCACCGGTGCGGCTGTCCAGCAGGGCCAGGTCGCCCGGCCGGGGGCAGGAGTGGTCGGAGGCGAAGACGTTCTCGATGACCGCGACGCTCCGCCCGTCGGGGGCCAGCGGGCTGAAGTGGTAGTCCTGCGGCAGCTTGACCGAGGTGCCGTCGCCCGGGGTCGTCCACAGGTCGGGGATCGTGCGCAGCATCGACCTGGGCGCGTACTGGGAGAGCGTGAGGGTGCCGCCGTCGGGTGACAGGCCGGCGGGGACCCAGCCGTTGGGCAGCTCGCGGACGGCCCGCGCACGCAGGTCGAAGATCAGCCCAGGGTCCTTGAAGATCGGGTTCTTCATGAAGACGAGGAAGCGGCCGTCGTCGGACAACATCAGGCGCGTCATGCTGTACAACCAGTCCTTGGGCACCTTGGCCGAAGCGGTCGTCCGCGTGCCCGAGGTCAGGTCACGCACCACGAACGTGCCCTCCTTCGCGCCGTAGTAGGCGATCTTGCCGCCGTCCCGGCTGATCGCCACCGGGCTGTCGCGCAGCCCCATCCGCCTGGGCAGGAGGCTGGGCAGCGCGTCCGGCAGGCGGTACGTCTTCCCGCCCCGCGTGACCAGCCGCCACTCCCCGTCCCGGCAGTCCTCGGGCGCGGGCCCGCTCTTGGGCGTGCAGTACGTCTTGACCGCGTGACTCAGCGGCCCCACCCCCTTCGCCGGCAGGTCGGTCACCGAGGCGGCGTCGTCGGGGCCGGGCGGCAGCAGCCGTGCCGCCAGCGTCGCGCCCAGCGCCGTGACCACCACCATGGCCGCCGCGACCAGCGAGATCGCCGTCCGCCGCCGGCGGTTCCTGATCATGATCGTCCGTTCGGCCAGGTCCACCTGCGGAGAGTCCTCGGCCAGGTCGACCAGCACGTCCCGCAACCAGGTCATCGCTGTCCCTCCCGGACGTCGGATTCCAGCTCGGTGAGCTTCGGCGCCAGGTCCGGCGCCAGCTCGCGCAACCGGGCCAGCGCGTAGTGGGCCTGGCTCTTGACCGTCCCGATCGAGCAGTTCAGCAGCTCGGCGGTCTCCCGTTCCGTGCGGTCCTCGTAGTAACGCAGCACGATCACCGCCCGCTGGCGGGGCGGCAGCTTCAGCAGCGCCTGACGCATCACGACCCGGACGAGCGTGGAGTCCTCACTGGAGTACGGCCGCTCCGGCGGTGCGGCGGAGGACAGCTCGGCCGTCGTCCGGCGCATCCGCCGCCACGAGATGTACTGGTTCACCAGCGCCTTGCGCGCGTACGCCTCGGGGTGCCGCACGCGCGACAGTCTCGACCAGCGTCGCAGCACCTTCAGCAGCACGCTCTGCAGCAGGTCCTCGGCCAGGTGCGCGTCGCCGGTGAGCAGGTACGCGGTGCGCATCAGCGCCTGCTGATGCCCCGCGACGAACTCGCGGAAGCTGTCATTGCCATCCAATACGACTCCTCTCGCCCGTTACCGACGCCGATGACGGGCCGAAAGGTTCGGTGCGACCTACGGAACGCGGGGAATACGTTCCAGGACGCCGCCGGCGAAGACGTCGTAGAGACCCAGCGGCTCCAGGTGCACGTAGCCGATGTGGCAGTCGCAGGCCGCCGCAGGGCAGGGCCGGGGCCGCAGGGCGGGCAGGTAGGAGCCGTCGTACAGGTTGCCCAGCACCTCGGGGACGAAGTGGCAGCGGCGGACGGTGCCGTCGCCGTTCACCGAGATGACGCTGTCGCCGGTGCGGCACGGCAGGCCGGCGCTGGCGTGCGGGAGGCGGCTGTGGGCGAAGAGCGGGTCGATGGCCGTCCACTCGGCGGCCTCCGCGTCGGTGTAGAGGCGGCCCTCCTCGGCGTTGACCCACACGTACGTCTCCGGTGGCAGGTCGGCGCGCAGCCGCCGGGCGTGCGGCAGGTGCGCGGGGTCGCCGACGATGCCGACGCTGTGCCGGACGGGCAGCGAGCGCACCTTGGCCAGGAACCGTTCGTAGGGGACCTGCGTCGGGTGGTAGGTCACCCACAGCGCGGCCCGGTCCGTCGCCTGCGCGAGCCAGTCCGTACGGCAGCTCAGGTTCGTCTGTATGGCGACCTTCGCCACGTGCGGCAGCCCGGACAGCTCCACGAGGGCCCGCCGGTACCACGATCTGACCAGCCCTTCGCCCCACGGCGTGAACAGGATGGACACCTCGAAGTCCCGCCCGGCCACCCAGCCGGTGAAGCGTTCCAGCGCGGCCCGGTCGGCGCGGAGCTGTCCGGGCGTGTCGCGGCGCTTGGCGAACGGGCAGTAGGCGCAGTCGTAGTCGCAGCTCGCGAGGGGGCCGCGGTACAGGATGGTCAGCATGCCTGGTATCCGTCCATGAGCGCCCGCACCCGCGGCGAGAACAGGGCCGGGCCGATCGCGTCGGAGTGGGCCAGGCCCTCGGGGGTGAGGGTGACGGTGGTGTCGGTGACCGTGAGCCAGTCGCCGAAGGAGTCCAGGAGGGGGAAGTCGTTCAGCACGTCGGTGCCGAACTGGGCGGCGTACAGGGGGCGTGACAGACCTTCGGCCTGCAGCAGCGACTGGATGAGGTGGCGGCGCCCGCGCTCGGCGGGGGAGAGCGCGAAGCCGACGTTCGCGGTGGTGAAGTCGGTCTGGGCGACGTAGTCGTCGATGATCGAGCGGACGTGGCGGGCGCCGACGGCGTAGTCGAAGGAGTAGTGCAGGCCGCTGGTGTACGACCGGGCGCCGCAGCCCAGGCCCACCATGCCGTCGGTCTGGCAGCAGTAGCCGGTGGAGCCGGACGAACCGGGCAGGCGGAACATGCGCATCGACACCTGCTCGTACCCGGCGGCCAGCAGGTGGTCGCGCCCGGTCCTGTACAGCTCCAGCCGCTGGTCGTCCCACGCCCTGCCTTGCTTGCCGAGCCCGGTCAGCGGCCGGACGTACAGCGGGTAGAGGTAGAGCTCCTCCGGCCGCCAGCCGAGCGCCGTGTCCAGCGAGTACAGCCACGACCTGGGCGTCTGGCCGTCGATGCCGTAGATCAGGTCGATGTTCAGCACGGGCACGCCGGACGCCCTGATCGCGTCGAGCGCCGCGTCCACCTCGGCGCGCTTCTGCGGGCGTACGGCCGAGCGGGCCTCCTCGGGCACGAAGCTCTGCACGCCGATGGAGATCCGCGACGTGCCCCGCCCGGCCAGCACGGACAGGCGGTCGGGGGTGGCGGTGGCGGGCGAGGTCTCCACGGACAGCGGGACGCGCGCCAGGTCCACGCCCATCGTCCGCTCGGTCAGGTCGAACAGGCGGGTCAGCTCGTGGGCGCTGAGGTACGTGGGCGTCCCGCCGCCGAACGCGGCCGTGGCGAAGCCGGTCTCCTGCAACGCCTCGCGGGCCTGCTCGGCCTGGCGTTCGAGGGCGTCGAGGTAGGCCGTGACCAGTTCCTCGGGAGCGCCGGTGCGGGTGAACAGGTTGCAGAAGCCGCAGCGCATCTCGCAGAACGGGATGTGCACGTACAGGGCGCCGGGCCGTTCGCCCGCCCAGACCTCCTTCAGCCGCGGGCGGGGGTCGAGCGGCCGGTACGCCGTCTTGTGCGGGTAGGCGTAGACATAACTCTCATACGGCCGCATGACTCTCCAGGACGAAGTGGGTGTAGGGGACCGTCCAGACCACCTCGTGGCCGATCCGGTGGCCGGCGTGCCCGTCCTCGCCGTACGCCGTGCCGTGGTCGGAGCAGACGATGGCCAGGCAGGGACGGCGGCGGCGCATGAGCGCGTAGAGCCGGCCGATGTGGCCGTCCACGTAGCGCAGGGCGGCGGCGTGGCTGTCCAGCGAGTCGCCGGTGGATCCCGGCAGGTAGAAGTGGTTCGGCTGGTGCAGGGCCGAGACGTTGACGAAGAGCAGGACCGGCCCCGGCACGCGCGCCAGCACCTCGGCGGCCCGGTCGATCTGGCGCTCCAGCGAGGCGGGGTTCGTGACGCCGAACTCCGGCTCCCAGTGGCTCTCGGCGAACAGGCCGGGCAGCGCCGACCCGAGTGGGGTCAGCTTGTTGAAGAAGCCGACGCCGCCGATGCACACCGTGTGGTAGCCCGCCCGCGCGAGCCCCGCGGGCAGGTCGGGCGCGTCGAACACCCATGTGCCCGCCGCCGTGGTCTCGCTGCCGGGGAACGTCGCCGCGAACAGCCGGGGGTGCGGCCCCGGGGTGACGGGGGTGGGCAGGAAACCGGCGAAGAGGGCGGCGTGGGCGGCGTAGGTGAAGCTGCCGGGGCTGTGCCGCCGCTCCCAGCGGACGCCGGGTGGCAGGAGGTTGGGCAGCAGCCCGGCCTCGGCCTGCTCGGCCGCCACGTCGTAGCGCAGGGTGTCGAGCGTGACGAGAAGAATGTCGTGGCTGCCCACGATCGCGTTCATGTCCATGCGCCTGTCAGCACCGCCTCGACCTGTTCGGCGTACGTGTCACGCCCATGTCCCGAAAAATCCCCCAACCCCGGCAGCAGGTCCCCGAACGCGTTGACCTCCGCCACCGCCACCGACCGCCAGTCCGCGCCCACCATCACGTCCACCCCCGTGCTCAGACTCCGCGGAAAGCACCCGGCCGCTCGCGAGGCCGCCTCCAGCACCCGCTCCCACAACCCGGCCCGCCCCCGCACCGTCTCCAGATCGCCGCGCGCCCCGCCCAGGTGCAGGTTCGTCATCGGGCTGCGGCTGGTCCGCACGACGGCGTGCGTGGGCCTGCCCGCCACGGTCACCACCCGCAGGTCGAACGCCCGCCCGCCGGTGGCCGCCTTCGGGAACCACCGCTCGACGTGCAGCCCGTCGGGAGCCAGGTGGTCCACCAGCCGCCGCACCTCCGCCTCGTCCGTCACGGCCCTGACGCGCAGCGCGTTGCACCACGCCCCGCCGACCCAGGTGGCCGACGTGGCGGCGTGGACCCGTCCCGCATGGGCCTGAAAGGCGATCACACCGGACGCGGACGAACCGTGGGCGGGTTTGACGAACACGCGGGCCCACCGGCGGGCGGTCATTTCGTCCCGCAGCTCCTCGTACGAACCGGCCGCGAACCCCTCGGGCACCGGCACCCCGGCCTGGGACAGCACCGCGTGGCAGCGCCGCTTGTCGAACATCACCCCGATCTCGGCCACGTCGCCCAGCAGCCGCACCCCGGGGACGGCCGCGACCCGCGCCAGCCCGGCGGTGAACGCCCGGTACCAGGCGGCGCCCCCGCCGACCCGCGACGGCTCACCAGGCCCGCGCAGCAGCGCGTCGGCCTGCGCGTCCTCACCGGGCGAGTCGACGCGCAGCAGCACACCCTGGGGCGCGGCGAGTTCCCACGCGGCCGACGCGTCCGAGGGCGCGCTCAGCTCCCGTCCGGCCAGCACGTCGCGCCAGGCGATGACGTGCGGCTCGGCGAGGCCGCGGGCGAGCACGGCGTCGCGGAACAGCGTGACCCGCCGATCCCCGGGCGTCCCCACCACGGCGAAACGCACCGTCACTCGCTCACCGCCACGTACATCCAGCCGTCGTCCTCGGGCCGCCACTGCTCGTCCAGATCGACGGCCACCCCGGACAGCGCGTCCCGCACGCGCCGCATCATGTCGTCGCCCAGGAAGTGGTGGCGCAGGTCGAGCACCCGCAGGTGGGTCAGCGGCTGCCCGCTGAGCAGCGCCTCCGCCCCCCGGTCCGTGAGGGTCCCCATGCCGAGGCTGAGCTCCTCCAGCCGCCCGGCCACGGGAGCGACGGCCACGGCCGCGGCCACGTCGTCCATGCGCTCGCCGTCGCGCAGCCCGAGCCGCTTCAGCGCGGGCAGCCCGGCGCCCGACAGGATGCCGTCGAGGTCGGCGGCCGTCGAGTCGCCGCCGTACTGCTCGACGCCGAGCCACAGCTCCAGGTGCTCCAGCGCGGGGAACGCGCAGCCGCCGACCGCCCTGACGACGGAGCCGGGCAGCCCGCCCGACTCGAAGCGCAGCACCCTGAGGTGCTCGTGGGTGACCGGCTCCAACCGCAGCCCCTGCGAGCCGCGCACCTCCAGCCGCTCCAGCCTCGGGTACGCCTCCAGCAGCGGCGTGAGGTCGCCGTGCCTGATCCAGGAGATCTCCCAGTGCTCGGGCTCGATGAACCCGAGGAACACCGAGCGCAGCCGGGTCAGCCGCCGGGCGTGCCGCGCCAGCAGCCGGGGCGCGTTGGCGGCCCCGTGCCCGGTGACGGCGAGGGCGGTCACCTGGGCGGGGTTCACCCGGCGCAGCAGGTGGTCCAGCTCGCCGGCCAGGGCGGTGTCGTCCTTGTCGTCGTCGAAGCCGAAGCCGGTCTCGTCGGTCACCAGCCAGGCGACCTGGTCGGGCCGCGCGGGGACGCCGTCGTCGAGGCTCATGACCGGCAGGCCCGCGAAGCGCTCCCGGTGGTCGCCGGCCATGTCGGAGCGGTAGACAGCCCTCTCGTGGAGGAACGTGTCGCCGGGGTCGCGTGGATCGGCCGGGGTGTCCTCGTACTCCTCGAAGTCGTCCATGTCACTCCGAGACCGCGAGGTAGGGACCGTCGCTGTGGCGCGGCCGGGTCAGGTCGAGGGTGACGCCGGCCAGCGCCGCCCGCAGGCGGGCCTCCATGACCTCGCTCACGTAGTGGTGGTTCAGGTCGAACACGCGCAGGTGGGTCAGCGGCTGGCCGCTGAGCAGCGCCTCGGCGCCTTCGTCCATGAGCACGCCCAGCCCCAGGCTGAGCTCTTCCAGCCCGGCCACCACGGGCGCGAAGGCCACGGCGGCGGCCACCTCGTTCTGCTGCTCGCTGTTGCGCAGGCCGAGCCGCTTCAGCGCGGGCAGGCCCCTGCCGGACAGGATGCCGTCGAGGTCCCCGATCGTGTTGTCGCCGTAGTAGGCCTCGGTGCCGAGCCACAGCTCCAGGTGCTCCAGCGCGGGGAACGTGCTCGCGCTCACCGCCCGCACCACGACGCCGGGCAGGCCGCCGCTCTCGAAGCGCAGCACCTTGAGGTGGTCGTGGGTGACGGGCCGCATGGTCAGCCCGTCGGACCCGCGCACCTCCAGGCGCTCCAGCTTCGGGTACGCCTCCAGCAGCGGCGTGAGGTCGCCGTGCCGGATCCAGGAGATCTCCCACTGCTCGGGGGTGACGAGGCCGAGGAAGACCGAGCGCAGCGCGGGCAGCCGGTCGGCGTACTCGGCGAGCACCCGCGGCGCGTCGGCCGCGCCGTAGCCGGTGACGGCCAGCGCCTGGATGCGGGACGGGTCCAGGTGGTCCAGCAGCTCGTCGAGGTAGCCGGGCAGCAACGTCCCGCCTTCGTCGCGGGGCTTGGCCGCGTCTTGCACCAGCCAGGCGGCGTGGTCGGCCGGCGACTCGACGGACGGCTGGAACGGCATGACCGTCCGGCCGGCCCATTGATCGTCGTTGTAGAGGTCGGGCTCGGCCAGGAAGGTGAGCCCGGGGTCGGTGGCGGTCATTCGCTCACCGTGACGTAACGCCAGTCCTCCTCGCGGCTGCGCCGGTCGTCGAGCCGCACGTCCACGCCGGGCAGCGCGGCGCGCAGGCGTTCGGCCATCGCCTCGCTCAGGTAGTGGTGGTGCAGGTCGAGCCGGCGCAGGTGGGTCAGCGGCTGGCCGCTGAGCAGCGCCTCGGCGCCCTCGTCGCCGATCGAGCCCATCGACAGGCTGAGCGCCTCCAGCCGGGCGACGACGGGCGCGGCGGCCACGGCGGCGGCGAGCTCGTCGGCGAACGGGCAGTTCTGCAGCCCCAGGTAGCGCAGGGCGGGCAGCCGGTCGCCGCTCAGGATGTCGGCGCAGTCGTTCACGGCCGCGTCGCCGCCGTAGTCCTCGACGCCGAACCACAGCTCCAGGTGCTCCAGCGCGGGCAGGTCACTGCGGCCGACGCCGCGGACGACCTCGCCGGGCAGGCCGCCGGTCTCGCACCTGAGCACGCGCAGCGCGTCGTGCCGCACCGGCGGGAACGCCAGGCCCGACCCGCCGCGCACCTCCAGCCGCTCCAGCTTCGGGTAGGCGCGCAGCAGCGGCGTGACGTCGCACTGCTGGATCCAGGAGATCTCCGACTGCTCCCAGGTCATCGCGCCGAGGAACAGCGAGCGCAGCTCGGGCAGCCGGTCGGCGTGCTCGGCCAGGCGGGCGACGATGGGGGCGCTGTCGGTGTCGTAGCAGTCCTCCCATTCGCCGATGACGATGGCCTTGACCTTCTCCGTGTCGACATTGTCGAAGAACCAGTCGAAACTTTCGGAGATCTCCTCGAACTCGTCCCCCTCGTTGGCGCTCAGGCGCCAGGCGACCGCTCCGGCGTCGGGCGGGGGCTCCTCCTCGTCGAGAGGCGTGGACGCCACGGGCAGCCCGGCGTAGGTCTGAAGGTAGTCCTCGCTGTTCACAGGCTGTATGTCGAAGATCACGGGTGGTCCTAGGGGTCGGGGGGTGGAGGCTCCTGTCCTACCAGATCCACCCGACATTTCTGGATCTATGCCGCGAAAAGTCGGCGCCCCCAGTAGTCGCCCGCGTCCCGCACCCCCGGCGGGCAGGCGAACAGGCCGCTGGAGACGTGCCTGATGTACTCGTTCAGCACGTCGGCGCGCGCCAGGCTGAGCTGGATCGGCACGAACTGCCTGCGCGGATCGCGCTGGTAGGCGATGAAGAACAGCCCCGCGTCCAGGCGGCCGAGCCCGTCGGAGCCGTCCACGAAGTTGTAGCCGCGCCGCAGCAGCCGCGCCTGGCCGTGGAAGCTCGGATGCGCCAGCCGCACGTGCGCCACCTCGCCGATGCGCGGCTGCCCGTCCGGCCCACTGGCCGCGAAGTCCAGCTCGTCGAACTCGGCCGCGCGGCCCAGCGGCGCGCCCTCGCCCTTGTTCCTGCCGATGATCTGCTCCTGCTCGGCGAGCGACGTGCGGTCCCAGGTCTCGATCGTCATGCGGATCTTCCTGGTGACCAGGTACGCGCCGCCCGCCATCCAGGGGCTGCCGTCCTGCTCCGCCGCCCAGAGCTGCTCGCGCAGCAGCGCCGAGTCCTCCAGCTTGAGGTTGTTGGTGCCGTCCTTGAAGCCCATGAGGTTGCGCGGGGTGACCTGCTCGCGCGAGGTGGAGGAGGTGCGGCCGAAGCCGAGCTGCGACCACCGTACGGCGACCCGCCCGAAGCCGATCCTGGCCAGGTTGCGGACGGCGTGCACGGCCACCTGGGGATCGTGCGCGCACGACTGCACGCACAGGTCGCCGCCGGAGATGGCCGGGTCGAGCTGCTCGCCGGGGAACTTCGGCAGCGCGGCGAGCTGGGCGGGGAGCCTGCCGGTCAGCCCGAAGCGCTCGTCGAACAGCGACGCCCCGAACCCGATCGTCAGCGTCAGCCCGGAGGCGGGCAGGCCGAGCGCCTCGCCCGTGTCGTCGGGCGCCGCCTCGGGGGCGCCGCCCACCGCGCCGTACGAGCCGGCCTCCTTGCCCTGCGTCAGCCGCGCCGCCGCGGCCGTCCACTCCTGCAGCAGCTCGACCAGCTCGGCCCGGTCGTCCGTGGTGACGTCGAAGGCCGTGAAGTGCAGCCGGTCCTGGGCGGGCGTGACGATGCCGGCTTGGTGCTCGCCGTAGAAGGGGACCGGGTCGGAGGCGGAGGCGGCCCGCGCCCGCGGCGGTTCGTCCAGCATCGACCGCGCGACCACCGCGCCGGTGCCCAGCGCGGCGGCCCCTGCCGCGCCGAGACCGAGCAGCTTCCTCCTGCTGACCATGACAGATCCCCTTACTTCGCCACGATCGGGGCGATCTGGCTGATCGGCTCGCCCAGCGCGTTGATCGCGTCGGAGAGCTTCTTCAGCTCGGCCTCGGACAGCTCGTCGTGCAGCCGCCAGCCGTCGCCCTTCTGATGCGCGGCCAGCGCCTGCTCGGCCGCCGCGAACTTCTCGTCCAGCGTCTTGACCAGGTCGGGCGCGCGCTCCTCCAGCACCGGCCGCAGCGCCTGCACGGCGGCCTTGGAGCCTTCGAGGTTGGCGTCGAAGTCCCACAGGTCCGTGTGCGACCAGATGTCCTCCTCGCCGGTGATCTTCCCGGTGGCCACCTCGTCGAGCAGCTCCTTGGCGCCGTTGGCCAGGTTCAGCGGGGTCAGCTCGGTGGCGTTGGCCTTGGCCACGATGGTCCTGACGTCCGCGATCAGCTTGTCGGCCATGGGGCCGCTGTCGCTGACGTCCTGGTGGATCCACAGGTCCTTCTCGATGCGGTGGAAGCCGGTCCACTCCTCGCCCTCCGCCAGGTCGGCCTCGCGGCCGTCGATGGCCGGGTCGAGGTCGCCGAAGATCTCGGCGACCGGCTCGATGCGCTCCCAGTACGTCCGCGAGATCGGGTACAGCTCCTTGGCCTTGGCGAGGTCGCCCGCCTTGACCGCGTCCACGAACTCCTGCGTCTTGACCAGCAGCGTGTCGGTCTGCGACTTGACGTAGCGCTGGTAGCTCCGCGTGGCCTGGGCGAGCTTGGCGTCGGCGTTGAGCGGCTGGTGCTCGCCGGTGACCTTGAGCGCGTTGCGGATGCCCTTGCCTGCCATGCCGGGCTTACAGGCGGTCTCGTACGTGCCGGCGGGCAGCTCGGCGATGAGCTCCCTGGTCAGGCCCGGCACGATGTTCTCGACCTCGGCCATCACCCGGTCGCCTGGCGCGTACACGTAGAACTCGGTGACCTTGGTGCCGCCGTTGGTGATCGCGAACGTGGTGGTGCCCGCCGCCACCTCGGACGCGGCCACCCTGCACTCGGTGTCGCTCGCGGCCACGGCCACCTTGCCGGGTGCGGCGGTGGGCGCGGGGGCGTTCGAGCTGCAGGCGGCCAGCACCGCGAGGGCCGGCAGGAGGACGATGATGGGACGCATGGCGGCTCCCGTTCAGGCCGCGGCGGGCGCGGAGACCCGCTGGGGGCGCAGGAAGAGGACGAGCGCGGGGACGAGGTAGGCGGCCCACACCACGACCTCGGCCACGCTGGGCTGCGGGGTGAGGTTGAACATCCCGGACAGCACGGTGCCGTACCAGGAGTCGGCGGACAGGACGGCGCCGAGGTCGAAGGCGTGCGCGTTCAGGCCGGGCAGCACGCCGGCCTCCTGGAAGTCGTGCACGGCGTACTTGAGGATGCCCGCCGCCACCAGGATCAGCAGCACCCCCGTCCAGGTGAAGAACTTCGTCAGGTTGATCCGCACGGCGCTGCGGTACAGGCCCCAGCCGATGAGCACGGCGGTGAGCAGGCCGAGGCAGATGCCGATCAGCGGCTGCGCGGTGGCGGTGGCGCCCTGCACGGAGGCGAAGAACAGCAGCGCCGTCTCCAGCCCCTCGCGGGCGACGGCCAGGAACGCCATCACGGCCACCGCGACCGAGCCGACCTCCAGGGCGCCGGCGAGCCTGCCGCGCAGCTCCGTGGAGAGCGCGCGGGCCGCCCGCCGCATCCAGAAGATCATCCAGGTGACGAAGACGACCGCGAGCAGCGAGGTGATCGCCTCGAACAGCTCCTGCCGCGTGTAGTCCAGCCGGGCGGCGGTGAAGGTCAGCAGCGCCCCGAACGCCACCGACAGCGCGACGGCCGCGCCGATCCCGGCCCAGACGTGGGGGAGCCGGTCCGTACGCTCGCTCTTGACGAGGAAGGCGACGAGGACGGAGACGACGAGTGTCGCCTCCAGCCCTTCGCGTAGCCCGATGAGATAACTGGCGAACACCGGCTGTTCACCGCCCTAACCTAGGGGAGGCTCACCTAAATTAGGGCAGGCAAAGCAACCCCGGGCAAGCTCCCGGGACGGGACTGTCACTCCTTGAGATTGCCGGCCAGCAGGTCGAGCAGCGGCTCACGGCGTACGCACCGCTCCAGCAGGAACGAGTCGGCCAGCGCGAGCAGCTCGTCGTCGCCGAGGCCCCTGAACAACCCGGCGTACTCGGGCAGCATCGCCTGCGCCAGCAGGATGTGCCTGATCAGATCGTCGGCCTGGTAACGCGCGCCCCACGGGTACGGCTCCCAGCCGGGGAACTCCGTCTCGACCAGCGCGTGCAGCGGGGCCAGCACGTCCGCCGACTCCTCCATCGTCGAGCCCCAGCGGTCCACGCCGAGCCGCCGCTTCTTGGCGATGAAGCCGCCGAAGCGGTCCAGGTACGGGCCGGCCGCGTGCACCAGGCCCTGCAACCCCACGTCCTTGTACGTCCACAGCGACCAGCCCGCGTCCTGCTCGTCGTAGATCGCGAGCTGGTCGCTCAGGATCTGGAGGCGCTGCCGGTCCACGGCCGGGTCGCCGGTGTAGACGGGCCCGAACTCGCCCACCCACAGCGGCGTGCCCGTCTCGCGCTGGAAGCGGGAGCGCCTGGCGAACGTGCGCTCCAGCTCGGCCCGGTCGCACCACTCGCCGCGGGTGTAGCCCGGGTAGGGGCCGCCGTGGGCGAACCCGGCCAACGCGTAGTCGTGCATGACGAAGACGGTGTTCTCATACACCTCACGAAAAATCGAGAAATCGGTGGAGTAGGTGTTGCCGTCCAGGAACAGGACGTGCCGCGGGTCGGCGGCCCTGATCGCCTTCACCAGCCGGTCGTAGAACGGGCCGATCGCCTTGCCCGTCACGTCGCCGGGCTCGTTGACCGGGTTGTAGCCCGCCACCCAGGGATGGTCGCGGTAGTGGTCGGCGATCACCTCCCACAGGCGGACCGCCCGGTCCTGGAAGTGCCGGTGCTGCCAGAACGCCGCCACGTGCGTGGGGTTGTCGGAGTGCCAGTGCTGGTTCTGCGCGCCCGGCAGCGCGTGCAGGTCGATCACGCTGTAGACGCCGTGCTCGCCCAGCAGGTCGATCACCCGGTCCAGGTGGCGGAAACCGCGCTGGTCGATGTCCATGGGCCGGTCGTCGGACTCCCAGTGGCGGTAGTTCACCGGGACGCGCACGCAGTTCATGCCCAGCCCGGCCAGCAGGGCGGCGTCGCGCTCGGTGAAGAACGAGGTCAGCAGCCGGTCGAAGAACAGCTCGGCCCGGTCGTCGCCGAGCACGGAACGCACCGCGTACCGCATGGAGCTCTCGTTGGCCGGGTAGCCGGTGATGAAGTTCTCCATGTTCATCCAGCCCCCGAGACCCACCCCCCGAAGCCGTACCGGCGTGTCGTCGTCCGTCACGAGATGGGTTCCGGACACGTGCAGCATGGAGTCACCCCTTCGTCGCACCCGCGGTGAGCCCACCGACCAGGTGACGTTCCGCTATGGCGTAGAACCCGAGCGCCGGGACCATGGCCAGGATGAGGTAGGCCAGGATGCGGGCGGTGTCGGAGGCGTACTGGCCCTGGAACTGCTGGATGCCGAGCGGCAGTGTCCAGCTCGTCTCCTCGCTGAACACCACCAGGGGCAGCATGAAGTTGTTCCAGCTCCCCACGATGGCCAGCACCGAGACGGTGGCGATGGCGGGCCTGGCCATCGGCAGCAGGATCCGCCAGAAGAACCCGAACGGCGAGCACCCGTCGATCGTGGCCGCCTCCTCGATCTCGCCAGGGATGCTGCGGAAGAAGCCGCGCAGGATGATGATCGTCAGCGGCAGGCCGAAGGCGGCCTGCGTGAGGATCACGCCGAGCGGGTTGTCCAGCAGGCCCAGCGTGCGCAGCATCACGAAGATGGGCAGGATCGCCACCGCGAACGGGAACATCAGCCCCGCGGTGAACAGCGTGAAGTACAGCTCCCTGCCGCGGAAGGCGAACCGCGCGAACACGAACGCCGCCAGCGCCGACAGCGCGATCGTCACCACCGTCGTGACGACGGCGATGAACGTGCTGTTCCACATCTGCAGCCAGAACGAGCCGGAGCCCAGCACGTCGGTGTAGTTGGCGGTGATCCACTCGCTGGGCAGCCCGAACGGGTTCTCCGACAGCTCGCTGTTGTCCTTGAACCCGCCGAGCAGCGCGTAGAAGACCGGGACGACCATGAACACGCCCACGATGACCGCGATCACGTGCAGGGGCAGCGTGTTGCGCCGCCGCTTGAGCGGCTTCTTGTGGTTCATGGCCGGGCCCCCTGGGAGGTCATCGCGCCCTCCAGGTCGCGGCGCATCACGAACCGCTGGTATACGAGGGCGAACACGAGGCTGAGCGCGAACATCACGACGCTGATCGCGCTGGCGTAGCCGACCTGGGAACGCTTGAAGCCCCAGTCCATCATGGTGACGGCCATCGTCTCCGAGGAGTGCGAGGGCCCGCCGCCCGTCAGGATCCAGACCAGGTCGAAGAGCTGGATGGTGTAGATGACGGATAGGAAGATGCTGATCCGGATCGTCGGGCCGAGCAGCGGCAGCGTGACGTGCCTGAACGTCTTCCAGGCCGTGGCGCCGTCGATCTGGGCCGCCTCGATGAGCTCGTTCGGGATGTTCTGCCGTCCCGCCAGATAGATCATCATGTGGAAGCCGAAGTACTTCCACGTCATGACCAGGAAGAGCGACATCATCACGGTGTCGGGGTCCGCCAGCCACTCCGACTCCCAGCCGATCACCGACAGGACCTGGTTCGCCATGCCCGAGCCGGGCGAGAGGATCAGCGAGAACAGCACGCCCGTGATGACCTCGGACAGCACGTACGGCGCGAAGAACAGCACCCGGTAGAGCGCCCGCCCGCGCATGCGCTGGTTCAGCAGCATCGCGATGGCCAGCGAGAACGGCAGTTGCACGCAGATCGACAGCAGCACCAGCACCGCCAGGTGCCACATGTCCTGGGCGAAGATCTCGCTGCGGAACAGCCGGGTGAAGTTGTCCACCCCGATGAAGTCGGTGGGCAGGCCGCCGAACCCGTTCCACCGGAACACGCTCGCGTACAGGGCCACCAGCATCGGGGCCACGACCAGCATGACGAAGAGCACCAGCGCGGGCAGCAGGAACAGGGCGATCGTCACCCAGCGGCCACGGCGACCGGTGGCAGGCGCGGGGGCCGGAAGCTGAACCGCCTCCGGCCCTTTCGTGAGCGTCGTCATCCGGCTTCGCTCTTGGCCACTTCGCTGATGTCCGCGCCGACCTCTTCAGGCGTCTTCGTCCCGGCGATCAGCTCGGCCACGCTGTCGTTGACCTGCTGGCCGACGGCCGGCGGGTACGCCTGGTCCAGGTAGAGCTGGTAGCCGCTGGCGCCGGCCAGCAGCGTCGCCACCTGCTTGAGGTTCGGGTCCTTGACGGCGCTCTCCTCGCCCTTGAGCACCGGCAGCACGCCGCCGGACTCCACGGCCTTGGAGTGGTTGCCCATCTCCGTCATGAACTTGACGAAGTCGACGGCCTCCTTCGGCGCGTCCGAGCCGACGGTCAGCCCGCCGCCACCGCCGAACGCGTCACCGGCCGAGCCCTTGCCGCCCTCGACCGCGGGGAACGGGAAGAAGCCCAGGTCCTCGCCGAGGCCCTTGCCCGAGTCCGCCTGCACGCTCGGCGCCCACTGGCCCATCAGCTCCATGGCCGCCTTGCCGTTGCTGACCGTGGCGGACTGGCCGTCGGGCGTGGAGTAGGCCGCGCCCAGGAAGCCCTTCTGGAACGGCTGCAGGTCGGCCAGCACCTTCACCTGCTGGCCGGCGGCCACGAAGTCGGGCTTGGTGAAGTCGTGGTCGACCGCCGCCTGCTTGAGCGCGTCCAGACCGGCGATGCGCATCGCGAGGTAGGCCCAGTAGTAGTGGCCGGGCCACTTCTCCTTGCCTGCCAGCGCGATCGGGGTGACGCCCGCGGTCTTCAGCTTCTTGACGTCCTCCAGGAACGCCGACCAGGTGGCCGGCGGCTCCGTGATGCCCGCCTTCTCGAAAAGTTTCTTGTTGTACCAGAAACCCACCAACCCGATGTCGGTCGGCAGGCCGTACGTCTTGCCATCTAGCTGGTACGCGCTGAGCGCCGCCGGGGTGAAGTTCGGCAGCACATCGGCGACGTCGCCGGAGATGTCCTTGACCACGCCGGCGTCGATCTGCTGCTTGAGCACGCCGCCGCCCCACGAGGCGAAGACGTCGGGCGCGTTGCCCGACTGCGTGATCGTGGTCAGCTTGGCCTTGTACGCCTCGTTCTCCAGCACCGTGGCCTTGATCGTGACGTGCGGGTTCTTGGCCTCGAACTCCTTGGCGCGCTGCGCCCAGAGGGACTTGAGCGGCTCGGCGGTCGAGAGGTGCCACCACTCCAGCGTGACCTTCGCGGGCGCGCCACCCGTGCTCTGCTGAGGCGCCGCGTCCCCACCGCCACCACCACCGCAGCCGGCCAGGAGCACCGCGGCCGCGACTAACACCAGACTGCGTTTCATGGGGTTCCTTCCTCAGCTTGGCGAAAGTTTCGTGAACCCCCCGATAGTTTCTTTGGCGCGATCGTAGGTAAACGTCATGTAAAGCGTCAACACCTCGACCGGGAGCGATCCCAAACCGAAACTTTCGGATACACTCCCGATTTGTGTCAGCGAAGAGGCGGGTGACGATCGCACTGATCGCGGAGGAGGCCGGGGTCTCCATACCGACGGTCTCGAAGGTCATCAACGGGCGTCCGGAGGTCGCTCCGGCGACCCGCCACAGGGTCGAACGGCTACTGCAGGAGCACGGCTACCAGCGCCGCATCAGCCAGGACGACACCCCGGCCGGCCTGGTGGACCTGGTCTTCGCGGAGATCGAGTCACCCTGGGCCATGGAAATCGTCCGAGGGGCGGAAAGCGCCGCCCACGAAGCCGGCGCCAGCGTCGTCATCTCGGTCCTTCACACGCACGCGGGGCCGGGCCGTGACTGGCTCGAACGCCTCGCGGCCCGGCGCACGGACGGCGTGGTGATAGTCGCCTCGCGACTCTCCACCGGCATCCAGGCCCAGCTCAGCGCCCGCTCCCTGCCGTTCGCCGTGGTCGACCCCGAAGGCGAGCCCGCACCCGGCGTCATCTCGGTCGGCGCCACCAACTGGAACGGCGGCCTCGCCGCCACCCGGCACCTCCTCGAGCTCGGGCACCGGCGGATCGGCATGATCAGCGGCCCCGCCGACATGCTGTGCAGTCAGGCGCGCATA
This sequence comes from Nonomuraea monospora, assembly GCF_039531895.1. NCBI lineage: Bacteria > Bacillati > Actinomycetota > Actinomycetes > Streptosporangiales > Streptosporangiaceae > Nonomuraea > Nonomuraea monospora. The sequence goes on from NZ_BAAAQX010000003.1 coordinate 78,206, forward strand.
GACGGATACCGGGCGGCCCTCGAGACCGCCGGCCTTCCCGTCGTGCCTGACCTGATCAGGCGCGGGACCTTCCTGGTCGAATCCGGCCACGATCAGGGGCACGCGCTTCTCTCCCTGCCTGAGCCGCCTACGGCGATCTTCGCTGGGAGCGATCTGATGGCGTTCGGGGTCTTCGAGGCTGCGCGGCAGCGGGGGCTGCGGGTGCCTGAGGACTTGAGCGTGGTCGGGTTCGACGACCTGCCGCTGGCCAAGTCGGCCTGGCCGCCGCTGACCACCGTACGGCAGCCGTTGCAGGAGATGGCGGCGTTGGCTACGCGGACTGTGCTGGCGATGGGGCACGGGGAAGTGCCGGAGACCAAGCGGGTGGAGCTGGCTACGGAGCTCATTGTCCGGGACAGTACGGCTCGGTACGAGTAACCCCGGCTTCGCCCACCCGTTGCCCGGTTACCGGGTGGGCCGTTGGGAGCCCGCCCCGAAAGGGCTTCGCCTGGAGGCGCTTCGCGCCGTGGGGCTCAGGCGTTTTGATTTTGGCGCCTGGCGGCGCACCCCCCGGCGCCTTCGGCGCTTTCGCCCGCTCCGTTGCCCATTTGCCGGATGGGCCGTTGGCTACTTGTCTCGCGCGGATTTCCCTGCACCCAAGAGGATGGAATCAGATAATCTGATTCCATGAAGGTGTTGACTGCTACAGAAGCATCACGGAGCTTCGCTGCGGTCCTCGACGAGGCCGAGCGAGGCGAGACCATCGTGGTCACGCGCGGCGGGAAACAAATTGCGGTGATCACCCCCGCGCCCGCCGCACCAGGCCGAATGGTCAAGGCGTTCCTGGCCAGAAGCGCACGCGACCTGGACAGTGACTTCGAAGCCGATGTCGCTGCGGCCAGGGAAGTCGTCGACGACGAGATGAGGGGCACATGGCCCGACGCCTGATCCTTGACACCGGGGTACTCCTCGCCGCGGAGCGGGCGAAGGCCGCTGCGGGTGATGTCATTGGAGACGCGGATGATGTCGCCATCGCTGCCATTACGGTGGCGGAGCTGCTCGTTGGCGTGGAGTTGGCGGATGGCGCGCGTCGCACGGGTCGGCAGATGTTCGTCGATGAGGTTCTCGCGTTGATCCCAGTCGAGGAGTACACAACGGATGTGGCGAGGGTCCATGCGCGGCTCCTCGCGCATACCCGCCTGGAAGGCAAGAAGAGGGGCGCGTACGACTTGTTGATCGCTGCGACTGCGGCCGCCACGGCAAGAACCGTCATAACGATGGACTCGTCCGCCTCTTTCGGTGACTTGCCTGGCGTGAAGGCCGAGGTTATCCCTCGCTGACCAGCACGTTCGAGATCACCTCCTGGACCGGTGCGTTCCCCGTCGTCGGCCAGCACTCGGTGCGGGCGCGCCCAAGCCCCCCGCACGATCTGCACCACCCTTAGATCCTGTGTGCGCCGTGGCGGCTCACTACCATTCCGCCATGCTCTCCGATCTTGTCTTCTCCGCCATCATGGAACTGCTCATAGCCGCTTTCGTGGGCCTCCCTCTGAGCTTCGCGGCGGCGGCCATCCCTGTCGCGCGGCTCTCCGCCCCGACTAACCGTCACGAGTTCATGAGCCGGGGCGTCGTCGTCCTGGGGCTGTTCGCCTCGTTCGCGGGTGTCTGGCTGATGGGGCTAGGCGCGTGGCTGGCGAGTGAGGATTCGCGTTACGGCACCCTCGAATCCCTCGGAGCGCTCCTGATCACCCTCATCGGCGCGGGCGTGCTCGCCGCCGGTCTCGGCCCGCTGCCCTCGTGGCTGCTGGAAACGCTCGGCCCGGTCGCCGAACGCCTGCCGTCCCCCATCCGCCTGGCAGTCCGTGACCTGACCCAGCGTCGCGCCCGCGCGGTAGTCGCGATCACCCTGGCGATGCTGGCGACGGGCGCCGGCCTCGCGCTGACGATCATCGCGGTCGGCCAGACGGCGCAGAGCAGGGCCGCGTACCTTCCCCAGGGAAGGCCGGGCAGCTTATTGGTCCAGTCGAACCATGCGTTCATGGGGCTTTTCTCGGCCACGGACGCGGCCACCATTCGAGCGGCGATGGAACGGGAACTGCCGGGCGTCCCGATCGCCCAAACCGAGTCCGTTCAAGACAGCTCCTGGTTCTTCGACGCCGAAGCGGAGAACGTCGAGACGCCGGAGGGGGACGTCTACTGGCATCGGGTCATCGGTGACGAGAAGCTGCTGCGGTATCTCACAGGCGACCAATCCACGCCGTACGACGAGAACACGGTCGTAGTGGTCACGTCGGCCGGGGTGAAGGTCGACTCGGTGAACCTTTTCTACGAGCTGCACAAGGACGACGAGACCATACAGACCAAGACCGTCCGGGCGGTCGCCGCCAGAACCTCCGACCCGCACATGGAGACGATCTTCGTACCCTCGAAAGTCGTCCGGGACCTCGGCTACCGGCTCCAGACCAGCGAGCTGATCGTCGACCCCACCCTCCACCGCGTCACACCCGAGGAGCAGCGGCGTCTCGACGACCGGCTGGACGCCGCGATCGCGCAGACCTACGTCGAGCGGGGCTTCCAGGCTTCGACCGGGTGGCTGCCCTTCGCCGCGGCTGCGTTCCTCGCCGCCCTCGGGTGCGCGCTGTCGTCCGGCTTCGGGGTGGCCGCGAACGGGCGCCAGGCCCGCGTCATGCAACGGGCGGGCCATGGGTCGGTCGCGGCCTTCCGGTGGTTCTGCGCCTCACGCGCGGGGCTGAGCGCCCTGTGCGGGACGGTGCTCGGCGCGGTCGCCGGATGTCCGGCCGGGATGTTGCTGCTGTGGCCGCTGACGATGCCTACCACGTGGGAGGCGCCGGTACGGGTGCCGTTCGAGACCCCGTGGACGGCGATCGTGGCGATCGTCGCCGGACTTCCCGTCCTCGCAGCCGCCCTCGGTGCGATCCTCGCCCGCGAGCACCCCCACGGCCCCACACGCGCGGCGTCGCGTCCTGACTCCGGCCCCGCGCCAAGCTCAGCCCTTGGGTGAGGCCGTCCGAAACCCTACCGGCCGATCTTGTCCAGCTCGGCCAGCTCCTCATCGGACAGCGACAGCCCGGCCCCGGCGGCGTTCTCGCGCAGATGCGCCACCGACGACGTCCCAGGAATGAGCAGGATGTTCGGCGACCGGCGCAGCAACCAAGCCAGAGCCACAGACATCGGCGTCGCACCCAACCGCCCGGCGACCGCGGACAGCGCCGACGACTGCAGCGGACTGAAGCCCCCGAGCGGGAAGAACGGCACGTAAGCGACGCCCTGCTCGGCAAGCTCGTCGATCAACTCGTCGTCCTGCCGGAAGGCGAGGTTGTACATGTTCTGCACGCACACGATCGGCGCGATGGCCCGCGCCTCCGCGACCTGCTCCGCCGTCGCGTTGCTCACCCCGAGATGCCGGACGAGCCCCTGCCGCTGAAGCTCGGCGAGCGCCTCGAACGGTTCGGCGAGCGAGCCGGGCTGGGGCCCCTGGGCGTCACCGAGCCGGAGGTTGACCACGTCGAGCACCTCAAGCCCCAGGGACTCGAGGTTCTCGTGCACGGCCCGGCGGATGTCCTCGGGCTCGCGGGCGGGTGGCCAGCCGCCCTGGTCGTCGCGGGTCGCGCCGACCTTGGTCACGATGCGCAGCGACTCGGGGTACGGGTGCAGCGCCTCGCGGATCAACCGGTTGGTGACGCGCGGGCCGTAGGCGTCGCTGGTGTCGATGTGGGTGATGCCGAGGTCTGCGACCTCGCGCAGGACGGCGATCGCGCTGTCGCGGTCGGCCGGGGGACCCATCACCCCGGGGCCGGCGAGCTGCATGGCGCCGTAGCCGAACCGGGTGACGGTCAGGTCGCCGAGGGCCCAGGTGCCGCCGGGAAGAGACGTGCTCATGTTCTGCCTTCTCATGTCGGACTCAAGGGTGGTGCCTGATGGCTCCTTGCTCCAGTATGGATAGGTAACTTCCTCCCAGGAAGTACGCACTTCAGAGTGCGTAAGACACCGGCGGGTCAGAGGAGCGGTCGATGGCGACGACGACGGCGGCGCAGAAGAGGGCGCAGGAGAAGGTGGCGTATGACGCTTTCGTGGCGGCATGCCCGAGCCGCAAGCTGCTCGACCGGATCTCCAACAAGTGGGTCACGCTGATCCTGGCCGCGCTCGGCTCGCAGGAGGTGCGTGAAGGCTGCGCGGGCGGGCCACGGTCGATGCGGTATTCGGAGCTGTCCCGGCTGCTGGCGGGCGTCAGTCAGAAGATGCTCACGCAGACGTTGCGCTCCTTGGAGCGTGACGGTCTTGTCACGCGCACCGTTACGCCGACCGTGCCTGTCACGGTCACGTACGAGCTGACCGAGCTCGGCCTGTCCCTGCACGACATGATGCGCGGGCTCAAGGCCTGGGCGGAGACGCACATGGATGACGTGCTCGCCAACCGCGAGACGTACGACGGGCGCGTCGCCTGAGCCGAGGGCGGAGCTGTTGTCCCACAGCAGGCGCTGGACTGGACACCGTGCCGATCGCGTACTCAACGCCGCCGAGCAGGGCCGCCACCTCCACCGGCTGCCGGTCCGTCGCACGGCGAGGCGTTCGATCAAGTGCTGCTGGCTGGAGGCCGTCAGGTCACCCGATGTGCGGTTCCCGCCGAGCGGAGTCGAGGGCGTGGGTGAGGCGCAGGCGCTGGGTGGGGTGCATGGCCAGTGTGCCGAACTCGTCAGGCGAGACCCACCGCACCTCGCGCGCCTCTTCGGTGGCGTGCGGTGCGCCGCCGGTGGGCCGGGCGCGGAAGCAGATGTTGAACTGCTGGCGCACCTCCCCGTCGCTGTAGGCGATCACGTGGCGCGGATCGCTGTAGATGCCGATCAACCCGGTGATCTTCACGCGGACGCCAGTCTCTTCGAGCACCTCGCGCGCCACCGCCGCGGCGATCGTCTCGCCGACGTCCATCACACCGCCGGGCAGGGCCCACAGACCGCTGTCGGCCCTGCGATGCAGCAGCACGCGACCGGCGTCGTCGATCACCACCGCGGAGCCACCAGGGACGATCGAGTTCGGGGCCGGCGCGTTCGGGTCATCGTAGAAGTCCTGGCGGGCCATGGGGCCGGGCCTACCCGCTCGTACCGTTCTCCAGTCGCGCGGCTGTCCGCCAGATCTGTTCGAACTGGTCGGCGTACCGGTTGAAGATGCCGTGCCCGGAGATCCGCCGGAGGTGCAGCGCGGGATGCTCGTAGCCGCGCGCCCGGTACAAGTAGGGCGTGACGATCATCTGCTGGTCGAACCGGTAGATCGCGCAGTACAGGTGCACCTGGTGCAACCCGATCTGGACGCCGGGGATGTCGCGCAGCTCGCGCAGATGGTTGAGCGCGTTGTGGATCCGGCCGGGCAGCGTGCCGCCGAGCTGCTCCAGGTCGTCACGCTCGCGTACGTGCGCGCAGCCGGGATCGGCCAGCGCGACGCGGACCCGGGCCCCGGCCGCGCACTTGTCGGCGATGACTCGCGGTAGGTGGACGTGCTGCTCCCACATGAAGAGAAAGCTGTAGCCGACGATGTCGATGGTGCTCGTGGCCCCCATCAGGAGGGCCTCCCACAGCTCGGCGGGCACGTCAACGCGATGACTGTAGGCGCTGACCACCTCACCGGTCGCCGGTCCGCCGGGTGCCTGGTCGGGGCGGGCCGCCGGCCACAACGCGGTCTCGCTCTCGCCGAGACGACGGGCCACGGCCAGCCTGTTGCTCCGGTGCGGCAGCCTGCCGTTGACCCACCGGCTCACCGTCTTCGCATCGACGCCCGTGGTCTCGGCGAGCTGAGCGCTGGTCACGCCGGCACGGAGCATCGCTGTGTGCAGGCGCTCGTTCCTGTAGGGCACGGGACGTTTATGGGGTGCGCGGACGTCCCCCAAACGTCCCAGCGGATGTTCAAGCGTCCCTCCGGGCACGGCAGCCTTTGAGCATGCGAGTCGAACCGGCATTCCCGGTCCCCACTGAACCGCGAGCGGGTACGCCGTCGCGTGACTGCCCGTCCCGGTGCGTCGAGCGGCATGACGGCGGCGAGCGGCGGCATCGCGCGCAGGTACGCGACGTACCCGTGACGGTGGACGCCACCGGCGGGGCGAATTCCGGTGCTGTTCCTCGGCCTGCGGCAGGCGCCCGGCGACGACCGGCCGCTGATTCACCTGAGCCGATGAGCAGTCCAGTGTGAGGGCGTGGCCTGAGGGAGGCCGATCGAGACTACCCGGCGTTACACAGTCCGCCGGGTACCGGCCCCATCCCGTGGAGGAGTAGGGATGGGGCCGCCAAAATCGCGGAGGCAGGGTTTGCACCCCGGCCGCCTGCTCAGTGGAAGTAGGACTTGCGTGAGTCCACGCCCGTCCGGCTGGCGATGCAGCGGTAGAACCGCACCCCGTCCTCGAACTGGGACTGCGACGGCGGCATCACGTCCGCCTCCCACCCCGCGGTGAGGGTGCGGGCCGTGCCGGTCCTGCTGGCCAGCAGGACCGTGCGGCTGCAGACCTTCTTCACGGTCGGGTGCCTGGCGAGGTCCTGCTGGACGTACGTCTCCGCGTCCTTCGGGATGGGCGCCACCGCGAACGTCTCCCACGAGTGGGACTCCTCGCAGCCCAGCCGCCTGGCCTTGGTGTCGCCGACGATGATGACCAGGCCGCCCCAGCACTCCGCCTCCCGCACGCACGCCGCGCCCGCGCCTCTGATCTTCGCGGCGGGGCAGTTGTCGGTGTAGGTGTCCAGGCCGGTGAAGACGCTGGGCTTCTTCTTCGGGGGCGTGGTGGTGGCGGTGGTCAGGGCGGCGGGGTCCTGCTCGCCCTCGGGAGGCTGCTGGATGACCTGGGTGTAGACGAACACGCCCGCGCCGGCCACGATCACCAGCGACAGGGCGGCGATGATCGCCACCAGGACCTTGTTGATGCCGTGGGGTGCGGCCGGGGGCCGGGTGGGCTGTTCTTGCGGGGGGTTGGTGGGCTGCTGGGGCGGGCCTGCGGGGGGCGGGCCCGCGAGGGGTGGGGTGAAGGGTGCCGAGTGGCGTCCGGAAGAGGCGGGCGGGATGGGGGCGTGGGGTCCGGAAGAGGCGGGTGGAATGGGGGCGTGGGGTCCGGAAGAGGCGGGTCCCGGGTAGGCGGAGGGGCGGCGGTCTGAGGGGGTGGGCGGGGGGAGCGGGACGGCGGCCAGTTCGTCGCGGAGGAGCGCCGCGTTCGGGGTGCGGAGCCGGGGGTCGGTGGCCAGGGCGCGGCGCAGGACGGCTGTCAGCTCCGGCGGGACGCCCGGGATGTCCGGGACGGGGAGGCGGTGGAGGGCGAGGATCATCGCCAGGTTGGGGACGCCGCTCTCCGGGAAGCGGGGCGGGCGGCCCGACAGCAGCGCGTAGACGGTGGCGGCGAGCGCGTACACGTCCCCGGCGGGCGACGGCTCGGCCAGCTCGAACGCCTCCGGCGGGGCGTAGGACGGGGTGAGCGACTCGCGGGTGACCGAGGCGTCGGGGCCGGAGGCGGGCATGGTGGCCAGGCCGAAGTCCGAGAGGGCCACCTGGCCGTACCGGTTGAGCAGGATGTTGGCCGGTTTCACGTCCCGGTGCAGCACGCCCTGCGCGTGGGCGGCGGCGAGCGCGTCGGCGATGCGCGCGCCGACGTCCCTGGCGTCGGCGGGGGAAAGCCGGCGCCCCGCCAGCGAGCCGCCCGGGCACAGCTCCAGCACCATGTACGGGCGCCCGTCCGGCAGCACGCCCGCGTCGTAGACGGGCACCACGTGCGGGTGGCCGGACAGCGCGCCGGCCGCCGTGACCTCGCGGAGGAAGCGGCGCTGGTCGCGTTCGGACAGCAGCACCCGGTTGTCGACCTTGAGCGCCACCTCACGGCCGACGGCCGACTGCAGGGCGAGGTAGACCACGCCGAAGCCGCCCTGGCCCAGCACGCCCTTGATCTCGTAACCCGGGACCGATAATTCCGACACGCGCGGAAGCGTACACGTGTGCGGTCAGGGGGCAGGCAGGAGTTCGGGGAGAAGATCGCGCAGGCGGGCGGCGTACGCGCGGGGGTGGGTGAGGTTGCCGTTGTGGCCGCCGGGGAGCATCGCGACCTCGGTGCCCAGGAGGGCGGCCAGTTCGTCGGCGCAGCGGCGGTCGAAGACGGCGGGCGGGGTGGTGAGGCCGGCGGCGGGCAGGATGCGGGTGCGGCAGCCGGTCAGGTCGAGGTCGTCGTCGATGACGGCGGTGAAGTCGTGGCGGATGAAGTGGTCGAAGTTGGCCTGGCGCTGGGCGGTCATGGGCTGCGGCGTCAAACCGGGCTCGGCACCGCTACCAGCACCGCCACCAGCCCCGCCACCAGCAGGGCCGCCGGTGATGCCGAGGACGCGGGCCACCTCCTTGATGGCGGGCTCCAGGCCGGCTTCGAGGTAGAGGTCGCGGATCTCGGCCAGCTCCGCCCGGTGCCGGTCGCGTTCGGCGGCGGGCAGGAGCCAGGGCGAGACGGGCTCGTGGGCGATGAGCAGGCTGAGCTGTTCGGGGTGGCGCATGGCCAGGTGCAGCCCGATCGAGGCGCCCAGGCTCAGCCCCAGCATGATCACGGGCTGGTCGGTGAGGTGGGCCAGCAGGCGGTGCGCGTCGTCGGCGTGCTGCCGGACGCTCGCCGCCGTCCCGGTGCTCCGGCTGAGGCCGCGCCGGTCGTAGGTGATCACGGTGTGCGCGTCGGCGAGGTGGTCCACCAGGTCGACGCTGCGGTCGGCGTCCCCCTCGCCGCTCTGGGAGATCAGCAGGTACGGCCCCGTGCCGCGGGTCTGGTAGTGGAGGTCGGCGTCGTGCACACGCAACATCGTCATGCCGACAACTCTAATTTATCATTTCTGATGTATCAAATTTGATGGATTATTGGCGGAGCTGCGGGATGAGCCGATCGGCCAGCTCCTCCAGGGCGGCCACCGTCTCCCGTACGCGCTGAGGATCGTCCGTGCCCAGTGCGGCGGCCAGCGCGGCGTCGATCGGGGTGTCCCGCACGCGCGTCACCCGCTCCGACACCTCGGGCGCCTCCCGGATGATCGTGCGGCGGCGGTCCCTGGGATCGGTCTCGGCGATCACCGCTCCCACGGTGCGCAGCCGTCCGATGGCGGCGGACACGGCGCTCTGCGGCAGCCCCGTCCGGCCGGCGATCTCGCCCACCGTCGTCTCCGGATGGGCGCGCAGGTCGCTCACGACGATCAGGACGGTCCGGGCACTCGTCGAATGCTCCCCGATCCCCTCGGACGGCATCGCCTCCTCGCCGATCTTCATCAACGCCCGGCCCAGCAGGAACAGCTCAACCCCATTCACGCTACGCAACATACCCGCGCGGCTCGATAGGGTCGGGTGGCGTGACGACGGAGCTGGAATGCCTTGCCGAACGGCTGCGCGAGTTCGCGCGGGTCAGGGAGTGGGAGCAGTTCCACACTCCGAAGAACCTGGCGATGGCGCTGGCGGGTGAGGTCGGGGAGCTGGTGGCGGAGTTCCAGTGGCTCACCGCCGAGGAGTCGCGCGCGCCCGATCCCGAGACGCTCGCCCGGATGCGGACCGAGCTGGGTGACGTGACCCTGTACCTCGTGCGGCTGGCGGACGTGCTGGGGGTGGACCTGCTGGAGGCGGCGCGGGTCAAGCTCGACGCCAACGACCGCCGCTACGACGCCGACGCCTACCGCGGCTCCGCGAGAAAGGCCCCACCGTCCTGACGCGCGCATGGGCGCGCCATCCGCAGGCCGCACGGTCGCGCCATCCGCAGGCCGCACGGGCGCGCCATCCGCAGGCCGCACGGGCGTGCCAGTCCGCCGGGCGCACCGTCGAGCTGGCCGCGTTGAGAGTGCCGTCCGCAGGGCGCGCGGCGTCGAGCCGGCCGCGCTGAATGCCCCGCGCAGGCCGCACGGCGGCGAGTCAGCCGCGCTGGAAGTGCCAGAACAGCATCGACGGCCGTCCGGCGACCGCCGCGTGTGCCGCCTCGGGCGCGAGGTCGCACAGGGCCCACGGCCACAAGTCCCACCGCTCCAGCACCTCGGCCCGCTCGCCCGGCTCGCCCTCCGGATGCAGCGGCTCCTCGCACCGCCGCACCAGCAACCCCGCCGCCAGCGCCGCCCGTACGTAATCGCCGACCAGATGCCGGTACGTGGCCACCCGGCCAGGACGCCCGTCCGGCAGCCGTACGGACGGCACCACACCCCGCGCGACCCCCTCCGGATGGATGTCGGCGGTCACCACGTGCCCACCCGGCCGCACCACCCGCGCGAACTCGGCCAGCACAGGCCCCAGCACCCGCACGTGCGTCAACGCCAGCGAGCAGACCACCAGATCCACGGACGCGTCCGCCAGCGGCAGCGCGGACAGCTCGCCCAGCCGGAACTCCGCCTGCGGCACCCGCGAACGCGCCCGCTCCAGCATGTCGGGCGAGCTGTCCACGCCGTGCACCCGGTGACCGCGACCGGCCAGGTAGGCGGCGAGCCGGCCGGTGCCGCACGCCGCGTCCAGCGCGTCACCGGCGGGCAGGGCGCCGACGATCTCCCTGATGAAAGGCTCGTCGAGGTCGAACGCCGTGTTCGGGCCGTCGTAGGTGCGCGACCAGATTCGGTAGCCCGCCACGGTGTCCACGCGGGCGACCTCGACGGCGGCGCCGGCCAGGGAGTCGTCGTCCAGGAACTTGCGGATCTCGGCCAGCCGCGCCTCGACGAACGCGCGGTCGTGCTCGCCGTTGTAGGACCGCATCAGGGCGATGCCCTCCAGGCCGAGCACGTACGCCAGCGGGTGCTCGTAGGTCACCCGGCCACGCTAACGACGCCCGGGGCGCGCGGGCCATCGAATATCGAAGAGCGCACCCTGACGTTTGTCGGAGGCTTCTCGTAGGGTGACGGGCATGCGATTCGGGGTGCTTGGCCCACTGGCCGTCTGGACGGACGCCGGGGAGACCGTCACGGTCCCCGGCCTCAAGGTCCGGGCGCTCCTCGTGGACCTGCTCGTCCACGAGGGCCATCCGGTGTCGGTCGACCGGCTGGTCGACGACCTGTGGGGCGAGGAGCCGCCGGCGAACCCGGCGGGCGCGCTGCAGGTGCGCGTCTCCCAGTTGCGCAAGGCGTTCGAGGACGCCGAGCCGGGCGGCAAGAACCTCGTCGTCTCCCGCGCCCCCGGCTACCTGCTGCGCGCCGACGACGGCGCCGTGGACGCCGTGCGCTTCGCCGGCCTGCTGGCCAGGGCCGAAGCCACGGACAGCCCCAGGACCAAGGCCGGGCTGCTGGCCGACGCGCTGGCGCTGTGGCGCGGCCCCGCGTACGCGGACTTCGCCGACGAGGAGTACACGAGGTCGGCCATCCACCGCCTGGAGGAGCAGCGGCTTTCGGCGCTGGAGCAGCACGCCGAGGCGCGGCTTGAGCTGGGCGAGCACGGGCTGCTCGTGGGCGAGCTGGGCGACCTGGTCAACCGCCACCCGCTCAGGGAGCGGCTGCGCGCCGTCCACATGCGGGCCCTCTACCGGGCCGGGCGCCAGAGCGAGGCGCTCGCCAGCTTCGGCGAGCTGCGGGAGCGGCTGGCCGACGAGCTGGGCCTCGACCCGGGGCCCGACCTGGTCGCGCTGCATCAGGCGATCCTCGGGCAGGACCCGGCGCTGAGCGTGCCCGCCGACCGGCCCGTCACCAACCTGCCCGCCGCCGTCAGCAAGCTGATCGGCCGGGACGAGGCGTTGGGCGAGGTGTGCGGGCTGGTCGAGGAGGAGCGGCTGGTCACGCTGACCGGTAGCGGGGGTGTCGGCAAGACCCGGCTGGCGCTGGAGGCGGCCAACCGGCTGCTCGACACGTTCGCGGACGGGGCTTGGCTGGTCGCGCTCGACCAAGGGCCCCGGTCACCGGCGGAGGCCGTGATGGCGGCGCTGGACATCAGGGAAGAGACCGGCGTCCCGACGGCCCCAGACGACACCGCCTCCGGAACGGCCGCCGGGGCCGGGGCTGGGGCTGGAGCTGGTGTGAACGGTGGCGGGGGTCAGGCTGGGGCCGCCGATTGGAGCGGCGGCGGCGGCCAGGCCAGGCCCGAACGCGCCGCGGGTACGGTCGCGCCCGGGAGCACTGGCGGGCCGAGCGTCATGCCCGGGAGCAGTGGTGGGTCGAGTGTCGCGCCCGGGAGCAGTGGTGGGCCGGGCGTCGCGCCCGGGCGCGCTGGCGGGCCGGGCGCGTCAGGCTGGGCCGATGGTGCTGATGCCGGGCTGGCGGCGAGGCTGGCGGCCGTGTTGCGCGCGCGACGCATGCTGCTCGTCCTGGACAACTGCGAGCACGTGGTGGAGCAGGTCGCCGAGCTGGCAGAGGTGCTCCTGCGGGCCTGTCCCGGCCTGCGGATCCTGGCGACGAGCCGCGAGCCGCTGGCCGTGGCGGGCGAGGTGCTGTGGAGCGTCCCGCCGCTGGACGTCCCCACCGGCGCCGACCTGGCCGTCATGGCCCGCTCCGACGCCGTGCGGCTCTTCGTGACCAGGGCCGCCGCCTCAGCTCGGGGCTTCCGGCTGGAGGCGGGCAACGCGCAGGCCGTCGCGCAGCTCTGCAGGCGGCTGGACGGCATCCCGCTGGCGCTGGAGCTGGCCGCGACCAGGGTGCGGGCGCTGGGCGTACAGGGCGTGGTGGCCAGGCTGGACGACAGGTTCCGGCTGCTGGCCTCGGGGCAGCGGGGCGCGCCGGCCCGCCAGCAGACGCTCACCGCCGTGATCGACTGGAGCTGGGACCTGCTGTCGGACGAGGAGCGCGTCGTCCTGCGCCGCCTGGCCGTGCACGTGGACGGCTGCACGCTGGAGGCCGCCGAGTCCGTCTGCGGCAACGCCGAGACCCTGGACGTGCTGGACTTGCTGGCCCGGCTGGTGGACCGTTCGCTGGTGGTGGTCGTGGACGCCCCGGCCGGGGTCAGGTACCGGCTGCTGGAGTCGGTGTCGGAGTACTGCCGCGCCAGGGTGTCCGACGCGGGCGAGCTGGACGCCGTACGTCACGCGCACCTGAACCACTACCTCGACCTGGCCTTACGAGCCGAGCCGGGCTTGTACGGCCCTGAGCAGCGTGACTGGCTGCTGCGCCTGGACGCGGAGGCCGCCAACATGCGGGCGGCCCTCGACACGGCGGCGGCCCGCGGCGACGCGCGCGGCGCGGCCCGGCTGGTGAACGCGCTCGCCTGGTACTGGTTCCTGCGCGGCAGGCTGGCCGAGGGCCGCCGGGCGATGGCCCAGGCACTGGCCGTCCCACCCCACGCCGACGACCCGACGCCCGCCGCCGGCAGCCGCGCCTACGATCCGGCGCCCGCCGTTGGCGGTCGTGCCTACGATCCGGCGGCTGTGGAGGGCCGTGCTGACGACCCCGAGCAGGCCAGGACGGGGCGTGGCGAGGACGCGGCGCGGGCCAGAGCAGGTCGCGGCGACGATCCGGCGCCCGCCGTTGGCGGCCGCGCCTACGGTCCGGCGGCCGTGGAGGGCCGTGCCGACGACCCCGCGCGGGCCAGAGCGGGGGGCGGTGAGGACGCGGTGCGGGCCAGGGCGGCGGCGTGGGAGGTGGGGTTCGCTCTGTGCCTGGGCGAGCAGCCCGACTGGCGGCCCGTCCTGGACGCGATCGAGGACGAGGGGGAGCGCGCCAGGGCCAGGCTCTTCGTCGGGCTGCAGGTGGACGACATGCCGGCCGGGCAGGAGCAGACGGAGCTGGCGCTGGCCACGTTCAGGGAGAATGGCGACCGATGGGGCATCGCCACCGCGCTCACCCGGCAGGCCATGGACGCGTTCACCCTGCGCGACCAGGAGGCCATCGAGCGGATCGCGGGGGAGAGCGCCCGCCTGTTCACCGAACTGGGCGACAAGTGGGGCCTGCTGCGCGCCACCGAGTGGCTGGCCTCGCTGGCGCAGATGCGGCGCGACGCCGACCAGGCGAACCGGCTGTTCGGCGAGGGGCTGCGGATGGCCGAGGACCTGGGGCTGTGGCCCGAGGTGGCCACGCACACCGCCTGGCTGGGCTGGGTGGCGCTGGAGAACGCGCAGTTCGACCGGGCCATCGAGCTGTGCGGGAGCGCGCTGAAGCAGTCCGAGGCGCAGGGCTACAGCAAGGGCTCGACCATGGCGGAGATGGGCGTGGCCTACGCCGCCCGCAGGTCGGGCCGGCTCGAACTGGCCGAGCGGCACCTGCTGCACCTGCTCGAACCGCTGTCCCGCGACCCTGACGGCGATCCCGCGCTGCACCTGCCCGACACCCTGATCGAGTTGGGCTGGCTCACGGAGCTGCGCGGCGACCTGGCCGGGGCGATGGCGCTGCACGCGGAGGCCATGGCGTTCGGCTGGCGGATCGGCGACCCCAGGACGACGGTCGGCGCGGTGGAGGGCGCCGCCGCGGCGGCAGGGCCCACCGAGAAGTCGGCCCTGCTGCTGGGGCTGGCGGCGGCCACCAGGGAGAGCTACCAGCTTCCGCCGAACGCGGCCGAGCTGGAGGACATCGAGCGGGCCACCGTGCGGACGCGCGAGGCGCTCGGCGAGCAGGCGTTCGCGGCGGCGTTCGCCCGGGGCGGCACCTACAAGCTGGACGACGCCCAGGGCCTGCTCTGATCGTGCTCCAGAACGGCATCGAAGCTGCTCTGATCGTGCCCCAGAACGGCATCGGAGCTGCTCTGATCGTTCAGATGGGCGGCCAGGCGGTCGAAGAACTCGATCCACCCCGCCCTGGCCCCCTCGGCGTGCTCCTCGTCGGTGTTCACCCCGTACTGGTGGAAAAGCATCTCGGTCCCGCCACCCACGTCGGCGAGGACGACCGTCACGATAGAGGCGGGCCCGTCGCCCGGCTGATCGGGGTCGCCGGTCGTGAACACCAGCCGCTCCGGCGCCACCACCTCCCGGTACGCCCCCTCCAGCGTCACCTCGAACCCCTCCTCACCCACCAAAGTGGCCCGCCACACCCCGCCGGGCCAGGCGTCCAGCGTGATCCGTCCCACCGGCGTGGCCAGCGTCGCCGGCCCGAACCAGCGGGAGAACCGCTCGGGCTCGGTCCACGCCGCCCACACGTGCTCGCGCGGCGCGTCGAAGAGGCGGGTGAGTTCGTACTCGGCGGTCTGGGTCATCGTGCTGCCCTCCTTGGTGTCGATGACTCCACGGTGACCGGACGGGCTTACGATCCCCTTCTCGCGACCTTTAGGCGGTGGCAGGCTGGGACCCATGAGGATCATCCGCGCCGCGCAGGTGCTCACCGGGCGTCCAGGAGAAGTGATCGCGGACGGCGAGGTCCTCATCGACGGAACGAAGATCGTCTCGGTGGGGCCGCGTGGCAGCGCGGGGGAGGCGGGCGAGGTTCTCGACCTGCCGGGCCACACGGTGCTGCCCGGCCTGGTGGACGCCCACGTGCACCTGGGGTTCGACGACAAGGTCGATCCGGTGACCGGGCGCAGCCCGGAGAGCGAGCACCACCTGCTGCTGCGGATGGCCGAGAACGCCCGCAAGCTCGTCTCCGCCGGCGTCACCACCGCCCGCGACCTGGGCGGGCGCGGCTTCCTCGACGTGGCGTTGCGCGACGCGATCGAGGAGGGCCTGGCCGTCGGCCCGCACCTCGTGGCAGCCACCCGGCCCATCACGATCACCGGCGGCCACTGCTGGTACATGGGCGGCGAGGCCGACGACGAGCCCGCCATCCGCCGCGTGGCCCGCGAGAACCTGCGGGCCGGCGCCGACTGCCTGAAGGTGATGGCCTCGGGCGGCCTGATGACGCCGGGCGCGCCGCCGAGCTGGGTGCCGCAGTACAGCACGGAGCAGCTCCGCGTGGTCGTCGAGGAGGCCGCCACGCGCGGCAAGCACGTGGCGGCGCACGCCCACGCGCACGCCTCCATCCGCGGCTGCGTCGAGGCGGGCGTCACCACCATCGAGCACTGCTCGTTCTTCACGCCGTCGGGCCACCAGTACGACGGCAAGCTGGCCGACCTGGTCGCGTCCAGCGGCACGTACGTGTGCCCCACCGCGCACGGCGTCGTCCAGCGGATCGCCGAGGTGCACGGGCAGGCGATGCTCGACGCCTGGCTGGCCGGCATCGCCGCGATGCGCGACGCGGGCATCCGGGTGATCGCGGGCACCGACGCCGGGTTCGCCGTGGGGGACATCGCCAACCGCACCGATGGGTACGTCGGGGGCCTGGAGACGTTCGCGTCGGTGGGCTACCGCAACGCGGAGATCATCGAGCTGGCCACGGTGCTGGCGGCCGACGCGTGCGGGGTGGGCGAGGTCGCGGGCAGCCTGGATCCGGGCAAGCGGGCCGACCTCATCGCGGTCGCAGGCGACCCGCTCGAACGCATCTCCGACCTGCGCAACCTCGCGCTCGTCCTGGTTTCGGGCCGATCGGTCGGGCAGGCGGGCGTGGACACCGTGACCGCGTCCGTCGGTTGAACGTTCCCGAGAGGAGACCTGATGCTGCCCTGGTCCGCCGAACTGGCCGGCCGCCTCGACCACCACGTCGTCGAGAGCGACCTGCTGCGCGACAACCCGCTGGGCGACCCGCACGAACGGCCGCTGGTCGTGTATGTGCCGCCGGGGTACGACGACGCGCCCGAGCGCCGCTACCCGGCCCTGTACGTGCTGCTCGGCTACACCGGGCACGTCGGCATGTGGTTCAACCGGGCGCCGTTCCGCCAGCCGTACCCGGAGCTGGCCGACGCGATGTTCGCGGCCGGCGACGCGCCGCCCGCCATCGTCGTGTACGTGGACGCGTGGACCTCCCTCGGCGGCAGCCAGTACCTCGACTCGCCCGCCACCGGCCGCTACCACTCGTACCTGCGTGACGAGATCGTCCCCTTCGTGGACGCCCGCTACCGCACTGTCGCCGACCGCGACCACCGCGCGGTCACCGGCAAGTCCAGCGGCGGCTACGGGGCGATGGTGACCGCGATGCTCGCGCCCGACGTGTTCGGCGCGCTGGCCACCCACGCGGGCGACGCCCTGTTCGAGGTGTGCAACCGGCCGCGCTTTCCTGTGCTCGCGCGCAGGCTGCGCGACATGTACGACGGCTCGTACGACAAGTTCCTCGCCGACTTCCGCGGCCGGCTGGCCGGCACCAAGGACGGCGACCTCGAACTGCTGGAGATGTACGCCTACGCGGCCGCCTACTCCGCGGACGGCGCCGTCCGCATGCCGTTCGACGACACCGGCGCGGTCGTGCCCGAGGTGTGGGAGCGGTGGCTCACCCTCGACCCGGTCGTCATGGCCCGCGAGCCGCGTCACGCCGAGGCGCTGCGCTCGATGCGGGCCGTCTGGGTGGACGCGGGGAGCAAGGACGAGTACTACCTCGACTTCGCGGCCGTCGCCTTCCAGCGGGCGCTGGAGGAGGCGGGGGTGCCGGGGGAGCGGGTGCACTTCGAGCTGTTCGAGGCGGGGCACGGAGGCATCGAGTATCGCTATCCGCTCGCCCTGGCGTGGCTGTCCCACCGTCTCACGCAGGACCCCGGTGACCTCCGGTGATCAGCTCCAGGACCTGCTCCAGCTCCCGGGCCGAGGCCCGCGCCGAGCTCCACGCCGCCCGCAGCCCGTCGTCGTGCCAGCGCGGCACCACGTGCACGTGGTAGTGGAAGACGTCCTGCCCCGCGACCGCGCCGCTGTTGTGCCGCACGTTCACGCCGTCGGGGGCGAGAGCCGTCCTGAGCAGCGCGGCGACCCGGTGCACCATGCCGGCGACCTCGCCGTGCGACGCCTCGGAGATCTCCCACACGTCACGCGCGTGGACCCGCGGCACCACCAGGGTGTGCCCGGGGGCGGCGGGCCTGCGGTCCAGGAACGCCACGGTGTGCTCGTCGGCCAGGACCCGGTAGGACGGCGATCGACCGGCCGCGATGTCGCAGAAGACGCAGTCGCTCATCCCACGATGGTCGCACCGCCCCGCCGGTCAGTCGCTGTCCAGGACGTGGCGCAGGTAGAAGTCCGGCTTGGCGAGGAAACGCCGCCAGTGGTCGACCACCTCAAGCTCGTCCCACTCGGTGCTCCTGATGCCGTCCTCGCCCAGCTCCACGATCTGGGCGCCGGGCAGGGCGGACAGGATCGGCGAGTGGGTGGCGCAGATGATCTGCCCGCCCTCGCGCGCGACCTGGTGCAGGAGGCCGACCAGGCGCAGGCACGACTGGAACGACAGGGCCGCTTCCGGCTCGTCCAGCAGGTAGAGGCCCGGCCCTGCCAGCATCCGGTCGAGCACCGTGAAGAACCCCTCGCCGTGGGACTGCTCCGCGAGGTTGCCCGCCCAGTACCCGGGCAGGCCGGACACCCGCTGCCCCAGGTTGAAGAGGGTCTCCGCGCGGAAGAAGAAGCCCCGCCTGCGGCGGCGGGGGCCGCGCAGCAGGCCGAGGCCCGTCACGGTCAGCTCGGCGTCGAGGGCCGCTCCGAGCGGCGACGGCTCTCCCGTGGACGCGTACCTGGTGCCCGCCTTGCCGCCTTCCGCGTTGATGCCGCACACGTCCGCGATGGCCTCCACCAGGGTGGACTTGCCCGACCCGTTCTGACCCACCAGAAACGTGACCTGGCGGTCGAAGCTCAGCCCGTGCGTGTGAAGGTGGCGGACGGCGGGGAGCCCGGCGGACCAGTCGGACGGCAGGCGGGGAACGCGGAGCCGCTGCAGCAGCACGTCGGGATCCTCACGCTTGCGGATAAGGTGTCCGGCTCAGCCTAATCAGGTACGCGCCGCGTGCGGCGGCCCTGCCACGCCCCGCCCGCCCAGGACGCTAGGCTGCCGCAATGGATCTGAAAGAGCAGGTACGCGAGCTGCGCCTGCAGGGCAAGTCCCCCAAGGAGATCGCCCGCGCGCTCAAGGTCTCCCCGTCGGTCGTGGCGCCGCTCGTCCGCGCCATCGCCGCGGAGACCGCCGAGACCGCGGCCCCGGCCGAGGCCGAGGTCGTCGGCTGCTGGACGAACGTGGGCTGGAGCGAGGGGCTCGGCCTCGACCCGGCGCGCGGGTGGGTGGACGAGGCCCCCGATTCCGGCGTGGGCGGCATGGTGTGCGTGCTCGTCGCCCGGCGGCACACCTGGGACCGGCTGTCGGTGTGCGGGTACCTGGCCGACGTCTACTGCATGGGCGTCAAGAGCGTCATCGGCCCTGACGTGCTCGACGACCGCGACCTGGCGCGCTTCCGCGAGTACTTCTTCGGCGAGTACCCCGGCTGGCAGGAGGCGCCGATCGAGCTGGCCAGGCACCTCGTGTTCGGCTCGATCGACCACGCGCGCACGCTCGGCTTCGAGCCGAACGACCTGTTCTCGCTCGGCTCCGACCTGCTCGGCAAGTGGGAGGAGGAGTCGGCCATCACGTTCGGCCGCGACGGCAAGCCGTTCTACGTGGAAGGCCCGGAGGACGACGCCGCCAAGGTGCTGCGCACGCTGCGCCGTACACTCTCCGACGACCAGTTCGGGTACGTCACCGCAGGCCGGTGACCCGCAGCGTCAAATTCAGGCGGCCGGAGGCCAGCCCGGTGGCGGGATCGCCGGTGCCCGGGTAGACCTTCGGCACGCCGTGGTAGGCGAAGCGGGACGGCCCGCCGAACACGAACAGGTCGCCCGAGTCGAGCCGCACGTCGGTGTACGGACGCCCGCGCGTCTCAGTGTTGCCGAAGCGGAACAGGCAGGCGTCGCCGACGCTCAGCGACACCACCGGGGCGTCGGACCGCTCGTCCTTGTCCTGGTGCATGCCCATCTTGGCCTGGCCGTCGTAGAAGTTGATCAGCGCGGTGTCGGGGTCGTACTCCAGCTCGCGCCCGTACGCGCGGGCCACGGCGCGGCGGCCCAGGTCGGCCAGCCACTCCGGGAGGTCCGCCACCTGGCGGCCGTTCACGTCGTGGGCGACGCGCGTGTACTTGTACGGCTGCCAGTGCCAGCCCAGGCACACGGTCTGCACCGACATGACGCCGCCGCTCGGCAGCACGGTGTGCCGGATCGGCACCGGGCCCCTCGCCCACCCGCGGCACGCCTCGACCAGGCGGCGTTGCTCGTCGAGCGTCAGCCAGCCGGGGACGTGGACCGCGCCGGGGGTGATCTCCCTCATCGGCAGGGGGATCATGAGGGCTCCTGGGTCGCGCGCACTCGTCTCCTCCTCCGCAAGGTCACGGCCGGTCGCCGCACACTCCTGCGAACCTACGCCCTGTCGCCTTTCAGGACATGTGCACCCCGAACGCGCCGGCGGCGGCGTTCTCCTGCACCGCGCGCTCCTGCGCCACCGTCCACCCGGACGCCACCCGCAGCGCGGCGAACTCCCGCTCCAGCGTCGTCGCGGACGTCGTACGCGCGTCGGTGCCGATCGTGACCGCCAGCCCGGACGCCAGCAGCCGGGTGGCGGGATGGGCGGCCAGACTCGGCGCCGCCCCGGTCTGCACGTTGCTGATCGGGCACATCTCCAGGGTGATCCGGTCGCGGCGGAGCCGTTCGAGCAGGGCGGGGTCCTCGGCGCTGCGCGCGCCGTGCCCGATGCGGCGGGCGCCGAGCACGTCGAGGGCCTCCCACACGCTGGAGGCCCCGGCGGCCTCGCCCGCGTGGACGGTGCACGGCAGCCCGGCCCGGTGCGCGAGGTCGAAGGCGGGGCGGTGGGGCGTGCCGGGGTAGGCCCGTTCGTCGCCGGCCAGGTCGAGCCCGCTGACCACGTCGCGGCGGCGGACCGCGGTCTCGGCGACGGCCAGGCTCTCCTCGGGGCTCTGGTGGCGCAGGCAGCACAGCAGCAGCGCGGTGCGCACGCCGGTCGCCGCCCGCCCGTCCGCGAGCCCGTCGGCGACCGCGGTGACCGCCTCGTCCAGCGTCATGCCCTGGCGGCCGTGGAGCTGCGGCGCGAACCGCGCCTCGCCGTGGACGACGCCGTCGGCGTGCCAGTCCTCGACCAGCTCGCGCGCGGCCCGGCGCAGTGCCTCGGGCGTCTGCAGCACCTGCAAGGGCAGGTCGAGGTAGGTGAGGTAGCGGGCCAGGCTGCCGCAGTGGGGCGGCGCGACGACGAGGTCGGCGACGGGACGGTCGAGGGTGACGCCCTGCTCGCGGGCCAGGTCGGCGATGGTGTCCGGACGGACGGAGCCGTCGAGGTGGCAGTGCAGGTCGTGGCGACCGGTGGTCATGATGGCCCTTCTCCGGACGGATCACCCGCCCGTCTAATCGATTAGAACGTGCGGTGCCTTATCTAATCGTTTAGATGCGAGAATGTAAACCCATGAGCACTTCCGCCAGCAGGCCGGTCACCCTCGCCGACGTGGCCCGCAGAGCCGGCACCTCCACCGCGGTGGTCAGCTACGTCATCAACGACGGCCCGCGTCCCGTGGCCGCCGCGACCCGCGAGCGCGTGCTGGCCGCCGCGGCCGAGCTCGGCTACCGTCCCAACCGCATCGCCCGCGCGCTGCGCTCGCGAGTCACCGGCGTCGTGGGGCTGGTCCTGGCGGACGCGCTCAACCCGTACTTCGGCGCGCTGGCCCGGTACGTCGAGCAGGGGCTCGCGGGCCACGGCCGGCTCATGCTCATGGGCAACGCCGGCTACTGCGCCGAACGGCAGCGGCAACTCGTCGAACGCTTCCTCGCCGCCCAGGTGGACGGCCTGCTCATCACCTCCGCCGACGCGGGCGACGACACGGCGGCCATGGCCCGCGCCGCCGGGGTGCCCGCCGTGTACCTGCACAACGGCCCGGCCTCGGGACAGACGCCCGTGGTCGCCGCCGACAACGAGCACGCCGTCGAGGAGGCCGTCGCCCACCTGCGCGCCCACGGACACCACGACGTCGCCTTCCTCGCCGGCCCCCACGACCTCGGCCCCGTCGGCCGCAGGCGCGAGAGCTGGCAGGCCGCCGCCGGCGCCGGCGGCACACTGCTGCGCTCCGGCTACTCCCGGGCCGAAGCGGACGCGCTGATCCGCCGCCTGGCCGCCACGGACGCCGTGCCGCGCGCGCTGATCGCCGCCACCGACGAACAGGCGATCGGCGTGCTGTCGGGGGCCAGCGCCGCCGGCCTGCCCGTTCCTGACGGGGTGGCGGTCGTCAGCCTGGACGGGACCCCGGACAGCGCCCACACCGCGCCGTCGCTGACCGTCACCGGGCAGCCGCTGGAGTCGATGGCACGGCAGGCTGTCGACCTGCTCTTCGACCCGACGGGTCCGGTGACCGCCCCGCACGCGCCGCTGATCGTCCGGCGTAGTTGCGGGTGTGAGACGTAGCGCGGGCCTTCTCCGGGGAAGGCGATGGCGGTCTGCGGACAACAACAGGTGACCGACGTCCGCCGACCCAGAGGCCCCGCATGAACGAGCCATACCTGACCGCTCCTCCCGGCACCACGGCGCCGTCGCCGGACGACGCCGCGGCGATCGAGCGGTCCTGGGACGAGCCCGAGTGTTTCGGCGCGGTCTTCGACGCGCACTACACCGAGATCCACGGCTACGCCTCCCGCCGGCTCGGCCCGCACGCCGCCGACGACGTCTGCGCCGAGACGTTCGCCCTGGCCTTCAGCCGGCGCCGCCGCTACGACCTGAGCCACAGCAGCGCCAGGCCCTGGCTCTACGGCATCGCGACCAACGTCATCAGCCGGCACCGCCGCGACGAGGTGCGCCTCTTACGCGCCGTGGACAAACTGCACCCGCGAGCGGAGCCGTCCCAAGGCCATGAGGAGGAGGTGGCGGCCAAGGTGAGCGCGCAGCGCGTCACCAGGACGCTCGCCGGAGCCATCGCCGCCCTCCCGGCCGCCCAGCGGGACGTCCTGCTGCTGGTGGCGCTCGCGGGGCTGAGCTACGACGAGGTGGCGCAGGCCTTGGACGTGCCGTTCGGGACGGTGTCCTCGCGGCTCAACCGGGCCCGCAAGAAGCTGCGCAAGGCGCTGGGCGGCACGAATCCCCTGCTCGATGAGGAAGAGGTCTGACGATGAACGAACTGGATCTCGTCCGTAGCGTGTACGACGACCCCGCCCCGCCGTCCGCGTCCGCCGCGGCGTCCGCCCGCCGCCGGATGCTGACCCAGGACGACCGCCTGAAGCGGGACCGGGAGCACGGTCGGATGCGGGACCGGGACAACCCCCTGCCGGTGTGGCGGCGGCGGCGTGCGTGGCGCATGCCGCTCGGCCTGATCGCCGCCGCCACGGCCGCGCTGATGGCGGTGGGCCTGACCCTCGCCCCCGACGGCGACCTCACCCGGCTGCTCCCCGGCCTGACACTCCCCGGCGGCGGCCCCCTCATCCAGACGCCTCCCGGCGGCGACCCCACACAGCCGCTCCCAGGCGTGACGACCGGCCAGGACACCTCGTCCCCCCGAGGCATGATGCTGGCCGCCGCCACCCAGGCGGAGCGCCAGCCGCAGGCCCGCTACTGGTACACCCACCAGCGCACGGCCTTCGCGGCCCGCGCACTCGGCGAGACGGGCGGCTACGTCGTGGAGGAACGCGCCGAGTACTTCAGATGGACCGGACGCAGCCGCGGCGACGGCACCTCCTTCTACGGCCGCGACTTCCCCGGCAAGCCCCAGACCCGCGCCGACGCCGACGCCTGGCGCGCGGCGGGCTCCCCGTCCCGTTGGCGGATCCGCTCGTCGGGCCTCACCCGGGCGGTCGAGTCCAAGCCCGGCCCCTGGCAGGAGGATGACCCGGACGCCCACGGCGGCGGCACGTTCAACGTCGCCGGAGTCGGCCAATTCACCTACCAGGAACTCCAGGACCTGCCCACCGACCCGGAAAACCTGCGCACGCTCCTGTGCGAGGGCCATGTGAAGCTCGCCGACGGCCGCGCCGGTGCCACGAAACGCTGCGTGGACGCCAAGAGCGTGCTCCTCCGGGTCTTCTCGGTCCTCTCGGACACGCCCGTGCCGCCCCGGGTCCGCGCCGGTCTCATGCGCCTGATCACCGACTATCCCGGCGTACAAAGCCTGGGCGCCGCCACCGACCCGCTCGGGCGGAGCGCCGTCGCCCTCGCGGCCCCGTTCGAGAGCGCGGACGGCCGCGGCAGCATCCAGTTCCAGGTGCTCTTCGACCAGCGGACCGGCGAGTTGCTGGGCAGCCGCGACGTCCAGCTCACACCGGGGCCGGACAGCGAGGAGTGGCAGGTTCCCGGCAGGGTGCTGGACTACTGGTCAATCGTGGACTCCGGCTGGACCGACCACCAGCCCGGCGTCCCGAACTAGCGGCCGGGAGGTTCGCTAGCCCGGCGTCCCGCCACAGCCGGTACTCCTCCGGCAAGCACACGGCACACGGCCGGTACCCCGCCGCGACCGCCGTCCGCGCGTCGGCGAAGAACACCCGCTCCCGGACATAACCCCCGCGCGCGATGGCCCGCAGCGCCGAGGGACAGTCGAGCCGCCCATACAGCCGGGCCTTCCGGTGCCCGCCCAGTGTGCCGGGCACCGGACTCGCATACGTCCGCCCATCAGCGCCGACCAGCGTGAACGCCACGACCACCCGCGTCGCGCCCCTCGCCGGGCTCACTTCGCGTCGTGCAGGACGAGCCCGAGCGTGTGCCGCAGCCCAGACCGTACGGTGCTCACCCCGTGCCGCACCGGCGACGCCGACCAGCCACGCGACGACCGCACGGGACGGTCGCGCGTGGTGAAGATCAGCCCGTGCCCCTGCGGCAACATCGTCACCGTGCCCCGCGACTGCGCCCGGGGCCGCTGCTCCACCAGCAGGAACTCGCCGCCGGTGTAGTCCTCACCCGGCCGGTCCAGCCCGATCACCACCTGCAGCGGGAACACCAGGTCTCCGTAAAGGTCGCGGTGGAGGGCGTTCCAGTCGTTCTGCCGGTAGCGCAGGAGGATGGGGGTCGGGCGGGTCTGTCCGGCGCGGTGGCACATGTCCAGCCATTCGGCGAAATCATCCGGCCAGGGCGCGGGCTGCCCCAGCCTCGCCGCCCAGTCCCTGGCGATCGGCAGGAGCCTCGGGTAGAACGCCGCCCGGAGCTCCTGCACCAGGGGTGGGATCGGGTGGGTGAAGTAGCGGTACTGACCGGCGCCGAAGCGGTGGCGTTCCATGTCGATGGTGGCTCGGAAGAAGCCGGCGTCGTCGTACAGAGCGGAGATCTCTGCACACTCCCCGGAGGTGAGGAGCTGCGGCGTCAGCGCACACCCGTGGGCGTCCATCTCGGCCGCCAACTCCTCCCACCGAGCCCCCGCCAACCGCGCCGAACCCTCGGTCAGCAGTTCGTTCCCACCAGTGTTCACAGCGTGCTCCAGAGTTGGGGCTGCAGCACGCCTTCCAACGTGAGCAGCGCGTGCTTGCGTTCGAGACCGCCCGCGTACCCAGTCAGGGCGCCGTCGGCGGCGATGACGCGGTGGCACGGCAGGAGCACAAGCAGTGGGTTCGCGCCGACGGCCGCCGCGACGGCGCGGATCCGGTCCGGGGGCGCGCCGACGCGTGCGGTCAGTGCGCCGTAGCTGGTCGTGGTCCCGTACGGAAGCCGCGCCAGCTCCGCCCACACCCGCTCCTGGAACGCGGTGCCACGCGGGGCGAGCGGCAGGTCGAACCGGGTGCGCTCACCCGCGAAGTACTCCCCGAACTGCCGCTCCGCCTCCACGAACACGCCCGACTCGTTCCGCCGACCCGCCTCCGAAACCAGCGCACGCTCCCGCTCCGCCTCCGCGATCAGGTCGGTCCGCCGACCCGCCTCCGCGACCAGCCCCCGCTCCCGCCCCGCCTCCGCGACCGCGCGCGGTTCGCGCACCTGCCCCGCCCGTCCCGAAGCCGCGCCGAACGTGGTCGCGTCGGACGAGGCCGCGTCGAACGACACGCGGGTCAGCGCCGTGCCGTCCCCCACGAGCAGGATCTCGCCCAGCGGGCTGTCGATCGTCGTGTAGATGTCCATACTCTCTTCAACACCACACCCACCCCCGAAGGTCGGCGGTTTTCGGACGTCGCGGCAGCCGCCTCCCCTGACGTACGCTCACCTTGATCTGCGAGCGAGGAGTGAGGCATGGCGGAGTCGCGCGAGCACACCTTCACCGGCACGAGGGGCGGCAACACGGTCCGCGAATGGCCCCATGAGCGCCCGCGGTACCTCGCGATCCTGGTCCACGGGTACGGCGAGCACATCGGCCGCTACGAGTACGTGGCCGACCGGCTCGTCCATCACGGCGCCGCCGTCTACGGCCTGGACCACATGGGGCACGGCAAGTCGGAAGGCGACAGGGTGCTCGTCGAGGACTTCGAGGACGTGGTCACCGACGTGCACGCCGTCGAGGAGCACGCCAGGAAGGAGCACCCCGGCGTGCCCGTCGTGCTGATCGGCCACTCGATGGGCGGCATGATCGGGGCCCGCTACGCCCAGCGGTACGGCTCCGGCCTGGCCGCGCTCGTCCTGTCGGGGCCGGTGATCGGGGAGTGGGAGGCGGTGCGCACGCTGCTGGCGTTCGAGGAGCCGCCGGACGTGCCGATCGACCCGGCCACGCTCTCCCGCGACCCGTCGGTGGGCGCCGCGTACGCCGCCGACCCGCTGGTGTGGCACGGGCCGTTCAAGCGGGCGACGCTGGAGGCGTTCGCGACGACCCTGGACACGATCGCCAAGGGCGGCACGTTCGGGCCGCTGCCCACCCTGTGGGTGCACGGCGACGACGACCAGCTCGTGCCGCTGCCCGCCAGCCGGGCGGGCATCGCGGCGGTCAGGGGCAGCGACCTGACGGAGCGGATCTACGCGGGGGCCAGGCATGAGGTGTTCAACGAGGTCAACAAGGACGAGGTGCTCGACGACGTGACGTCTTTCATCGATCGCGCCCTGCCGCGAGCCTGACCCGTCCACCGCGAGGTAGTGGTAGCCGTCCTGATTCGTCGTCTACCGCGAGGTGGCGGTAGCCGTCTTGTGTTCGCGGCGGGCGTGGTGTCCGATCCGTCCCCTGCGTGGTGCGCTGCGGCACGGAGGGCGGATGTCAGCGGACGGGCAGCCAGACCTGCCCCGACCCTCGATCACGCGACAGCTCGACCTTCCAGCAGCCCGCCTTCGGAAACACGAACCCGGTGCCCCACTCCTGCCCGGGACGTCGCCACGTGGATCCCGAGTGTTCCTCGGGGCCCCACTTCTGCTCGGCGGTCGTCCCGTCGGGAAGGGAGGCGCGGACGCGCAGTGGCCCTTCGCCGGTCATCCGCCACACGATCTTGACCTCCTTGCCCGCCTTGAGCGGCGTCGCGTCCACGAACAGCAGCCCCCACAACTCGGCGTACCGCGCCGTCCCCCGCACCTCGGGCAGCGGCCCGCCCTCCAACACCGGCGTGCCGTTGCACCCGACGCCGGTGACCGTCGGACCAGGACTCGCACTCGCACGGACGTCCCCAGACGTCGGCGCCCCGCTCGAAATGGACCTGCTGTCGGGGTACGGCGCCTCGCTCGGGGCAGACCCGCTGCCAGGGGACGGCGCCCCGCTTGGAACGGACCCGCTGCCGGGGGACGGCGCCCCGCTCGCGGCAGACTCACTGCCGGTGGACGGCGCTCCGCCGGCACACCCCTCGACCACCACAGCCACAGCCACAGCCACCGACGCCACTCCGCTAATCACCAACCGCATGAGACAACCTCCTCGCCCTCCATACCTCCACCACGGGCGAAAGGTTCCAACTACGCGTCACGTCCGTTGACACGTAGATCGAGTTAGCGCAAACATGACCGGCATGCTTCGGCGACCATCCCTCACCGCGCTGACCGCGGCGGTGGCCTTACAACCGTTAGCGTCACCCCAGGCCACCGCCGAAACCACAGCCGCCCTCGCCCCCGGGAGGTTAAGGCGCCAACTTCAATCAGAACCTGGACGCCCTCGACTACCGAGAGCTGACCGAGACCGGCGGCAAATGGATCCGCGGGTTCTTCCCGATGCCGACCGCCGACCAGGGCGCCCCCGCGAACCACACCACGATCCGCACCATCACCGCCGCGGGGCCATGCGATGTTTGCGCTAACGCCCGCAGCCAGGACCCAACGGCCGTCCCACCCACCTACAACCCCCCGAAAACGGGCAACGTGAGCGCCGACGGCCGCTCGGCGTCCTGGAAGATCTCGAACCGGGTCGGCCGAGTCCCCACCGCCTCCTCAACCGCCTCCCCGGTCCCGTGATTTCGCGCGAACCGCGGAAACGCCCCGCCCGCCACCTGCACCCGCAGCCGATGCCCGCGCAGGAACCGATACCCGGTCGGATGCAGCTCCACCTCGGCCTTGACCACGCCGTCGCTCCCGGCGGGCAGTCGCAGGATGCCGTCCGTGACGTTGCGCGACACGCCGGTCTCGTCCACGTCGCACAGCCGCACGAACAGGTCGGCGTGCCCGGTGTCCGTCCGCACGTACACGGTGGCCGAGACGGGGCCGATCAGGTCGAGGTCGCGGGGGAGCGGCGCGCCGGTGTGCACGAGCACGTCGGACCGGGCCTCGACGGCGCGGTTGTCGCGCTGCTTCGACTCGCGCATGTCCAGGAGCGGCCCGCCCACGGAGCGGGTGGGGTGCGCGGGATCGTAGGTGAACACGCCGGGCGCCCCCTCGCCGGGCGCGCTCCACCCCAGCCTCCCGTACGGGAGCAGATGCAACTCCGTCGGGACGGACTGCGGCGGCGGCCACCGGTCGAAGTCCAGCCAGCGGCCGGCCCGCTGCAGGTAGAGCCGCACGGGGGAGCGCTGGAGCTGGGCGGTGTCGCCGAGCAGGTGCGCCGACAGCCACGACACCTGCTCGGCCATCAGCGCCCGCATCACGCCGAGGTCGTGCCCCCAGGGGCCGATCAGGATCCGGCTGCGGTTCCCGGCCTCGCGCAGCGCGGCGTAGTCGCGTAGCTGCGCCGGCAGCAACAGATCCCACCAGCCGGTGACCATGCTGGTCGGCGTGGTCATCTTGACGGCGGCGGCGCTGTTGTCGGTGTCCGCCCAGAAGGTGTCGCCCACCCCGGAGTGCGCGGCGACCTCCCGCAGGAACGGCACCTGCTTCCCGATCGCGGCCACGTCCGACCTGCCGATCGGCACGTGCGCCATCGCCCGCCGCACCCGCCGGTCCTTGCGCGGATCCGGCAGCAGCCCGCCCAGCGGCGCCTCCTCCTGCGTGCCGATCAGCGACGCCCAGGTCAGCAGGTTGTGCAGGGCGAACACCCCGCCCGGATAGAACGTCGTGGCGAACTCACTGGCCGTCACCCCCAGACACATCGCCTCCAGCGGCGGATCCAGATACGGCCCGATCGCCCACTGCGTGAACCCGACATAACTCGCCCCAGCCGTCGCCAGCCGCCCGTCACACCACGGCTGCTCCCGCAACCACGCGGCCGTGGCCAGGCCGTCCTCCTTCTCCTGGTGGAACGCCGAGAACCGGCCGCCCGAGCCGAACGTCCCCCTGGCGTCCTGCACCACCACCTGCATGCCGCGCCGCGCCAGAATCCTGGCCGTCCCCTTCGAGTCCAGCTTGTGCTTTCCGTACGGCGTGCGCATCAGCACCACCGGCAGCGGCCCCTCCCCGCGCGGCCGGTAACGATCGGCACGCAGCACGACCCCGTCGGGCATCGGGACGGGGAGGTCGCGGGCGATCTCGATGTCGGGAGTGGTGGCCTCCGGCAGGCCGAGAAGCTGATCGAACAGTCTGCTGAGCATCCCCATGGCAGATCCTTCCGCTCCTGCCCCAGAGTACGACCCAGCTCGCTTCCTGAGAGGCGATGACTTTTCATCTCGCCTTCGGTCTCCATGCACGAGGAGGCGATATGAGCGACCAGAGACGGGCACTGATGGCGGGCGTGGCGCTGCTTGAGCGGGCCATCGACTACTCGCTCGGCAGCCTGCGCATCGTGACCCCGGCGGCTCTGTGCCGTCCCACGCCTTGTGCGGGGTGGAGCTTGCAGGAGCTGCTGCAGCACCTGGGCGACTCTCTGCACGCCTTGAACGAGGCCGCCACCGGCCACATCTCGACAGACCCCGCCGCCGACCGGCCCGGTGTGCATCGGCCCGTGACTGGCCGCCTCGCCGCCGACCGGCCCCCCGTCGTTGACCGGCCCATTGTCGTCGACCGGCCCGCTGCCGCTGACGGGCGTGCGGCCGTACATGGAGAGGCAGGCGTGCCGTCCGCGTGCGGCGATGTGGGCCTCCCGGCTACGCACGGCGACGCGGGCGTGCCACCCGTGCGCGGGGCGACCGTGCCCCCTGTGCGCGGGGCGACCGTGCCGCCCGTGCGCGAGGCGGTGGGCGTGCCGTCCGTGCGTGCGGAGGTTGGCATCTCGCCCCTGCATGGCGACGCGGGTGTGGCGTCCGTGCGCGGGGACGTCGGCGTCTCGCCCGTGCGGCTTCACCCCAATCCCGCCCTCATCCTGCGGGACACCGCAACGGAAGTTCTCGGCCGTTGGACCGCCATCACCAGGGCCGACCTCATCACCGTCCACGACCGCCCCCTTACCTCCCCGATGGTGGCCGCGGTGGGGGCCATTGAGGTGGCCGTGCATGCCTGGGACGTGGCGAGGGCGTGTGGCGAGCGCCACCCGATTCCGGCGCTTCTGGCGGAGGAGTTGCTGGATCTGGCTCATCTGTTCGTCACCCGCGCCGATCGGCCTGCGAGGTTCGGCCCGCCTGTGACCGTGCCCATGTGCGCTCCCGCTCAGGATCACCTCCTCGCGTACCTCGGACGCTACCCCGCCTGGCCCGTTCTCGGCTGAGCGCCCGTCCCGACGAAGCGCCCGAGCCGATAGGCGTCCGCCTGAGTCGAGCGGTCGCCGACGATCAAGCGATCGGGTCAAGCAGGTGCCCATTCCTCACATCCGCCGCCCCCACGCCGTACGATCACCATGTACGGCAAAGTCACACCACAGTTCGCGACACCACAGTTACCGGAACCCGCGACGCCCTGCCCGATACGGTGAGAAGATCGGGAATGGTCGTCCTGTCACGGGACGGCCACGCAAACCAACACCGTGCCACCAGGGGGCGGAAACCTTTCCGGCCGATCCGCGAGGCGGCGCACGTGAGATGCCGCGGACCCGGCCGATCGACGTGGTGGCGACGACCGTTCTTCGTGCGGCCGTCGCCACCACCACGCCGCCCGCCGCGCGACAAGAGACCGCACGCGACAAGAGACCGCACGTGGCAGGAAGCGGCGCGTGTTCAGAGGAGGGTCTGTTCGCCCTCCTCCGAAGGCGGCGGCGCGTCGTCGCCGTGCAGCGTCCGCAGCACCTGCTCGCCGTACTTGGCCAGCTTGTTCTCCCCGACCCCGTTCACGTTGCTCAGCTCCGCCAGCGACGCGGGCGCCTGGGTGGCGATCTCGCGCAGGGTGGCGTCGTGGAAGATGACGTACGCGGGCACGCCCTGCTCCTTGGCCGTGGCGCCGCGCCAGGAGCGGAGGCGTTCGAAGACGGCGGCGGCCTCGGCGGGCAGCTCGGCGGCGGGCTGGGCGGACTTGCCGCCGGCGGAGGAGGCGGTCTTGGCGCGGGCCGGGCGGTGGGCGTCGCGGCGCAGGCGTACCTCGCGCTGGCCGCGCAGCACCGCCGCGCTGTCGTCGGTCAGGACCAGCGCGCCGTAGTCGGACTCCACCGCGAGCAGGCCCTGGGCCAGGAGCTGGCGCACCACCCCGTGCCATTCGGCGTTGCCCAGGTCGGCGCCCACCCCGAACACCGACAGGGTCTCGTGCCCGTGCTGCAGCACCTTGGCGGTCTTCTTGCCGAGCAGGATGTCGACGACCTGGCCGACGCCGAACTTCTGGCGGCGCTCCCTGAGCAGCCGCAACACGGTGGACAGCACCTTCTGGGCGGGGACGGTGCCGTCCCAGGACTCGGGCGGGGTCTGGCAGGTGTCGCAGTTGCCGCACGGCTGCGAGCCCTTCTGCCCGAAGTAGTCGAGCAGCATCATCCGGCGGCAGCCCACGGTCTCGCAGAGGGCGAGCATCGCGTCGAGGTGCAGCACCTGGCGGCGGCGGTGGGCGTCGTCGCCCTCCATCGCCATGCGGCGGTGCTGGACGACGTCGTTCAGCCCGTACGCCATCCACGCGGTCGCGGGCATGCCGTCGCGCCCTGCCCGCCCGGTCTCCTGGTAGTAGCCCTCCAGGGACTTGGGCAGGTCGAGGTGGGCCACGAAGCGCACGTCGGGCTTGTCGATGCCCATGCCGAAGGCGATGGTGGCCACCACGATCAGCCCGTCCTCGCGCAGGAAGCGGGACTGGTGGTGGGCGCGGGTGCGGGCGTCGAGCCCCGCGTGGTACGGCACCGCCGCGATGCCGTTGTCGGTGAGGAACTCGGCGATCTTCTCCACGGAGGAGCGCGAGAGGCAGTAGACGATGCCGGACTCGTCGGGATGCTCGGTGCGCAGGAACTCCAGGAGCTGCCGCTTGGGCTCGCTCTTGGACGTGATGCGGTAGTGGATGTTGGGCCGGTCGAAGCTGGCCACGAAGTGGCGGGCCTGCTCCAGGCCGAGCCGGGAGGAGATCTCGGCGTGCGTGGACGGCGTGGCGGTGGCGGTCAGCGCGATGCGCGGCACGTCGGGCCACAGCTCACGCAGCCTGGACAGCTCCAGGTAGTCGGGACGGAAGTCGTGACCCCACTGGGCCACGCAGTGGGCCTCGTCGATGGCGAACACGGAGATGTCGCCCCTGCCCAGCAGCCGCAGGGTGGCGTCGACGCGCAGCCGTTCGGGGGCGAGGTAGAGCAGGTCGAGCTCGCCGGCCAGGAACTCCGACTCGACGAGCTGCCGCTCGTCGAGGCTCTGCGTCGAGTTGAGGAACCCCGCCCGCACGCCGAGCGCCCGCAGCGCGTCGACCTGGTCCTGCATCAGCGCGATCAGCGGGGAGATGACCACCCCCACGCCTTTGCGCACCAGGGCGGGGATCTGGTAGCAGAGCGACTTGCCGCCGCCGGTGGGCATCAGGACGAGGGCGTCGCCGCCTGTCACGACGTGGTCGATGATCTCTTGCTGACCCGCCCGGAACGAGTCGTAGCCGAACACGCGGTGCAGAACCTCGGTGGGGGTATCCATGCGGCTACCTTACGTGTTCGGGGGTGAGCGGATCGTCAGTTCCGCCCATGGCGGAGAGGTGGTTGGGGGCGGTGTTCCCAGAGCCTCCCGGCGATCGTAACCGCCATGACCGACAGTCCGGGAGCGATCATGGCTGCCAGGGCCGCAGCTCAAAAGTGATCATGACCGGCAGTCAGGCCGTCCGCCCTGGCTAAGCGGCTGCCGGGCGCGCTCTGGCGTACATCACGAGTGACAGTGAGCCGAGCAAGCAGGCCCCCGCCACCACCCCCATCACCGCCGGATACCCGGCGACCTGCGCGATCCCGGCCGCCACCAGCGGCGCCACGGCCTTCGCCACGGTGATCGGCAACGCGAGCGCCCCACTGAGCGACGCGTACGCGGCCGTCCCGTACCGATCGGCCAGCAACGCGGGACGGGCGATGGTCCCCACCCCGAACCCCAGCCCGAACAGCACCACCGCCACCACCGCCCCGGCCGCGTCCCGCCCGACCAGCGGCAGCAGGACGGCGGCCAGCCCCTGGAGCAGGAACATGGCGGCCGTGATCAGCGCGACGGGCCAGCGCGCCTGCAGCCCGGTGGTGACCAGCCGCCCGGTCACGGACAGCACCCCGAGCAGCCCGGCCACCCCGGCGGCGAACACGGGCTCGTGCCCGAGCGTGATGAGGTAGGTGATCAGCAGCACCCCCATGACGGCCACGGCGCCCGTCTGCGTCAGGAAGGCCGCCGCCAGCAGCCAGAACGGCCGCTCGCGCAGCGCCGCCCCGACGATCTCGCCCCGGTTCACGTGGGCGGGCGCGCCCCGGTTGCGGACGGCCAGCCCGTGCAGGGGGACGGCGATCAGCGCGTACCCGACGGCCAGGATGACCAGCGCCTGCCGCCACCCGTACAGCTCGACCAGCAACCCTGTCAGCGGCAGGAAGATGCTGGACGCGAACCCGGCCACCACGGTCACCGCCAGCAGCGCCCGCGCCCGCCGGCTCGCGTCGAACCAGGCGACGATCACCGCGAACGCGGCCTCGTACAGCACCATGGCGGACGCCACGCCGAGTACCCCGCACACCAGATAGAGCTGCGCCACCGAGCGCACCTGCGACCAGGCGAGCACGGCCAGCGCGCCGAGCGCGGACCCGAGCGTCATCAGGCCGCGTCCGCCGCGCCGGTCCAGGAGGCGGCCGATGAGCGGCGCGACGAGCCCGGACACCAGGACGGACAGCGTGATCGCCCCGGTGAGCTGCGCGACCCCGGCCTGCAGTTCGCGCGACATGGGCGGGATGAACACGGAGAACGCGTAATAGAGAATGCCGTATCCGGCGGTCTGGGTGATCGCGAGTGCGCCGATCATTCGCGCCGGCGCTTTCGGTCCTGCGGTCGTGATCACGATGTGATTTGTTCCCGTTCGCCTGCCGTAAATACGGTGATAAAAGTCACTTCGCCACCGAAAAGACTTCGAGAATTGCACCAATGCCGTCATAGCGTCGGATCATGACTGTTTCGTATGTGGTGACCGGCGGCGGGCGTGGCATCGGCAGGGCCGTGGTCGAGCGCCTGATCGGTGATGGGAGCGTCGTGGTGGCCGTCGAGCGCGACAAGGACGCGCTCCGCTGGGCGGGCCCCGGCGTCGTCCCGGTGATCGGGGACGCGGCCGACGAGGAGGTGGCCGCCTGGGCGGCGGACCTGGCCCAGGAGTCGGGCACCCTCGCGGGCTGGGTCAACAACGCCGCCGTGTTCCGTGACGCCTCCGTGCACTCGTCCCCGATCTCCGAGGTCAGAGCGCTGATCGCGGCCAACCTCGACCTGGCCGTGGTGGGCTGCGCCACCGCCGTGCGGCACTTCCTGGACGCCGGCACCCCGGGCGCCATCGTGAACGTCACCTCGCACCAGGCCACCAGGGCCGTGCCCGGCAGCCTGCCTTACTCCACGGCGAAGGCCGCGACGGAGGGGCTGACCAGGGCGCTCGCGGTCGAGTACGGCAGGCGCGGCATCCGCGTCAACGCCGTCGCCCCAGGCTCGGTGGCCACGGAGCGGTACGAGGCCACGCGAACGCCGCAGATGGAGTCGGAGCTGGCCAGACTGCACCCCCTGGGCCGCGTCGCGACCCCCGCCGAGGTGGCCTCCGTGGTGGCGCACCTGCTCTCCCCTGACGCCGCCTTCGTCAACGGCGCCACGATCCCGGTGGACGGCGGCCGTACGGTGCTCGGACTGGATCCAGAAGCGAGGGAATGAAAACCGTTGCCACTTGGTTGCAGGGGCCATGAAGAAGAACCTGCACCCCGACTACCGCCCCGTCGTCTTCCGCGACCCCAGCGTCGGCTTCGCCTTCCTCACCCGCTCGACCCTGACCAGCGACAGGACGGTCGAGTGGGAGGACGGCAGGACGTACCCGGTCGTCGACGTGGACGTCTCGTCCGCCAGCCACCCCTTCTACACGGGCCGCGGCCGCATCCTCGACACCGCCGGCCGCGTCGAGCGCTTCAACCAGCGCTACGGAAGGGGCAAGTGAGGCAGGATGTGACGTGTGCTTGACTCGCCGCTGTCCGCCCGGTTAGCGCGCTCCCGCCGGATCCTCGTCGCAGGCGCGGGCGGCGGCTCCGACGTGTACGCCGGGTTGCCCCTGGCCCTGTCGCTGCGGGAGGCGGGCAAGGAGGTGCACCTGGCGAACCTGTCGTTCAGCCACCTCGACGCCCTCGACCTCGACGTCTGGCTGTGCGAGGACGTCGCGGAGATCCGGCCCGACACCGAGGCCCGCGACTGGTACTTCCCCGAGGGCTGCCTGTCGCGCTGGCTGGCGGCGCACGGCCAGCCGTCCACCGTCTACGCCTTCCCCAAGGTGGGCGTCAAGCGGCTGCGCGCCGCGTACGCCAGGCTGGCCGAGCACCTCGCCCTGGACGCGGTCGTCCTGGTGGACGGCGGCACCGACATCCTGATGCGCGGCGACGAGGCCGGCCTCGGCACCCCGGCCGACGACATGGCGAGCCTGGCCGCCGCGCACGCCCTCGACGTGCCGGTCAAGGCCGTCGTCTGCCTGGGCTTCGGCGTGGACGCCCACCACGGCGTCAACCACGTCCAGGTGCTGGAGAACCTGGCGGCACTGGAGCGCGAGGGCGGCTACCTGGGCGCGTTCTCCGTCTCCAGGTCCACGAAGGCGGGCGCGCTCTACCTCGACGCCGTCGCCCACGCCCAGGCCGAGCTGCCGGCGTACCCGAGCATCGTGAACGGCTCGATCGCGGCGGCGGTGCGCGGCGAGTTCGGGGACGTGCGCTTCACCGACAGGACGAAGGGCAGCGAGCTGTTCGTCAACCCGCTGATGGCCATCTGCTTCGCCGTGGACCTCGACGCCCTGGCCAGGCGCTCGCTCTACCTGGACCGCCTCGGCGACACCGTGCTGATGCGTCAGGTCGTCTCCGTGATCGAGGCGTTCCGCGACGAGGTGACGCCCCGGCCGCCGAAGGCGTTCCCGCACTAGAGCAGCCCCATGGCGTCGGCGAGCGCGTCCATCTCGGCCGTCAGCAACGCCTCCCCGACGCCCGTGAACGGCCCCCGCAGCTCCACGCTCAGCACCCCTTGCAGCCGCGCCCACACCAGCACCGTCGCGGGCGGGCCGCCGCCCGCCGCCCCCGCGAGCACCGGCTGGAACGGCCTGAGCACCTCCTCGACGCCCGGCAGGGTCGGCGCCGAGGCCACCAGCCGGTACAGGCCCGGATGCGCCACGGCCCAGTCGAAGAACGCGCGCGCCAGCGCGTGCAGCCGCTCACGCGGCCCGCTCTCCGCGGTGGCGGTCCCGGCCTGCCGTACGGCCGCCGCCAGCTCGCCCAGCCCGTCGTCCACCAGCTCCGCGAGCAGCCTGTCGCGGCCGGCGAAGTACTTGTACAGGGCGGGCCCCGTCATCCCCAGCCGCCTGGCCACCGCGGTGACGTTCAGCTCCTCGCCCCCGCTGATCTGGGCGAGCGCGGCCTGCTTGATCTCCCTCCTGACCTGTTCCCTGTAACGCTGTCGCGGTGTCGCCATGCCCTCATTATCCTGAGTTTCCGGTCCGGCACACACTGTGATCACCAAGGCCAGGGCATGCGGGGGCTACCGGTGGGTAAAACACGGTCATCGGCGTGAGAGCAGTGGTGGTGTGATGAGTCTCTCCGGAAGGGAGCGCCGTATTCTCGCCGAGATCGAGCGAGCCCTCGAGCGAGACGACCCCGAGCTGGCCAGGCGCGTCGCGGCCATCAACAGGATCGAGGCAGGTGGCGAGCCGCTGCCCTCGCAGCCGTACGGTGACCGGCTGCGCATGTGGGCGCTGGCCCACGTCTGGGCGCTGTTCTGGGCCGCCGCGCTGGTGATCCTCCTACTGCTGCTGGCGGTGCTGACGACCTGAGCGGTGATGCCGCAGCACCACCAGGCTGGTCGCGGCGCACAAGGCGACCAGGGCGGCGATGGCGGCCTCCCAGCGCCACACCTCCTCGCCCGTCCGCACGGCCATCACGGTGCAGAACACGGCCGCCACGACCCCGAACGCCAGCGCGACGATCGACAGGACGCGCCGGGCGCGCAGCGGGCTGCGGGCTGTCAGCGGCTCGGTGCCCTCGCGGTTACGCAGCCACATGGCCCCCTCCTCACGCCAGGCACCTCAGTGCCGAGGCGATGCGCGGGTCGAGGTCGTGCGAGGCGGGCAGCCTGCCCACCGTGGCCTCGACGAACTCCGGGTACGACAGCGTGGCGGTCACCCCGTCCACGGCGGCGAAGATCTGCTCGGCCGTCTGTTCCACCTGCACCTTGGCGTCCTGCTCGGCCAGCACGAACCGGCCGACCGCCACCCGCCACAACGCCCGGCCGTCCGCCTCGTCGCCGGCGACGGGCGCGCCCACGTCGTCGGCGTGCGTGGCGTACTCGGAGTCGTAGTGGAAGGCCTGCTGACCGACGGGGTAGGGCCCGGCCATGGTGTCGAGCATGGCGTGACTTCCCAGCTCCCGCATGCGCGCGCGGGTCTCGCCGTTCTTCGTGCGCCACTCCGTCAGTACGTCCTCGACGGGCAGGTCCCTGCGCGCCCGCACGCACCACTCGTTGAAGTCGTTGTAGCCGCCGATGCCCTCGTCGGCCAGCCGGCCCATCAGGTCCTGCACGGTTCCGTCGAGGCAGGCGTGGTTGTACATCTCCTCGCCCGCCAGGTGCGCCAGCACGTCGCGGACCGACCAGCCCTCGCAGCGGGACGGCCGCCGCCAGCCGGCGTCGTCGAGGCCGGAGAAATACCTGTCGAGCCTGGCTGCCTCGGCGTCGAAGATGTCGAACGGGTTGAAGTCTTTGAGCAGGTCGTCGGCCATACCCGGACGCTACCCCTCACGTCCTGACTTTATCTCCCAGGGCAGTCCGGACCCGGCCGTACTCGCCCGCGCAGGACGGCGCGCGCCCGGCCGGCACCCAGCCGCCCTTGGCGATCTCGCCGTACTTGCCGGGGTCGGCGCCGTAGAGCAGGCAGGCGAAAGTGGCCGACTCGGCCATGCCCGACAGGTGGTCGATGCCGGTGTGCCCGGCGAGCAGGTGGCGGGCCTCGGCGGCGGCCACCACGCGCTTGGGCGTGTCGGCCACCAGCGTCAGCGCGGCGAACTGGTCGGCCTGGGCGTCGCTGTCGGTCATGCCGTTGAGCGTGGTCAGGGCGTGCCCGAGCTGGTGGTGGAAGAGCACGGACAGGGCGCCGCGCACGCGTTTCCTGGCGGCCTTCTCGCCGGTCTCCTCGGTCTCGGAGATGCCCTTGATCGTCCGGTTCACCTGGTCGACCAGCGCGTAGCAGATGCTGATCTC
Organism: Nonomuraea monospora; assembly: GCF_039531895.1. NCBI lineage: Bacteria > Bacillati > Actinomycetota > Actinomycetes > Streptosporangiales > Streptosporangiaceae > Nonomuraea > Nonomuraea monospora. Next base: position 116,810 of record NZ_BAAAQX010000003.1, read on the forward strand.
CCGCTTGTCGTGGTCCCAGGCGGCCTTCGGCTCGGCGCAGTCGCGGGCCACGACCTTGACCGGCTCGGGCAGCCGGACGCCGGTCTTCAGCGCGTCGCTCTCCTTCAGCAGCCGCTCGGCCTTCTCGGCGCGCGGTGAGTCGGGGCGCTCGTACCGGACGGACAACTCCGGCGAGGGTGCCGCTCCCAGCGTGCTCGTCATGGTGAGGACGAGGGCGATCACGGGATGCGGCATGCGTGTGCTCCTTCGGGGGTTCGATCAACGCAATGGGACTTCCCATGCGGCGATCGGATGATCGCTAAACCTCCCGAACGCGAAAAAGCCGGAGGCCCAGCCCCGAAGGACTGGGCCCCAGCATGATGGTGCTTCAGTACCTGGTGGTACTAGCGGCGCCAGGAGTAGACGCGCACGTAGTCCGAGCGGCTCTTGGCGCCCTCGAGCTCGTCGTCGCCGGCGTACACGGCACGGAAGGTGCCGCTCTTGTAGGCCTTGGTCTTGGCGTAGAACTTGCCGCCGCGACCGGTCCAGTCGGAGGCCACCCACTTCCAGCCACTGCGGTAGCTGGCCTTGTAGTAGATGTTCACCTTCTCGCCGCGGACGCCTTCCCAGCCGTCGTCGTCGGCGAGGAGGCGGCCGGAGAAGTGGATCGACTTGCCCTTGCGGACCTTGGACGGGTCAGCGCTGAAGCGCGAGATCGTGGTCTCGAGCTTGCCCTTCTCGACCTCGACCGAGAAGAACGCGTCGTCCTTGGCGATCTCCTTGCCGTCCTTGTCGAAGGCCACGGCGGTGGCCTTCCACTTGCCGGCGTAGTCGTTCTCGTTGAACCCGATGGCCCAGCGCCAGCCCTCAAGGTCCTTGATGTCCTTGGTGCGCAGCGTGCGGAAGTTGTTCTCCGCGGGCGCGACGCTGAGCTCGACCTTCTGGACGTCGGAGCTCGCGCCGACGTCGAAGTACGCCGTCGTCTCCGAGCCCTTCTTGACCACGACAGGGTTCGGGCTGATGTCGCGAATCACGAGCTGGGTGTCGGCCTTGGTGGCAGCCGAGGCGATCCCCGCGCCCGACACCAGCATGGCACCGCCGATAGTGGCGGAAAGGATACCTACTGCGATCTTTCTCATGAGGGTGCTGATTCCTCTCCCCGTATTGACTTCGGAGCCGACTTCGGGGCGGCCGGCTCCCTCTACTACTTTGAGGCACGATCAGGGGGAAAAGTTGTCTAAAGTTACGAAAAATATTTGATCACGGCTTTAACCAGGGCATATGCGGAAAAATCTCTTTTTGTCGACCTTGAGCGACTACAGTCGGGGCGCATGACCGACGTCTACACGCTGGGCGAGCCGCTGGGCGTGGTCTCCAGCGGTCGCGTCCGACACGAGAGCGAGGCCAGGCTCGACGTCTGCGGGCCTGAGTTCACCCTGGCCATCGCCCTGGCCAGGCTCGGCCACCGGTGCGCCTACCTGGGCAAGGTGGCCGGCGACGAGCTGGGCGCCAGGGCGCTGACCGTCCTGCGCGGCGAGGGCGTGGACGTCTCCGACATGCGCGTGGCCGAGGGCGCGCGCACCGGGCTGCTCCTGCGCGAGTCGCGCGTGGGCCGCGAACTCTCCGTCACCCACTACCGCACCGGCTCCGCAGGCGCGCTGCTCGCGCCGGGCAACGTGCCCATCGACCGCATCGCCGCCGCGCGCATGCTGCACGTCACCGGCCTCACGGCGGCGCTCGGCAGGGACGCGCTGGACGCCGTCCGCGCCGCCGTCGCCGCCGCCAGGAGCGCCGAGGTGCCGATCTCCTTCTCCGTCGAGTACGTCCCCGAGCTGTGGCCGTCCGTGCGCGAGGCCGAGGAGGTGCTCAGCGAGCTGGCCTGCGAGTCACACCTGCTCTTCCTCCGCCAGGACGAGCTCGACCTGGTCAAGCTCGCCCTCACCCCCGAGCGGGAGGTCGTGGTGGACCGCGGCGCCAAGGGCGTCAGCGTGCGGGCCGACCGCATGCGCTACGACGTCCAGGGCTGGCAGGTGCCCGTGGTGGACACCGCCGGAGCGGGGGAGGCGTTCGCCGCCGGCTACATCAGCGCCGCCCTCGACGGCCTCATCCCCCAGGAACGCCTGCACCGCGGGGCGCTGCTGAGCGCCGCCGCGGTGTCCAGCGTGAGCGACTGGCAGGGGTTGCCCACCAGGGCCGAGCTCTAGCTGATGTTGAGCGTGAACGTCGAGGTCGTGTTCTTGATGTTCTGCGCGTTGTTGCTGAACCGCAGGTTGCTGAACGTGGCCGAGCCGACCGCCGGGCCCTGACCCGGCTCGGGCAGCTCGTTCACCCAGATGCCGAACCCCGACTTGGCGTCGAAGGCGTCACCGCTCTTCTGCGCCCCGCTGATCGACACGTTCGTGAAGACCGTGTCCTTGATCGGGTTCAGCGGGGTGGTGGGGCTGGAGTAGCCGGTCTGGAACATGATCCCGCTGTACGTCGGGTCCACGATGTCCAGGTTGCTGACCCGGATGCCCTGGAACACCTTCGAGGAGGAGAACAGCCACATCGCCGGGAACGTCTGCTGCCCCCAGAAGTGCCCTCCGGCCCTGACCAGCGAGATGTTGTCGAAGGTCGTGGGCGGGCTGGCGCCGAAGCCGTGCATCGGGATCCCGAAGTCCAGCGAGCTGATCGTGACGCCCGAGTACACCAGCGTGTCGGCCACGTAGATGTTCCTGAACGTGTTGTCGTAGCCGCCGTACACGGCCAGGCCCGCGGCCCGCCAGGTCAGCAGCGACGTCAGGTTCTCGTAGACGTTGCCGAACTGCTCGCCCGAGTTGTTGTCGATGGCCGAGAACAGCGCGAAGCTGTCGTCGCCCGTGGACCTGGTCTCGATGTTGGTGACGTGGTTGCCGGTGCTGCCGTTGGTCATGTTCAGGCCGTCGGCGAACACGTTGCGGATCCGCGAGTTCCTGATCGTCAGGTTGTCCACGTTCGAGCCCCACAACATGCAGATCTGGTGCTCGATCCAGACGTTGTCGATCGTCATGTTCGCCACATTGTTGAAGTCGAACACCTTGCCGGGGCCGTCGATCCGCTCGACGTAGTTGCCGAAGTAGGCGAAGCCCGTGAACGTCGAGCCGTTGGCCGTCGCGTCCGCACGGAAGCCGACGTCGGTGTTCGACTGGCCGGACGGCGCGTGGAACCTGGTGAACCAGGGGCCCGCTCCGACGACCCTGATCGACTTGCCGTACACCTGGAACTTGGAGTTCGTCTGGTAGTCGCCGGGCGGCAGGTAGACGCCGCTCAGGCTGGCGTCCATGCGGGCCTTGTCGAGGGCGTTCTGCACGTCCTGGTGACCGAACCCGGCCGGTACGGCGTACTTCGCCGGGTCCGGGTTGGCGGCCTGCGCGGCCAGCTCGAAGTCCACGAAGTCGATCGCGTAGTTCAGCGAGTTGGCCGCGTCCTTCTGCAGCCTGATCCTGCTGCCCTTCGGCACGGTGGTGCCGAGCAGCAGGTTCGCCTCGTCGTAGATGTGCCTCGGCGGGCCGGAGCCCGGGTTGTTGTTCGGGCTCGCCTCGGCGCCGTACAGCCAGGCGTAGCGCGAGGTCAGGTTGATCGCCTTGAGGAAGGAGCCGTTGACGTAGACGTTCAGCGTCGAGCTCTGCCCGCCGCCGCCCGGCGCGTCCGGCATCGAGAAGCGGGTGACCAGGGTGTTGGTGTCCGCCCTGGTGGTGAACTCGACGTAGGCGCCCGTCTGGTTGAGCGTGACCGCCCGGCGGCCCGACGCCTCGCCGGCGATCGTGCCGATCTCCCTGCTCGGGCCGACGCGGGCCGCGCCGCCGCCGAGGGTGGCGTCCTCCGCCTCGTACGTGTCGTACGGCATGTTCGCGCCGCGGCCCACGAACAGCGGCAGCGTGCTGGTGTTGTTGGCGCGCTTGACCGGCAGCTCGTTGGCGTCGTCGGCGAGCACCGTCCTGACCGTGTACTTGCCGTTGGCGGCCGTCCACGTGCCCAGGGTCACCGGGCTGGTGGTGGCTCCGGCGGCGATCGCGCCGCTGGTGGAGCCGGTCAGCGTCCTGACCACGTTGCCCGCCTCGTCGGCGACCGTCAGCGTGATGCCGTGCGCGCCGCCGCCGGAGGCGATGGTGCCCTGGTTCTTGATCGCGACGGAGAACGTCACCGTGGTGCCCGCCGCCGGGTTGCCCGGCGTCCAGGCGACCGGGGAGGCGATCAGGTCGGCCGTGTCCACCGGCCGCACGGTCAGGGTGCACGTCGTGGCGTTGTTGCCCTCGTTCTGCTCGACGACCTTGTTGTCCTCGTCCACCTTGGCCGAGAGCTGGTACGTCCCCGCGTCCCTGGCCCCGATGCCCGCCGACACGGTGGCGGACGCCCCCGCGGCCAGCGCGCCCACGGCGGCGCTGCCCACCTTGGCGTCGCCTGCGTAGAAGTTGACCGACGTCGCGGCGGAGGCGGCGGTGCCGGCGTTCCTGACCGTCGCCGACAGCGTCACCGTGTCGGTCTCGACCGGGGAGGCGGGGGAGGAGGCCAGGCCCGACACGGTCAGGTCGGGGTTCGGGGCCGGGGTGCCGAAGATCTGGAACTCGGCCACCTGGCCGCTCGGCGCGCCCGAGTTGGCCGTGAACTGCAGCCGCACGTCGGCGGCCTTGCCCGTGACCGGGATGGTCACGCTGTTGCCCGAGGCCGGGTCGAAGGTGTAGGTGGCCTGGCCGAGCAGCGTGCTGAAGCCGGTCGCCGACTGCTCGCGGCCGAGCACCTGGAGGGTCTGGGTGCGGCGGCCCCAGGCCGGGTCGGGGTTGAGCTTGAGCACGATCGACGACAGGTCGGCGTTCGCGCCGAGCTGCGCGGTGAGGGTCGCCGGGTAGGCGGCGCCCTCCCAGTAGGTCTGCACGTTGTCGTCGTTGGCGTTGGCGGCCACGTACGTGTGGGTATGTCCCGACTCGGTCATCGTCTTGCCGAGCGCCAGGTTGGTGCCGCCGGGGCCGGGGCCCGGGTCCGTCTGAGTGGTGCCCCACACCTCCAGCTCCGAGAGCTGGCCTGCGGGCCAGCCCGAGTTGGCGGTGATCTGCACGCGCACATGGCGGGCGGTGGTGCCGGCGGTCAGCGTGATGGTCGCGGCAGGGCTGATCGTGTACGTCGCCGAGGCCGCGAGCGTGGTGAAGCCGGAGCCGTTCGTGCTGCCCTGCACGCTCAGCGTCTCGGTGCGGCTGGGCCAGCCGGCGGGCAGCTTCAGCACCACCTTGCTGAGGCTCGCGGCGGCGCCCAGATCGACCTGGACCCACTGCGGGAAGGCGTTGTTGGCCGACTCCCAGTAGGTCGCCTGGTTGCCGTCGGTCACGTTGGCGGCGCGGTAGACGTCGTTGAAGCTGCTGGCGGTCGCGCTCTTGCCGGCGGCGAGGTTCGTGTCGGCGGCGGCGTGCGCGGGAGGTACGGCGAGGAATCCGATGAGTAACGTAAGGGCGGCTAACAGAGCTCTCATGGGGGTGTGGCCCTTCGGGTAAGGCGGATGGCCGAACCATAAGATGTCGAGCAGATAGCCGCAATATTTCGACTACATTTCGCAAACAGTTGACTGACTCTGAGATTGCGCTTCCGGCTCCCGCCCCTGGTCAGAGCCCGGGAAGCGGCAGGAACCCCGGCGTGGACGCGGTGCAAGCCACAACGTCGGATGCACGTAAGCCGTTGCAAGCACTTGCGTGGAAGGCCGTATAGTTTGCGCATGACGCGACGACTCGCAGAGGTGGCCAAGAAGGTCGGAGTGAGCGAGGCGACCGTGAGCCGCGTGCTCAACGGCAAGCCGGGAGTGTCCGACGCGACCCGCGAAGCCGTGCTGACGGCGCTCGACGTCCTCGGCTACGAACGCCCCACCCAGCTCCGCGGCGACCGCGCCCGCCTCGTCGGCCTCGTCCTCCCCGAACTGCAGAACCCGATCTTCCCCGCCTTCGCGGAAGTGGTCGGCGGCGCCCTCGCCCAGCAGGGCTTCACCTCCGTCCTGTGCACCCGCACCGTCGGCGGCGTCTCCGAGGCCGACTACGTCGACCTCCTGCTCCAGCAGCAGGTCAGCGGCGTCGTCTTCGCCGGCGGCCTGTACGCCCAGGCCGACGCCTCCCACGGCCACTACGAGCTGCTGCACGAGCGCAAACTCCCCGCCGTCCTGATCAACGCCGCCGTCCAGCACCTCGACTTCCCGCAGGTGTCGTGCGACGACGTGGTCGCCGCCGAGATGGCCGTCGCCCACCTGCGGGCGCTCGGGCACGAACGCATCGGCATGGTGCTCGGTCCCAAGGACCACATGCCGTCGCGACGCAAGCTCGAGACCTTCCGGGGGGTCGGCGGGGATGAGGAGCTGGTGGAGCGGGCGATGTTCTCGCTGGAGGGCGGGCACGCGGCCGCTGCCCGGCTGGTCAAGCGGGGGGTGACGGGGGTGATCTGCGCCAGCGACATACTGGCCCTCGGGACCATTCGCGCCGCTCGGCGGGCTGGGCTCGCCGTTCCTGCCGACATTTCCGTCATCGGGTTCGACGACTCGGCGTTGATGAACTGCACCGAGCCGCCGTTGACCACCGTGCGGCAGCCCATCGACGCCATGGGGCGGGCGGCTGTGGATCTGCTGGTGGCGCAGATCGACAAGGCTGTTGTGCCGGCGGATGAGCTTCTGTTCGAGCCCGAGCTCGTCGTACGCGCCTCCACAACCCGCGCCCGCCCCTAACCCCGCACCCCGCCCCGCCCTGCTCCGCCCCGCCTCCGCCCGCGCCGCCTCGCCCGCGCCCCGCGCCGCCCCCGCTGCGTCGCCTGCGCTGCCCCGCCGCGCTGCCCTGCCCGCGCTGCGCTGTGTGTGGCGTCGGGCCGTGCGCTGCCGCTCGCCATGCCGCGGTGCGCCGCCCGCTCCATGCCGCGCCGCCCGCTCCATGCCGCGCGCTGCGCCGTCCGCCCCGCGCCGCCCCGCGTCGTCCGCGCTGTGTGGCGCTGCGGCGTGCGGGCGGCGTGCGGCGCCGTGTGCCGTGCCATGCGTCTGGCCTGGCCGCCCGGCGTAACTCAGTCGTTATCTTGCAATATGAAGTCGAAATCTTGCGCACATACGTCACGGATCCTATGGTGTGGGCACCTCGCATCAGAAGGGTCAGACCATGCAGAGATCCACCGGACTCTTGCTCGTATCCGCGCTAGCCCTGTCCACCGCGGCCTGCGGCTCAGGAAGCGAGCCCGCCACCCCCACCGCCGGCGGCGCCAAGGCCGTGTCGATCACGGTGGCCTGCCAGCCCGCGAAGTCGGCGCCGAAGGAGCGGCAGGCCTGGGACGACGACGTGGCCGCGTTCATGAAGGCGCACCCCGGCGTGACGGTCAAGAGCACGGACCAGCAGCCGTGCTTCGACCCCAAGACGTTCGGTCCCAAGCTGGCGGGCGGCCAGATGGAGACGGCGTTCGTGGTGCCCGTGACGAACTACAACGACGTGATGGCCAAGGGCCAGGCGCTCGACATCACCCCGTACACCAACCTGATCAAGAACTGGAACGACCTGCGCGCCGACCACAAGGCGCTGGTCACCAAGGACGGCAAGGTCTACGGCGTGCCGAACGTGCACTACAGCGTCGGCCTGGTCTACAACCGGGCGCTGTTCACGAAGGCCGGGCTCAACCCGGACGCCCCGCCCCAGACGTGGGCCGAGGTGCGCGAGGCGGCCAAGAAGATCGCCGGGCTGGGCGCGGGCTACGTCGGGTTCGGCGAGTACTCCGGCGGCAACACCGGCGGCTGGCACTTCACGCAGTCGATCTACGGTCGCGGCGGCAGCATCCTGTCGCCCGACAACAAGACGGCCGCGTTCAACTCGCCCGAGGGCAAGGCGGTGCTGCAGACGCTGCACGACATGCGCTGGGTGGACAACAGCATGGGCACCAAGCTGCTGGTCGGCTGGGAGTCGCTGATGGTCGCCATGGGCAGCGGCAAGGTCGGCATGATGCTGGGCGCGCCCGACGTGGTCACCGACGTGGTCAACAAGTTCAAGGGCAACGTCGCCGACTACGGCATCACCGGCTTCCCCGAGGCGAAGGCGTCGCTGAGCGGCGGCGAAGCGTTCATGATCAACCCGAAGGCCACGCCGGAGGAGGCCAAGGCCGCGCTGGAGTGGCTGGACTTCCGCTTCAACACCGTCGGCAAGGGCCGCTTCGACTTCGCCCGCGGCAAGACCCTCGGCAACCCCGTCGGCGTCCCCGACAACGCGGTCTACGGCGACTCACCGACCGGCCAGGCCATCCAGGCCGACCGGGTGAAGAACGCCTCGCTGCCGGTCGCGAACTACGAGACGTACGTGCAGGCCGCGGGCACGATCCCGCCGAAGGCCGAGCCGCTGTACGCGCAGGAGCTGTACGCCATCCTCGACGTGCCCATGTCGGGCGTGCTGAGCCGCAAGGACGCCAGCATCGACCAGCTCCTCGCGGACGCGGAGAAGAAGGCCAACTCGGTGCTGGCGGCCAAGGGCTGACCCTATGCAGATCTTGAGGCGCAATCTGACGGCCTACGGGTTCTTGTGCGCGGCGCTGGCGTGTTTCACGGTGTTCGCCTGGTATCCGATGGTCAGGGAGTTCATTCTGAGCTTCCAGAAGACCGACCTGATCAACGAGCCGGTCTGGGTGGGCCTGGACAACTTCGTGACGGCGTTCGCGGACCCGGCCTTCGGTGAGGCGTGGCTGAACACGCTGGAGTTCACGTTCCTCGCACTGGTCTGCGGCTATGCCGTGCCGTTCGTCGTCGCGCTCGTGCTGAACGAGCTGCGCCACGCCCGGGCCTACCTGCGGTTCGTGGTCTACCTGCCGGTCATGCTGCCGCCGATCGTGGCGGTGCTGCTGTTCCGGTGGTTCTACGATCCGGGGCCCGGGCTGTTCAACCAGGTGCTCGACTTCTTCGGCCTGCCGCCGCTGGCCTGGCTGGACAGCTCCTCGACCGCGCTGATCTCCCTGGTCATCGTCTCGACCTGGATGAACATGGGCAGCGCGACGCTGATCTACCTGGCCGCGCTGCAGAACATCCCGCCGGAGCTGTACGAGGCGGCGGAGCTGGACGGGGCCGGCATCTGGAAGCGGATCAGGCACGTCACGATCCCGCAGACGCGGCTGATCCTGCTGCTCATGCTGATGTTGCAGATCGTGGCCACCATGCAGGTGTTCATCGAGCCGTACATGCTGACCGGCGGCGGCCCGGAGAACGCCACGGTCACGGTCGCGTACCTGATGTTCCAGAACGCGTTCACACTCCAGGACTACGGCTCGGCGGGCGCGCTCGGCATGATGCTGATGATCGTGCTGCTCGTGTTCGCCGCCTTCCAGCTCCGCCTGACCAGGGAGGACAAGGCGTGATCTCCGTCGGAGCCCAGGTGACGACCCGGGGCAAGCGGGGCAGGAAGCGGTCGCCGAGGCCGATCGAGGTGCAGTTCCGCACGATCGTCTCGCCGCACCAGCTCAACAGCAGGTGGGGCAGGCGCATCTACTGGTTCGTGCTGACAGCGGTGCTCGTGCTGTTCACGCTGGCGTTCGTCTTCCCGCTGTACTGGATGGTGACCGGCGCGCTGAAGACGCCGGACGAGCTGGCGCAGATGCCGCCGACGCTCATCCCGGCCGACCCGACGCCGGACGCCTTCTTCGAGGCGTGGGACCTGTTCGACATCGGCACGCTGCTGCTGAACACCGGCTACTACTCGCTGGGCGGCTGGATCGTCTGCATGGCCGTGGACGTGTCGGCGGCGTACGCGCTGTCGAAGCTGCGCCCCATGTTCGGCAACGTCATCCTCGGCATGATGCTGGCCACGCTGATGATCCCGGCGATGGTGGTGCTCATCCCGCTGTACGTGACGGTCGTGGACCTGGGCCTGCTGAACAACCCGTGGGCGCTGTGGCTGCCCGCGGCGGCCAACGGCTTCAACATCTTCCTGCTCAAGCGCTTCTTCGACTCGATCCCGCGTGAACTGATCGAGGCCGCGCAGATCGACGGGGCGGGCTCGGTGCGGATCCTGCGATCGGTGGTCCTGCCGATCTCCCGGCCCATCCTGGGCGTGGTGTCGATCTTCACGATCGTCACCTCGTTCAAGGACTTCGTCTGGCCGCTGCTCGTCATGACGGACAGCGACAGGATGACGATCAGCGTGGGCCTGTCGCAGACGGCCGGAGCCGTCACCCAGAACCAGGTCATGGGCGGCCTGCTGATCACCAGCATCCCCATGATCATCGTTTTCTTCATCTTCCAACGGCACATCATGGCGGGTCTCACCGCCGGAAGCATCAAGGGATAAGCGCATGTCGCAAACGTGGTGGCGGGGGGCCGCGATCTACCAGGTCTACCTGCGTAGTTTCGCCGACGGGAACGGCGACGGCGCCGGCGATCTCGCCGGCCTGCGCTCCCACCTGCCGTATCTGAAGGATCTGGGGATCGACGCCATCTGGCTCAACCCGTGGTACCCGTCGCCGATGGCCGACGGCGGCTACGACGTGGCCGACTACCGCGACATCGAGCCGGTCTTCGGAACGCTGGCGGAGGCCGAGCGCTTCATCGAGGAGGCGCACGAGCTCGGCATCAAGGTCATCATCGACGTCGTGCCGAACCACAGCTCTACCGAGAGCGCCTGGTTCAAGGAGGCCCTGGCGAACCCGGCGGCCCGCGACCGGTTCTGGTTCGCCGACGAGCCGCTCAACGACTGGCAGTCCATCTTCGGCGGCTCGGCCTGGACGCAGGTGCCCGACGGGCAGTGGTACCTGCACCTGTTCGACCCGGGGCAGCCGGACTTCAACTGGAACAACCCGGAGGTCCACCAGGAGTTCGAGGACGTCCTGCGCTTCTGGTTCGACCGGGGCGTGGACGGCGTGCGCATCGACTCCGCCGCGCTGCTGATCAAGTCCGACACCGCCTACGAAGACCTCGACGAGGTCCACGACGTCTACCGTCGGTGGCGCGAGGTGGCCGACGAGTACGACGAGCGCATCCTGATCGGGGAGGTCTGGCTCCCCGACCAGGAGCGTTTCGCCCGCTACCTGCGTCCCGACGAGTTGCACACGGCCTTCAACTTCGACTTCCTGTCCTGCGCCTGGGACCCCGCCGACCTGCGCAGGTCCATCGACCTGACGCTGGCCACGCACACCCCCATCGGCGCCCCGCCGACGTGGGTGCTCGCCAACCACGACGTGACCAGACCCGTCACCCGGTACGGCCGCGCCGACACCTCCTTCGCCCACGGCGGCGCCCTGCACGGCACCCCGACGGACCTGGAGCTGGGCTACCGCCGGGCCCGCGCCGCGGCGCTGCTGGCCATGGCGCTGCCCGGCTCCGTCTACGTCTACCAGGGCGAGGAGCTGGGCCTGCCGGAGGTCGAGGACCTGCCGGACGAGGTGCGCCAGGACCCGATGCACGCCCGCTCGGGCGGCACGAACCCGGGCCGCGACGGCTGCCGCATCCCGCTGCCGTGGTCGGGCGACGAGCCGCCGTTCGGCTTCGGCACGGGCCCAGGTGCGGCCACGCCGTGGCTGCCGCAGCCGGAGAGCTGGCGCAAGCTGACGGCCGAGGCCCAGCGCACCGACCTGGGGTCGATGCTGAACCTCTACCGTACGGCGCTGCGCATCCGGCGTGAGCTGCTCGGCGACGGCACGCTCACCTGGCTGCCCTCTGGGGAGAAGGTGCTGGCCTTCACCCGCGACTCGGGCCTGACCTGCGTCACCAACCTGGGCGCGGAGCCGGTGCCGCTGCCGGCGGGCGAGGTCCTGCTGGCCAGCGGGCCGCTCGTGGACGGGCTCCTGCCGTCCGACACGACGGCCTGGCTCTCCCCGCAAGGCTGACGATCCGGCCCACCCCTGCGCCTGCGGCTCCGGCCGCCGGCGCAGGGTCCCTGCGACTACCACCAGGTGGCGCCGCACCTCGTCCGCCGCCTCCTCGACCTACCGGGTCAGCGTCACCAGGTAACGCCGCACCCCGTCCGCCGCCTCCTCGAACACCGCGCCGAGCCGCTCGGCCAGCCGCTGCGAGGCCACATTCCCGTCGTCCGTCTCGATGAGGACCTCCTTCAGCCCGGCCCGCCGGCCCGCCGCGAGCACCGCCCGGGCGGCCTCGGCCGCCAGCCCGGCGCCCCAGTGCGCGGGGTCCAGGCTGTAGAGCAGCTCCACCCGCTCCTCGCCGCGCCGCCGCAGCCCGCACACCCCGATGAGCACGTCCTGGAGGAAGACCTGCCACAGCCCGTAACCGTGCCGCGCGAACCCGGCCTCGCTGTCGCGCAGCAGCGTCTGCGCCAGCCGGGGATCAACCTCCCTGTCGTCGAACAGGTAGCGCCTGACGCGCGGGTCGTTCCAGTGCCGGACGAGCACGCCGAGGTCGCGCAGCCCGGCGGGGCGCAACTCCAGCCGTTTCGTGGACATCGCCGTCATGCCTCCACAGAACACCTCCCCGGGCGCGCAGAGAAGAGGCGGTTACGATCACGGGATGGCACGCCTGCGCAGGACACCACCGGACGAGCTGGGTCCGGAGGCCCGCGCCCTCTACGACAGGATCACCTCGGGGCCGCGCGGCCGGTTCATGGTGGACGAGGGGGGCGGGCTCACCGGGCCCTTCAACGCGATGCTGCTCAGCCCGGCCCTCGGTGATCCGCTCCAGGAGCTGGGGGCCGCCGTCCGCTACCGCTCCACGCTCACCGACCGGGCCAGGGAGCTGGCGATCCTGGTCGTGGCCGGGCACCGGGACAGCGCGTTCGAGCGGGCCGCGCACGAGCCGATCGCGCGTGGGCTGGGCTTCACCGAGGAGCAGCTCGCGGCGTTGCGCGACGGCTCGCCGCTGGCGCTCGCCGACGCGGGGGAGGCGGCGGTGCTGCGGGTGGCGCGGGCGCTGGTGGCCGAGGGGGATCTGGACGAGGAGGAGTACGCGATGCTGGGGGAGCGGGAGTTGTTCGAGCTGACCACGCTGGTCGGCTACTACTCCACGCTCGCCCTCCAGCTCCGCGTATTCCGCGTGTGAGACGGGCTCGGGCGGGCCTATCGGGGCGCGCCGCCAGGAACGCCCGCAGGCCGGGCGCGCCGGGGTCCGTCCCGTACGCCCGCACCGCCGCCCGGCCGTCGAGACGCGTCGTCCGGAGCAGGCAGGCCAGGTCCCATTCCACGGGTGCGGCCATGCATTCCTCGAAGTCGTTCCAGAGCAGCCCGGCGGGCGTGGCGAGCAGGTTGCCGGGATGCGCGTCCCCGTGCACGGCCTGAACGCCGGCGGCCTCGTCCCGTACCTGGGCGGCGAGCGCCGCGTGCGCCTCCCGCAGCCGCGCCAGCTCCCCGGCCCCGATCAGCCCTGAACCCCTCTCGGACAGCAACTCAAGCAGCCGCACCGGCTCGTCCAGCACAGGACCCAGGAAGGGCAGCTCCCCGGGGAACCCGCGCAACACCGCGTGCAGCTCAGCCAGCATCCCCCCGGCCACGTCAGGCGTGACGACGTGACCGGGATCGTGCGGGACGTGCGCCCAGAACGACATCGCGACGCCGTCCCGCAGATGAGGCCCGGCGGGCAGCAGGTCGCTGGGCGGCGCCACCGGCGCGCCCGCGTCGCGCAGGTACGACACGACCGCCACCTCCCGCCCCAGCGCCCCGGCGGGGTCGGGCCGGCCGAGGGCGGTGGTGGTGGGCACCCGCGCCACGACGGGCGCGGGCCGCAGCAGGATGCGCAGGTTGAAGGAGTCGTTCAGCACCACCGGCTCCACCACCCGCACCCCGTGCTCCTCGGCGACGGCGACGGCGGCGGACACGGCGGCGCTGCGGGAGATCATGTCCCCTATTGTCTACAGGCGCTCCGCAGCCCGTAGAACCAGGACAGGTACTGGTCGTGGACGGCGCGGCCGGAGATTCGGAGGAAGGCGTCGTCGGCGTTCTCCAGGGCGGTGAAGTTGGCGCTGCCCGTGTAGACGCGCGGGGTGATGTCGTCGTCGTAGAAGCCGTCGATCATCATGATCTTGTTGTGCGTCACGACCTCCCGCGTCCCCACCGTGAACCGGCAGGGCGTGACCTGGATCGTGCGCCCGTTGACCGTCGTGGCGAGGATCGAGCGGACGGTGTCGTCGACGTTCTTGGCGTCCTGCGGGCGGTTGTCGTAGTAGACGATGTCCACCCAGCAGTTCTCGCCGCGCAGCCGGACCAGCTCGTTCGCGATCGCCTGCCGGTTCTTGTTGAACGCGGTCAGCGCCATGCGGATGTCGGTCTGCCGCGTCACCCCCGCCTCGTCCTGGTAGCTGCATTCGACGAGCCGCAGGACGGAGACGACGGGGTCGGGGTCGGTGGCCCGGCGGGGCAGGAACGTGGCCCGGTGCGCGGTGCCCGTCGCGGTGGTCCAGTAGTAGCCGGGGTTGACGGCCTTGCGCCGCCCGGCCTGCAGGTCGGCGAAGTAGGTGCGGTAGGCGGCGTAGACGGTGGCGTCGGTGAAGGTGTACGCGTCGTTGTAGGAGTTGTACAGGTACCAGTCGGACAGGTTCGAGGACGTCTGGAACACCACGTTCGCGTGGCTGACGCCGCCGGACACCACGCTGGAGAACAGCGCGAACTTGCTGTGCAGGTAGTTCCTGCCGATGCAGCCGCGATCGACCGCCGACTCGTCGGGATACTCGCAGCGGATCACCCACGAGCCGGCCGACTCGGCGGTGCCGAGCGCGGCGGCGAGGGTGGCGGTGACGGCGTCGTTGGCGCCGTTCTCCATGCTGTCGAGGATGACCTTGACCTGGACGCCGCGCCGGTGCGCGGCGACGAGCTGGTCGGCGATCTCGGTGGACCGCTGGCCGGGGGAGAACTGGTGGTTGACGAAGCGGATCTCGGCGCCCTGCGGGGTGGCCTTGATCAGGCGGATGAGCTGGTCCATGACGGCCGACTGCGCGGCGCTGGGGGTGCCGGGCACGCCGGAGTCGGCGGTGGGGTCGTTGAACACCGGCGCGTTGAGCACCGGCGGTCCCGTGACGTCCGCGCGGGCGGGGTCAGTGATCGTGAGGAGGCCGGTGACGACGCATAACGCCAGGAGGACTCGTCTCATGTGCGGTTCCCTTCGATGGGGGCAGCACCATGATTATTGGGCAACGGCCCTAGGCCGACTCCCTGATCACCAGCTCCGTGGGCAGGATGATCGGGTCGGTCGGCCCGCCCTCGAACAGGTTGAGCAGCAGCCCGACCATGGCCGCCGCCTGCTCGGCGATCGGGTGCCGCAGCGTCGTCAGCGGCGGCTCGGTGTACTTGGCCGCCTCGACGTCGTCGAACCCGACCACGGCCACGTCGTCGGGCACCCGCCGCCCGGCCTGCCGCAGCGACTGCAGCGCCCCGACCGCCATCATGTCGTTGGCCACGAACACGGCGTCGAGCGCCGGGTCGTCGCCGAGGAGCTGCCGCATCGCGATCGCGCCGGACTCGCGGGTGAAGTCGCCGACCGCCACGATGGAGCGGCGGTCGGAGTCGCGCAGCACGTTGCGGTAGCCGGCCAGGCGGTCCTGGCCGGCGATCATGTCCTGCGGCCCGGCGATGGTGGCGATCCTGCGCCGCCCGGTCTCCACCAGGTGCCGCACCCCGGCCTCCGCGCCGCCGACGTTGTCGTTGTCGACGAACGGGATGTCCACCGGGACGGCGGGACGCCCGTACGAGACGACCGGCACCCGCAGCCGGGACAGCGCGGCGGGCAGCGGGTCGGCGCCGTGCATGGACAGCAGCATCACCCCGTCGACGTGGCCGCCGGAGATGTAACGCTCCACCCTGGCGTGGCTCTTCGGCGAGGACGCCAGCATGAGCACGACCTGCTTGTTGATCGCCTCCAGCTCCACCGAGGCGGACCTGATCGCGGTGGAGAACAGCGGATCTTCGGAGAAGACCCTCGTCCCCGGCTCGCTGACGACCAGGGCCACCGAGTCGGTGCGTTGGGTGACCAGGCTGCGCGCGGCGGAGTTGGGCACGTAGCCCAATTCGTCGATCGCGCGCAGCACGGCGTCGCGGATGTGCGGCGCCACCGTCGTCTGCCCGTTGACCACGCGGGAGGCGGTGGCGCGCGAAACGCCCGCGCGGGCGGCGACCGCCTCAAGGGTCGGGCGTCTCATGTCTGCACCAGGAGGGAGAGCACGTCAAAGAATCTACAGGCCGTTCCTGACGATCACGTCCCGGTACCACAGCGCGCTGTCCTTGGGGACGCGCTCCAGGGTCGAGTAGTCGACGTGCACGATGCCGAAGCGCCGCCGGTAGCCCTCGGCCCACTCGAAGTTGTCGAGCAGCGACCACACCAGGTAGCCGCGCAGGTCGGCGCCCGCCTCGATGGCCCGGTGCACCTCGCGCAGGTGCCCGTCGAGGTAGGCGACCCGCTCGTCGTCGTGCACCCGGCCGTCGCGCACGACGTCGTCGAAGGCGGCGCCGTTCTCCGTGACCATGAGCCCGACCTGCGGGTAGTCCTGGGAGAGCCGGACGAGCAGCCGCGACAGCCCGTCCGGCACGATGGGCCAGCCCATCGCGGTCGTCGGCGCGTCGGCCGTGGCGAATTTGACGTCCTCCGAGCCCGGCCACGCGGCGTCGGCCGGCAGCCCCGGGCCCGACTCGACGACGCACGGGTTGTAGTAGTTGACGCCGACCAGGTCGATCGGGGCGTTGATCAGCTCCAGGTCGCCGTCCTGGATGTGCTCCGTGCCGCCGTTGCGGGCCGCCGCCGCCAGCACCTCCTCCGGGTACGTCCCGTAGACGGCCGGGTCGAGGAACTGCCGGGTCAGCAGCGCGTGTACGCGGTGCACCGCGGCCGCGTCCGCCTCGCTCGGCACCGCCGACGGGTCGTTGACCTGGGCGGGGGTGAGGACGGGGGAGGAGTTGACGACGAGCATGAGCTTGCGCGCGCCGGCGTCGCGCAGCCGCCTGGCCGCCAGGCCGTGGCCGAGCATCAGGTGGTGGGCGGAGCGCATGGCGTCGGCGGCGCGGCGGCGGCCGGGCGCGTGCACGCCGTTGCCGTAGCCGAGGAAGGCGGCCACCCAGGGCTCGTTGAGCGTGGCCCAGTTGTCGACGCGGTCGCCGAGCTTGGCGTGGACGGCTTCGGCGTAGTCGGCGAAGCGGTAGGCGGTGTCGCGGTTCGTCCAGCCGCCGCGGTCTTCGAGGGCTTGAGGAAGATCCCAGTGATAAAGCGTGACATATGGCGAAATTTCGGCGGCTAGTAGTTCATCTACGAGCTTGTCGTAGAACGCCAGGCCGCGCGGGTTGACCGGGCCCTCGCCGTCCGGCTGGATGCGCGGCCAGGCCACCGAGAACCGGTAGGCCGCCAGCCGCAGCTCGCGCATCAGCTCGATGTCGTCGCCGTAGCGGTGATAGTGGTCGCAGGCCACGTCGCCGGTGTCGCCGTCGGCCACGTTCCCGGGGGCGTGGGAGAAGGTGTCCCAGATCGACTGGCCCCGCCCGTCCTCCTTGACCGCCCCCTCGATCTGGTAGGAGGCCGTGGCGGCACCCCAGACGAAGTCCTCGGGAAAAATCATCCCTTAACAGCTCCTTGCATGATTCCGCCGATGATGTGTTTGCCGAACAGCGCGAAGACGGCGACGAGCGGCAGGGTCCCGATCGCCGTTCCGGCCAGGCCGAGCACGTAGTCGTTGACGTACCCGCTGGCCAGGGTCGAGAGCGCCACCTGGACGGTCGGATTGTCCGGGCTGAGCACGACCAGCGGCCAGAAGTAGTCGTTCCAGGCCGACATGAACGTCAGCATGCCCAGCACCGCCGCCGCCGGCCGCGCGGCGGGCAGCACGACGTGCCAGAACAGCCCCCACGTCGTGCAGCCGTCCACCCGGCCGGCCTCCAGCAGCTCGGTGGGCAGGGCGCGCGAGAGGTATTGCGTCATGAAGAACACGCCGAACGCGTTGACCAGCGCCGGCACGATCAGCGCGTAGTTGGTGCCGGTCCACTCCAGCTTCACCATGAGCATGTAGAGCGGGATGATGCCGAGCTGGGCGGGCACCATCATGGTCGCGACCGTGATCACCAGCATGATGTTCTTGCCCCTGAACCGCAGCTTGGCGAAGGCGAACCCGGCCAGCGTCGAGAAGAACATCACCGCGATCGAGATCGCCCCCGCCACCATGAACGAGTTGGCCAGCGCCAGCCCGAAGGGCACGGTGTCGAAGACCCGGGACACGTTGGCGAAGAAGTTGCCGCCGGGGATCAGCGGCGGCGGCACCTCGGCCAGCGCGGAGTTGTGCCTGGAGGCCACCACGATGCTGTAGTAGAGCGGGAAGGCCGAGAAGAAGGCCACCGCGGTCAGGGTCAGGTATCGCAGTCTCACACCAGACCTCCCTTCACCTTGCGGGTGATCAGGAAGTTGATCCCGGCGACGACCACCACGGCCACGAACATCAGCCACGACGCCGCCGAGGCGTAGCCGAAGTCGAACGTCGAGTTCGCGAAGCCCTGCTCGTAGACGAACAGCGCCAGCGTCTGGAACTGGCGGTCGGGGCCGCCTGTGGCGATGCCGCCACCGCCGCCGCTGCTCTGCCCGAACAGCATGGGCTCGGCGATGATCTGCATGGCGCCGATCGTGGAGACGATGACCACGAAGATGATCGTCGGCCGGATCATCGGGATGGTGATCTTGCGGAGCTGGGTGAAGCTGCCGGCGCCGTCGATGGTGGCGGCCTCGTACAGCTCGCGCGGGACGGCCTGCATCGCGGCCAGGAAGATCAGCGCGTTGTAGCCGGTCCAGCGCCACATGATCATCACCGACAGTGCGACGTGCGAGGTGGCCGTCCCCGCCGCCCAGTCGATGTGACCGACGCCGAACCAGGACAGCATCCAGTTGATCAGCCCGAAGTCCCGGCCGAAGAGCTGACTGAAGATCACCACGACCGCCACCACGCTGGTGACGTTCGGCAGCAGCAGCGCGATCCTGAACACCGTCTGGAAGCGCAGCCGCCGGTTGAGCAGGTGCGCCAGCCAGATGGCCAGCGCGAGCTGCGGCACCGTCGACAGCACGCCGATCGACAGGGTGTTGAAGGTGGCGTTCCAGAAGTAGGCGTCGGTGAGCAGCGTCGAGTAGTTGCCCAGGCCGACGAACTCCTGCGTGTCGGAGAGCAGCGTCCACTCGTGCAGGCTCACCCAGGCCGTGTAGACCAGCGGGAACAGCCCGAAGGCGCAGAACAGCAGGAAGAACGGGGCCACGTAGGCGTACGGCGACACCCTCAGGTCGAGGGTGTGCCGCACGCTGCGCCTACGCCGTCGCGTGACCGCGAGGGGAAGGGTGCTCATTTGATCTTCTTGACGTCCTCGAGCACCTGCGCCCACGCCTCCTCGGGCGTCTGCTTGCCCTGCTCGACGCGGCCGAGGCCGTTGCCGATGGCCGTACGCACGTCGGCCTCCTTGGGGCCGAGGTGCTGCGGCTTGAGCGCCTTGGCGGCGTCGGAGTAGATCTTGCCGATGGGGGCGTCGCCGAAGAACGGCTTGGTGAAGTTCTGGATCGACGGGTCGTCGTAGAGGGCCGGGATCGACGGGAAGGTGCCCTCCTCCTTGAAGACCTTGGCCTGGTTCTCCTTGGAGGTGAGGAAGTCGATCAGCTCGGCCGCCTCCTTCGGGTGCTTGCTCTGCTTGGGCACCATCAGGTGCGAGCCGCCGCTGTTGCCCGAGCCGCCGGGCACGTTGGCGATGTCCCACTTGCCGGCCGAGTCCTTGGCCTGCTCCTGGATGAAGCCGGTCATCCAGGCCGGGCAGATGATGGTGGCGAACGAGCCCTTGGCGAAGCCGGTGTTCCACGGCGGCGAGAAGGCGGCCAGCTTGGCGGTCAGGCCGTCGGCGGTGAGCTGGTTCGACAGGTCCCAGGCCTTCTTCACGTCGGGGTTGGACTCGACGATGATGTTGTCCTGGGCGTCGTACAGGCCGACGGGCGCCTGGTTGACCATGGCGCGGAAGATCTCACCGGGGGAGTCCACGAACTTGGCGCCGGCCACGTTCGCGGCGGCGAACTTCTTGCCCGTCTCGATGTACTGCTCCCAGGTGGGCCAGAGCGCCGAGACCTCCTCGCGGCCCTCGGGCAGCCCGGCCTTCTTGAACAGGTCCTTGCGGTAGCACATGGCCAGGCCGCCGACGTCGGTGCCGAGGCCGAGCACCTGGGCGCCGTCCTTGCTCAGGCCCTGCTGCCACTTCCAGTCGAGGTAGTCGGCCTGGCGCTTGTCGAGCCCGTACTGCTTGAGGTCGGCGAACTTGCCCGGCTGGGCGGTGAACGTGCTGATGTAGCCCACCTCGACCGCCGCGACGTCCCCCGCGCCGGCGTTCGTGGCCAGCCGCTTGACCAGGTTGCTGTGGTGGTCGTTGAACTGGGTGACGTTCTCGACGATCTCGATGTTCGGGTGGGTCTTCTTGTACTCCTCGTAGAGCGGTTTGAAGCCGAAGTCGCCGAACAGGTCGACGGTCAGCTTGATCTTCTCTCCGGGCTTGGCGCTCGACTCGGTGGCGGTGTCGCCGCCGCCTGCGCCGCCTCCGCCGCACGCCGTCGCCAGGGCGAGGACGGACGCGGTGAGCAACGGCAGGCCGAGCCGCCGGATGCGAGGGGCCATGGGAAACCCTCCTGGGTCTTGCTAAGGGGGATGGGTGAGAGAGCGCTCTCTCAAGAGAGTCTCGGTGCTCACATGCTGCTGTCAACCGAGGTTAAATAACGATCTGCGTTACCCGAGAGAGCGCGATCTCAGGAGATGCGCACCCCCCAGGAAGCCCGTCCGGAGGTTAGGTTAGGCTCCCCTAATTGAAATTAGGCATACCTAACTTGGAGTTGATGTGGCATCCCTCATCCGCGCCGGCCTGGCCGCCCTCCTGGCCGCGGTCAGCCTCGCCGCGTGCGGCTCCGGCGACGACCCCGCCGCCGGAACCTCCGCGCAGGCAGGACCGGCACGTACGGTGCAGCACGAGGCCGGCACGACCGAGGTGCCCGCCACCCCGAAGCGCATCGTGTCCACCAGCGTCACCATGACCGGCCACCTCCTCGCGCTCGGCGCCCCCGTCGTCTCCTCCCAGGCCACCCCTCCCGGCCCCATCACCGACGCCAACGGCTTCTTCAAGCAGTGGTCCGACGCCGCCACCAAGGCCGGCGTGACCGTGCTCTACCAGGGCTACGAGGCCGACATCGAGAAGGTCATCGCGGCCAAGCCCGACCTCATCGTCGGCAGCGCCTCCGGCGCCGACAGCACCGCCAAGGTCTACGACCAGCTCAAGGCCGTCGCGCCGACCATCCTGTTCCGCCACGACAACGTCACCTGGCAGGAGCTCAGCACCAAGCTCGGCCAGGCGCTCGGCCTGGAGGCGAACGCCGCCAAGCTCGTCGCCGACTACGACCAGCGCGTCACCGAGGTCAAGAACAAGATCAAGCTCCCCGCCGAGGACGCCGTCGTCCTGCGCGACAACAACACCGACATCCCCGTCTTCACCGAGGCCTCCGCCCAGGGCGGCCTGCTCACCGCGCTCGGCTTCAAGCTGCACCCGGTGGACGCCGCCCTGGCCGCCGAGTCCAGCAAGGAGGGCGGCGGACGCAAGGACATCGTGAACATCTCCCAGGAGAACGTCATCAAGGCGTTCGGCGACAGCTCCATCTTCTTCGCCGGCCACAGCCCCCAGCAGATCGCCGCCACCGAGGCCAAGGCCCTGTGGAAGGACCTGCCCGCCGTCACCGGCAAGCGCGTCTACGACCTGGGCCTCGACTCCTTCCGCATCGACTACTACAGCGCCACCAACATCCTCGGCCGCATCGAGCAGCAGTTCTCCTGATGCGTGACCTCCCGCCGCGGGTCCCCAGGCCCGCACCTCCGCCGACCCTGCCCGCCCCCACGCTCGACCTGGACGTCTCACCCCTGGTGACCGAGGTGGACGCCGGCCACCGGGCCGTGACGTTCTCGTGGCGCGGGCAGGCGGCGGAGGTGCGGGTGCTGGCCAACAAGCTGACCCACGACACCGACGCCGCCCTGATGGAGCGCACCGGCGACCTGTGGCACCGCACCTACCTGGTGCCCGCGGGCTGGCGCGCCTCCTACCGCCTGTCCGTGGACGGCGTCCTGACCACCGACCCGCGCAACCCGCGGGTCTGGCAGGGCTTCTCGGTCGCCGAAACCGTCCCGCCGTCGCCCTGGCTCACCCCCGGTGGCGAGCCGCGGCACGAGCTCACCCGCCACCCCATCGGCTGGCGGTACGACCCCGTACGGCCGCCGCGCGCCACCCTCGTCGTGCTGGACGGCGAGCACTGGGTGGACGACCTGCCCGTCATGCTCGACAACCTCATCTCGGCGGGGGCGCTGCCGCCGGTCACGGCCTGGCTCGTGGAGTCGGGGCCGGAGCGGGCGCGGCTCCTCACCTGCAACCCCGCCTTCGTGGACGCGCTGCCGTACGAGGGGGCCACCGTGATCGCGGGGCAGAGCTTCGGCGGGCTGGCGGCCGTGTACGCCGCCCATCGGCGGCCTGACCGGTTCGTGGCGGCGGTGTCGCAGTCGGGGTCGTTCTGGTGGCCCAACGGGCCCTCGCCGGAGTGGCTGACGGGGGAGCTGTCCGGGACCGCGCCTACCGTTCACCTTCAGGTTGGCACCGACGAGTGGGCTCTGGCGGGGCCGACGGCTCGGTTGCGGGAGCGGGTGGGGGAGATGAGCACGTTCCGGGAGTTTGGGGGCGGGCATGATCGCTACTGCTGGCGCAACGAGCTCGCCGACGGCCTCATCACGGCCTTCGCCACCCTGCCCCGCTGACGCCGCCCCACCCCCGCCAGGGCGCCCTGCCCGCCGGCGGTGCACGGCGTGTTGACGGCGCCGCGCCGCGCCCGGGGCGTCCTGCTCGCGAGTGGTGCTCGGCTGATGGCGCCGCGCCGCGCCCGGGGCGCCCTGCCCGTTAGCGGCGCCACTCCCGGTACAGCAGCCAGGCCAGGTACAGGCCGCCGAGCCCCCCGGTCAGCACCCCCACGGGAAGCTGGCCGGGCGTCGGCAGGCGTTGCGCCACCAGGTCGGCCGCCGCCAGCAGCAGCGCCCCCATGGCGGCCGACGACCCGATCCCCGGCCCCGGCGCCCGGGTGACCCGCTTGGCGAGCTGCGGCGCCGCCAGCGCCACGAACCCGACCGGCCCCGCGCTCGACACCGCCACCCCCGACAGCCCGACCGCGACCAGCAGCAGCACCAGCCGCAGCCGCTCGACCCGCAACCCCAGCGCCCCCGCCGCCGCGTCCCCCATCTCCATCAGCGCGGCCGACCGGCCCAGCCCGAGCGCGACGGGCAACCCCACGACGACGGCCAGCGCCACGGGCCACACCCGGTCCCAGCTCGCCCCCGCCAGGCTGCCGATCAGCCACACCTTGGCCCCCTGCGACTCGTACAGGTCGGCCCGGGTCAGCAGGTACGCGATGAGCGAGTGCAGCATCGCCGTCACCCCCACCCCGACCAGCACCAGCCGGGTCCCCTTGACTCCCCGCCTGAACGACAGCGCGTACACCACCAGGCCCGCCGCCAGCCCGCAGGCCAGCGCCCCCAGCGAGACCCCCTGTCCCGTCTCCGAGCCCAGGACGAGGATCATCAGCACGGCCCCGGCGGCGGCGCCCGCGTTGACGCCGATGACGTCCGGGCTGCCCAGGGGGTTGCGTGACAGGCTCTGCACGACCGCCCCGCCGACGCCCAGCGCCGCCCCGACGAACAGGGCCAGCAGCACCCGGGGCGCTCGCAGGGTGTAGACGATCATCTCGGTGGCGGCGTCGCCGTACCCGAGGAGCGTCCGTAGCGCGTCGCCCGCGGACAGGGCCGAGCCGGTGCTGAGCGCGACCAGGGCCAGCGCGGCGCTCGCCGCCAGCAGGCACACCAGCACCACGCAGGCCCGCACGTGCACGCGCAGGGTCATCCCGGAGATCCGCACCGTCCTCACGCCGCCACCGCCTTGCCCGGTCCCGCCGTCCGCAAGGTCCTCACGCCTGCCGCCGCCTTGCTCAGCCTGGTGATTCGCAGCAGCCTCACGCCGCCACCGCCTTACGTCGCCGCAGCAGGTAGATGAAGATCGGCCCGCCCACGAACGCGGTGACGATCCCGCTCTCCAGCTCCCCAGGCCGCACCACCACCCGCCCCACCACGTCGGCGGCCAGCAGCAGCGCGGGCGCGAGCACGGCCGAGTAGGCCAGCACCCAGCGATGGTCGGGCCCGGTGAAGGCCCGTACGGCGTGCGGTGCCATCAGCCCGATTAACCCGATCGGCCCGGCCGCCGCCGTGGCCGCCCCGCACAACAGCGTGATCGCCACCCCGGCGAGCAGCCGGGTGCGCCCCAGCCGCACCCCCAGGGCCTGCCCCGTCTGCTCGCCGAGCGCGATCACGTTCAGCCCGCGCCCGAGCCCCAGCGCCAGCACGGCTCCCACCACCACGAACGGCGTCACCTGGAGCACCACGTCGAGGGAGCGTCCGGCCAGCGCCCCGACGTCCCAGAACCGCCACTGGTCGAAGACGCCGGAGTCCAGCGCCAGCACCCCGTTGATCGCGGCGACCAGCGAGGCGCTGACGGCGGCTCCGGCGAGCACGAGGCGGGTGGGGTGCTGGTTGCCGAGGGCGTACACGGCCACGGCCGCCACCAGCGCCCCCGCCATGGAGAACCACACCCAGGTGGTCATGTCGTGCGCGCCGAAGAACAGGATGGAGCAGACGACGGCCAGGGAGGCGCCCGAGTTCACGCCGAGCAGCCCGGGGTCGGCGAGCGGGTTGCGGGTCAGGCCCTGCATGAGCGCTCCGGCCAGGCCCAGCGACAGGCCGACGCAGAGGCCGAGGAGGGTGCGGGGCAGGCGCAGGTCGTAGATCACGGCGGCGGTCTCGCCGCCGTCAGGGTGCCAGAACTGCTGCCACACCTCGCTGATGGGTATCGCCTGCGCGCCGACGGCCAGGCTCAACGCCGCCATGGCCACCAGCACCGCCAGGGACAGCCCGAGTCCCGTCCACCGCATGCAACCTCTCCTCGTTAGGCAAGGCTTACCTTAGCGGTGCAGGGTTCAGGTGGTCAGGGCGCGTCCGGCCATGCGGGCGTACATGCGGCCGGGGCTCGGGGCCGCGGTCAGGAAGCCCGGCAGCATCGGCAGGTTCACGGCGAAGGGGTCGAGCCGCTCGTACAGCTCGTCGGCGTCGGCGGGCCGGTCGTCCGGCTTCTTCTCCAGCAGTTGCGCCAGCAGCGCGCTCAGCGCGTCCGGCAGCCCGGGGATCAGCGGCGGGCGCTCCTTGACCTGCTGCTCGAAGACCACGTAGTCGGTCGGCCCGGTGAAGAGCTGCCGTCCGCTCAGCATCTCGTGCAGGACGCACCCGAGCGAGTACAGGTCGCTGCGGGGCTCGGCGACGCCGTGCTGGATCTGCTCGGGAGCCATGTACGCCGGAGTGCCCAGGATCTGGCCGATCCGCGTGAACGTCGTGACGTCCGACTCCCGCAGCATGGCCAGCCCGAAGTCCAGCACCTTCACGCTGCCGTCGGGGCAGAGCATGAGGTTGGTCGGCTTGAGGTCGCGATGGCAGATCGCCAGGCTGTGCGCCGCCGACAGCACCGCGCACGCCTGCGCCGCGATCGCCGCCGCCCACGGCACCGGCAGCGGGCCGTGCTCGTGCACCACGTCGGCGACGGTGACGCCCTCGATGAACTGCATCACCTGGTAGAGGCGCTGCTCGTGGGTGCCGAAGTCGTACAGGA
Organism: Nonomuraea monospora; assembly: GCF_039531895.1. Classification (NCBI taxonomy): domain Bacteria; kingdom Bacillati; phylum Actinomycetota; class Actinomycetes; order Streptosporangiales; family Streptosporangiaceae; genus Nonomuraea; species Nonomuraea monospora. Next base: position 142,424 of record NZ_BAAAQX010000003.1, read on the forward strand.
CGGGAGCGCCCGGGTGCTCCAGCCTGGCCAGGATGCGCGCCTCCCTGATGAACCGGCGCTCCAGCTCGTGATCGGGCCCGCTGGGCAGCCGCAGCAGCTTCACCGCGACCCGGCGGTCGAGGTGGCGGTCGTGGCCCGCGTAGACCGCCCCCATGCCGCCCTGCCCCAGCGGGAGGTCGTCGAGTACATAGCGGTCACCGATGACCATCAACGCCCCTCCCGCAGCCTTTCGGGGAAAAACTACACCGTCAGGACTGCGGGTGCAGGTGCCCGTCGGCGAGGCCGTCGAGGCCCAGCCGGATCAGGGTCTGCCCCAGCGTCGAGGTCTCACGGATGGCGTCCTCCAGCACGGCCAGTTGCCTGAACGCCTCGCCGTACGCGCGCTGCTCCTTCAGCGACAGCCGCGGCAGGCGGGTGCGCCGCACGTCGAACCTGCTGGAGCCGGTCGTCACCCGGCCGCCCGCGGCCCGCAGGAAGCCGGCCAGGAAGTCGGGGTCGAGCCGGCGCGAGTCGACCCGGTACAGGGTCAGGTGGGGCCCCAGCACGGCTCCGCCGCCGTCCTCCACGACCCGGACGGCCGAGTAGGAGGCCACCACGTCGCCCGGCTGGACCGGCACGAGCCCCTGCTGCATGGTCGTCAGGCCGGACGGCGCGCCGCCGCTCAGCACGTCATCGGAGGTCAGGACCGGCACGTCGCCGCCGTCGGCGGACATCTTGGGCGGCGCCTGCGACGTCGTCACCAGGCCCTCCTTGATCAGGTCGCCGAGCGTGGTGGCGGGCTGGTCGAGCGGCTGCTCCAGCACCTTCAGGTCGGGCGGCACGGCCGCCGCCGACAGGAAGCGGTCGCGCGCCTCGGCGAACTCCCGGCCCACGTCGTCGCGCCGCTGGTGCCGGGCCGGGGTCATGTCGACCTCGTCGGCCAGCAGGTCGATGATGCGTACGGTCTGGTCGGAACGGTCCTCCAGGTACGCCTGCCAGGCCGGCTCGACGATCGACAGGTCGCTCGTGGCGTCCAGGATGAGCACCTCGGACGGCGGCCGCTCACCGGCGGCCGGGCGGCGCAGCAGCCACAGGTCGCTGCCGGGCAGCGCGACGACAGCGCGCAGGGCGCCGGCGCGCAGCAGGTTGGCGCGGATGCGGCGGCCCGCCTTGCGGCTGGCGGCGGCGGGCGGCATGAGGATGGCGACCAGGCCGCGCGGCTTGACGTGGGTGAGGCAGTGCTGCACCCAGGCCAGCTCGGGCTCGCCTCGCGGCGGCAGGCCGTACTCCCAGCGCGGGTCGCCGGTCAGCTCCTCGTAGCCCCAGGCCCGCTCGTTGAACGGCGGATCGCACACGACGGCGTCGGCCCGCTCGCCCGCGAAGCCGTCGTGCCGCATGGTGTCGCCGGCCACGATGCTGGCCTCGACGCCGCGCAGCAGCAGCCGGGAGGCGGTGATGGCGGCCGCGGTCTCGCTCAGCTCCTGGCCGAGCACGCGTACCGGGGCGAACCCGCCCGGGTCGGCGCCGCGTTCCTCTCCTTGCGTCCGGGCCGCGTGGACGCGTTCCTCTCCTTGCGTCCGGGCCGCGTGGACGCGTTCCTCTCCTTGCGTCCGGGCCGCGTGGACGCGTTCCTCTCCTTGCGTCCGGGCCGCGTGGACGCGTTCCTCTCCCTGCGCCCGCGCCGCGCGGAGTGGGGCGAGCAGCAGGGTGCCGACGCCGCAGGCCGGGTCGAGTACGGTGCCGCCGCCGGCGCCCACCAGCCGCACCATCAGCGCGGCGACGTCCTCCCGGGTGACCGAGAGCTGGCGCGAGTGGGCTTCGAGGTAGCGCTCGCAGAGGAACTCGTACGCGGCCGACGCGCCGTGCTGCTCACCCAGCTCGCGGACGAGACCGGCCAGCTCGCCGTCCAGCTCACTCGCGGTGTCCGCGCTGGTCAGCAGGGCTCCGGCCTGGGCGACCAGCTCGCCCAGCCGCAAATCGCCCGCGGCTTTCAGGCGTTGCCAGACCCGATCTCCCAGCGATACCTGGTAGGACTTCCCATAGCGCCGCAGCCACGACTCGACCTGCCGCAGCGAGAAGAGGGGCTGGTTGGCGGTACCGCCAACGGGCTGGGGGAAGTCGTCGTGGCGACGGCGCCAGTTGCTCACCGCGGCACGCCCGACACCTGCGAGCCGGGCGATGTCCCCGGCGTTCACGGTCGGGTCGTGGCTCATGGAGCCCACAGTAGTTCACAAGAGTCTTCAGCGCATCTGCTTGTGAAGTCTTTCAACCAATGATTTACTGCAGGGTATGAAGCACAACATCCGCTATGCCGCCGGATCAGACGTGGGCCGCCGCAGGGAGCAGAACGAGGATTCTGGCTACGCGAGCGGCCGGTTGCTCGTGGTGGCTGACGGGATGGGTGGACACGCGGCCGGCGAGCTGGCGAGCTCGGCGGCGATCGCCGTCATGCGCGAGCTGGATGCCACGCTTCCCGAGACGGGCTCCGACCTGGAGGCGGCGCTGGAAGGCGCCGTGCACGAGGCGGCTCGCAGGCTGGTCGAGCTGGCCGACATCGACCCCGCCCGCAGAGGCATGGGGACCACGGTGACCGCCATGCTGTGGGATGGCTACCACTTCGCCCTGGCTCATCTCGGTGACTCCCGCGGATACTTGCTTCGTGATGGCGCGCTCTACCAGATGACCAAGGATCACACACTTGTGCAGTCGATGGTGGACGAAGGCCGGATAACGGAGGATCAAGCCGCCGTGCACCCCCGCCGCTCGATGGTGCTGCGGGTGCTGGGCAGCGAGGGCAGGGCGGAGCCCGACATGGCGCTGCGCGAAGCCGAGCCCGATGATCGCTACCTCCTCTGCTCCGACGGGCTCACGACCGTGCTCGGGCCCGAGATGCTGCACGAAGTGCTGACCACGGTGACAGACCCGGCGGCATGCGTCCAGCGGCTCATCGACCTGGCGAACGAGGGCGGCTCGCCGGACAACGTGACCGTCATCGTGGCCGACGTCGTCGCGCCCGGACTCGGCGACGAGGGCGTCTACCGCGTGGGCGCCGGCGCCTAACGGCAGTAGTAGTCAGCCCCGCCCGTCACAGGAGTCACGTAGCTACCATTTCTCCTCGCAACCAGACACTTTCCGGGTAGATACGCGCGAATTCGCGATGGCGCTACTACAGTCCATCGTGATTTGTCGGTTTTCTGGGAGGAGTCACCCTGGACCCGATCGCGGATGAGCTGCTGAAGACGGTGCGGCAGGAACTCGGCTACAAGGAGAAGAGCGGCCAGTTCACCAAGTTCGGCCAGTGGTACGCGGATCGCGTCCAAGACACCCAGTACCGCGACGCGCCATGGTGCGACATGTTCCTCGCCTGGGCCGCGAACAAGTCCGGCCTCTCCGACTACGTCGGCGAGTTCGCCTGGACGCCCTCCCACGCGGCCTGGTTCATCCAGCAGAACGCCTGGAGCAGACAGCCGGAGCCGGGAGCGCTGGTCTTCTTCGACTGGCGCGGCGGCAAGAGCTACAAGGGCATCGACCACGTCGGCGTCGTGGAGCGGGTCGAGGGCACGAAGATCCACACCATCGAGGCGAACGTCGACCGGGTGTGGCTCAAACGCAAGACCAGGGAGACGGACAAGGTCGTCGGGTACGGCCTGCCGCGCATGGTCAAGGAGAACGTGGAGCGGCTGGACGAGATCCGCGCCACCGAGCGGCCGATCGTGGCGCCGCCGCGCGCCGGGACGGAGCACGGGTCGCCGCTGGACGTCCTGGGCACGCCGCCCGCGCTGCTGGCCGCGATGGTGCTCATGACGATCGTGCTCTCCTTACGCGTCACCGGGCGCCGCCGGGGCACCCATCGGCGGCTGGCGTGGCTGCCTTGGCGCGGCGAGCGCACCGGCCCTCCGGCCGGGCCCAGGGTGCCGTCGCCCCGCAACCCGTTCGCGGACGCGGCCGAGCAGGAGCCCAAGCCGCGTGCCGCCGCCGGGAAGGCCCGTGTGCCGGCGGGGGCCGGTCCCGCCTCCTCGAAGCCGCACCCCACCCCCAAGAGGCGCAAACCCTACGACCCGAGCTGATGCTCACGCCGTCAGGTCGATGACCACCTTGACGTCGTTCTCGGCGGGCTGGAACGCCTCCAGCGCGCTCGACAGCGGAACCCGCCGCGTGATCAGCCGCTCCAGCCACCCCCGATCCGCCGCCGCCAGCGCCGCCGCGGCGTCGCGGAAGTGGCGCAGGTTGGCGTTGACGGTGCCGAAGATGACGTCGTTCTCCAGGACCACGTCCCGGTTGATGACCCCCGCGTCCACCCGGTGCGTACGCCCGCCCGGCGCGAGCCCGCACAGGCACACGATCCCCGTCGCCGCCGTGGTGATCATGGAGTCGATGACGAGCTGCCCCGCCCCCGTGCACTCGATGATGATGTCCGGCTTGGCGTCGGCGAACGACTCCAGGGACGAGCCCGAGTGATAGGTCCCGCCCAGCGCCTCGACCAGGTCCGACTTGAAGCCGCGCGGCGCGCGGTCGAGCACGTGCACCTCCATGCCGCGCTGCCGCCCCAGCAGCGCCGCCAGCAGCCCGATCGGCCCGGCCCCCGTGACCAGCAGCGTGTGCGGCTCGAACCAGGCCCGCGAGCCGATCCGCTCGATCTGCTCCCAGCCCTTGGCGACCACGGACGCGGGCTCGACCAGCACGCCGACGTCGGCCAGCGCCGGGTCGAGCCGCACCGCGTAGGCGGCCTCGACGGTCCACTTCTGGCTGCCGTACCCGTCGATCTCCTTGATGCCCCGCTCGGTGTACCGGCCGTTGCGGCACATGTCGAACTCGCCGTGCTTGCAGGCCCCGCACGGCTCCGGGTCGGGCCGGCGGACCACCCCCACCACCAGGTCACCTGGTGAGAACGCGGAGCCGTCCGGCGACTCCAGCACCCGGCCGAGCGACTCGTGGCCGATGACCATGCGGTCCTTGCCTGGCGGCGGCCACCCGTACTCGGCCTCGTCCAGCTCCCGATCGGTCCCGCAGATCCCCAGGGCGAGTCCCTCGACCAGCAACTCGCCCCGCTGTGGTTCAGGGTCCGGTAGTTCTTCCACGTCGAGCGTGCCCTTCTCCCCCGGCACGAACGTCAGCGCGCGCATCGGCGTCACCCCCCTGCACACCCCTCTACCCCGACGCTCTTGGGAAATAGTAGGACGTCCTAGTATCTTCGGAAGGAGAGGCCTCCACGAAGGAGTGATCAGGCGTGCACGTCCCGGTTCACCCAGTACGCTTCGTGACCGCCGCGGCCCTGTTCGACGGGCACGACGCGGCGATCAACATCATGCGGCGCATCCTCCAGTCCCAGGGGGCCGAGGTCATCCATCTCGGGCACAACCGTTCGGTCGACGAGATCGTCACGGCCGCCATCCAGGAGGACGTCCAGGGCGTCGCGATCAGCTCCTACCAGGGCGGCCACGTCGAGTTCTTCTCCTACCTGGTGGAGCTGCTGCGCGAGCGCGGCGCGGGGCACGTCAAGGTGTACGGCGGCGGCGGGGGAGTGATCGTCCCCGAGGAGATCGAGCTGCTGCACTCGCGCGGCGTCACCCGCATCTTCTCGCCCGAGGACGGCCAGCGTTACGGCCTGCCCGGCATGATCAACAAGCTGATCGAGGACTGCGACGCCGAGCTGGGCGACCCGCCGCCGGTCGAGGCCGTCGTCTCCGGCGACCAGGCCGCGCTGGCCCGCGCGATCACCCTGATCGAGTCGGGCCGCGCCCCCGAGGGCCTGGTCGAGGGCCTGCGCGCGGCGGGCAGGCAGGCTCCCGTGCTCGGCATCACCGGTACGGGCGGCTCAGGCAAGTCCTCGCTCACCGACGAGCTGGTCCGCCGCTTCCGCGTCGACAACGACGACAAGCTGCGCATCGCGATCATCGCCATCGACCCCACCCGCAGGCGCGGCGGCGGAGCCCTGCTCGGCGACCGCATCAGGATGAACAGCCTGAGCGCCCAGACCTACTTCCGCTCCCTGGCCACCAGGGGCGCGCCCAACGAGGTGCCCGCCTGCCTCGACGACGTGATCACCGCCTGCCGCGCCGCCGGCCACGACCTGGTGATCGTGGAGACGCCCGGCATCGGCCAGGGCGACGCGGGCATCGTGCCGCACGTGGACGTGCCGATCTACGTGATGACGCCGGAGTTCGGCGCGGCGTCCCAGCTCGAGAAGATCGACATGCTGGACTTCGCCGAGGCCGTCGTGATCAACAAGTTCGAGCGGCGCGGCGCGGAGGACGCCCTGCGGGACGTGAGCCGCCAGCTCGTCCGCAACCGCGAGGCGTTCGGCGCCTCGCCCGGTGACATGCCGGTCTTCGGGACGATCGCCGCCCGCTACAACGACGCCGGCGTCACCGCGCTCTACCACCACCTCAAGCCGCTGCTCCCGACCGGCGCCGATGGCTCCGGGCTGCTTGCGGCGGTCGAGGGGCGCACGTCCAAGGCGTCGGCCGCGATCGTGCCGCCCGCCCGGTCCCGCTACCTGGCCGACATCGCCGAGACCGTGCGCGGCTACCACGCCGAGACGCTCGCCCAGGCCGAGGTGGCGCGCCGCCGCCAGCAGCTCGCCGCCGTCCGTGACCTGCTGACAGAAGAGGGGGAGCGGGAGATCGAGCGGGCCGGGCGGGAGCTGTCGGAGGAGAGCCGCGCCCTGATCGACGGCTGGCCCGCCGTCAAGGAGCGCTACACCGCCGACGAGCTGGTGGTGAAGGTACGCGACCGCGAGATCCACACCCCGCTCTGGCGCGAGACGCTCTCCGGCAACCGCATCCCGAGGGTGGCGCTGCCCCGCTACAGCGACCACGGCGACCTGCTGCGCTTCCTCAGGAGTGAGAACCTGCCGGGCACGTTCCCGTTCACCGCCGGGGTGTTCCCGTTCAAGCGCGACGACGAGGACCCGACCAGGATGTTCGCCGGGGAGGGCGACCCGTTCCGTACGAACAGGCGGTTCAAGCTGCTGTCGCAGGGGCAGCCCGCGACCCGGCTGTCCACGGCGTTCGACTCGGTGACGCTGTACGGCCACGACCCCGACGTCCGCCCCGACATTTACGGAAAAGTCGGCACTTCGGGGGTTTCGATCGCGACGCTCGACGACATGAAGGTGCTCTACGACGGGTTCGACCTGTCGGCGCCCAACACGTCGGTGTCCATGACGATCAACGGCCCGGCCCCGACCATCCTGGCCTTCTACCTCAACGCCGCCGTCGACCAGGCCAGGGACCGCTTCCGCGCCGAGCACGGCCGCGACCCCGGCGCGGAGGAGGACCTCGAACTGCGCGCCCGCACCCTCGCCACGGTCAGGGGCACCGTCCAGGCCGACATCCTCAAGGAGGACCAGGGGCAGAACACCTGCATCTTCTCCACCGAGTTCTCCCTGCGGATGATGGCCGACATCCAGCAGTGGTTCATCGAGAACGGCGTCAGGAACTTCTACTCGGTCTCCATCTCCGGCTACCACATCGCCGAGGCCGGGGCCAACCCGATCAGCCAGCTCGCCTTCACCCTGGCCAACGGCTTCACGTACGTGGAGGCGTACCTGGCCAGAGGCATGCGGATCGACGACTTCGCGCCCAACCTGTCGTTCTTCTTCTCCAACGGCATGGACCCCGAGTACAGCGTGCTCGGCCGGGTCGCCCGCCGCATCTGGGCGGTGGCGATGCGCGAGCGCTACGGCGCGGGCGAGCGCTCGCAGAAGCTGAAGTACCACATCCAGACCTCGGGCCGCTCCCTGCACGCCCAGGAGATGAACTTCAACGACATCCGCACCACCCTCCAGGCCCTCATCGCCGTCTACGACAACTGCAACAGCCTGCACACCAACGCCTTCGACGAGGCCGTGACCACCCCGTCGGCCGACTCGGTGCGCCGCGCCATGGCCATCCAGCTCATCATCAACCGCGAGTGGGGCCTGGCCAGGAACGAGAACCCGTTGCAGGGCGCGTTCATCGTCGAGGAGCTGACCGACCTGGTGGAGGAGGCGGTGCTGAGCGAGTTCGAGCGGCTGTCGGACCGGGGCGGCGTGCTCGGCGCGATGGAGACCGGCTACCAGCGCGGCAAGATCCAGGACGAGTCCATGCTGTACGAGATGCGCAAGCACGACGGCTCGCTGCCCATCGTCGGCGTGAACACGTTCACCAAGGACAGCGACGAGCCCGAGCCGCACAAGCTGGAGCTGGCCAGGGGCACCGAGCAGGAGAAGCAGTCGCAACTGCGGCGGCTGCGCGACTTCCACGAGCGCAACCGCTCCGAGGCGCCCGCCCACCTGGCGCGGTTGCGGGAGGCGGCGATGTCGGACGGGAACGCGTTCGCGGTGCTGATGGAGGCGGCCCGCCACTGCTCGCTCGGCCAGATCACCGACGCCCTGTTCGAGGCGGGCGGTCAGTACCGGCGCAACGTCTGATGGACGAATGATGGCGGGGTTGTGTCAAGGCGGGTATTCGCCAGCCCGATGACCTTCCCCGCCGATCAGCCGAACCGGTGGAATCCGGTTCATGCCCCTCACTCCCAGAACCCTCACCGGCGTCCTGGCGGCGGCGCTGGCGGCGACCGGCCTGTCGGTGCCCTTAGCGGCGCACGCGGACACCCGGACACCCGCGCGGACCCCGCAGGACACGGAGATCACCCTCATCACCGGCCACCGGGTCCACTACGTGGACGGCCCAGGCGACCAGGACACCGTCACCGTGGACCGCCCGGCCGACGCCCAGGGCGGCGTCCAGATCCAGCAGTCAGGCGGCGACCTGTACGTGCTGCCCGACGAGGCCGTGCCGCTGCTCGCGGCCGACCGGCTCGACCGGCGGCTGTTCAACGTCACCGCGCTGGCCGAGATGGGCTACCGCGGCACCCCGCCGGTGATCGTCTCCTACCCGGGCGCCACGCCGCGCTCGGCGACCGGCGCGCAGGTCGTCCGGGCGCTGCCCAGCGTCAAGGGCGCGGCCCTGCGGCTCGGCGCGGACCCGCGCCCGTTCTGGAACTCGCTCGGCACGGCCGCGGCGGCCCGCTCCGGCCCGGCCAAGGTGTGGCTGGACGGCAAGGCCAGGGTCGCGCTCAAGGAGAGCGTCCCGCAGGTCGGCGCCCCGCAGGCGTGGGCGGCCGGGCTCGACGGCGCCGGCGTCAAGGTCGCCGTGCTCGACACCGGCGTGGACGACACCCACCCCGACCTCAAGGGCCGCATCGCCGAGTCCGCCAGCTTCGTGCCGGGCGAGGAGGTCAAGGACGTCAACGGCCACGGCACCCACGTGGCCTCCACGGTGGCGGGCACCGGCGCCGCGTCGAACGGCGACAACAAGGGCGTCGCCCCCGGCGCCGAGCTGCTGATCGGCAAGGTGCTCGGCGACGACGGCTACGGCCAGGACTCGTGGATCATCGCGGGCATGGAGTGGGCGGCGGCCAGGGCCGAGGTCGTCAGCATGAGCCTGGGCAGCGGCCTGCCCGACGGCGGCGCCGACCCCATGGCACAGGCCGTGGACACCCTGTCGGCGCAGCACGGCACGCTGTTCGTGATCGCCGCGGGCAACAGCTACGGCGAGGGCACGATCGGCGCGCCAGGCTCCGCGGCCTCGGCGCTGACCGTGGGCGCGGTGGACAAGTCCGACAGGCGGGCCGCGTTCTCCAGCATGGGGCCGCTCGACCGGACCTACGGCCTCAAGCCCGACATCTCCGCGCCCGGGGTCGCGATCAACGCGGCGCACTCGTCGTACAACACCGAGGCGGACGGGCCGTACTGGAAGCTGGACGGCACCTCCATGGCCACCCCGCACGTCGCGGGCGCGGCGGCCATCCTGCTCCAGCGGCACCCCGACTGGACCGGGCAGCGGCTCAAGGACGCGCTCATGAGCTCCGCCAAGGCGGTGCCGTACACGCCGTTCGAGCAGGGCACGGGCCGCCTCGACGTGGCGGCGGCCGTGCGGGCTGCGGTGACCGCGACGGGCTCGGTGCCCACCGCGTTCTACGACTGGCCGCACGCCGGCGGCGACCCGAGAACCGACCGGACGATCACCTACCGCAACGACGGCGACGCCGCCGTCACGCTCGACCTGGCGGTCAGCGGCTCCACCGCGGCCACCCTGTCGGCGCCGCAGGTCACGGTGCCCGCCCACGGCACCGCCGACGTCACGCTGAGCATCGACCCGGCGGGGCTGGAGCCGGGCACGAAGGCGTCCGGGCTGGTCACCGCCACGGCGGGGGAGACGTCCGTGCGCACCGCGTTCGGCGCGGTCAAGGAGCGCGAGCTGTACGACCTGACGCTGAAGCTACGCGACCGCGACGGCGAGCCCGCCGCCGGACGCGTGGTGCTGGCCGCGTTCAACGGCGACATGATCCCGTACGACGTGGACGGCGAGCGCGTGCTGCGCCTGCCGCCGGACACCTACGTGGCGTACTCGCTGCTGGAGGTGGCCGGGCAGCGCGCCGACGCCCGCGGCATGGCCCTGCTGATCGACCCCGAGACCGTCCTCGACGGGAACAAGGAGGTCGTGCTCGACGCGAGCGAGGCCAGGCCGCTGAGCGTCAGCACGCCGCAGCTCGCCGAGCGGCGGCAGACCCAGCTCGACTTCGCCAGGACGATCCCGGGCCAGGACCGCCCGATCAGGCTCGGCTACGTGCTGCCCATCTGGTACGACAGCGTCTACGTCTCGCCCACCGAGCGGGTCACCAAGGGCACGTTCGACTACCTGACCCGCTGGCGCGCCGGCGAGCCCAACCTCACGCTCGACGTCCCGGGACGCGCCCCGCTGATCACCACCGCGCAGGGCGGCGGCACCCTCACCGACGGCCGCTCGCTGCTGCGCACCGTGAGCGCGGGCAAGGGCGCCGCGCAGGATTACGCGGGCGTGGACGCCAGGGGCAAGGCCGTGATCGTCACCCGCAGCGCCGAGGTCACCGCCGAGGAGCGCGCCAAGCAGGCCGTCGCGGCCGGCGCCAAGCTGCTGGTGGTCGTCAACGACGCGCCCGGACGCCTGTACGAGAGCTACGGCGAGGGCCTGCCGATCCCGATCGTGCTCGTCACCCGCGACGAGGGCGCCGGACTGGCGGGCAAGCTCGCCGTGGTGCGACAGCGCACCTACGCCTCCTACCTGTACGACCTGGTGGACCTGCACCGGGGCGCCGTCCCCGACCGCGACCTGACCTACCGCGCCCGTGGCCTGGCCGAGATCCGCGGCGTGTACCGGGGCGCCACCACCGGCCAGGAGGGCGGCGGCTTCCGCTACAACCTGGTGGACGGCTGGGGGCCCGCCTTCGGCTTCCAGGAACGCGAGCAATTCCCCGCCGAGCGCACCGAATGGGTCACGACCGGATCCGGTTACCGCTGGTACGAGAACCACTTCATCGGCGGCGCCGACGACTGGGAGATGCGGCAGAAGCCGCAGACCTACCGGGCGGGGCAGAAGGTCACGCATGAGTGGTTCGCCCCGATCGTCCGGCCGCGGCTGAGCACCGAGTACTGGGGGCCGTTCCGCGATCAGGGCAACGGCATGCAGTTCAACATCCCGCCGCTGGCCGACGGCACGCCGGGACACTCCGGTGGCGGCGGCGACGAGTACGCGAACATGTCGATCGCGCTCTACCAGGGCGACAAGCTGATCAGGAAGTCGGCGGGGCGCGCCATGGCCGTCTGGGACGGGCTGCCCGAGGAGGCGGCGCCGTACCGGCTGACGCTCGACGTCAACAGGGACGCCGGGCGCTGGCGCACCTCCACCCGCACCCACACCGAGTGGAACTTCACCTCGGCCCCCGTCGACCCTGAGGGTCCGTACCAGGTGGACATCCCGATGATGCAGCTCGACTACGACGTCAAGGTGATCGGCCCGATCGTCCGGATCGGCCTGTCGGCGACCACCCAGGAGTGGCTGGACTCGCCGAGCCGGGCGAACAAGGCCACGCTGTCGGTCTCCTACGACGACGGCGCGACGTGGCAGCCCGCCGTGCTCGTGCCGACGGGCAAGGGCGCGTGGACGACCGCCGTCCGCGGCGGCTCCCTGTCCTTGAAGGCCACCGCCTCGGACGGCAAGGGGAACACGGTGAGCCAGGAGATCATCCGGGCTCTTGTGAGCTAGATAACCGTGCAGTCACGATTCGGGGCCGAAGACGGCTATGTCGCCTTTGGCCCCATTTTCTCTCCCATACTGGTCGGCGATCCGGGCGAGCAGAGGGAGACGGGCACCGTGCTGGAGGCGCTGGGGCTCACGGCGGGCGAGGAAGCCGTCTACCGCCTGCTCGTGGACGCGCCCCGCTCCGTGTCCGACCTCGCCACCACCCTCGGCCGTCCCCCCACCGCGATCGAAACCGACCTCACCACCCTGACCAGCCGCGGCCTGGTCTCCCGCCACCCCGACCACCGCCCCGACGTCCACGCGGACGTCCACGCGAACCGCCACACGGACGGCCATCTGGACCGCCACGCCGACGTCCACCCGCACCGCCGCACGGACGGCCACCCCGACCGCCACCCGGACCGCCGCACGGACGGCCACCCCGACCGCCACGCGGATCGCCGTGCGGACGGCCACCGGGACCGCCGCCCGGGCAGCCATCCGGACGGACGCCCGGACCGCGACACGGACCGCCGCGCAGACGGCCGTTCGGGCAGGCAGGCGGGCGGCCAGGCGGACCGGCGCGCGGACGGTCGCGAGGGCCACCGCGCGGACGGCGGCGCGGATCGCCACGGCGACCGATACGCCGCCGCCCCGCCGTCCGTGGCGCTGGGCGGCCTGCTCACCGCGCGCAGGGAGGAGCTGCGCACGGCGGAGCTGGCGATCGTGGCGCTGGCCGAGCAGCACCGGATGGCCGCCGCCGGCCGCGCAGTCGGCGACCTGATCGAGGTCGTCACAGGGGTGGAGGCAGTGAGACAGCGTTTCCTGCAGATCCAGTGGGCCGCCCGCGAACGCGTCCGCTCGTTCTCCACGGCGCCCTTCGTGGCCGTCCCGCCCAGCGACAACACCGCCGAGGACCGGGGCGTGGACCGTGGGGTCGAGTACCAGGTGGCGATCGAGCGCGAGGTGCTGGCCACGCCGGGCGCGGTCGCCGGCATCGTGGCCTCGGTCCGCAAGGGCGTGCAGGTCAAGGTGGCCGACAAGCTGCCGATCAAGCTGATGATGGCCGACTCGGAGCTGGCGCTGGTCCCGCTGACCACCGAGCCGGGCGGCGAGCCCGCGGCTGTGCTGCTGCACCGCAGCGGCCTGCTGACCGGGGTGGAGGCGCTGTTCGAGGCGGTGTGGCAGCGCGCCTACCCGCTGCGAGCGGACGCGCTGGGCGAGCTGCGGGAGTCGCACGAGCCGGAGATCGGCGAGCTGGACAGGAAGATCCTCGCGCTGCTGCTGTCGGGCTTGACGGACGAGGCCGTGGCCGGCCAGCTCGACCTGTCGCTGCGCACGCTCCAGCGGCGCCTGCGCGCGCTGATGGATCTGGCGGGCGTACGCACCCGCGTCCAGCTCGGCTGGCACGCGGCCCGCCACGACTGGGCCTGACGGGCTAGCGCGATCGGCACGCCGCCCGCCACAGCCCAGCCCTGACGGGAGTGCGGCCCGCCACGACCGGGCCCGATGGGGACGCCGATAGGATCACGATGCTGGGAGAACATCGTTATCAGGAGGCTTTCCATGTCCGTCACCTTCAAGGGCAACCCCATCACCGTGGCCGGCACCTTCCCGAAGCCCGGCGACAGCGCTCCCGCGTTCAAGCTGGTGGGCGCCGACCTGGCGGAACGCACGCTGGAGGACTTCGGCCAGAAGACGAAGGTCCTCAACATCTTCCCGAGCGTCGACACCGGCGTGTGCGCGGCCTCCGTGCGCCGCTTCAACGAGGTCGCCGCCGAGCACCCCGAGGTGGCGGTGCTGTGCATCTCGGCCGACCTGCCCTTCGCCCAGAAGCGGTTCTGCGGCGCCGAGGGCCTGGAGAACGTCACCACGCTGTCGCTCATGCGCGGTCGTGAGTTCCTCGCCGACTACGGCGTCTCCCAGGAGTCGGGGCCGCTGGCCGGGCTGGCCGCGCGAGCCGTGGTCGTGCTGGACGCCGACAACAACGTGGTCTACTCCGAGCTGGTGCCGGAGATCACGCAGGAGCCCGACTACGAGGGCGCGCTGTCCGCACTCAAGTAAGCCCCACCCGCCGTCCAGGCGATCGACCGCTCAAGTGGGCCGCATCCGGCCGTTCGGGTGAGCCGCTGACCAGGTGAGCCGCATCCGTCGTCCGGGTGATCGGCCGCTCAGGTGGGCCGCATCCGGCCGTTCGGGTGAGCCGCTGACCAGGTGAGCCGCATCCGTCGTCCGGGTGATCGGCCGCTCAGGTGGGCCGCATCCGGCCGCCCGGGTGATCGGCCGCTCAGGTGAGGCCGCTCAGTTCCGCGTGGAAGGCTGCCGCCAGGTCGAGCAGGTGCCGGTCGTCCGTGGCGGTGTGCTGGAGGTCGAGGATCACCTCGTGCACCCCGGCCTCGGCCGCGGTGGCGAGGTAGGCGGCGATCCCGGCGACGGTGCCGCTTCTCGGCGGCGTGCCGTCCTCGGTGACCATGGGGTTGACGCGCAGGACCATGCGCAGGCCGGCGGGGTCGCGGCCGGCGTGCTCGGCGGCGCGGCACACCGTCCGCCACATCGACGTCAGCGCGGGGATCGGCAGCGCGGCGGTCAGCCAGCCGTCGGCCCTGCGCCCGATGCGGCGCAGCGCCGGCTCGGTGAAGCCCGCCAGGTAGAGCGGCGGGCGCCGGGCCGGTTTGGGCTCGATGTGGCTCGGCGCGATCGTCCACAGCTCGTGCTCGTACGACACCGGGTCGGTGGTCCAGATCGCCTCCAGGGCGTCGAGCGTCGCCTCGTAGCGCCGGGCCCGGCCTTCCCAGGGCACGCCGGCGGCGGCGTACTCGTCGGAGGACCAGCCCAGCCCGAGGCCGGCGTCGAGCCGCCCGCCGCTGAGGTGGTCGATCGTGGTGAGCGACCGCGCCAGGACGGCCGGGGCGTACCAGCAGGCGTTGAGCGCGCTGGTGCCCAGCCGCAGGGTCGAGGTGACCGACGCGGCGACCGACAGCACCGCGAACGGGTCGAGGAACACCCGGTGCGCCTCCGGGACGGTGCCGTCGCCGCCGGGGTAGCGGTCCTTCGGCTCCAGCGGGGTGAGCAGCCTGTCGCCGGCCCACAGGCTGTGGAAGCCCGCCGACTCGGCCTCGCGCGCCACCCGCAGCACGCTGGACAACTGCGCGAACCTGCCGTACTGCGGCACGGCCAGCCCGATCTCCACGACTTCAGACCTTCCTGCCCACGCCGCACAGGGTCAGCGACGACTCGGGGCCGTCGCGGAAGTCGATCAGGTCGGCCTGCTCGGGACGCCATTCCGGCAGCCAGACGAGGCCGGGCCGGACCAGCTCGAACCCCTGGAACAGCCTCCCGATGCGCTCCCGCCCGCGCAACGTGAGCGGCGTGTCGGCGCCGAGGTAGACCTCGGTGGCCCGCTCGACGACGGCGGCTCTGGCGTCGCTGGTGCCGTGCGACAGGACCAGGTGGCTGCCGGGGGCGAGGGCGTCGCGCAGCGTGGCGACGATCGCCTCGGGGTCGTCGGCGTCGGCGACGTAGTGCAGGACCGCCGTCAGCAGCACGCCCACCGGCCGGTCGAGGTCGAGGGCCCGCAGCAGGTCGGGGTCCTTCAGCAGCGCGGCGGGCTCGCGCAGGTCGCCCCTGACCACGGTGGTCTCGCCCTGCCCTGCCAGCAGCGCCCTGGCGTGCACGAGCACGACCGGGTCGTGGTCGACGTAGACCACCCGCGCAGACGGGGCCACCTCGTGCACGTTGCCGCGGGCGGGCAGCCCCGTGCCGATGTCGAGGAACTGGTCGATGCCGGACGCGGCGAGGAAGCGCACCGCCCGGCCGAGGAACGAGCGGTTGGCCCGCGCCGCAGCCCGCAGCTCGGGAGCGACCTCCAGGACGCGCTCCGCCGCTTCGCGGTCGGCCGGGAAGTGGTCCTTGCCGCCCAGGTAGTAGTCGTAGAGCCTGGCCACGCTGGGTGTTTTCGGATCGAAGCCGAGCGACTCCCGCTGCAACCCTCGCCCCCCGATCACGAGTAAACGATCTTTGGGTGGAAGTCTACGGCCAACCACCGACAAACGATCATCATAGGCTGGCGGGTGTGGATGACACCGGTGCGAGCGTGCGGATTCCCGAGACGGTGGGGCGGATCGTCTCCCTGGTGCCGTCGCTGACCGAGTCGGTGGCGGCGACCCTGCCCGGGGCGCTGGTCGGGGCGACCGACTGGTGCTCCCACCCGGCGGGCCTCGACGTGGCCAGGGTCAGGGGCACCAAGAACCCCGACCTCGACGCGATCAGGCGGCTGGCCCCCGACGTGGTGCTGGCCAACGCCGAGGAGAACCGGCCGCCCGACATCGAGGCGCTGCGCGCGGCGGGCGTCCCGGTGTGGGTGACGCGGATCGAGACGGTGGAGGAGGCGTTCGCCTCGCTGGAGCGCATGTTCGCGGTCGCCTGCCGTACGGAGCCGCCCGGGTGGCTGGGGCGGGCGCGGGAGGCGTGGCGCGCGCCCTTCGACGGGCCGAGACGGACGGCGGTCGTGCCGATCTGGCGGCGGCCGTGGATGGTGGCGGGCCGCGACACGTTCACGGGGGACGTGCTGAGGCGCCTCGGCGTGGACAACCTGTACGCCGGCCATCCGGAGCGCTACCCGAGGATCCCGCTCGCCGAGCTGAACGAGCGGCGCCCCGACCTGGTCGTCCTGCCCGACGAGCCGTACGCGTTCAGCCGGGACGACGGCCCCGAGTCCTTCCCCGGCCTGCGGTGCGCGCCGGTGAGCGGGCGGCTGCTCACCTGGTACGGCCCCTCGCTCGTCGAGGCGCCCGCCCTCCTGCGCGCCGCACTCGCTTGACCGCGCTCGCCCCGGCCGACGAGCCGACTGCGCGCTCCGGCCGAGGAGCGACTGCGCGCCCGGCCGAGGAAGCGACTGCGCGCTCCGGCCGAGGAAGCGACTGCGCGCTCCGGCCAAGGAGGCTGACTGAGCGCCCCGCCGACGAGCCGACCGCGCTCAGTTGACCGCGTTCGCCTTGTCGGCCAGGGCGGCGTCCACGGAGGCGGGGGAGAGCACGTGCTCCATGACGATCACCGCCATCCCGACGATCCCGGCCCGGTCCCCGAGCGAGGTGGTGACGATCTCCAGGTTCCGGGTCGTGTACGGCAGGCTGCGCCGGTAGACGATCTCCCTGATGCCCGTGAGGTAGTGCTCCCTGGTCTCGGCCATGTCGCCGGCCAGCACCAGCACGCCGGGGTTGAGCAGGCTGACCGCGGTGGCCAGCACGACGCCCAGCGTGCGCCCGGCTTCCTGGACGCCGGCGATGGCGCCAGGATCGCCGGCCTGCACGAGCCTGACCACGTCGCGGCTGGAGGCCACGCCCAGGTCGGTGGCCAGGGCGTGGCCGCTGGCGAGTGAGGCCACGCAGCCGCGCGAGCCGCAGGTGCAGACCCGGTCGTCGGTCTCGCGCAGCCGTACGTGCCCGATGTTGCCCGCGGCCTCCTCGACGCCGCGGTAGATCTGCCCGTCGAGGATGATGCCGGTGCCGATGCCGGTGGAGACCTTGATGAGGACGAGCGAGTCGGTGTCGCGCCAGAACGACCACCACTCGCCGAGCGCCATCGCGTTCGCGTCGTTCTCCACCAGGATGGGCACGTCGAAGGTGGTGCCGATGGCCTCGCGCACCGGGTGGTCGTCCCAGCCGGGCATCAGGAACGACCTGATCACCCGCCCGGTCGTGTGGTCCACCGAGCCGGGCAGGTCGAGGCCGATCCCGCACACCTCGCCGGCCGGCCGCCCGACCCGGTCCAGCATGCGCTGGAACGCCTCGCGCACCCAGGACAGCACGGCGTCGGGGCCGAGCTCGATGCGCATCTCGGTGCTCTCCTCGGCGATGGGCCGGGCGGCGAGGTCGGTGAGCGCCACCCTGGCATGGGTGGCGCCCAGGTCGGCCACCAGCATCAGGCGCTGGGTGGCGTCCACGTCGAGCACCGAGGGCGGTCGCCCGCCCCCGGAGGTGCCGACGCCGGACTCATGGATGTAGCCGGCGTCGATGAGCCGGTCGACCCGGTCGGTGATCGTCGATCGGGACAGGCCGGTCAGCTCGATCAGTTCCTTGCGCGTCCGGCAGGAGCCATCGCGAATGAGCTGGAGGACCTGGCCTGCCGTCAGCATGGTTCATCCCTTCTCCGCTCCTGCGGTGAGGCCCTCCGTCAGCAGGCGCTCGCTGGCGAAGAACACGATCACGATGGGCAGCGTGAGCACCACCGATCCTGCCATCAGGACCGTCGTCGGGATCTCTATGCTTCCCGCGAGCTGAGAGAGCCCCAGGGAAACGGTCCAGCTCTCCCGCCTCTCCACCAGGAAGAGCAGGGCGAACAGGAACTCGTTCCAGGCGATCATGAAGGCGTAGAGGCCGGTGGCCATCAGCGCCGGCTTGGACAGCGGCAGCACCACGCGCCAGATGGTCGACAACCTCGTGCACCCGTCGATCGCCGCCGCTTCCTCCACGCTTTGCGGCACGGTCTCGAAGTAGTTGCGGAGCATGTATACCGTGACGGGCACGGTTTGCGCGATATACACGAGGATCAGTCCGATCAGCGACCCACGCAGCCCGATCATGGTGAAGAGCACGAACAGCGGGATGGCCAGCACGATCGCCGGGAACAGGTACACCGCCAGGAAGAGGAAGTGCACCTGGCGGCGGCCGAAGAAGCGCAGCCGCGCGACCGCGTACGCGCCGGGGATCGAGATCAGCAGCGTGACCGCCACGGAGGCGATCGAGATGATCGCGCTGTTCTTGAGGAAGGTCAGGAAGCCCTGCCTGGTCAGCACGTTCACGTAGGTGTCGAGGGTGATGGCGTCGGGCCAGAGCGAGCCCGGCTCCAGGATGAGCTCCTGGATGTCGCGTACCGACAACATCACCATGTAGAGGAACGGGAACGCGGTGATCAGGAAGAGGAACGCGATCACCAGCGGCTTGAGCAGCGCGAACAGCCCGCGCTCGAACCTATCTCTGCTCACGTTCACCCCCGGAGAAGAACCTCAGGTAGATGATCAGGAAGACGACCAGGAAGACCGCCAGCACGATCGCCTGCGCCGCAGCGGCGCCGATGTCGTCGCGCGAGGTCAGGAAGTTGTAGACCCGCACGCTGACCACCTCGGTGCCGGCTCCGCCGCCGGTCAGCAGGTAGACGTCGTCGAACTTGGTGAAGGTGAACACGAACCGCAGCACCGCCAGCAGCGCGATCACCGACCACAGTTGCGGCAGGATCACGTGGCGGAAGAGCTGGGTCGGCGCGGCCCCGTCCACCACCGCGGCCTCCTCCAGGTCCGCGGGCATGGCCTGCAGCCTGGCCAGGATGAACAGGAACGCGAACGGGAAGTACCGCCACGCCTCGAACAGGATCACCGTCAGCAGCGCCACCGGGATCTTGAAGCCGAGGAAGTCGCCCTGGGCCTGGGTGAGGAACGCGATCGGCTCGCTCAGCCAGGTGTTGACGAGGCCGTACTGCGGGTTGAGCATCGTCTCCCACAGGAACGTCACGGCCACGACCGGCGCCACGTACGGGATCAGGATGGAGGCCCTGATGAGGGTCCGGCCCGCGAACCGCTGCCGCAGCGCCAGCGCGGCCACCAGCCCGAGCACGATCGACAGGCCCGTGCCCGCCACGGTGTAGACGAGCGTGTTGGCCAGGGACGTCCAGAAGCCCGGCTCGGAGATGACGTAGCCGAAGTTCTCCAGCGTGTAGTTGCCGAAGACGCCGGACCGGCGGATGTTGATCAGCCGCACGCTCTGGAACGCCAGCATGATCGCCCACATCAGCGGCAGCACCACCACGACGAGCGTGATGATCAGCGTGGGGGAGATGAGCAGGAGCCCGGCCCGCGCCTCCTGCTCCCGCAGCGTGCGCCCGCGCCGCTTGCGCTGCGGAGGTGGCGCCGCCCGCCGGGGACGTGGCGGCGCGCTCTGCCCGGTCACTGCCTGATCCCGCGCTTGATGGCCTCCACATCCTTCTGGGCCTGCTGGGCGGCCTGCTCGGGGGTCAGCGTGCCGTCGACGATCCCGCTCAGCGCCTTGGGCACGGGCAACTCGCCCATCGTGGCGCCGACCAGCTTGCCCTGGCCCTGGGCGATGCCCCAGCGGGCGAAGGTGTCGGGGCTGGAGCGCAGCGCGTCGAGCACCTCGGGCGGGTAGATGTCGGCCAGCGGCTTCTTGGTGTCGACGCCGGCCGGCAGCTTGGTCCACTGCTCCTCGAAGCCCTTGCGGGTGGGGAACTTGCCCTCGGGCGCCATGCCGAGCCAGCGCACGTAGCCCTCGTTCATCATGTACGTGACGAACTTGGCGGCGGGGTCCTTGGCGGCGTCGGCGGTGATCGCCCAGGAGACGATCTCGCCGTACTGGGCGGGCGCGCTCCCGTCGGGCCCCTTCAGCGCCGTGACCACGCCGGTGTTCTTGGCCAGCCACTCCGGGTCCTCGCGGCACTCGGGGCAGCTCGGCAGCGCGTCCTTACGCAGCCCGGCCATCTCGTCGAGGATGAACGACGACCAGATCATCATGGCCGCCTTGCCGGAGAAGTAGGTGGCCCTGGTGGTGTCGACGTCCTGCTTGCCCTTGACGGAGTGGTTGATCGCCAGGCTGGAGTAGAAGTCGAAGGACTTCACGCACTGCGGCGAGTTGAGTGCGACGTTGCCCGAGTTGTCGACGAGCTGGCAGTTGTCGGCCAGCGCCACGTGCTCGAAGCTCTGCGCGGTGAAGGAGTCCTTCGGCGCGATGGCCAGCGTGATGCCGGCGATCCCGCCCGTGTTCAGCTTGGCCGCCGCCGTCTGCAGCGCCTCGTAGGTGTCGGGCGGCTGCAGCCCGGCCTTCTCGAACAGGTCCTTGCGGTAGAGGATGAGCTGTGCCCACCCGTCGCTGGGCACCGCGAGCAGCTTCCCGCCGGAGGTGTCGAGCTCCAGCGCGCGCGGTGAGAACGTGTCGCGGCCGAGCTGGTCGACGATCTTGCCCGGCGTCTCGGTGTCGAGCAGCTCGTTGGCCTCCATCTCGCGGATGGAGGCCAGTGGCAGCGCGCCGATCACGTCGGGCAGGTCGCCGGCCGCGGCGGCCGCCGTGAGGGTCTGGCTGAACTGGTCCTCG
Organism: Nonomuraea monospora; assembly: GCF_039531895.1. Classification (NCBI taxonomy): domain Bacteria; kingdom Bacillati; phylum Actinomycetota; class Actinomycetes; order Streptosporangiales; family Streptosporangiaceae; genus Nonomuraea; species Nonomuraea monospora. The sequence goes on from NZ_BAAAQX010000003.1 coordinate 163,542, forward strand.
GCGACGCCGACCAGCTTCACCTTGATCCCGGTCTTCTGGGTGAACTCGGTGATGATCGCGTTCTGCGCGGCCATCCGGTCCTCTAGGTTCTCCTCGGTCCAGACGGTGATCTCGTTGCTCGTTGACGACTGCTCGCCACCGCCGCCTGAGCAGGCCGTCAGGGCGGCGGCCAGCAGGGCGGCAGAGAGGACGGCGGTTACCTTCGTCGGCATGGCACGCTCCTCTGGTTGGGGATATGCCGCCCTTACCCGTGCACAAGAGGCCGCAACGTGCGGTAGGCGATACCGAGACCGGTCTGTACCCTCTCCGTGCTTCCGCTCCACACGGGGTCCTCGTGCTCGACGGAGACCACTCCGTCGTATCCGCCCTCGTAGAGCGCGTCGATCACCCGGGTCCAGTCCACTTGCCCGAGCCCCGGCACGCGGAAGCGATACCAGCCCTTTTCTCCACTTATCGGGCCGTAGAAGCCGTAGTGGTCGATCCGTCCTGGAAGGAACTGCGTGTCCTTGGCCTGCACATGTGCGATGCCCGCGATGTACGGGGTCAGTGCCGTTACCGGATCGATGCCCAGGGCCACGAGATGGGAAGGGTCGTAGTTGAGCTTGAGGCCCAATGTGAACATCCATTCCCATAGTTCGGGCGAGTAGGCCAAATTGCCCGGATATCCATCGGGGTGCCAGCTTTTCATCAAGCAGTTCTCGATGACGATCTCGACGCCGTTGGCGCGGGCGTGCTCGACGAGCGGCCCGAAGACGTCAGTGGCCTTGTCGAGGTTCTCGCGGACCGTGAGCCCGGGATCGCGGCCGATGAACGTGCCCACCGTGGGGCAGCCGAGCGCCGCGGCGGCGTCGATGCACCGTCTGACGTGCGCGTTCACTTCCTTCCCTGTCGTAGGGTGGAGATTGTTCTCGTAGTAGGCGATCGAGGAAAGCGTGAGTCCGGTCTCCGCGAAGACTCTGCGGACTCGCTCGCGTTCGACGTCGTCGAATCGATCCACTCTGATGTGATTTCGGTCATCCGGTGCCGGCCAGCCGGCCACTTCCAGAGCCTCGAAGCCCTGGGTGGCGGCCCAGCGAGCAATGTCGGTAAGGTCGCTTTCCGGAAGACACGCTGTCAGAAACCCCAATTTCATCAGTCACCTCCGACGGAAGTCGTAGACTTAAGAGTGTTACGAGCGCAACTATCGTGTGCAAAGTAACGCTAAATCTTTGACTTTTGCATGATCAAAAAGCGTAAGTGTGGGGAATGCGCGTCATCACCTTCGAAGAGCCAGGCCATGTCCGCATCAGCCTGGAGTCGCCCGCCGAGCTAGAGCCGGGCACAGTGCGAGTACGCACTCTCTATTCAGGAGTCTCAGCGGGCACCGAACTCACCGCCTACCGCGGTACCAACCCCTATCTCACTCGCAAGTGGGACATCGATCGTCGGCTCTTCGTCGAGGGCCAGACGCATGCCTACCCACTCAGCGGCTGGGGCTACCAGGAGGTAGGCGAGGTGGTGGAGGCCGCGCCCGATGTGGCCGACCCGCCGGTCGGCAGCCTCGTCTGGGGCATCTGGGGCCACCGCGCGGAAGCCGTCCTCCCGGCCGAGAAGCTCGTCGGCCACGTCCTGCCGCCCGGCGCCGACCCGCTGACCGGCGTCTTCGCCCGGGTCGGCGCGATCGCGCTGAACGCGGTGCACGCTGCCGACGTGCACCTCGGCGACCAGATCGCGATCTTCGGGCAGGGCGTCATCGGGCTGCTCGCCACCCGGCTGGCCGTGCTCAGCGGCGCCCGCGTGGTCGCCACCGACGCCATCCCCGACCGGCTGGAGCTGGCCAGGAAGTTCGGCGCGGCCGAGACCTTCGACGTGGCCTCCGGCTCGGTCGCCGAGTTCATGCGCAAGCGCGTCGTCGGCGCCGACACCGTCATCGAGCTCAGCGGCAGCCACCTCGGCCTGCACGAGGCGATCCGCACCGTCCGCAAGGGCGGCCGGGTCGTGGCCGCCGGGTTCTACCAGGGCGACGGCGTCGGGCTGCGGCTCGGCGAGGAGTTCCACCACAACCAGGTCCAGCTCGTCTCCTCCCAGATCGGCGGCGTCGCCTCCTGGCTGGCCCACCGCTGGGACGTCGAGCGGCTGCAGCTCACGTTCATGGAGCTCGTGCACCGCGGCGAGGTCGACGCCCGCGAGCTCGTCAGCCACGTCATGTCCGTCGACTCGGCCGCCGACGCCTTCGACCTGCTCGACAAGCACCAGTCCGAGGTTCTCCAGCTCGTCTTCGAATTCAAGGAGTAAACGTGAAGCTCGCCGTACAGGAGCAGCTTCTGCCCGGTCGCTCGCTGCAGGAGAAGTTCGCGTTCGCGCTCGATGCCGGCTTCGACGCCATCGAGCTGCGCGGCAAGGGTGACTTCCACTTCGCGGGCCGCCTGACGGAGCTCAAGCGGGCGCTGGCCGACGGCGTGGAGATGCCGACGGTCTGCGTGGACATGCCGCACTTCATCGGCGACTTCGACCCGGCCAAGCGCAAGGACGCGATCCAGCAGCTCCGCTCCCAGCTCACCGTCATCGGCGAGCTGGGCGGCGTCGGCGTCATGACCCCCGCCTCCTGGGGGCAGTTCTCCCGCCGCCTGCCGCCGTTCGAGCCGCCGCGCAGCCCCGAGGAGGACCGCGAGGTGTTGGCCGAGGCGCTGGGCATCCTCGGCGAGCACGCGCACCGCAACGGCGTCCTGATCATGCTGGAGCCGCTCAACCGGTACGAGAACCACATGGTCAACACCCTGGCCGAGGCCGTCTCGTACTGCGCCATGGACTCCATCAGGATCGTCGGCGACACCTACCACATGAACATCGAGGAGGACGACCCCTGCCGTGCGCTGATCGACGCGGCGCCGTACCTCGCCCACATGCAGATCAGCGAGTCGAACAGGAACCAGCCGGGCACCGGCCACCTCGACTGGGGCGCGCAGCTCGCCACGCTCGACGCCGTCGGCTTCGACGGCTACCTCGCCCTGGAGTGCAGGCTCCGCGGCGAGCCCGAGATCGTTCTTCCCCAAACCGCAGCATTCGTGAGGAAGTATCTATGATCCTCCGCGACGCCGTGCGCGTCCTGGCCAGCAACTGGGACGGCAGTTACACGGTTCCCTCCCGTCGCCTCTACCCCCACCAGTGGAGCTGGGACTCCGCCTTCATCGCGATCGGCAACGCCCGCTGGTCGCCGCGCAGGGCCCGTACGGAGCTGCTCAGCCTGTTCGGGGCCCAGTGGTACGACGGCAGGGTGCCGCACATCGTCTTCAACCCGCAGGTGCCCGAAGACGCGTACTTCCCCAGCTCCGACTTCTGGCGGACGGCGGCGCCCTCCGGGGTGCGCACCTCCGGCATCGTCCAGCCGCCGGTGCACGCGCTGGCGGCGTGGAAGACGTACCAGGCCGAGCCCGACCGCGCGTTCCTGCGCCGGATCTACCCCCGGCTGGTGGCCCAGCAGGAGTTCCTGCGCGACCAGCGGCGCTCCGACGAGGGGCTGATCTCGATCGTGCACCCCTGGGAGTCCGGCATGGACAACAGCCCGGCGTGGGACCTGCCGCTGGCCGCGGTGGAGACCACCGCGACCGGGTTCGTGCGCAGGGACCTGCAGAGCGTCAACGCCGACGAGCGGCCCACCGATCGCGACTACGTCCAGTACGTCGAGATCGCCCAGGCCTACCGCGAGTCCGGCTACCGCGAGCCAGGACCGTTCCACGTCGAGGACCCGCTGTTCAACGCCGCGTACGGGTCGGCGGAGTCCACGCTGGCCACCATCGCCGAGGAGCTCGGCCTCGACCCCGAGCCGCACCGGCGCGAGGCCGAGGCGCTCACCAAGGCCATGGTGAGGCACCTCTTCGACGGCAAGCTCTTCCAGCCCCGCGACATGCACAGCGGCACCCTGCTCGACTCCAGCAGCGTGGCGGGGCTGACGCCGCTCCTGCTGCCGGGCCTGCCGCCCGAGGTCGCCGACGCGCTGATCGGCACGGCGATCGACCGGTTCGGGCTGCAGAGCAACCCGTTGCCCAGCTACGCCATGGACGCGCCCGAGTTCGAGGCGGCCCGCTACTGGCGTGGCCCGAGCTGGGTCAACGTGAGCTGGCTGGTCTGGCAGGGCCTGCGGGAACGCCGCCCCGACCTGGCCAGGACGCTCGCGGACGCGACCATGCGGGCGGTGTCCGTGTCGGGCTTCCGCGAGTACTTCAACCCGCTCACGCTGCGCGGTCACGGCTGCCGTGACTTCAGCTGGTCAGCCGCCCTCATCCTGGACATCGTCGCGGAGCACACCCTGAACGGTCTGAAGCCGTCGCGCCGCGAGGCCGGTCAGGAATCGGGGCGCGTCAGAAAAGCCGACGACATCAGTGATCACGTGCTCGCGTAGCGCGCTCCCGTGCTGCCTGAGCAGGGCGATGGTGTCGGCGGAGAGCCGCTCCCTGTCCCAGGAGTGGGCCAGCCCGCGCGGCACCCGGCCGATCTGGGCGCAGCGCAGTGACAGCCCGTTGTGGTGGAACTCCTCGCCCAGCCGCACCTCGTCGGCGCCCTGGGTGTAGAAGGCCAGGTCCACCAGCGTGCCCTGGGGGCGCAGCAGCCGCAGGCCGAGCGCCAGCGCTCTGGGCTGGCCGCGGCACTGGAAGACCGCGTCCGCGCCGCGGTCGTTCTGGCCGTGCCGCCAGCGGCGCTTGAGCGTCACGGCCGGGTCGTCGTCGGCGGCCAGCACGTTCGCGCCGAGCGCCGCGGCGATCTCCAGCCTGGCCGGGGTCTCGTCCACGACCACGACCTCGGCCGCGCCGCCCGACATGGCGAACAGGGCCGTCAGCAGGCCGACGACGCCCGCGCCCACCACCACGATCCGCCTGCCGCGCACGCCGTCGCCCAGGTCGCGGGCGGCAGGGCCGTGCAGGTCGTGCGCCGCGTGCAGGAGGCCGTTGGCGCAGATCGGGCCCATGTGGGCGACGTAGATGCCGAGGATGGGGTCGAGGTCGGGCGGCAGCTCGACGAACCGGTCCGTCATCGGGTCGGCCACGTACGCCGTGCGGTGCCCGTAGCACATGGCGACCAGCGCGCCCTCGCGCACGGCCCGCGTCCGCGTCTCGACGACCCTGCCGACCTGCATGTACCCGATGCCGCGCACCGGGTACGACACCGACGGCGCGCCTTCCATGAACAGCCCGAGCGCCGGGTCCCAGGTCGCGGACAGGTAGGGGTTGGTGCCCTTGACGAAGGTCAGCTCGGTGCCGGCCGACACCCCGCTGTAGACGGTCTCCACCAGGAAGCCGCCGTCGGGCACGTCGGGCAGCTTCTCCTCGACCAGGCAGACCTCGCCCGGCTGGTCGATGCTGAGAACGTTACTGGTCATCATCGAGCATCACCGGCCTCTGTTCGATGGCGGAGCGCGCGAGTGCCAGCGCCAGGCGGTGGGTGCGCAGCGCTTCCTCGTACGGTACGCGGACGTCGGCAGGCCTGCCCTGCACGGCGTTGATGAACTCGCGGTCCACCCGCACCTTGGCCTGGCCGTCGTCCTCGATCACCCGCTCGCCGTCCACGAGCAGGCGGGTCTCGCTGAGCTCCAGCGCGATGCCGTCGGCGCACACCTCCAGCCCCACCCGGTGCTTGTGGGTGAGCAGGCAGGAGGTGGCCAGGAGGCCGGCGGCCCCGCCGTCGAAGCGCAGCACCGCGGCCGTGGCCCGGTCCACCTCGCCGTCCACGGCGTTCTCCGCGGGCACGGCGTGCACCATGGTGACCTCGCCGACGAGCAGCCGCGCCAGGTCCAGCACGTGGACGGCCTGCTCCACGATCTGGCCGCCGGACATGGTGGGATCCAGCCACCAGCCCACGGGGGGCACCTTGTCCAGCCAGTGGCCGAGCGCGAGCCGTACGGGACGGCCGGAGAGCAGGTCACGGGCCTGTTGGAGGATGTCGAGATAACGCCAGTGGTGGCCGACCGCCGAGGGGAGAGATCTCCGCTCGATTTCGGTCGCGATCGATTCTGCGGTTTTGAGGTCTAGCGAAAGGGGTTTTTCTACGAAAATCGGGAGATTGCACGACAGAACATCATGTTCCGGGTTACCGTGCGCGAAAGGAGGCACGCAGACGTAGACAGCGTCAAGACCGCCGGCACTGAGCAGGTCGGCATGGCCGCCAAAGGCGGGGGAGCCATGCTTCGAGGCCAGGGCCTCGGCCCTGTGGAGGTCTGTGTCGGCGATCCCAGCGATCGTGACATCGGGGAACCCGGACAGGACGTCAGCATGACGAGCGGCGACATTTCCGGCACCTACGATGCCGACACGGGTCATAGGGGACACAACCCGGCATATGCCACGTCTAGGCGGAATCAAACAAACATGTTCAAGTCCCCATAGACCGGGCAGAAGCCGTGACCTCATGAGATCGGGGCTGATGCATGGAGACTGATATGCGAGCCTTGGCCAGGGTCCAGGAGTGGTACGGCCCGCACTCGAGCACCGCCGCGGAATGGCCGGCGGATGCCTTAATGATGGCCAAGGGAGAAACCACGGTAAGCGTGGTCCTTCCCGCACGTGACGAGGAGAGCACGGTCGGCGGCATCGTCGCCGCCATCCGCCGCGACCTCGTCGAACGCACACCGCTCGTCGACGAGATCCTCGTCGTCGACTCCAACTCGACCGACGCCACCGCCCAGCGGGCCCGCGACGCGGGCGCCCGCGTGGTGGCGCAGCGTGAGGTGCTGCCGCACCTGCCTCCGCTCACCGGCAAGGGGGAGGCCCTGTGGAAAGGGCTTGCCGCCTCCAAGGGGGACATCGTCGTCTACATCGACGCCGACCTGCGCAGCTTCGGCCCGCACTACGTGTCGGGCCTGATCGGGCCGCTGCTGGTCGACGCCGACATCCATTTCGTCAAAGCCACCTACGAACGGCCCTACATCGGCTCCGACGGCGTCGCCCAGCAGGGCGGCGGCGGGCGCGTGACCGAGCTGGTGGCCAGGCCGCTGATCAATATGTTCTGGCCGGAGCTGGCCGGCTTCGCCCAGCCGCTCGGCGGCGAGTACGCCGCCCGGCGCGAGGTGCTCGAACGCGTTCCCTTCGCCACCGAGTACGGCGTCGAGTTCGGCCTCCTCGTGGACCTGCTCCAGCTCGTCGGGCTGGACGCGATGGCCCAGGTGGACCTGGGACACCGCACGCACACACACCAGTCGATCCCCGCGCTCGGCCGCATGGCCGGGCAGATCATGCTCACCGCCTGGTCCCGCCTCGAACGGCAGGGCCGCGTGCTCGCGTCGGAACCCCCGGCGCACACACTCCTGCAGTTCGGGCTCGAAGGGCAGGCAGACCTGGTGGACGTGGCCGTGGCGGAGCGACCCCCGCTCGCCTCCCTCGTCCTTGAGGAGGACGTGGCATGAAAGTCCTGGTGAATGCGGGGCCGTGGCTCTCGGTTCCGCCCCCCGGCTACGGGGGGATCGAGAACGTGGTGGCCACGCTCGTGCCCGCCCTGCGCTCGCGCGGGGTGCAGGTCGTGCTGGCCTCCGTCGGCTCCAGCACCCTTGAGGTGGACGAGCTGATCAGCGCGTACGACGAGGAGCAGTTCACCGAGCTGCAGAAGCCGTACAACCAGGTCATGGGCATCACCCACGCCCACCTGGCCCGCGTGGTGTCCGAGCTGCGCGGACGCGACGACATCGACCTCGTGCACGACCACGTCGAGGTGGTCGGCCCGGCGACGCTCTCCGCGTTCGGCGGCCCGCCCGTCCTGCACACCCTGCACTGGGACCTGCACAAGCATCCCGCCTTCTACGGCGCGTTCCCGCCGTCGATCGCGGTCAACGGCGTCTCGGAGTCGCAGATCAACCGCGCCCCCGACGCCCTGCGCGCCGCCTCGCTCGGCGCCGTCCACCTGGCCACCCCGCTCGCCGACCGCGACCTGCGCGTGGAGCGGGGCGAGCACCTGATGGTGATGGGACGCATCTGCGGGCTCAAGGGCCAGCACGTGGCGGCCAGGATCTGCCAGAAACTCGGCCTCCCGCTGATCCTGGCCGGCCCGGTCAGCGGCCGGAACACCGCCGCCGAGCTGGACGTCGTCACCCAGAACCCCTACCACCCGCTGCACAGCCACCCGGACGTGCGCTACCACCTCGACCAGGTCTCCCGCTACCTCGACGGCGACCTCGTCCGGTGGGTCGGCGCGGTGGGCGGCGACGAGCGGGACGAGCTGTACGCCTCGGCCCGCGCCGCCCTCTTCCCCATCCAGTGGGACGAACCGGGCGGCACGGCCGTCGTCGAGGCCATGGCGCTCGGCGTCCCGCCGGTGGGCCTGCGGCGGGGCTGCCTGCCCGAGCTCATCGACCACGGCCGCACCGGCTTCCTCGCCGACACCGAGGAAGAACTGGCGGAGTGGGTGCTCCGGGTCGACGAGCTGGACCCGGAGGAATGCCGCCGGGAGGCCCGCCGCCGCTTCTCGCCGTCGGTGATGGCGGACCAGTACCTGGAGCTGTACGAGAAGGTCATCTCAGGTCGATGACACCGCCTCAGCCGGGCGGATCTTGAGGGCCAGCCGGGCGGGGACAGCGGTGGAGACCAGAGCCAGGACGGCCGCCACGGCGATCACCAGCAGGTACGCCGCCGGCGGCACGTACGGCACCGCCGAACCCGTCATCCCCGCCCCGAACGCCGCCAGCGTCACCAGCGCCACCGCCGTGCCCACCACCACCGACGTCAGCACGGCGGACAGCGTCTCCACGCGCAGCATGCGCAGGACCTGACGGCGGGTGGCGCCCGCCAGGCGCAGCACGGCCAGCTCCCTGGCCCGGCCCGAGGTGGCCATGGCCAGGGTGTTGACCACGGCGATGGCGGTGAACGCGATGATCAGGCCCAGCGCCACCAACGCGACCTGCGGGTCGGCTGAGCCCGCCGTGGCCGTCGCGGCGGTCGCGCCCGGCAGGGCGACCCCGGGCGCCGAGACCAGCAGGGTACCCGCCGGGTCGTCCACGTGGCCGCGGACCAGCTCGTACGGCAGTGTCACGGCGCCGAAGCCCAGGCCGCGCGAGTAGACGGCGGCCACCTTCAGCGTGGCGGGGGTGCCGTCGCCCAGCGTCAGCCTGGCCCGGTCGCCCGGCCGCAGATCCAGATGGGCCGCCGCGGTGCTGCTGATCGCCACCGAGCCGGGGCCGAAGCCGTCCATCGTGCCGGACACGACGCCCAGGTCCAGGGTGCGCGGGTCGTAGGTGACGGCCTGCGCCGGATACTTGTCCAGGCCGAAACGGACCGACGTGCGCAGCACCGGCGTGACCGCCTGGACGCCGGGCACCTTGCTGATCTCCTCGGCGGAGGCGCCGGGCAGCACGTGGTCGGCGCGGGTGCCCGCGGCGGCCTGCTCCTGGGCGGCTGCTCCCATCGTGGTTTGGGTGAACAGGATCGTGCAGGTCATCGCCACCATGAGGGTCAGCGGCGACAACACCGACGCCAGCGCCTTGGGGGTGGCGCGCAGGCTCCTGGCGGCCAGGAAACCGCTCGCCCCGGCCGTCCGCGACGGCAGCCAACCGGACGCGGCGACCGGGGCTTTGGCGATCAGCGGGCTCAGGACCGTGACGGCGACCTTCGCGACCAGCGGGCCCAGCACCGTGACGGCGATCTTTGCGACCAGCGGGCCCAGCACCGTGACGGCGATCGTCCACAGCAGCGCCGTCAGCATCGTCACCGGCGTGGCCGCGGCCTCCGTGTCCAGCCCCGACAGCACCAGCGTGAGCGCCACGCCGCCGGCCAGCAGCACCGGCCCGGCCATCAGCCGCCAGCGGGGCAGCCGCCCGTCGTCGATCGCGGCCTCACCCAGCGCCTCCACCGGACGGATCCGCGCCAGCCGGCGGGCGGAGACGCGGGCCGCCGCCCAGGCCGCGGCGACGGTGGCCAGCAGCGCGGCCAGCGGCGGGAACGGGCTGACGACCAGCGGCAGGTTCGCCGGGGTCGCGCCCAGCGCCACGAACGCCGCGTGCAGCCCCAGCCCCAGCCCGACGCCCGCCGCCGCACCCGGCACCCCGGCCAGCACGCCCACCACCAGCGCCTGGCCGCCGACCAGCTTGCGGACCTGCCGCGGCGTCGCCGCCACGGCCCGCAGCAGGGCCAGCTCGCGCTGGCGCTGCTGGATCGACAGCGCGAACGTGCCCACCACGACCAGGATCGCCACGATCAGCGACGTCCCGGCCAGCGCGCCGCCCATGCTGATCAGCTTCACCCTGGCCGCCTCCGCGTCCAGGAACTCCAGCCTGCCGCGCTCGTCCCCGGTGTAGAGCACCGCCCCCTGCGGGGCCCGCGCGAGGGCGGGGTGGACGCCGACGGCGCTGACCATGCCGGGGTGCCCCGCCAGCCGGCGGGCCTGCGCGGTGCTGAAGAAGACGGTGTCCTGGCTGGGCAGGGCCTGCGCGGTGACGCCTGTCACGCGGTACCCGCGCAGCCGCGCGCCCACCTCCAGCCCGGCGCGGGCGTCCACCACGATCTCGTCGGCGCCGCGCGGCTCGCGGCCCCGCGCGATCGTGAACGGGGTCAGCCCGGCCGACTCCCAGCCGTGCCCCGTGTACGTGCCGAACGGGAACGTCACCTCGGGCACCACCTTCGACACGCCTGGCGTGCGCCGCAGCGTCTCGACCACCTTCTCCGGCAGCCAGGCCCGCTCGGCCAGCGGCTTGGCCTTCGTCTTCGTCTCGCCGTCGCCCTTGTCGACGCTCTCGCGGACGTACTGGTCGGCGGCCACGATCACGGGCGCGCCCGCGTACCGCTCGGGGGAGACCGCGCCGCGCAGGCCCGTCTCCAGCAGCATCAGGCACGCGCACACCAGGGCCGCCGCGCACAGCAGCGCCACGAACGCCCCCGCGAACGCGCCCTTGCGGTCCCGCAGCGTCCGCACCGCGAAGCCGATCATCACTGCCACGCTCCCAGCCTGGTCATCCGCTCGGCCACCTTCCCGGGGGTGGGGCCGCTCATCGAGTCCACGATCCGGCCGTCGGCCAGGAACAACACCGTGTCGGCGTACGAGGCGGCCAGCGGGTCGTGCGTCACCATCACCACGGTCTGGCCCAGGCCGTCCACCACCTCGCGCAGCAGCCGCAGCACGTCCCTGGCCGTCATCGTGTCCAGCGCGCCGGTCGGCTCGTCGCCGAACACCACCTCGGGGCCGGTGATCAGCGCCCTGGCGATCGCGACCCGCTGCTGCTGGCCGCCCGAGAGCTGCGCGGGACGGTGCCCGGCGCGGCCCTCCAAGCCCACCCTGCGCAGGATCTCCTCCAGCAGGCCCCGCGGCGCCCTGGCGCCGGCGAGGCGGAGGGGGAGGGTGACGTTCTCGACCACGTCCAGCGCCTGGACCAGGTTGAACGCCTGGAACACGAAGCCGACCCGCTGCCTGCGCAGCTCCGTCAGCGCCGTCTCGCCCATCCCGGTCAGCTCGGTGCCGCCCAGCCGCACCGAGCCGGACGACGGCACGTCCAGGCCCGCCGCGCAGTGCAGGAACGTGCTCTTGCCCGACCCCGACGGGCCCATCACGGCGGTGAACGAGCCGCGCGGGATGCCGACGGAGACCTCGCGCAGGGCCGCGACCGCGCCCTGGCCCTTCCCGTACACCTTGCTCACGGCGTCCAGCCGCACTGCCTCTGTCATGCCGTCAAGCCTGCCGACCAGCTCGTACGCGCCCCAGAGACGCCATCACCCGTCACCCATGACGTCCTCATGATTCGGACACGGGTGGACAATGCTTACGTGATTCGCATCCTTCTGGCCGAAGACCAGGCCGTCATCAGGGGCGCGCTCGCGGCGCTGCTGGGCCTGGAGCCGGACATCGAAGTGGTCGCCGCCGTCGAGTCCGGCGCCGCCGCCGTCGCCTCGGCCGCCGTGGAGCTGCCCGACGTGGCCGTCCTCGACATCGACATGCCCGGCGAGCTGGACGGCCTGGAGGCCGCCGCCCGAATCCACGCGCGCGTGCCCACCTGCCGGACGCTCATGCTCACCGGGCACGCCAAGCCCGCGCACCTGAAGCGGGCCCTGGCGGCTCAGGTGGGCGGGTTCATGCTGAAGACCGCGCCGCCCGAGGACGTGGCGGGCGCGATCCGCGACGTCGCGGCGGGCAAGCGGGTGCTGGACCCGTCGCTGGCGGTCACGGCCTGGGACCTGGCCGACAACCCGCTCACGCCGCGCGAGGCCGACGTGCTGCGGCTGGTGGCCGATGGCCTGGACGCCCCCGACATCGCGGGCCGGCTGCACCTCACGCCGGGCACCGTGCGCAACTACCTGACGGCCATCGTGGCCAAGCTAAACGCGCGCAACCGCACCGACGCGGTCCGTCTCGCCACCGAGGCGGGCTGGATCTAGCGGCGCCGTGGCGTCGAGCACGAACCAGCCCGCGTTCCCGGTGTTTCCTGTGGTGGTGAGGCGTCCGTCCAGGGCCGCCAGGCGGGTGGTCAGGTTGCCCAGCCCGGACGAGCCGCGCCGGGCCTCGGTAGCGCGGGCGCCGTCGTTGCGCACGGTCAGGCGCACCCGGCCGCCCTCGGCGGACGTGCTGATCAGGCAGTGCCTGGCGGTGCTGTGGCGCAGCACGTTCGTGACGGCCTCGCGCAGGACGGCGCTGAGCACGGTCTCCACCTCGGCGGGCAGCGGCGGGTGCGCCAGCTCGGTCGTCACCTCGACGCGGGCCGCGCCCAGCACGGACGCCGCCGACTCGGCCTCGGCGGCGAGCGACAGGTCGAGCTGTTCACCAGAGACCGAGCGCAGGTCGTGCCCGGCGCGTTCGGCCATCTCCAGCACGTCCGCCAGCTCCGCCCGCGCCCGGTCCGGCGGCAGGCGGCGGGCCAGCTCGCACTTGAGCAGGATCGCCGCCAGGTTGTGGCCGAGCAGGTCGTGCAGGTCGCGGGCGGCGCGCAGGCGCTCCGCCACGACGGCCGAGCGGGCCAGGCTCTCCCTGGCCGCCTGCAGCTCCTTCGCCAGCCCGGCCAGGCGCAGCAGGCTGTAGACGACCAGACCGGTGATCAGGTTGCTGGCGGTGACGTTCGCCGCCGCCGGGAACGGGAGGCCGAAGGCCGCGGCGATGGCGGCCGTGACGGCCAGGATCGCGGCGACCAGCGGCCAGGCCGTGCGCGGGCGGAAGGCCAGCAGCACCGGGCCCGCCAGGAAACCGCCCGTGCCCAGCCAGATCGGGCCGAACAGCGGGATCGGCGCGAACGCCAGCACCGCCATCACGCCCAACGCCGCCATGTGGCGGCCCGTCACCGACCTGAGCTGCATCACCACGACGACCGCCAGCAGCGCGAGGGCGGGCAGCAGCAGGTTCGCGGGGATCTGGAGCAGGGCCTTCAGGCTGAAGCCGACCAGCACGGCGGCCAGGAGCAGCACCGACAGGTCGGCCTTCCGGCGCTCCTCCGGCGCGCGTTGCGGGGCGGGCAGCGTCGCCTCCACCGTGTGGCGGCCCTGGTCGGACAGGGCGCCGGTCAGCCTGCCGCCCGCCGCCGCGACCTGGGGGGCCAGGTCGCTCAGCGCGTCGTCCTCGGCGGTGCGGCGGCCGTCGTCCGTGATGCGCAGGGTCACGGTGGACGGCTGCTCCGCCGTCTCCATCCGGCAGTGGGTGGCCGTGCCGCGGCGTACGACGTCCGTGACGGCCTCGCGCAGCACGGACGCCAGCAGCGCCCCCGCCGGGCCCAGCGGCTCGGCGTGCCCGGCGTGGATCTCCACGCTCATCCCGGCGGCGGTCAGCATGGCCTTGGCCGTGGTCAGCTCGGGGGTCAGCGACATCGCCCGGTAACCGGCGGCGGCGGCCCGCGCGTCCGCCAGCGACCGCCGCGCCACGGCGACCACCTCGCCCAGCTTCTCCTCTTCTGGGCGCTGGAGGGCGCGGCGCACCCCGTCCATGATCGTCGCCAGCCCGCGCCCCAGCCCGTCGCTCAGCTCCGCCGCGATCCGCAGCCGCTCCTCGCCCACCGCCGCCGCGGCCAGCGCCTGCCGGGTGGCGTGCAGCTCGTCCACGCGCTCCACCAGCCGGATGAGCCCCGGCACGATCAACGTCATCAGCACCGTGGTGATCGCCAGGTCCAGCGTCGTGCCGACGTCCCCGCCCCGGGCGTACGCGATCACCACCGCGCTGAACACCACCGCGGGGGCCGCCGCCCACAGCCGCGTCACCAGCAGCGACCCCGCCAGGAAGCCCAGCACCACCACCGACGAGCCCGTCCCCAGCGTCACCAGGTAGACGAGCACGGCCTGCGCCGCCAGCAGCCACCACGCCCGGGACCAGAGCGTGTACAGGCACTGCACCACGAACACCAGCACCGCGCCCGGCGCGCCCGCCAGCACGTACACGCTGGACAGCGCGGCCAGCACCGCCACCACGATCACCCGAGCCAGGAACACACCCGCCAGCCTAGGAGAAGCCCCTCAGCGGCACGGCGACCGGGCAGGCCCAGCCTCGGTGGCACAGCGGGACCTAGGAGAAACCCCTCGGCAGCACGGTGACCGGGCAGGCCGAGGCGCGCAGCACCTTCATGGCCAGCTCCCCGAGGAACACCCGGTGCGGCTGCGCGTCCTCGCTCGCCGCGCACACCAGCAGCTCGCCCGGCAGCCACTCCAGGTCGGCCAGCGCCGCCGTCACGTCGTGGCCCTCGGCCACCGCCGACTCCGCCTCGATCCCGGTCTTTTCCCACGCCAGCCGGACCGCGAGTGCCAGGTCGTCCCTGAGCCTGCCCTGGTCCTCGGTGCGCAGGTCGAGGGTGATCAGCCGGAGCGGCACGCCCAGCCGCAGCGCCGCCTGCGCCACCTGCCCGACGGCCGCGTCGCACTGCGGGCGGTGCACGTACGCCAGCGTGAGGCGGCCCGGCTCGACGGGCGGCACGTATCCGGCGGGCGCCAGCATGACCGCCTCCGACGACAGATGCAGCAGGTGGTCGGCGGTCGTGCCGATCGCGATGCGCCCGTGCTGCCCGCCCGACGCCGAGCCGACCACGATCAGGTCGGCCCTGATCCTGCTCGCCAGCACCGACAGGCCGCGCCCGGTGCCCCTGCTCTCGTACGTGATGTACTCGGCCGGCACCGGCCCCAGTTCCTCTGCCGCGTGCGCCAGGTTCGCCTGCGCCTCCACCGCCAGCCCTGGGCTGCCCGGCGGGTAGATCGTGGCGATCGTGAGCTCTCCGCCAGTGACACGGGTGATCGCGGAACCGAGGGCGAGAGCGTCTCTCCCGCCCGGGTCGTTCGTGTATCCGACGATCACGTGCGCTCCGATCACGATTGCCCTCTTACCCGCTCTGAACTGGGAATACGCGGCCTTGATCCGAACGTTGTAAACCTTTGGAGGCGCAAAGAAAGTGAAGATCACCCTTGATACCCGTTTCAACGGGTCCCTCGGCCCCGTCACGCTTCGTGAAGCGGTTCAGCAGCTCCGGGCGCACGACCTCGCGTGCACCGTGGCGGCCGAAGCTCTGGAGCGGAAGGTGTCCGTCTTCTCCGACTGCGTGGAGCGCGGGTTCACGCCGCTGCGCAGCGAGATCATGGCCGCGTACTACGTCGCCGAGCGCGACGCCACGACCGAGGCGTTCGACCGCGGCCTGATCACCCGTGGCGAGCTGGAGACCAAGCAGGCCGCGCTGGTCCGCCAGTTCCTCACTTAAGTAAGGCCATGTTTCGGCCGGATGACCGAGGCATTTGACGCGATCAGTCCGTAAGGTCGTGTCCATTCGTCGTTCACGGATTGGACACGCGTGTACCAGGACATCGTCGGCTTCTCGCTCACCACGCCCGCATGGCTGCACACCTTCGCCGAGGTCGGCACCGATGGCGGGTTATTCCTCTTCGCGGCGCTCTTCCTGGTGGCCGCCGTACGAGCGTGGCGAGGCCCGGCGCGTGACCTGGCCCTGGTGATCGCCGGGCCCGCCGGCATCGTGGGCGCGTACGTGGTGAGCGAGGTCGTCAAGCTCATCGTCCGGGAGGACCGGCCGTGCCGGGGCGGCGTGACGACCATCGCCGCCTGCCCGCCCCTGGACGACTGGTCCTTCCCCAGCAACCACTCCGTCATCGCGGCGGGCGCGGCGGCCACGCTCGTCCTGGCCTGGCGCGGGCTGGCCTGGCTGGTGTTCCCGCTGGCGGTTTTGATGGCGTTCTCGCGGGTGTTCGTGGGGGTGCACTACCCGCACGACGTGGCCGCCGGCTTCCTGCTGGGTGCGGTGCTCGCGCCCTTGTTCACGTTGCTGCTGGTGGGGGCCGTCACGCCTGCGGTACGGCTCGTCCGCGCCCGCTTGACAGGCGGAACCACCCTCGCCCACCCCACCCCCGGAACCACGTTCGCCCACCCCACCTCCGGGACGGCCCCCGGCCACCCCGCGCCCGGAACGGCCTTCGGCGCGAATCCCGCGCCCGGCGGTGCTCGGCCCTTCCCGCAGGCCGCGCAGGCCCCTCAGGCCCCTGCTGCCCCGAACCGGTCGGTCGCCGCGATGAGCCGATCCAATATCCCCGGCTCCGAGTAGGCGTGCCCGGCGTCGTCGACCACGTGGAACTCGGCCTCGGGCCACGCCTTGTGCAGGTCCCAGGCCGTAGCCATGGGCGTACAGGAGTCATAACGCCCCTGCACGATCACCGCCGGAATGTCCCGGATCACGTCCACACCCCGAAGAAGCTGGTCGGCCGGCTCGAACCACCCGCCGTGCCGGAAGTAGTGGTTCTCGATCCGGGCGAAGCAGACGGCCTGCCGGTCCTCGCCGAACTCCGCCACCAGCGCCGGATCGGGCAGCAACGTGACCGTGCCGCCCTCCCACTGCGACCACGCCTTGCCCGCCTCCAGCCGCTCCTTGTCGTCCGCCCCCTCCAGCCTCCTGCCGAACGCGGCGATCAGATCCCCGCGCTCCTCCTCCGGGATCGGCGCCACGTACCGCTCCCACAGGTCGGGGAACAGGTAGGAGGCGCCCTCCTGGTAGAACCAGCGCAGCTCCTGCGGACGCAGCAGGAAGATCCCGCGCAGCACGAGCTCGCTCGTCCTGCCGGGATGCGTCTGCGCGTACGCCAGCGCCAGCGCGCTGCCCCACGACCCGCCGAACATTTGCCACCGCTCGATGCCGAGGTGCTCGCGCAGCTTCTCCATGTCGGCCACCAGGTGCCAGGTGGTGTTGGCGGAGAGGTCGGTGCCGGGGTCGGCGGCGTGCGGCACGCTCCGGCCGCAGTTACGCTGGTCGAACAGGACGATGCGGTAGAGCTCCGGGTTCCACTGGCGGCGGTGCTTGGCGCTGCACCCGCCTCCGGGGCCGCCGTGGATCATGACGGCGGGCTTGCCGTCGGGGTTGCCGCAGACCTCGTAGTAGATCTGGTTGCCGTCACCGACGTCGAGCAGGCCGGTGTCGTACGGTTCGATGGGCGGGTACAGGGTTCTCATACGCCCTGATCCTGCCGCATCCCACGGCCGGACTCGCCTCTGGGGAACGGAGTCACGCACTCCACGCGAATCGGCTGAGGAACGCCTGGTCCCCGGTCGCGTACTCGTTGAACGCCTGCCGGACCTCCGCCAGCTCGGGCACCGTCGCCCGCACCATCGTCCCTTCCTTGTACTCCAGCTCGAACCCCGGCGAGACCTGCAGGAAGTGCCTGCCGAAGTTCACCAGCGCCACGAACGGGTTCTGCGCGGACATCGTCCCCAGCACGTCGTGCACCAGCCCCAGGTCGGGATCGTTGACCACCATCCCGTCCCCGGTGTGCAACTGCATGCCTTCGTACACCCCCAGCGGCGCCACGTTGTGCACCAGGTCGCGCTGAGGGTCGTAACACACCATCCCGTGCGCCCGCGCGACCGTGAACACCTGCGCCGACATCTCGTCCATGGTGTCCAGGTCCATGCTCACCAGCACGTGCCCCGGGTAGAGCGTGACCTCCCCGGGCAACTCCTTGGCCACCTCGGGCTCGACGCCGGCGCCGGGCGGGGTGCGCTTGACCGCCAGGTACGTGGCGCGCGCCTGGTCCCTGCTGATCGGCACCGGCTCGTCCCAGACCATCAACTCAACGCTCATCGGTCCATCTTGACGGACGGGCACCGGCCGCCGCGCGTCACTGCCTGGGTTTTTCCGAATCCGGCACCAGCTCCACCGTGCAGTGCGCGCACCGGCGGGCCTCGGTCGGGATGTCGGACAGGCATTCCGGGCACTGCTTGGTCGCGGCCGTCTTGTCGCGGTCGAGGAGGCTGATCAGCCGGGTCATCGGGGCGACGATCAGCCAGTAGACGATCGCCGAGATGATCAAGAAGGTGATCAGGTGGTTGAGGAAGTCGCCGTACTTGAACTGGCTGCCGTTGATGGTGAAGGAGTACTCGGCGAAGTTCGGCTGCCGGCCGCCGGTGATCGCGCCGATCAGCGGGGTGACCAGGTCGCGCACGAGTGCTTGGACGAGGCCGCTGAACGTGGCGCCGATGATCACGGCGACTGCCAGCTCGACGATGTTGCCACGGAGTAAGAACTGCTTGAAACCGCCCATGGAGTCGGCACATTGCCGCAGACGGCGCTTCGAAACCGCCCGGCGGGCTTGACGTCGGGAGGATGCTGGGTGCGTGGGCCGTCTCCGATACCGCGCCATCGGGGCGGCCCACCCCTTTTGACCTCGTACGAAACAAGCCGGAGTAATGACGCCGCGAGCGTGGGAAGGAACAGAGTGATCTAGTGGGGGCCCGGGGTTGTCCGGTGGAGCGGGGGAACAGAACATGGGGAGAGACCGCAAGGGAGCCTCGATGATCGAGATCTGGCCGGGAGACCCTTATCCGCTCGGGGCGACCTACGACGGCGCCGGCACCAACTTCTCGCTCTACACCGAGGTCGCCGATCAGGTCGAGCTGTGCTTGTTCGACGAGGACAACGTCGAGTCGCGGGTGCCGCTGAGCGAGGTGGACGGGTTCATCTGGCACGGGTACCTGCCGGGCATCGGGCCGGGGCAGCGGTACGGCTACCGCGTCCACGGCCCGTACGAGCCGGCGCACGGCATGCGGTGCAACCCGAGCAAGCTGCTGCTCGACCCGTACGCGATGGCCATCGAGGGCGGGGTCAACTGGAACGAGGCGGTCTACGGTTACCGGTTCGGCTCGCCGGACGTCAGGAACGACCGCGACTCGGCGCCGTACGTGCCGCGTTCCGTGGTGATCAATCCGTTCTTCGGCTGGGGGCACGACCGGCCGCCCGCGACGCCGTACCACGACACCGTGATCTACGAGGCGCACGTGCGCGGGCTCACGATAAGCCACCCCAAGATCCCCAAGCACCTGCGCGGCACGTACGCGGCCCTCGGCCACCCCGAGATCCTCGACCATCTCACCAAGCTCGGCGTGACGGCGCTGGAGCTGATGCCGGTCCACCAGTTCGTCACCGACCACATCCTGGAGCAGCGCGGGCTGTCCAACTACTGGGGCTACAACTCGATCGGCTTCTTCGCCCCGCACAACCGCTACTCCAGCCAGGGGCAGCGCGGAGGGCAGGTGCTGGAGTTCAAGGCGATGGTGCGCTCGCTGCACGAAGCGGGCATCGAGGTCATTCTCGACGTCGTCTACAACCACACCGCCGAGGGCAACCACCTGGGGCCCACGCTGGGGTTCCGTGGGATCGACAACCTCAACTACTACCGGCTGGTCGAGAACGACAGACGGTACTACGTGGACACCACGGGCACCGGCAACAGCCTGCTCATGCGCTCCCCGCACGTCCTCCAAATGATCATGGACTCGCTGCGGTACTGGGTCATCGAGATGCACGTCGACGGGTTCAGGTTCGACCTGGCCTCGACGCTGGCGCGGGAGCTGCACGAGGTCGACCGGCTGAGCGCCTTCTTCGACCTGGTGCAGCAGGACCCGGTGCTGTCGCAGGTCAAGCTCATCGCCGAGCCGTGGGACGTGGGCCCAGGCGGATACCAGGTGGGCAACTTCCCGTCCCGCTGGACGGAGTGGAACGGGCGCTACCGCGACACGATCCGCGACCTGTGGCGCGGGCAGGCGGCCACGCTGCCCGAGTTCGGCTCCCGGTTCACCGGGTCGAGCGACCTGTACAAGGACGACAGCCGCCGCCCTGCCGCCTCCATCAACTTCGTGACCTGCCACGACGGCTTCACCTTGCAGGACCTCGTGTCGTTCAACAACAAGCACAACGAGGCGAACAAGGAGGGCAACCGCGACGGCACCGACGACAACCGGTCGTGGAACTGCGGCGAGGAAGGCCCCGGCGGCATCGCCATCGAGTCGCTGCGCGAGCAGCAGAAACGCAACTTCCTCACCACGCTGTTCCTCTCCCAGGGCGTGCCGATGCTCTCGCACGGCGACGAGCTGGGGCGCACGCAGCGCGGCAACAACAACGGCTACTGCCAAGACAACGAGCTGACCTGGGTGGACTGGTCGGACGTCAGGGAGAACTGGCTGCTGCTCGAATTCACCCAGAGCCTGGCCGAGCTGCGCAAGAAACATCCGGTGTTCCGGCGGCGCAGGTTCTTCTACGGCAAGCCGGTACGCGGGCTGCGCGACATCGCCTGGCTCACCCCGGCCGGCGAGGAGATGAACGACGGCGACTGGCACGTCGGATACGCCAAGTCCCTGGCCGTCTTCCTGAACGGCGACGCCATCACCGAGCCCGACAGGCGTGGCCGGCCGATCAGGGACGACTCCTTCCTCCTGCTGTTCAACGCGCACTACGACACCATCAAGTTCACGATCCCCAAGGACTATGGCGAGATGTGGCATACGGAGATCGACACGGCCATGCCGATCAGGCTGGACGCGCGGATGGTCAAGGCGGGCGACGCGATCGCGGTGCCGGGCCGCAGCGTGCGGGTGCTGCGCCGTGTCTAGGCCGCCGGGCACCTCCAGGCCGCCGGGCTTGTTCCGGCCCGTGTCCACCTACCGGGTGCAGCTCACCCCCGACTTCGGCTTCGCCCAGGTGGCCGAGATCGCCGGCTACCTGCGCGACCTCGGCGTAAGCCACGTCTATCTCTCGCCCATCCTGCAGTCCACGCCCGAGTCGCGGCACGGCTACGACGTCACCGACCACTCCAGGATCAGGGAGGAGTTCGGCGGCGCCACCGGGTTCAGGGAGATGGCGCAGCAACTCGCCGCCCAGGACCTCGGCATCGTGGTCGACATCGTGCCGAACCACATGAACACCGTGAACGCCCAGTTCTGGTCGGTGCTCAAGGACGGGCCCGCCTCGCCGTACGCCTCCTGGTTCGACATCGACTGGGTGGACGGCAAGGTCGCGCTGCCCGTCCTCGGCGACGACACCCCGCCCGTCGTGGACGGCGACGTGCTGCGCTACCACGAGCACGCCTTCCCCCACCCCGGCCACTACCGGCTCGTCGACTGGCGCGAAGGCCCCGGCTACCGGCGCTTCTTCGACGTGTCGACGCTGATCGGCCTGCGCGTCGAAGACCCCGCCGTGCTGTTCGCCACGCACGAGGTGATCTTCTGGCTGCTCGACGAAGGGCTCGTCGACGGGCTCCGCGTCGACCACCCCGACGGCCTCGCCGACCCGCGCGGCTACCTCGAACGGCTGCGCGCCCGCGCCGGCAGCGCCTGGACCGTCGTCGAGAAGATCCTCATCGGCCCCGAACGGCTGCCCGCCGACTGGGCCTGCGACGGCACCACCGGCTACGACGTGCTCAACCGCGTCAACGGCCTGTTCGTCGACCCCGCCGGCAAGGAGCCGCTCATCCGGCTCTTCGCCGGCCTGACCGGGCAGCCCGCCGAGTACCGGCCGGTGATGGCGCAGGCCAAACAGGAGGTGCTCGACCTGTTCTTCGGCGCCGAGGTGGACCGCCTCGCCAGGGTCACCTCCTGCGACCCCGCCGCCGTCCGCGAACTGCTCGCCGCCATGCCCGTCTACCGCGCCTACGTGGTGCCCGGCGAGCCGCCGCCCCCCTCCGCGATCGACACCGTCGAACTGGCCGCAGCCTCCTGCTCCGCCGCCGTCCGCCCCCTCGTCCAGGAGGTCCTGTACGGCTCCGCCGAGGCGATCGTCCGCTTCCAGCAGGCGTGCGGGCCCGTCATGGCCAAGGGCGTGGAGGACACCGCGCTCTACCGCTGGTTCCCGCTCGCCTGCCTGAACGAGGTGGGCGGGGAGCCCGACGTCTTCGGCGTGTCCGTGGAGGAGTTCCACGAGTTCTGCGCCGACCTGCCTCCCTACACGATGACCACCCTCTCCACCCACGACACCAAACGCTCCGAGGACGTGCGGGCCCGGCTGTCCGTGCTCTCCGAGATGCCCGGCGAATGGGCCGCCGCCGTCGCCGAATGGTCCGCCCAGGTCAGCTTCGACCCGCACCTCGACTACCTGGCCTGGCAGAACCTCATGGCCGCCTGGCCCATCTCCGCCGAACGCTTCACCGACTACCTCCTCAAGGCCGCCCGCGAAGCCAAGACCGCCATCTCCTGGGTGAACCCCGACCCCGACTACGAACGGCGCCTGCGCGCCTTCGCCGAGGCCGCCGTTCGCCTCCCGGTCGGCGGCTTCACCGAGCGCATCGACCCGTACGCCGTCTCCAACTCCCTCGGGGCCAAGCTGGTGCAGCTCATGATGCCGGGGGTGCCCGACGTGTACCAGGGGAACGAGACCACCGACTTCTCCCTCGTCGATCCGGATAACCGGCGGCCCGTGACGTACCCGCGCAAACCCGAGACCTCGTGGGACTCGGCCAAGCTCCTCGTCACCACCCAGGCTCTGCGGCTGAGGCGGCGGCTGGGGGGCGCGGCGGCGTACCTGCCGTTGCGGGCTGAGGGGGCTCGGGCTGAGCATGTGATCGCTTTCGCTCGGGGGTCTGCGGGTGATGTCGTGCGGGACGTGCCCGCCGGCCACCGGCCTGAGACGGTCGCCGACCACCGCACCGGCGCGGTCAACGACCACCGGAGCCAAGCAGCCGCCGGCCACCGGACCCAGGCGGCCGGCGACCACCCGCACCAGGCGGCGAACGCGTACCTCAACCAGGCGGCGACCAGCGACCACCCGCTCCGGGCGGCGACCAGCGACGACCAGTCCCGGGCGGCGACCAGCGACGACGAGCCCCGGGCGGCGACCAGCGACGACCAGCTTCGCGCGGCGACCAGCGACGACCAGCTTCGCGCGGCGACCAGCGACGACGAGCCCCGGGCGGCGACCAGCGACCACCAACCCCAGGCCGCCGATGAGCGCCATGCCCAGACGGCTGATGAGCACCACGCCCAGGCCGCCGATGAGCACCACACCCGGACGGCTGATGAGCCCCACTCCCGGACGGCTGATGAAGCCTACGCCCAGGTGGCCGATGAGCCCCACGCCCATTCGGCCGATGAGCCCCACGCCCGGTCGGCCGATGAGCACCACGCCCAGGCGGCCGATGAGCCCCACACCCAGACGGCGGGCGAGCACCAGGCGCGGGCCGAGGCGGGGGAGCGGTCGCAGGCCGATGCCGGGGCGCGGGCGCAGACCGATGCCGGGGCGTGGGCGCGGACCGAGGCCGGGGAGCGGGCGCGGGCCATCGCCGAGGCCGGGATGCGGCCGAGGGCGGTCGTGGTCGCCACCCGCCTCCCGGTGGGCCTGGCCGCCTCGGGCGGATGGGGCGCCACCACGTTGACGTTGCCCGCGGGCACCTGGCGCGACCTGCTCACCGGTGGCCTGTTCACCGGACGCATCCCGCTCGCGCACCTGCTCGGTCAGTATCCGGTCTCACTCCTGGAGAGACATGATCTTTGAGGTCTGGGCACCGAAGGCCACGGCGGTGGAAGTGGACGTCCTGGGCGGGCGGCGGGCGATGTCGCCCGGTGAGGGGGGCTGGTGGTCGGCGGAGGTGGAGGGAGCCCAGCACGGCACCCGGTACGCCTTCGTGGTGGACGGCGACGGGCCGTACCCCGACCCGCGCACCCGTCGGCAACCAGAGGGGATCTTCGGGCAGAGCGCGGTGTACGACCACGGCCGCTTCACCTGGTCCGACCACGACTGGAAGGGGCGCGACCTGCGCGGATCCGTGATCTACGAGCTGCACATCGGGACGTTCACCCCGGAGGGGACGTTCGCGGCGGCCATCGAGAAGCTGCCGCACCTGGTGGAGCTCTGCGTCGACTTCGTGGAGGTCATGCCGGTCGCGCCCGTGCCCGGCGGGCGGAACTGGGGCTACGACGGCGTCGATCTCTACGCCGTGAACGAGACGTACGGCGGGCCGGACGGGCTCAAGTCGTTCGTCGACGCCTGTCACCAGGCCGGGGTCGGGGTCATCCTGGACGTCGTCTACAACCATCTCGGGCCTTCCGGAAACTTCCTGCGGCCGTTCGGGCCGTACTTCTCCGGCTTCGACGGCAGCTACTGGGGCGAAGCGGTCAACCTGGACGGGCCGGAGTCCGACGAGGTGCGGCGCTACTTCATCGGCAACGCGCTGCAGTGGCTGCGCGACTACCACATTGACGGGCTGCGGCTGGACGCCGTCCACGCGCTGCACGACAAGCGCGCCAAGCACCTGCTGGCCGAACTGGCGGAAGAGGTGGACACGCTGGCCTGCTCGGTCGGCCGTCCGCTGTCGCTGATCGCCGAGTCGGACCTCAACGACCCGCGCATGGTGCGCTCGCTCGACGCCGGAGGGCTGGGCATGACCGCCCAGTGGGACGACGACGTCCACCACGCCCTGCACTGCGCCGTCAGCGGCGAGAGCCACGGCTACTACCAGGACTTCGCCCAGCTCACAGCCCTGGCCAAGGTGCTCACGCACGGCGTCGTGCACGACGGCACCCACTCCAGCTTCCGCGCCAGGGCACACGGCAGCTCCTTCGCGGGCGTGCCCGGATACCGGCTGGTCGCCTGCCTGCAGAACCACGACCAGATCGGCAACCGGCCCGCCGGCGACCGGCTCCCGATCCCGGCACTCAAAATCGGCGCCGGACTGCTCCTGACCTCGCCCTTCACCCCCATGCTGTTCATGGGCGAGGAGTGGGGGGCGCGCACGCCGTTCCTGTTCTTCTCCGATCATGTCGAGCCCGAGCTGCGGGACAGCGAAGGGGTGCGGCGGGAGCGGGAGTTCGACGGCTTCGGGTACGTGTGGGAGGCGCCGAACCCCTCGGCCGAGGAGACGTTCCTGCAGTGCAAGCTGGACTGGGGGGAGGTCAAGGAGGAGGCGCACTGGTCGTTGCTGTGCTGGTATCGCGACCTGATCGCGCTGCGCAAGGCGTTGCCCGAGCTGTCGGACCCGCGGCTGGACCGGGTGCGGGTGGAGATGGACCCGCTCGGGAAGTGGCTGCTGGTCTGGCGGGGGGAGCTGGCGGTGGCGGTGAACTTCTCACAGGAGTCGGTGACCGTGCCGTTGACGCCTGGGACGGTGTTGCTGGCTTCTGACGAGCCGGTGGCGGCGGATGGGGAAGGGATGCGCCTTCCTGCACAGTCCATGGTGATTTGTCGGCCTGCTTCCGGGTGAGTGAGGTAGGTCGTTGGGTTCTGCGCCTGCTGCTGCGTCTGCTTCTGGCCCGGGCGCACACGCGGTAGGCATGCGGGGGCGACTCAGTAATGCAGCAGGCGTGCGCGGGGTGGCTCGATGGTGGGGAGGCGTGTCAGGAGCGGCTCGATGATGCTGGAGGCGCGGGCGAGGGGCGGCTCCATGGTGCTGGAGGCGTGCGAGGGGTGGCCCAAGGGTGCCGGTAGGCGTACTCGGGGGCTTGGCGGTGCGGGTGAGCGTCTGCAGCGCGGCGTTGGGTGTTGAGGGGCGGGGGCCGGCTGGGGTGGTGTGGGTCACGCTGCGAGGACGCGGGCCGGCTCGGGTGGGCGGAAGTCGACTGAGGTCAGCGTGGCGTGGTGAGGGGCTTGGGTGGCGCAGAGCCAGTCGTTCAGGGAGCCCGTGAAGCCTGAGGGCGGGCCGACCTTGAGGCAGGTGACCTGACCGGTGCCGGGGGCTGGGCCGACCTTCAGGCGACGGATGCTGCCGGTGCGGCCCAGCTCTCCCGCGTCCGCGTCGTACGGGGTGAGGCGGACGCCGAAGGGGAGGCCGCCGTCCGGCTGGTCCGAGGGCTGGATGTGGAGGAAGTCATCGATTTTGCGGGTGGTGGCTTCCGGGTGGATGGCCAGGTAGGAGAGGTGGTCGGTCAGCAGGCGGTTGGCGACCGTGCGCAGGAGGTTGGTGGCGCACAGGTTGTGGGCGCAGGCGGCGCCGTCCAGGGTGATCTCCGGTAGGGCGAAGCGGCGCAGGCCCCGGGACGTGACGCGCAGGCAGTCGCACGCACCCATGTCGGACGGGTCCCACGGTGGGCAGGTGGCGGCGTCGTGGACCTGGACGTCCCAGGACAGCCAGTCGTCGTCCAGGCGGAAGTGGGTGGGCTCGCCCGCGCATCGGCCGCACGTGAGGATCGTCGAGTCGGTCACGGGGTCTATCAGGAGGCCGTCGCTCTCCCTGGCCAGGGCCCTGGCTGAGGCGCGGGCCACTTGCACGGCGGTCGGGAGCCGGTGCGGGGGTGCGGTGGTGGAGACGATCACATGTTGTTTCGTGCGGCGGAGGCGGCGTCTCTCGTCGTCGGTGAGAGTGGTGGCCGTTGGTTTCCAGGGGGTTGCGTGGTGGGCGACCGAGAGGGTGCCGTGGGCGGCTGCGGTGATGGCGGCGCGTTTGAACGGGCCGCCGACGCGCCAGGGGACGAAGGACTCGACGTCGAAGGGGACTTGTTCCATGGCGACGATGAAGTGGGAGGTCAGGGTGCTGGGGAGAGGGATTGTGATCTTCATGGTGGGGCCTCCGGGTGGGTGGGCTGAGGTCAGCTCCGGGCTTGGCTGGGGTTCGGAGGCACCCAGGATCTGAGATTAGGGGTGGGGGTTGTGGAGCCGAACGGGGTTCTGTGGATGAGTGGGGGAAGGGGGGCGGGACCTGTGGATAACTGCGTCAGGTGAGTGGTTGGTGGCGATCGGGTTGAGTGCGTGGGAGGCGGGCGTTCAGCGATGTGGGCGTTCAGGGTGGGGGCTGGCCAGGGTGGCGGGTGTTCAGGGCGGTGGGCGCTCAGCCACGTGAGCGTCCAGGGCGGTGGGCGTTCGGGAGGCGACCGTCCGGGCCGGCGGGCGTCCAGGGGGATCGGCAAAGTGAGGTGGGGTGGGCCGCTTGGACGAGTGGGCGTGGCCGGGGCTGGGCTGGCTGGGTGAGGGTCAGCGGAGGGTGTGGGCGGCTTCGGTGGCTTCGGTGATGGCTGCTGGGATGTCCAGGACTGGGAAGACGACGTGGCGGATGGTTCGTGCGCGGTCGATTACCAGGATCAGGCGCTTGAGCTTCAGGTCCTGACCGGCGCGGAAGGTCGGCAGGCGCAGGGCCGCTGTGAGGCGCAGGTCCACGTCGGAGAGCAGGGGGAACGGGATTGACTCTGCGGCGGCGAAGGCGGCCTGCTGGTCCGGGCGTTGTGTGCTGATGCCGTGGACGGTGATGCCGGCGGCGGTGAGGTCGGGGTGACGGCCGCGGAACAGGCGGTTCTCGAGTGTGCAGCCGGACGCTCCTGGCACCTGGTCCCAGTCCGGGGGCAGGGAGGTGGCCGGGCCGGTCGAGGGATAGGTGAACAGGATGGTGGCGCGAGCGTCGGCGACCACGTCGAGGTGGAGAGGTGGTGCGGTGTCGAGGGTGGCGGGCTGCGTGGCGCCGAGGGTGGCGGATGGCGTGGCGCCGAGGGCGGCGGGTGGTGCGGTGTCGAGGGTGGGGCGTGGCGCGGTGTCGAGAGTGGCGGGCTGCGTGGTGTCGAGGGTGGCGGGTGGTGTGGTGCTTTGGGGGGTGGGTGGTCCGGCGGTGCAAGTGGTGGGTGAGGGTGTGTCAGGGGTGGCTGGTGGTGGGGGTCCGGTGGTAGCGGATGTCAGGGTGGCGGGCAGGAGGAGGGGGGAGGGGAGTGTAGTGCCGAGGAGGGCGTGTACGCGGGCCACCTCCGTTCCTTCGGCGCGAGGCATCCCCGTAGCCGAGCCGTCCCCCAGCAGCCAACGATCGGCCCAGTCCTGCATGCTGACCAGCGTCGGCGCCAGTGCCCAGCCCGTTTCCGTCAGCAGGTACTCGTGCCGCACCGGCCGCGACTGGTAGGCATCCCGTCGCAGTACGCCGTGCTCCACGAGATGCTTCAGCCGTTCGGTCAGCACTTTTCGGGAGATGCCCAGTTCTCGCAGCAGGTCGTCGAAGCGCCGGTGGCCGCGTGTTACTTCGCGGACGATCAACAGGCTCCACCAGTCGCCGATGACGGAGGCCGCCTGGGCGATCGAGCACTGGACGTCTTGCTCGCGTAGCTCCCTGACCATGGGGTGGACTTTACCTCGGTGGGTCTCTGATGGGAACTTAGTTAGTTTCGAAAGGAGACTGGTGTGACGGAAAAGTCCAGGGTCGTTCTGAACCGGAGAGCGCGGTCTGCCCGTCAAAGTGACGTGATCCCGTTTGAGATGATCGACGAAGATCTACGCACGGCACGCCGGCGGGCGCGCCGCTGGGACGAGCTGAACGAGCGCCGCGCGGCGGCCGCTGGCCTGGTGGGGGAGGCCTGGCGTGAGCTCGACAGGACGGACGTGTGGGATCAGGAGCGCGTGGCCGTGGTGGAGGCCAGGCTGGGGGCGTACCGGATCGTGCTCGCTGCGGTTGAGCGGGAGCTGGCCGAGGTGGGGCCGGCGCGCGAGCTGTATGAGGAGCTGCTGGTACGGGAGGAGCTGCGGCTGACGGGCTCGGCCGATCCGCGGGGTGCGGAGTTGCTGGAGATCGGGCGGATGGTGACCGAGTTGGACGTGGAGCTGCCTGCGACGGAGCGGGCCGGAGCCGCTGGTCGTGAGGTTCTGGACGGTGCCGGTGATCGGGGGGAGGCGGTGGCCGCGTTCGTCAGGGACGTAGGTGCGCTGGGGATGACGGTCGCGGCGGGCGTGACGGATGGTGAGGTGGAGGGGCTGGTGGCGCGGTTGGGGGAGCGCTGTGGGGAGCTGGCACGGCTGCGCGACACCCTGCGCGCCCGGCGTGAGGAACTGCTCCTGGGAGCAGCGTAAGAGCGCGGGAGCTGCTCTTGGAAGGGGGGCCTGCTCGTGTAAGCAGCGCGAGGGGGCAGGGAGCGGTGCTGAAAGGAGTGTGGGGGCGCGGGAAGCGGTGCTGAAAGGAGCCTGGGGGCGCGGGGAGCGGTTCCGGAAGGAGCGTGAGGGCGCGAGAGGCTGCTCGTGAAAGAAGGCGCGGGAAAGTGTTTCTCGGGGGTGCGAGGGGCGGCTCCTGGGAGAGAGTGTGAAGGTCAGCGTCTTAGGATCTGCCGGAGCACCTGCTCCAGCGTCCCCGCCGGATCCTGGACCGCCCCCGGCGACCGCCAGGCCACGTACCCATCCGGCCGGACCAGTACGGCGCCGCCCCCGCTGACGCCGTACCGCTCCTCGAAACACCCCTCCACGTCCAGCAGTTCGTCATCCACCGGCAGCCGCGTCAGCGCCACCCCGAGCCGTTCCTTGACGACCCGCCCCGCCTCCATCCACGCCTGCCGCCCCTGCTTGGCGGCCATGAGGACGAAGCCGGACCCGAACAGGTCGATGGTGGAGATGCGTTGCCCGTCCCAGTCGAGCACGACGTGCGGGGCGCGGCTGCCGGGCCGGCCGCCGGCCAGGCGGGGGTCCTCCAGGATGGAGCCGTCGTCGCCGGGCTCGGAGAGGATGGCCGTGGAGTGGTAGCGGTGGCCGAGGAGGGTGTGCAGGAGGTCGGGCAGGGGTTCCGGGTAGCCGATGCGGGCGGCCGGCGGCATGCGGGCGCCCAGTTCGGCGAGTTGCGCGTCGGCCGTCAGGGTGCCGATGGGCCGGCGTTCGGCGTCGTAGGTGTCGAGGAAGGCGGGCGCGGCCTGGCCGGTGAGGACCAGCCACAGCCGCCAGGCCAGGTCGGCGCCGTCCTGCAGGGCGGTGCTGCCGCCCTGGCCGCCGGTGGGCGGCATGGTGTGGGCGGCGTCGCCGGCGAGGAACACCCGTCCCGAACGGTAGGTGTCGGCGAGGACGTGCGCGATGCCGAACGTGGCCCGGTCGAGGATCCGCACGTCCAGGTCGGGGCGGCCGGTCGCCAGGCGGACGAGCTCGGCGCAGCGGTCCACGGGAAGAGGCCCCTCGGCGTCGTGCACGCCCAGGACGTGCGCTCCGGCCCCCGCGTCGTGCACGCCCAGGACGTGCGCTCCGGCTCCCGCGCCGGTCACCAGGGCGCCGGTGAGGTCGTCGTTGCGCAGGTACCAGAGCGTGACCTCGCGTTCGCGCACCAGGTCCGACAGGTCGGCGTCGAACATGATCGAGCACATCCTGCTCAGCTCGCCCCTGCCGGAGGTGGGCACGCCCAGCGCCGTACGCAGCGGGCTGTGGTGACCGTCGGCGGCCACCACGTAGTCGGCGCGTACGAGCCGGTCGCCGTCCTTGCCGCGGATGAGTGCCGTCACGCCGTCGGCGTCCTGCTCCAGTGAGACCAGCTCGGTGGAGAAGCGCAGGTCGGCGCCCAGCTCCTCGGCCTTGACCCGCAGCACCCGCTCGATGTCGGCCTGCGGCGCCCCCACCATCGCGACCGGCGTGAGAGCGGCCAGGAAGGCGCGCTCGGCCTGCCCGCCGTCGGTGATCAGGTGCGGTTCGGGGTCGGCCATGTCGCGGGCGATCGCGATGCGCATGCCGTCCCCGATGCCCGCCCAGATGTCCCTGAGCTCGTCCTCGATCCCCTGAACGGGGCGCAGCAGTTCGAGCGCCCGCGGCCCGATCCCGAACGCCTTGGGCTGGACGGAGGTGCTCGGATGCCGTTCGACCAGCATCACGGGCACCTCGCGCCAGGCCAGCAGCGTCGCGGCGCTGAGCCCCGCGTACCCGCCGCCGACCACCAGAACGGGCACTCGTTCCATTGAAGCCACCTCCGAGCACGCGTACTATCGCGTCTGCGTCAGGGCAACACGATATGACGCGTGCGTGGAGGGGTCAAGATATATCGCGAAATATCAGGACAGGTGGCGTTCCAGGGACTCGAGCTTGGAGGTCATGCCGTCCGAGACGCCCTCGCGCAGGTCGGCCTTGAGCACCAGGCTCACCCGGGGAGCGACCTCGGCCACGGCGTCCACGGCGCGCTTGACGACGTCCATGACCTCGTCCCACTCGCCCTCGATGGTGGTGAACATGGCGTCGGTGCGGTTGGGCAGCCCGCTCTCGCGCACGACCTTGACGGCGCGGGCGACGGGCTCGGCGACCCCTTCGCCGACGCCCAGCGGGGTGATGGAGAAAGCGACGATCATCAAAGCTCCTCAGCGAACTCGGCGAGAGACAGCGAGAAACAGCAAAAGACAGCGAAAAGCCACGACGTCCGCAGAACGCCGTGGCCGCCGCCGTACATCACGTCACGTCACGTCACGCGTGGTCGTGCTCTTCGTCGTCCTCTTCCTCGCTCGGCCCCTCGGACGGCTCGACGCCGAGCACGGCCTCGCGGGGCTCGATCTCGCTGATGTGGTCGACGAGCTGCAGCACGTGGTCGGGCTCGATCAGCCACTGCAGCGCCGAGGCGCCGGAGTCGTCGGAGCCGACCAGCTCGGCCTGCTCGGTGCGCTCCTCATCGGTGAGATCGGCGTCCGGATGCCGGATCTCGGCAAGCGCCGCGGCCTGCAGCGCGTCCATGTCGAGCACCTCCACGGTCAGCTCGACCGTCAGGCGCAGGAACTTCGGTTCATCACTCATGGCGACGATGCTAGGGCAGCTTCCACTCCACAGGCGCCGCGCCTTGCGCGGCGAGCAGCTCATTCGCGCGGCTGAAGGGCCGCGAGCCGAAGAAACCGCTGCGCGCCGACAGCGGGGACGGGTGCGCCGACTCGATGCGCGGCACCTGGCCGAGCATGGGCGCCAGGTTGCGCGCGTCGCGCCCCCACAGGATGGCCACCATCGGCTTGTCGCGCGCCACCAGCGCGCGGATGGCCTGCTCGGTGACCTGCTCCCAGCCCTTGCCGCGGTGCGAGGCGGGCTTGCCGGGCATCACGGTGAGCACCCTGTTGAGCAGCAGGACGCCCTGGTCGGCCCACGGCGTCAGGTCGCCGTTGGCGGGACGCGGGAGCCCCAGGTCGGTCTCCATCTCCTTGTAGATGTTGACCAGGCTGCCGGGCAGCGGACGCACCTCGGGCGCCACGGAGAACGACAGGCCGACGGGGTGACCGGGCGTCGGGTACGGGTCCTGACCCACGATCAGCACCTTGACGTCGTCGAAGGGCTGGTTGAAAGCACGCAGCACGTTGGCGCCGGCGGGCAGGTACTGCCTGCCTTCGGCGATCTCGTTGCGCAGGAACTCTCCCATCAGGGAGATCTGCTCGGACACGGGCTCGAGGGCGCGCGCCCAACCCTCTTCGACGACTTCGTTCAACGGACGACCGGCCATGGCCGTTGAGCTTAGTCAGGTCTGGTACGGCTTGCCTGCCAAACCCAGGGACAAGCCGTACCAGAATGATCACAACGACGGCTTGCCGGGCTTGAACAGCCACGCGTCGAAGAGGCCCGCGAGATCCCTGCCCGACACGCGCTGCGCCAGCGCCACGAAGGCGGCGGTGTCGGCGTTGCCGTACCGGTGCTCGCGCACCCAGGCGCGCAGGATCGCGAAGAACGCGTCGTCGCCGACCGCACCTCGCAGCACGTGCAGCGTCATCGCGCCGCGGTCGTAGACGGGGGCGTGGAAGAGGTTCTCGGGGCCGCCGGGGTCGGCGGCTGGGGTCTGCCAGAACTCGTCGTCGGCCGGCCGCGCGTACGCCTCGTCGAAGGCGTCCTGCACGCTCTGCGCGCCGCGCTGCTCGCTCCAGAGCCATTCGCCGTACGTGGCGAAGCCCTCGTTCAGCCAGATGTCGCGCCACAGCGTGGGCGTCACCGAGTTGCCGAACCACTGGTGCGCCAGCTCGTGCGCGAGCAGCGACTCGCTGGGGACGCGCGGGTAGATGGGCCGGGTCTGCGTCTCCAGCGCGTAGCCGACCTCGGGCGCGTGGTCCACGATGCCGCCGGTCGAGGAGTACGGGTACCGTCCGAAGAGCCCGCTGAAGTAGTCGAGCACCGGCGGGTGCCGCTCGGCGAAGCCCGTGGCGTCACCGGCCGCCTTCGGGTCCACGGCGGTGGTCACCCGGTAGCGGCCGATCCGGGCGTCGGCCAGGCCGAACGCGCCGATCGACACCGTGGCCAGGTAGGCGGCCATCGGCTCGCGGGAGTTCCACACGTACGTGGTGCGCCCGCCCTTCGACGCCTTGCGCACCAGGTCGCCGTTGGCCACCGCGACGACGGGGCCGGGCACGGTCACCGTGAAGCGGTGCGTGGCCTTGTCCGTCAGATGGTGGTTGCCGGGGTACCAGGTCATCGCGCCCTGGGGTTCGTTGGCGTTGAAGACGCCGTCATCGGTCTTGATCCACCCGTCCATGGAGCCGTCGGGGTCGATGACGTGGGCGGGGTTGCCGTCGTACCGGATCACGACGGAGAAGCCGCGCCGGTCGCGCAGTGTCCTGCGCGGGGTGACGACCAGCTCGGAGCCGCTCTGCGTGTAGGAGGCAGGCCTGCCGTCCACGGTCACGGAGCGGACGGTCAGCGTGTCGGCGAGGTCGAGGTTGAAGCGGCTCAGCGCCTGTGTGGCCCGTGCCGTCAGATCGGCGCGGCCGGACAGGCGGCCGGAGGCGGGGTCGTAGTCGAGGGTGAGGTCGTAGTGGAGGGCGTCGTACCCGCCGTTGCCCTGGCCGGGGAAGTACGGGTCGCCCGCGCCGGGCGCGCCCGGCGTGCCCGACGGGTCGGCGGTGGCGGGGGTGAGTGGAAGCGTGAGGAAGGCTGCTGCGGTCAGAGCGAGAAGACGCTTCATGAAAAAGCATCGAAACTGCTCGTTTGGGCGTTACGGCGGGCGCCCGCCCCCCACAAGTGGGAGCGGGCGCCCGTTCAAGCCGTCACTTGACGGAGCCGGCCATCATGCCCTGCACGAAGTACCGCTGGAACGCGAAGAACAGCACCAGCGGAATGATCAGCGACATGAACGCCCCCGACGAGAGGATGTCGGTGTTCGACCCGAACTGCCGCATCTGAGACTGCAGGTACTTGGTCATCGGCTGGTTCCCGGTGTCCGCGAAGACCAGCGCGATGAGCATGTCGTTCCACACCCACAGGAACTGGAAGATGCCCAGCGAGGCGATGGCGGGCTTGCCCAGCGGGAACACCACCGACACGAAGATCTTCCACTCCGACGCCCCGTCCATGCGCGCCGCCTCCAGCAGCGAGCCGGGGATGCCGACGAAGAAGTTGCGCAGCAGGAAGATCGCGAACGGCAGGCCGAAGGCCACGTGGAACAGCACCACTCCGAGGATGCTGCCGAAGATCCCGGTGCTGCCGTAGAAGGAGGCGATGGGGATCAGCGCGATCTGGACGGGCACGATCAGCAGCCCGACGACCACGAGGAACGCCACGTCCCTGCCGGGGAAGTCCATCCACGCGAACGCGTACCCGGCCATGGCCGCGATGCCGATCACCAGCACGGTGGTCGGCACGGTGATCGCGACCGTGTTCCAGAAGGACGCGGAGAACCCGCCGCCCAGCAGGTTGCCGTAGTTCTGGATGGTCAGCTCGGCCGGCTTGGTGAAGATCGTCCACCAGCCCTCCGCGCTGTTGACCTGGTTGGTCCGCAGTGAGACGACCAGCAGGCCGAGCGTCGGCACCAGCCAGAACAGGCCGAGCACGATCATGACGACCTGGACGGCGCCGCTGCCCAGCTTGTCGACGACTCTGCTGGCCAGGCCCCTGCGGGGCGCTCCGGACTCCAGCCCGGACGAGCCCGCGGGTGGCGCTGTGGCTGTCGCGGTCGTCATGACTCTCCCCTCCTGAACCGCCGGATGTTCATGACCATGAAGGGCAGGACCAGAACGAGCAGGAAGATCGCCAGCGCGCTGCCCAGTCCCTGGTTGTTCCCGCCGCCGAACGACACGCGCCACATCTCCAGCGCGACCACGTTCGCCTGCGGCTGCACCGAGGCCGGCGCGATGATGAACACCAGGTCGAACACCTTCAGCGTATTGATGATCATCGTCACGAAGACGACGAGCAGTACCGGCGACAGCAGCGGCACGGTGATCTTGCGGAACACCTGCCACTCCGTGGCGCCGTCGATGCGGGCCGCCTCCAGCGCGTCACGCGGGATGGCCGCCAGGCCGGCCGCGAGCAGCACCATGGCGAACCCGGCCCACACCCAGACGAACGCGCCGATGATCGCGGGCGTGATCAGTGTCGGGCCCAGCCACTGCAGGCCGCCGTAGGAGGCCTGGAAGTTCGACTGCGGCAGCCGTACGGTGTAGGCCCCCGGCGCCAGGCCCTCGAAGCGGAACGTGCCGTCCTCGGCCGTCGTGGCGGTGCCCGCGACCTGGCCGTTCTGCACCGCCTCGACGGTCATGCCGGGCAGGCCCTTCTCGGTGCCGTCCACGACGCCGCTCTGGCCGCCGCCGCCCTGCGTGAAGTCGAACCAGACGGTCCCCGACAGGCCGTCGCCCGCGGGGGCGGACTTGGCGGGCTGCGCGTTGGACGGCATGATCTCCGGCTTGACCCCGACGATCGGGATCAGCACCGGCGTGCCGGCCTGGGCGGGCTGCTTGGTGACGACCGCGCCGTCCTGCGCGGCGACCTGCGACTGGTCGCCCTCGCGCGGCCGGGCGTCCGGATAGCCCTGCGAGGAGGAGAACGTGTCGGCCACGGTGGTGAGGATGGCGTTGGCCAGGCCCTTGTCCGGGCTCTGCTCGTAGACGAGGCGGAAGATGACGCCCGCCGCCATGAGCGAGACGGCCATCGGCATGAACACGATCAGCTTGAACGCCGTCGCCCACTTGATGCGCTCGGTCAGCACGGCGAAGATCAGGCCCAGCACGGTGACGATGATCGGGGCGACGATCACCCAGATCAGGTTGTTGCGGATCGTCGTCAGCGTGCCCGCGTCGGTGAAGATCGACACGAAGTTGCCGAGCCCGACGAACTCGGTGAACCCGTTGGCGCCGTAGAGGCTGCGGATGAGGGAGTAGACGATCGGATAGACCACCCAGATCCCCAGCAGCACCGCTGCCGGGAGGAGGAAGGCGATGGCGACCGCCGGCGAGGGGCCGAGGCGTCGTCTGGTACGGGGGGTTTCAGCCGGTCCGGTGGAGGTGCCGCCCGCGGTCTGCGCCGCGGGCGGGTCCTGCCGGCCGTCCAACCGTTCGGTCACGGCCTTACCTCTTTACTTCCAGGCCTTAGCGGCCTCTGCTTCGAGCGCCTCCTGGGTGCCCTTGACGTCGCTG
Source organism: Nonomuraea monospora (assembly GCF_039531895.1). NCBI lineage: Bacteria > Bacillati > Actinomycetota > Actinomycetes > Streptosporangiales > Streptosporangiaceae > Nonomuraea > Nonomuraea monospora. The sequence goes on from NZ_BAAAQX010000003.1 coordinate 199,692, forward strand.
GGGTCGCGGACGAAGTCCTGAAGGACCTTCCACTCGCCCTTGCCGTCGGTGCCGCCGAACGCGCTCGGCGCCAGGTCGGACATGTCGTAGCGGACGGCGTCGCCGGCGGAGACGATCGTCTGGCCGAGCTGCTTGGTCAGCTCGTCGGGGTAGTTGTCGGGCGAGACGTTCTTGTTGGGCGACAGGTAGCCGGGCAGCTTGGCCCAGACCTCGCCACCCTCCTTGGAGGCCAGGAACTGCACCAGCGCCATCGCGCCGGGGGTGTCCTTCATGGCCACGGCCACGTCGCCGCCGAGCACGACCGGAGTGGTGTCACCGGCCTTCGGGAACGGGAAGTACTTGGCCTCCTCGCCGACCTTGGCGCCGGCGTTCACGGCCTCGACGGCCACGAAGTCGGCCTCGATGACCATGGCGGCCTTGTCGGTGCCGTACACCTTGGTCACGCAGGTCGGGAAGTCGGTCTGCATGGTGCCGGAGGTGCCGTCGACCAGGTAGTCGCTCTTGGACGCGATCTGCGCGATCTTCTCCAGCGCCACGCCCACGGTCGGGTCGGTCCACGGGATCTCGTGGTCGGAGAGCTTGTCGTAGTTCTCCGGGCCCGCGGTGGACAGGTAGACGTTCTCGAAGAGGTCGGTCAGCGTCCAGCCGGAGGCGCCGCACAGCGAGAACGGCGGGGTGCCGGAGTCGGCCACGGTCTGCGCGGCCTTCATCAGCTCGTCCCAGTTGGTCGGCGCCTGCACGCCGGCGTCCTCGAACGCCTGCGACCGGTACCACACCAGCGACTTGTGCGCCGCCTTGACCAGCACGCCGTACACCTTGCCGTCGACGGAGCCGAGCTCCTTCCAGTACGGCGTGTAGTTGGCGTCGATCTCCGCCGTGACCTCGGGGGTCAGCGGCTTGAGCGCGTTCTGCTCGACGTACTGCTCCACCAGGCCGGGCTGCGGCAGGATCGCGACGTCCGGCGGGTTGTTGCCCTGGATGCGCGGGCCGAGGTAGGCGCCGGTGTCCTCACCGGTGGAGGCGTAGGTGACCTCGGCGCCGGTCTTGTCGGTGAAGGCCTTGAGCACCTGCTCGAAGTTCTTCTGCTCCGCGCCGGTCCACTTGGCGGCTACCTCGATCTTGACGCCCTGGAGCGACTTGGCGCCGCCGCTGGTCGCCGATGCCGAGCCGGCCGCGGTGGGCTCGGTCGTCGTCGGCGCGTTGCCGCAGGCGGCGACGGCTACCGCGAGCCCGGCCAGGATCGCTGCTGCACTGCCTTTTCGCATGGCTGCCTCACTGGGTTCTGATGATCTCTTCGAGTTCTGACTTCATGCCGGCCGCGACGTCGTCGGCGGCCGTGGGGGAGGGGTTGCCGAGCGCCTTGGCGACCGAACTGGCGATCACCAGGCTCAGCTGGTTGTAGTTCGCGCTCACCGGCCGTGGCCGGGCGGCGAGGATGCTCTCCTTGAGCACGGGCAGGTAGGGGAAGCGCTCGATGAGCTCGGGGTCGTCGTACAGCTCGCTCCACACGGGCGGGAACGAGCCTTCGGTGAGGACCCGGCGCTCGTTCTCCAGGCTCGTGAAGTAGCGGATGAACTCCTGCGCGGTGTGCTGGTGCTTGGAGTAGGCGCTGATGGCCAGGTTGGCGCCGCCCAGCGTGCTGGAGCCCGGCCCGTCGAGGCCGGGCAGCCGGGTCACGCCCAGCTTGCCGCCCAGCTCGGCCTTGGCCGGTCCGTACGCGTGCGGCCAGTTACGGGCGAAGGCGAGCCGGCCCTCCTGGAAGGCCAGGCGTGACTCCTCCTCCTTGTAACTCAGCGACTCCTTCGGGATCCAGCCCTCGCGCAGGCCCTGGAGCAGGAAGTCCAGGGCGACCCTGCCCTTGGCGGGGTCGAAGGTCACTTCGGTGCCGTCGCGGCTGACGATCTCTCCGCCGGCCGACTGGACGGCCTCGGAGAAGTTGACCGTGAGCCCTTCGTAGGCCAGGAACTGCCCCGCATACCCTCCTATGTTGTGCTTTTTCGTTATCTCGCGTGATTGGTCGCGAAGTTCGGCCCACGTCCGAGGCGGCTTCTTGACCAGGTCTTTCCTGTAGTAGAGCAGCCCAGCGTTGCTCGTGTACGGAACGGCCCAGAGCTTGTCCTTGTAGACGGCCGTCTCCACGACGGGCGGCAGGAACCTGTCGAGCGGGAACAGCCCGCGCTCCAGGGGGATGATCCAGCCGTTCTCCGCGAATTCGGCAGTCCACACCACGTCGAGCCCCAGCACGTCGTACCGGCTGCTCTGGGCCTGGAGGTTGGCCGCGATCTGAGCGCGTTGCTCGTCGGCGGCCTCGGGCAGCTCCAGCAGCGTCACCTTCTCGGCCGGGTGGGCCTGGTTCCAGCGATCCAGCAGTGGTTGCAGGTACGCCGTGGTGTCGCGTCCGGTGGCGAAGGTGATCGGGCCTGTTCCGCCCGTCCCGGTCTCGCCGCCGCCCTCGTCGCCCGCCGTCGCGCAGCCGGCCGCCAGGGTCACGGCCAGGAGTGCAGGCAGCAGGCGAAGCACCCTGTTTCCTCCACGTTCAGGTCGAATTACATACGTGTTAGGTAGATGCATTCATGTTATGCACAGCGGTAATCTGTAGGTCAACGGATTGGTCTGTAACGCGTACGTAACAGACCGGGGAGGAGAGCGGTGAGGCCTCACCTGCTGGCGCTCCTGGCGAAAGAGCCTGCCCATGGCTACGAGCTCAAACAAGCGCTTGAGCAGACGTTCGGCAGCGCGTACCCCTCCCCGAACATCGGGCAGATCTACGTCACGCTCGGCAGGCTGGAGAAGGACGGCCTCATCAGGGCCGTGGACGTCGAGCAGTCGAACCGGCCCAACAAGAAGGTCTACTATTTGACCGCGAAGGGCCGGGAGTCGCTCGAAGCCTGGGTGGACGAGCCGACCGAGGGCCCCAGGGTGCGCGACGAGTTCTTCATGAAGCTCGTGCTCGCCCCGCTCACCGGCATCGCCGACCGGATGGCGCTGATCAGCCGGCAGCGGCGGCACTACCTGTCGCTGATGGGCGATCTCAACGACCTGCTGTCCCGCACCGCGCCGAGCGATCGGGTGGCGATGCTGCTCATCGAAGGGGCCATGTTGCATCTTCAGGCAGATCTTGACTGGCTCGAACGCTGCCAGGAGGATCTGGCATGAGCCCGGTTGTGAAAACGGTCAATCTGGTCAAAATCTACCAGGATGGCGCGGTCCCCGTCCCTGCCGTGCGCGGGGTGGACCTGGAGGTCGAGCCGGGAGAGTTCGTCGCGATCATGGGCCCGTCCGGCTCGGGGAAGTCCACGCTCATCCACATGCTGGGCGGCCTCGACGCGCGCACCAGCGGCGAGATCTGGCTCGACGGCAAGCGCACCGACACGCTCTCCGAGAGCGCCTGGGCGCTGCTGCGGCGCAAGAAGATCGGCTTCGTCTTCCAGTTCTTCAACCTGGTCGCCAACATGACGGTGGGCGACAACGTCGAGCTGCCCGCACTGCTGGCCGGAGCCTCGCCCAAGGTGGCCCGCGAGCGGCGCGAGAGCCTGCTGGCCGCGCTCAACCTGACCGACAGGGCCGACGCCGCGCCCGCCCAGCTCTCCGGCGGCGAGCAGCAGCGGGTCGCGCTGGCCAGGGCGCTGGCCAACGAGCCCGCCCTGCTGCTGGCCGACGAGCCCACCGGCAACCTCGACAGCCGCAACACGCGCGACGTGCTGCGCCTGCTGAGCGACGTGCACAAGCAGGGCCAGACCATCGTCATGGTCACCCACGACGCCCGCGTGGCCAGCCTGGCCGACCGGCTCGTGTCGCTGTTCGACGGGGAGATCGTGGACGACGGCCGCATCGCGCGCCGCCGCACGCGTACGGCCGGAGAGGTGATCGACCTCCGATGAGCACAGCGCTGGCCGGTAGCCGGTGGATCAGGGCCGACCTGCGGGCCAGGACAGGGGAGGCGGTGCTCACCGTGCTGGCCGTGGCCGGCATCGTGGCCGCGCTGATCACCGCCGCGACCCTGCTGGAGGACAGCACGAACCCGTGGCGCAGCCTGTCGGCCCAGACCGACGGCGCCCACGTCTGGATCTACATCAAGGACAGCCCCCAGGTCGCGCTCGGCGGCATCGACGGCGTCACGCAGACCGCGGGCCCGTACCGCTCCGCGCCCGTCACGGTGGCGCAGGACGGCAAGAAGGAGCCGGCCTCGCTGCGCGCGATGCCGGCCACCCCTGCGGCGGTGGCGCACCCCCTGGTGGCCGAGGGCCGCTGGCTCGACCCGTCGCAGCCCGACGGGGTGGTGGTCGAGCGCTCGTTCGCCGCCTCGCTGGGGCTGCGGCTGGGCGCCCCGTTCAGCATCATCACGATCAACGGCGAGCGCCACACCCTGTACGTGCGCGGCATCGCAGACTCCGCCGACCAGGGCTTCTACCCCGAGTGGACCCCCGGCCTGGCCTACGTGCTGCCCGTCATGCTCGACCGCGTCGAGCCCATGCTGGGCCGCAGCGAGTGGGTCACCGGGCTGCGCCTGGCCGACCCCGAGGCCGCCCAGGTCGTCTCACAGCGCGTGGTCGTGCTGCTGGAGGACCGGCTGCAGCGCGTCTACACCTGGCGCGAGGTCAGGTCCGCGATGGAGCTGGACAACCGGCTGCTGGGCACGCTGCTCGCGCTGTTCGGCGTGGTCGGCCTGGTGGCCGCCGCGCTCGCGCTGGCCAACGCCGCCGGAGGCCGGGTGCTGGGCCAGCTCCGCGACCTGGCCACGCTCAAGTCCATGGGCTTCACCAGGGGCCAGGTCGCGCTGCTGCTCCTGGTCGAGCACGGCGCGCTCGGCCTGCTCGGCGTCGCCATCGGGGCCGTGGTGGGCTGGGGCGTGATGGTGGCCATGCTCGGCGTGGGCTCCGTGGCGCCCTTCCCCGTGCTGGCCATCGTCGGCGGCACGGCGCTGGTGGTGCTGGCCGCCGTCGGCGTGCCCGCCTGGCGGGGCGGGCGCACGCCGCCGATCCCCGACGTGCCCTCCGCGCCGCCCCGGGGCCACCTGTCCAGGCTGGCTCGCCTGGCCCTGCTCGTACGCCTCCCGCCCGCCCTCGTGCTGGGCACCAGAGACGCCTTCACCCGCCGCGTGCCGGCGTTCCTGACGGCGTTCGGCCTGGCCGTGCCGATGATGATGATCACGATCGGCCTCGGCGTGTGGGCCACGCTCGACAACTTCTCCGCCCATCCCGAGCAGGTGGGCCAGCACGCCGCCCTGTACGTCAAACCGGGCAAGGAGGAGCCGGCCGTCGCCGAACGGCTGGCCGGCCAGGACAAGGACGTGGCAGAGGTCTACCCGGGCACCGACGTGAACGCGCTGGCCCCCGGCGAGGCCCGATCGGTGCGGGTGCGGGCCATCGGCAGCTCGGCGGCCCCGTACCCGTTCCCGGTGGTCGAGGGCCGCATGTACGCCAGACAGGGCGAGGCGGTGGCCGGGCAGGGCCTGCTCGACCTGCTCGGGCTCAAGATCGGCGACCGGGTGCGGCTCACGGTGGGCGGCACCCCGCTGATCGTCAGGATCGTCGGCCGCACGGTCGAGCCCGAGCAGGACGGCGAGGTGCTGTCCGTGGGGCTCGACAGTTTGGCGGCCAAGGACGCGGTGCCGCCGGAGTACTACGCGCTGGCGCTCAAGCCGGGCGCCGACCCGCTGGAGGTGCGGGGTCGGCTGCTGGCGGGCTCGCAGGAGGGCCTGGACGTGCAGGCCGCGGTCAACCCGGCCGACCGGCTGTCGATCATCCGAGTGGTGATCGTGGCGCTGATCGCCGTGCTGGCCCTGATCGGCCTGGCCAACCTGCTCACCGCGAGCGCGCTGGGCCTGCGTGACCACGCCTTCGACCTGGCCGTGCTGAAGGCCATGGGGCTGACCCCGCGCCAGGTCATGGCGACGCTCGTGACCGGCACGGGGCTGCTGGTGGTGCTGGGCGTGGGCGTGGGCACGGCGGCGGGCATCTCCGTCGTCACCGGGCTGATCGACTGGCAGGGCCACACCAGCGGCGTCGGCGCGGGCATCGGCCGCGCGCCGTCGGCCCTGACGCTGGGTGTGGCGGTGCTGGTCGCCGTGGGCACGGCCCTCGCGGTGGCGCTCATCCCCGCGCGCCGCGCGGCCCGTGCCCAGGTGCCGGTCACCTCTCGATGAGGCTGTCCTCGGGCTTCTTCAGCGCGAACCAGTAGAAGCCGTGCCCCGGCAGGGTGAGCAGGTAGGGCAGCTCCCCGATCGCGGGGAACGGCACGCCGCCCCTGGCCTCGACCGGCGTCATGCCCTCGAAGCGCCGCAGGTCCAGCTCGACCGGCTGCGGGAACTTCGACAGGTTGTTGACGCACAGCATGACGTCGTCGCCGTCCTCGCGCACGTACGTGAGCACGCAGGGGTTCGACGACCACATCTCCGTGTAGGCGCCCACGCCGAACACCGGGTGCCTGCGGCGGATCTCCAGCATCTTGCGGGTGAAGTGCAGCAGCGACCCCTCGTGCCGCTGCTGGGCCTCCACGTTGACCGCCTGGAAGCCGTAGATCGGGTCCATGACGGCGGGCAGGTAGAGCCGGCCCGGGTCGGCCGAGGAGAACCCGGCGTTGCGGTCGGGGCTCCACTGCATCGGCGTGCGGACCGAGTCGCGGTCCTCCAGCCAGATGTTGTCGCCCATGCCGATCTCGTCGCCGTAGTAGATGACCGGCGAGCCGGGCAGCGACAGCAGCAGCGCGGTGAACAGCTCGATCCGGTCGCGGTCGTTGTCGAGCAGCGGGGCCAGCCGGCGGCGGATGCCCAGGTAGGCCCGCATGCGCGGGTCCTTGGCGTACTCCTTGTGCATGTAGTCGCGCTCTTCCTCGGTCACCGTCTCGAGCGTCAGCTCGTCGTGGTTACGCAGGAAGATGCCCCACTGCGCGGTCTCCGGCAGCTTGGGCGTGCGGGACATGATCTCGGAGATCGGCTCCCTGGTCTCCTTCTTGACCGCCATGTAGATGCGCGGCATCAGCGGGAAGTGGAAGGCCATGTGGCACTCGTCGCCGCCCGTGGTGGGGTCGCCGAAGTACTCCACCACGTCCTCGGGCCAGCCGTTGGCCTCGGCCAGCAGCACCCGGTCCGGGTAGAGGCGGTCGACCTCCGCGCGGATCTTCTTCAGGTACGCGTGCGTCTCGGGAAGCCCGGAGCACGCGGTGCCCTCGCGCTCGAACAGGTACGGCACCGCGTCCAGCCGGAAGCCGTCGATGCCCAGGTCCAGCCAGAACCGCAGCACCTCCAGCATGGCCTCCTGCACCGCCGGGTTGTCATAGTTCAGGTCCGGCTGGTGGTGGAAGAAGCGGTGCCAGTAGTACTGCTTGCGCACCGGGTCGTAGGTCCAGTTGGACTCCTCGGCGCCGATGAAGATGATCGGCGCGTCGGGGTAGCCGCCGGGGTGGTCGGACCACACGTAGAAGTCGCCGTACGGCCCCTCGGGGTCGTGCCGGGACGCCTGGAACCACGGGTGGCGGTCGCTGGTGTGGTTCATCACCAGGTCGGTGATGATCCGCAGGCCCTTCTCATGGGCCTTCTCGATCAGCGCCACGAAGTCCCCCAGATCCCCGAAGTCAGGGAGGATCTTCATGTAGTCCGAAATGTCGTATCCGCCGTCACGCAGCGGAGACTCGTACAGGGGCAGCAGCCACAGGCAATCCACGCCCAGCCACTCGAGATAGCCCAGCTTCTCGATGAGACCGCGCAGGTCGCCGGTGCCGTCGCCGTTGGAGTCCTTGAACCCCCGGACGAGAACTTCGTAGAACACCGCCCGCTTGTACCAGGCTGGGTCCTCCGAGACGAAGGCCTCGGAGATCGGCTCCGGCGTTGGGGATGCGTTGATCATGATGTCGCTCACAGGAAGAGATGTGGGCAGGACGAAGTCACCGGTTGCCCCGGCGTTGTTATCTGGTGACCGCGCCGCGTGGAGTCGTCATCCCTGCGAACTCCACTGCCCTCAACGGGACCGGATTTGTGATCTGGTGCCCGTTTGTGCGGCGCTTACGGGCCGAACACTACCAGCCCGTTGGCTTTCCGGAACCCGCTTCTGCTGTGCGACGTGTAATACCCGCGAGATCGGGATGTAATCGCCCTGTTACCCAGAGTCCACTAAAAAGGTGTGGCCAGGTCGGAGAGGTCGTTCTCGAAGTCGTTCAGCCAGAGGCCGAACAGCACCAGTCCACGCACCCAGAATCGATCGTTCCAGCCGTTGAACCTGGTCAGCGCGTCGGGCCCGCCGGCGACCACTTCGTGCAGCTCATCCGACAACAAGTTCGGAATCCGGCCAGCCAGAACCTCCAGCATCCGGTGCGAGTAGTTCCGGGCCGGAGCCGCCGTCGAGCGCAGCGGCACCCGCTGGAGCGGCTGCTTGATCACGTTCGTCGAGGGCAGCGCCGCCACGCGCGGGTTGGCAGCGTACAGCACCTCGCGGTAGAAGCGGCCCTTGTCCTTGCGCGCCACGCCCACCGACAGCGCCGCGTCGAAGAACTCCGGATGGATGAACGGCGCCGCGAACGACGCCTCAGGGCCCACCAGGTTCACCGCCGAGCGCGCGATGCCCCGCACCGTCCTGGTGTGCAGCACCGACAGCGGCAGCTCGGCCCGGTGCCCGTGCAGCATCGAGGTGGTGGCCAGGAACTGCTCGCGCACCGTCTCGTCCATCCACTGCGCCGCCGCCTTCGACAGGAACGGCTGCGTCGGCTGGCCCAGCGAGAGCGAGGCCAGCACCGCCGCCGACCGCTCCGCCTGCGACGTGGCCTCCAGCGCGGCCCCGCTCACCATGAAGTTCTTCAGCAGCGGGCCGCCCGCCAGCCCGTCGATCAGGATCCGGCCCGCGCCGTGCACCTCCTTGGCGAAGGGCGCGTACCAGGCGTGGTGCGGCGTCAGGTACTCCAGCCTGCGCGCCACCTCCATCGCGTCGGCCGGATAGGCGGCGGCGTCCTGCGTGACCACCCGGTGCGGGATGCCCAGCTCCCTGGTGATCGACCTGGCGAACGCGATGTCGGTGTCGGTGCCGTCGTCGGGGCTGGTCGTCCACGACTCCACGTCGAACCCGCGCGCCGAGGCCACGCTCGCCAGCAGCCGCGAGTCGTAGCCGCCGCTGACCGGCACCAGCAGCTTGCGCCCGTCGTAGTCGCCGTAGACGCCGTGCAGCAGGTCGACGATCTCCCGCGGGCTGATCCACTTCTCGTACGGCTCCGTACGCAGCCAGCGCGGCAGCCGCCGCTCGGTCGCCAGCCGGTCGTGCTCGAACACCAGCGCACTGGCCCCCGGCAGCCGCTTGACCTCCGTGTACGGCGTCGCCTCACCCAGCGGGAACGTCACCTGAAGGATCGAGGCCCACGCCGACCAGTCGATCCGCACCGGCACCAGGCTGAGCAGCGGCTGGATCAGGGACGAGAAGTAGACCGCCTCGCCCAGCCGCACGTAGTAGACGTCCACCAGGCCCAGCGCGCCCGTGTGCAGCGTCACCTTCCGGCCGTCGCCGATCAGGCCGGGCGTCTCGTACGTCTCCGCGACCGTGATCCACTCGTCCTCGGCCGTCTTCGGCCTGCGCTCGCCCCAGGCGAAGGCGTACGCGTCGCCCGACCGGCGGTAGGGCGGCAGCGGGGACGAGCTGAACAGGGCCGCGTCGGCCGACTGGAGCGCGGGCCAGACCTTGGGGCCCGCCGCCATGAGTTTGCCGAGCACGGCGGTGTCGATCCGGCCGAGAGCGCCGCAGATGTAGGGCCGCACGTTGAACTGCACCGGATCTCAATCCCTTCGAGACGCTTCTCGGCAAAGAGTATCCTTTGGCGGGCTACGAGAGCGGAGGTCCGGGTTTGTCTATAGAGCTGGAGAGCACGCGGAGGGCGTTGCGCGATGCGATCGCGCAAGCTGAGCGGGCTGCCGAGCTGGCCAGGCTGCTGGACGCCGCCCAGGCCGAGCTGGCCGCGGCGCAGGAGAGCGCCGAGGAGGCCAAGGCGCTGGCCGAGCAGCTCGGCGACGCCGAGGAGCGGCTGGCCGCCGAGCAGGCCACCGCCGACAAGCTGCGCAGGGAGCTGGCGGAGCAGCGTTTCCAGGCCGAGGTCGCGCAGTGGAAGCTCTCGTCGATGAAGGTCGCCCGCTGGAGCCGCCTCGGAGACGCCATCAAGAGCGGCAAGAGCAACCCGGTACGCCTCGCCAGAGGACTCAAGGGCGCCGCCAAGCCCGTCAAGCGCCCCACCGCGCCCAAGCGCAAGCCCGTCGCCGGCGCCGCCAAGCCCAAGGACGAGCGCCCGGGAGCCGCCTTCCAGGCCACCACCACGACCAGGACACTCGGCGGCGCCTCCTTCAAGCTCAAGCCGTACCGCGTGCCCACCGGCCCCAACACGCGCCCCCACCTCACGGCCGCCGTCATCGCCGACCCGCATGCCGAGGCGCTGCTGCGCTACGAGTGGCGCCAGACCACCGGCTTCACGCCCCGCGACTTCGCCAGGGTGCTGCCCCTGGAGGTGCCGCACCTGCTGGTCGTCGAGTCCGTCACGCAGGGCCCGTGGGCCGAGGAGTTGACCGGCGAGCCGGGCGAGGGGCTCAAGGCGCTGCTCGCCTGGTGCGCCGAGCGCGGCATCCGCACCGTCTTCTGGCACACCAAGGGCGACGTGTCGGCGTACGCGGCGGCGGCCGACCTGTTCGAGCACCGCTTCACCGCCGACCTGACCGTGGCCTGGCCGCGCCTGCAGTTCGGCGTGCAGCCCCGGGTGCACAACCCGCTGCCGCTGGCCGGCGGCCGTATCGACCGGGTGCTCACGCTCGACCAGCTCCTGCCGGGGCACCTGACCTACCCCGACGTCCTGACCTCCTACCGCTGGCCCGCCGCCGCCGACTGCCCGCCCGGCACCCCGCAGTGGCGGCTGGCCGAGATCGCCGCCTGCGGCACGCCGATCGGCACCGAGGCCGACTCCCGGCGCGCGCACGTCGCGCTGCGCAGGGCGTACGCGATGGGCACGATGAGCGAGCGTGTCGACGAGCTGCTCGACGCCGTCGGCCTGCCCAGCGCCCGCCCCACCCTCAACACCTCCGTCCTGCTGCCCGTGCTCGACCCGTACCTGATGGAGCACGCCCTGGCCCAGGTCGCCAAGCAGTCCGGGGTCGACCAGCTCATCGTCATCGGCCCGCCCGAGGCCGAGCTGCGCGCCCGCGACGTGCTGCCCGACGTGGAGGTCATCCACCGCCGGCCGCAGCCGTCCATGACCGAGGGCGCCATGCTGAACGTCGGCATCGACCTGTGCGAGGCCGACCTCGTGGCGGTCATGGACCCGCGCGACGTCTACGGCCCCCACTACCTGTCGGACCTGCGCCGGGCCTTCCTGTTCAGCACCGCCGACCTCGTCGGCAAGGCCGCCTTCTACGCCCACCTGCGCAAGCCCCAGGCCACGCTGCTCAAGCAGCCCGAGGCCGAGTACTCCTACCTGCCGGAGATCACCGGCGGCACCCTCCTGGCCCGCCGCAACACGCTGCGCGAGCTTGGGTTCGCCGACCTTACTGAAGGCTGGGACGAGGTCCTGATGCGGCAGTGCCGCACGGACGGGATCAAGGTCTTCTCTGCGGACCGGTTCGGCTACGTGCGGGTGCGCGACGAGGACCGGTGGCTTCTGGGGGCCGCGCAACTGGTCGAGTACGGGTCGGCGGAGCCGCACGCGCTCATCTGAGCCACAGGGCCAGGGCCAGTGCCAGGAGGGTGTAGCCGCCCGCGGTCGCGACCCAGGTCCGAGCGGGGTGGTTCCGGGGGAACACGCCCGCGAGGCTCGCTTCGGCGATCGTCACCAGCACGAGCCAGGGGCTCCACGCCACCAGGAGGCAGCGGGCGACCTCCTGGCAGATGAGCGCCACGCTGTGGATCAGGGGCAGCGGGCTCAGCAACGACCCATGACGCTCGCCGGGCTCCTCGATCTCCTGCGTTGCGAGCGTCCGCAAGGCCAGCGTGAGGGAGCCCAGCATGACGCCGAGCCCCACGAGGAAGCTCCACACCCCCATCCACGCCGCCTCCGCCGCCCCCAGCCCGCCCCAGGCCACCAGCCCCAGCCGCAGGGCCTCGTTCAGCGCCGCCACGATCACCCCGATCACCACCGGCGTGATCGGCAGGCGCAGCACCTTCACGACGGCCGCCCCGCACAGCCCGGCCACCACCGCCGCCCCCACCACCAGCGCGACCGCGAGCCCCAGACTGCGCCACGTAGGCGCCGACACCCACCCGGCCAGCCCCGCCCCGGCGAGCACGGTCAGGATCACGTCCCGCTGCGCCTCCCGCATCCGGCGCCTGGCCCAGACCCTCCCGCGAACAGGTCCCGTCATGGCTCCTCCTCCGGCACCCCGTTGCTGCGTAGGGTCGTCTCCATGACGCTGCCTGACAAGCTCGCCGAGGCGCTCGGGGAGCCGCCCGCGCCGGAGGGCACGTGGGACGAGGAGGTCGGGTACGTCTCCGCCGCCGCTCTGCGCCGCCGCCTGCCCGCCGAGGACCTGGCCGCCAGGGTGCGGGAGCTGGACGGGGTGGCCGCCGTGGAGATCCAGGGGAGGGGTTTCCTGCGGATCGTCCTGACCGAGCCCGTTCTGGACGCCGAGCCCGCAGCCGTCCCGTATCAGCCGGTCTGGCCGGACTTCCCGCGCACCTGGGACAACCCGGGGTTCGTGGTGCGATACGGACATGCGCGGGCCTGCGCCGTCCTCAGGTGGGCCGGGCAGTTGGGCGTGGGGGGCGGGTTCGCGGCGGCGGAGCTGTCCGACCGGTACCACCGGCGGGTGCTGCGGGTGCTGGCCGAGTTGCCGGGAAGGATGGTCAGCCGGGAGCCGGGGTGGGAGGGTTATCTCCTGCGGCTCGCGCTGGCGTACCACGACGCGCACGAGCGGGCGCCCGCCGTTCCGGTCGGTGACGAGGAGCCGGGGCCGGTGCACGCCGCCCGCGTGCGGGTGGCGGACGTGGTGCGGAAGGTCCTTCCAGGCCCCGACCGTTTGTGACCTGTCACAAAATATCCGGCTAAACGGCGAAAAATCGTAAAAATATCCCTTCTGGGGCGTGATCGCGTCTCGATACGTGGTCACAGGGTCATGGCGTACTTGCGCTTCCGATAGCCTCGATCGGGTGAGTCGATTCGCCCATCCCGCCGGGGACCGGCACGCTGAGATGCTGCCCCAGGAGCGCCCGCCGCTGGCGCCCGCCGACCTCAACCGGATCAACCCCGCGATCTGGCCCCGAACGTCGACCCGGACCGAAGGCGCGCTCACGGTGGGCGGCGTGGACGTCCGCGATCTGGCCCGCGATCACGGCACGCCCCTCTACGTCATCGACGAGGACGACGTGCGCTCGCGCATGCGCGACTACGCCACGGCGTTCGCCGGCTCCGAGGTGCACTACGCCGGCAAGGCGTTCCTGTGCAAGGAGATCGTGCGCTGGCTGCAGGCCGAGGGCCTCGGCCTCGACGTGGCCAGCGCCGGCGAGCTGGCGGTCGCGCTGAGCGTCGGCTTCCCCGCCGAACGCATCACCATGCACGGCAACAACAAGTCCGTCGCCGAGCTGACCAGGGCCCTGGAGGCCGGGGTCGGGCACATCGTGGTCGACTCCTACGACGAGATCGCCAGGCTCGGCTTCCTCGCCGAGCAGCACGGCAAGCGGCCCAAGGTGATGATCAGGGTCACCACCGGCGTCGAGGCGCACACGCACGAGTTCATCGCGACGGCGCACGACGACCAGAAGTTCGGCCTGTCGCTGAACACCGGGGCGGCAGCCGAGGCCGTACGCCGGATCCTCGCCCTGCCCCAGCTTGAGCTGGTCGGGCTGCACTCCCACATCGGCTCCCAGATCGTCGACACGGCCGGGTTCGAGGTGGCCGCGCGCCGCCTGACCGCGCTGCTCGTCCAGATCAAGGACGAGCACGGCGTGGTCCTGCCCGAGCTCGACCTCGGCGGCGGCTACGGCATCGCCTACGTCGAGGGCGACGAGGCCCCCGACATCAAGGAGCTGGCCGACGGCCTGCGCGAGATCGTCTCCAAGGTCTGCGTGGACGCGGGCCTGCCCGTGCCCCGCCTGACCGTCGAGCCGGGCCGCACCGTCGTCGGCCCCGGCGGCGTCACCCTCTACGAGGTCGGCACGATCAAGGACGTCGAGGGGCTGCGCACGTACGTGAGCGTCAACGGCGGCATGAGTGACAACGTGCGCACCGCCCTGTACGGCGCCGAGTACACCGCCGTGCTGGCCAGCCGGGCCAGCCAGGCCGAGCCCATGCTCAGCCGCCTGGTCGGCAAGCACTGCGAGAGCGGCGACATCATCGTCCGCGACCTGCACCTGCCCGCCGACCTCGCCCCCGGCGACCTGATCGCCGTGGCCGCGACCGGCGCCTACTGCCGCTCGCTGGCCAGCAACTACAACTACCTGCCCAGACCCGCCGTGGTCGCCGTCTCGGACGGCGTCTCCCGGGTGATCGTGCAGGGCGAGACCGAGGACGACCTGTTGAGGGGGCAGCTGTGAAACCGCTGAAAGTGGCTCTTCTGGGCTGCGGGGTCGTCGGCTCGCAGGTCATCAGGCTCATGCACGAGCAGGCCGACGACCTGGCCGCCCGCGTCGGCGCGCCGCTGGAGCTGGCCGGCGTCGCCGTGCGCCGGCTGGGCCGCAAGCGCGACATCGACGTCGACCCCGAGCTGCTGACCACCGACGCCGAGTCCCTCGTCACCCGCGACGACGTCGACATCGTGATCGAGGTCATCGGCGGCATCGAGCCGGCCCGCTCGCTGATCGTCGCCGCCCTGTCCAGGGGCAAGTCGGTCGTCACCGCCAACAAGGCGCTGCTCGCCGAAGACGGCTCCACCCTGCACGAGGCCGCCCGCACGGGCAACGGCGACCTGTACTTCGAGGCCAGCGTGGCCGGCGCCATCCCGCTGCTGCGCCCCCTGCGCGAGTCGCTGGCCGGCGACCGCGTCAAGCGGGTGCTCGGCATCGTCAACGGCACCACCAACTACATCCTCGACAAGATGGACTCCACGGGCGCGTCCTTCACCGACGCGCTGGAGGAGGCCCAGACGCTCGGCTACGCCGAGGCCGACCCGACGGCCGACGTCGAGGGCTTCGACGCCGCCGCCAAGGCCGCCATCCTGGCCGGGCTCGCCTTCCACAGCCGCGTACGCGCCGACGAGGTGCACCGCGAGGGCATCACCGAGATCACCGCCACCGACGTGGCCTCCGCCAAGGCCATGGGGTACGTCATCAAGCTGCTGGCCATCTGCGCCCGCTCCGACGACGGCCGCTCCTTCGGCGTCCGGGTGCACCCGGCCATGATCCCCCGCTCCCACCCGCTGGCGGGGGTGCGCGAGGCGTACAACGCGGTCTTCGTGGAGGCGGAGTCGGCGGGCCAGCTCATGTTCTACGGCAAGGGCGCGGGCGGCGCCCCGACCGCCTCCGCCGTCCTCGGCGACCTGGTGGCCGTCGGCCGCAACCGCCTGGCGGGCACCCACGGCCCCGAGGAGTCCACCTACGCCGACCTGGCCGTCCACCCGATGGGCGAGACCGTCACCCGCTGCCACGTGGCCCTGGACGTCGCCGACAAGCCGGGCGTCCTGGCGCAGGTGGCGGAGCTGTTCGCCAAGCACGACGTGTCGATCCAGACCGTCCGGCAGGAGGGCCACGGCGACGACGCCCAGCTCGTCATCGTCACCCACCGGGCCACGGACGCGGCGCTGTCGGCGACGATGGCGGGGTTGCGGGAGCTGGACATCGTGCGGGCGGTGGCCAGCGTGATGCGGGTGGAGGGCGACGAGTAGGGCCGATTGACTTCGGAATAAGTTCCGAAGTACGGTCGTCGCGTGGATACGCCGACGGTTCCTTTCAGCGATCTCTCCAAACATTCCAAGGAAGTCGCCGAAACGGTCAGCCGCGCGCATCGCGTGCACATCAGGCGGCGTGACGGTGAGGACCTCTACCTCACGACCGCCCGGCACGACCGGGAGCGGGAGGAGACCGCGAGTGTCGTGGCTCACCTGCTCTCGGCGCTCGTCATGAGCGAGGAAGGCGTCCGGGCGGTCGAGCACGCGCTTCCCGCCGTCTTCTCGTGGACCCGGCACCTGTCCACCGAGGAGCAAGGCGAGTTCGTCCGTGACCTCGTGGACGCCACCAAGGACGCCGCCGAGCTGGACGTTCACGCCACCCTGCACAGAGTGATCGCCGAGTGGCGGGCGACCGCTCGCATCCTGGCCGATCCGGCGCTGACCGCCCACCTCACCCGCTCCTTGCCGGACGAGGACCACGGTGAGGTGCTCGCGCCGTGAGCCCCAAGCGTGGGGACGACGTGGCGCCTCCTCTGACGGGCGACGAGTGGCGCATGCGGTTCGCCACCAACGAAGCGGCCAAGGGGTGGGCGGCACTGTGCGCGCAGGTCCCGGGAAACGCCCGCCGCTGCTACGAGGCGCTGCGCACGGACCCGCTCTCTACGGACAACCCTGATCGGCAGCACCGGCTGCGCGGCCGTCTGGCCACCGCGAGCCTCGGCGGCCGTGACCTGCCACAGTGGGAGTTCGAGGTCACCGCTGCTGGACGCGTGCGATACCTCGTCGACATGGACCGGCACACCGTGCACTTCGTGTACGCCTCCGACCGGCACCCGAAGGACACCGGCGCGTAGGGGTCAGTCGCCGGGAAAGGCCAGGTCGCGGACGCGGCGTACCGCGCGCCTGAGCACCGTGCGGTTCCGCTCCCCGGCCAGCCGCACCGCCTCCCGGCGCCACGTCTCGGCCTTCTCGCGCCACCGCGCCGCGTCCCGCCCGTTCTTGCCCGCCTCCCTGCGCGCCTGCGCGAGCTCGGCCCGCAGGGCGGCGACCCGCTTGCGGTAGCGGGCGACCTCCTTCTCGTGCTCGGCCGTGAGCACCGCGACCTCGGACGGCGGGCGCCGGCGCGGCGGGTAGACGGCGGGCCGGCGTTTGAAGCCCCACGTCTCCCCGTCCACCCACTCCAGCCCGAACAGCGAGTCCACGAGGTCGTCCAGGTGTTCGCCCGGCGCGGCGACGAGGGCGGCGCGGGACAGGGCGGCCGTGCGGTCCAGGCGGGCGACGGTGACGCCGCGCGCGGTCTCCTCCAGGGCGACGCAGAGTGAGCCGGAGTCGTGTTGCTCCAGGTGGGCGACCAGGCGTTCCACGGTGTCCTTGGAGACGACCCACCCCGGCGGCACCGACAGCCGGAACGGGGCCGTGCCCGCGCGCGGCGGGGTGAAGTGGACGCGGGGGTCGTGGTCGAAGGCGGCGTGGACGAGGCGCAGGTCGAGGTGCGGGTCCGTCAGCGGGGGGCGCCGGTCGGGGGTGAGCAGGTTCCACGCTCCGGCGACGGTGACCCTGACGTCGGGCAGCGAGCCGCCCAGCAGGGAGTCCACGGTGGCCCGTACGTCCTCGTAGGAGCCCTCCGCGACCGTTACGTCCACGTACGGCACCAGCCACTGCCGGCCCGCGTCCGCCCGCAGGTAGCGCCGGTACGGCACCCGGTCGGCGACGTACGGATCGTTGTGCCGCTTGAGCGCCCGGTGGTCGCGCATCGCCGTCGGCAGCCCGAGATGCCAGGCCCTGGACTCGGGGTCGGGCACGTAGACGGCGCCCGCCTGCGTGAGCCGATAGCCCAGCTCGGTGTCCTCGGCCAGCACCAGGGAGGTGTCCATGCCGCCCGCCGAGCGCAGCAGCGCCGCCGGGTACGACACCGTGGCCCCCACGTGGATCCTGGTGGCCAGGGAATTGGGGGCGGTGCGCAGGCCGTCGTGGTCGGCGATGATCTGCTCGGCCCAGTCGTGGCGGTGCGGCGACAGGGGGAAGAGCCGCTCCTCCGAGCCCGCCGCGAGGGCGGACACGACGTCCTCCGGGGTGGGGAGCGGGCCGGGGCCGGTGAAGTCGATCCAGCCGAGCGCCACCACGTACGGGGCCAGGTGGTGCCAGCGGAGCTGCGCCTCGACGTGGCGGCGGTGCGGCACCATGTCGGCGTCCAGGACGAAGACGACCTCGCCCGCCGCCGTGTCGATGCCCGCCTGCACCGCCCAGGCGCGGCCCCAGCCTCCGGGCGGGGCGGAGATGAGCTTGGTCCTGGCCGGGACGGTCTCCGGCAGGCGGAGCGGTGTGGTGCTGCCGTCGTCCACCACGACGACGTCCATCAGGTGGCCGGGGTAGCTCTGCGCCGACAGGGCCGCCAGTGTGAGGTTGAGCGTCTCCTGGCGGTCGTGGGCGGGGATGACGACGGTGACCGTGAGCGTGGGCTCCCAGTCGCCCAGCGCGGGCGGGGTGAGCACGCCGAAGTCGTTGTGCGGGATACGCGCGGAGTCGTGAGGGTTGTGCGCGGACTTGCGCGGGATGCGGGAGGTGGTCACGGGAGAGGGCTTTCTTCGAGCGCCATCAGCGCGTTGGGCCGGAAGCCGCGCCACTGCCGCCTGTTGCGCTGCAGGAACGTGCCGATCGGCTCCTGCCAGGTGTGGTTGGCGGCGGGGCCTCTGCGCAGGATGTACCCGAGGCCGTGCGTCCGGTAGATCTGCCCGCCCGCCGCCTGCAGCGCCTCCTGGAACTGCGTGTCCACCGAGCGCGGCAGCGGCCGGAACCCGCCCACCGCCTGGAACGCCGACCGCTCGACCAGGATCGTGCCGCCGGCCACGAAGCTGGTGATCTGCTCGGTGACCTGCCGCCGGTGCACGGTCACGTCGATGGACGACAGGTACACGAACTCGGGCACCGTCCCGACCACCTGCGCCCCCGAGTAGGAGTGCGCCAGCAGCAGGTCGGCCAGGAAGTCGGGCCCGTACCAGTCGTCGTCGTCCATCTTCAGCAGGAACGACCCGGCGGCTCTGGCGGCGGCCAGGTTCAGCACCTCGCCGAAGACGGCCCGCCGGTCGGCCTCGAACACGGTCAGCGGCCCGTCGAACGCGGAGATCGCGGCGGCGACGTCCGGATGCCCGGCGGGCACGCCGTGCAGCGCCAGGACGACCTCCAGCTCGGCGCCGCGCTGGCGGGCGATCTGGCCGAGCGCGAACGACACCATGTCGGTGCGGCGGGTGGCCAGCAGCACCGAGGTGAGCGGGGGAGCGGGCGCCGGCGCGCCGAGCTGCTCCCAGCGGGCGGCCACGCCGTGGGTGCGCAGCGCCGCGCGGCGCAGCAGGATGCTGTGCTCCTCGCGCCGCAGCTCGTCCGCCAAATCAGGGGTACGGGTGAGCAGCGCGACGAGTTCGTCGCCGAGCGCGCCCGCCCAGCGCGGCACCGTGCCGGCGACCAGCGGCACCCCGGCGGCGCTCAGCCCGGCCAGCACCCGTACGGCCGTCAGCGGGCCGCTGTGCGCGTGCCGCCAGTCGACCTCGACGCCTCTGATCTGGCGCAGCCTGGCCACGTCGGCGTCGGTGACGCCGCCCGACTCGGCGAACGACGTCACGACCTTCCCGTCCAGCAGCACCGACCAGCGCCCGTCGCGCTCGGCCAGGGACGCCATGCCGCGTGACGGGGTGGTGACGAAGCCCTGCGGGTTCACCAGGCGCTCGTCCACGGGCGGGATCATGGACGGCTCGGCGAGCACGTCGGGGTCGGCCAGCGGCGAGGCCGCCATGCCGGGCCGGCCCAGCCGTTCCCAGGTCACAGCTTCGAGAGTGGGCCGCTCGATCGGGGTCTCGGCCCCCGCCCATGCGGCCTCGGGCGCCGCGAAGGACACACCGGTGGTGGACGGGGACGCGTCCGGGCCAGGCGCAGGGTCCAGCACGTCCGTTGTCAGCGTGCGCAGCACCACGTCGCCGCCCGGCGCGCCGACCCGCTCAGGCACGGGCCCGCCGACCTCGGCGGGTGTCGCGTTCGGGTCTCCCGGCCGCCAGTCGGCCGCGCCGACGCCCGCGATCGCCGCCGCCGGCGCCGCGATCACGTCGAGGCGGTGCCCGGCGAACGCGCGGGCCGTGGCCGTCACGGTGCGGCCGGCGGGCGTTGCGGCGGAGAAGCGCGCGTCCACCACCCACACCCGGTTCTTCGGCTGGTAGACCCGCAGGTCCGTGAGCGCCCGCCACCGGTGCGCGGGCGTCGGCGTGGGAACGGGCGCCGGGTGCGAGGCGGGCGTGTCGAGCACGGCGACGACGACCCGCTCGGCGTGCGGCAGCAGCTTGTGCAGGGTGGCGATCCTGCGCAGGTCGGCGGGCGTCATGGCGAGCACCAGCACGTCGCGGCAGCGCTCGGGCTCGGCGTGCGGCTCCAGCAGGTCCCTGTCCAGGTCCACCGCGCCGTGCAGATGGGCGCTGTCGTCGATCCCGGCGAAGAACACCCGCGCCCCGCGCAGCTCCGCCAGCAGCCGCTCGATCATCCGGTGCTCCGGAGGTGGCGCATGAGCGAGGTGAGCGGCCCGCCCGGCCCCTGCGCCCGTGGCGGCTCCTGCTCGGCGGCGGGTTCCTGGGCGAGCCGCTCGACCTCGGCGGACAGCCGTTCCACGGTGGCCTTCAGCTCCTTGATCTCGGCCGCCCGCTGCCCGGCCAGCGCCCGCCACTTGGCGGGCTCCCCGGCCAGAGGCTCGGCCTCGTCCGCCGGAACGACGTCGTACTCTGCGCCGCTCACCCACTCCGACCCGAACATCTCGTCCACCAGGTCGTCCGCCCTGCCGGGGAACAGCGCGGCGCGGGCGAAGGCGGCCGTGCGCTCCAGCCGGACGGCCACGACACCTTCCGAGCTCTCCGCGAGTGCCACGCTGACCAGCCCGAGCAGGTCGCGGTCGGCGTGCCGGACGAGCCTGGCGAGCGAGTCGGCACCCAGCACCCACCCGGCGGGCAACGTGACCAGGAACGGGGCCGGCGCCGCCGACACCGGTACGCTCTCCGCGAACTCGACGCGGGGCTCGTGCGCGTACAGGTTGTGCAGGAGACGCAGCTCCAGCATGGGGTCGTCGAGGTTCGAGCGCCGCTCGCCGGTCAGCTTGCTCCAGGGCCCGACGAGGGTGACCGCCGCGTCGGTGAGCGTGCCCGCGAGCGCCGAGTCCACGCTCGCGCGCGTCTCCTCGTACGTCGTGGCCGTCACCGCGACCCGCACGTACGGCACCAGCCAGTGCCGTCGCGGATGCCCGCGCAGCCAGCGCAGATCGGGGATCAAATCACCGAGGTACGACCAGTTGTGCCGGTGCACCTCCTTCTCCCGCAGCATCACGGTGGAGGGCCCGACGTGCCACGCCCTGGCCTCGGCGTCGGGGATGAACACCGCGCCCGCCTGGGCGAGCCGGTAGCCGAGCTCGGTGTCCTCGGCCATGTTGAGGCGGGCGTCCACGCCGCCCGCCGCGCGCAGCAGCTCCGCGCGCACGGAGGTGGAGGCGCCTGTGTGCAGCAGGTACGGGTTCGCCCCCGCGTCCCTGAGCCGCCGCGTCGAGTCGAGGATCTTCCGCGTGTACGCGGTGGGCTCGCCCTCCTCACCAGGCGCGTCCACGAACCGCGTCTCGCCGATCACCACCGCGTAGTCGATCAGGTGGTGCCAGCGCAGGTGCGCTTCCAGGTGGTCGTCGGCGAGGAGCATGTCGGAGTCCAGCCAGTGGATCACGTCGCCGGTGGCCGCGAGCTGTCCCGCCTGCCTGGCCGCACCGCGTCCCCACCCGTCGGCCACCCGGACGACCCGCGCGCCCGGCACCCGCAGCGGCGGGTCGCTGCCGTCGTCGGCGACGATGACCTCGACCAGTTCGGCCGGGTACGTCTGCCGCGCCAGCGCGGGCACCGTGCGCTCCAGCGCCTCCTGGCAGTCGTAGGCGGGGATGACCACCGACACCCGCAGCGACGGCTGCCACGAGCCGGGCTCCGGGGGCCGCAGCACGCCGTAGTCGTTGTGCCTGATCCGGGTCATACGCGGTCCTTGGCCAGGCTCCTGACCTCCTCGCGCAGCTCCTCCACCTCGCGGGCGCGCGCCATGGCGTTGACGCGGTCCTCGCCGAGGGAGGCCAGGATCGCGCCGAGGTCGTCGGCGCGGCGCGCGGCGGAGTCCTCGACGGCCTGCACCAGCACGTCCAGCCTGGTCTCGATGGTCTTCAGCGCGGCGGTGGTCCTGGCCAGCTCGGCCTCGTGCTTCTTGATGCGCAGGTCGATGCGGTGCGCCTTGCCGTCGAGGCGGCGCACGGTGAGGACGAGCAGCGCGAGCACGGCCAGCACGACCAGGAACGCCACGGTCGTCGCGGCGGCGCCGAGCGTGATCAGGTCGGCCAGGACGAGGAGCGCGAGCACACCGAGGGCCAGCGCTGCGAGGGGTGCGGCGGTCGCCGCCAGCCGGCGGGGCGAGAGCATCCGCGCATACCTTTCGTTGTTCACGACTGGGAGGACATCGGAGGCTTCAAGGACATTTGTGGACTATTGACACCCTAATCAACATGGGTCACCACCGTGCCACAACTTTCAGGAGGTTCCCAGCGAATCATCAGGCGAAGGGCAGGTCCTGCCGAATCTGTCATGCGGGTCTACTCGCCAGTAAAACGGGCGTAAGGTAGGCGCCGATCACACCCCGAGCGGCCAAGGAGCACACCACCCATGTCCGTCACCCCTTGCGGCTTCACGCGTACGCCGGAGAAGGGGCTGGCCCGCCTGCACTGGGGCGACACCGGCTGGGCGGTGGAGGGTCAGCCGCCCGACGTGCCGGCGCTGCGCCCGCTGCGCGGCCTGGAGATCGAGTGGCCGGACGGGCGGGTGCCGCTCGACGGCCTGCTGGGCCTGGCCGCCGCCGGGGTGCCGCTGACGGCGGAGAACGCGCCGCCGTGGGTGCCGGGCGACCTCGCGGCGCTGCTCACCGACCGCGAGTGGCTGGACCACGCCGCCGACGGCACCGCCCGCTCGCTGGGCGACCTGCGCCGCGAGGAGCACAGCGTACGCCTGCGCCGCCTCGCCCACCCCGTCGCCGCCCCGCAGGTCAGCATCGTGATGGCGACCAAGCGGCCCGCCCTGGTCGGCCAGGCGCTGGCCCAGATGGAGCGCCAGCGGGACGTCCGCGCGGAGGTGCTGCTGGGGCTGCACGGGGTGCGTCACGACGAGGTGCGCGACGCGGTCGCGGCCTGCTCGCTGCCCGTGCGGTGGGTGGAGGCGCAGTCGTCCGTGCCGTTCGGCGAGGTGCTCAACCAGGCCGCCGGGCTCGCCAGTGGTGACCATCTGGCGAAATGGGATGACGACGACTGGTACGGCCCGCGCCACCTGGCCGACCTGTTCATGGCGATGTCGTACACCGGGGCCGACGTGGTGGGCACCACGGCCGAGTTCTTCTACCTGGAGCCGTTGCAGGCGACGGTCAGGCGGACGACGTTCGCGAGCGGGGCGAGCTATCCGAGCGAGGTGTTCGCCGATCACGTGGCCGGTGGCACGATCATGGTGTCCCGCGCGAAATTCCATGAAATAGGGGGATTTCCGGGATTGCCGCGTGCCGTCGATCTCGAATTCCTGAAAGCGGCGCAGAAAGCGGACGCCCGCGTCTACCGCACCCACGGGCTCGGCTACGTCCTGCGCCGCGGCCTCAGCGCCGACCACACCTGGCAGCTCCCGCTGTCCCACTTCCTCAAGGTGGCCGTCAACCAGTGGCGCGGCTTCCGCCCGAGCCTGCTGATGGAAGCCGCATGACCGGACGCGGCAGGGTGCGCGGGAACGACTACCGGGTTCTCGCCCCCGACGAACACTTCACGCCCCGGCTCACCGTCAGCGTCGTCATCCCGGCCTACGGCGGTCAGGACAAGCTCGACCTGGTGCTCGCCGCGCTGGCCAGGCAGACGTACCCGGCGGAGCTCACCGAGATCATCGTCGTCGACAACGGCAGCTCGCCGCCGCTGCGCCTGCCCGAGGGCACGTCCGCCCGGCTGGTGGTCTGCGACCGCCCCGGCCGGGCCAGCGCACGCAACGCCGGCCTGGCGCAGGCCAAGGGCGAGGTCATCCACTGGCTCGACTCCGACGTGGTGCTCACGCCCGGCGCCGTCGAGGCGCACATGCGCTGGCACCACGCCGCCCCGTACCTCGTCGTCACCGGCTACCTCCGCTTCACCACCGCCGAAGCCGGCGCCGAGCTGCCGGACGACCTGGAGGCGGCGTTCGAGCCGGCCGAGCCGCACACCTGGATCGTCGACCTGGTCGAGCGCACCGACGGCCTCACCGACAACCCGCAGCGCCCCTTCAGCCTGCACGTCGGCGGCGCCACCTCGGTCAACGCCCGGCTCATCGAGGCGGCCGGGCCCATGGACGAGGACCTGATACTCGGCCAGGACACCGAGCTGGGCTACCGGCTCTGGCAGGCGGGCGCCGTCTTCGTCCCAGAACCGGCCGCCCGCGCCTACCACCTCGGGCCGACCATGCGCATGCGCGACAAGCAGCCGATCGACCGGGTCAGCCACGCGTTCGTCGCCGACCGCATCCCGGCCTACCGCTGGCTGCGCGGGCATCCGGGCCGTCAGTGGAAGGTCCCGTACGTGACGGCGGTCGTGGACGGGACGCGCGGCTACGACGACGTGCGCGCGACGGTCGACGCGGTGCTCGCCGGCACCGTGCCCGACGTGTCGGTGCTGCTCACCGGCCCCTGGTCCACCCTCGAACGCGACCGCCGCGCCCCGCTCCGCGACCCGGACCTGGAGCTGGTCCTCGTCCACGGGCACTACCTGCACGAGGGACGCGTCCACCTGGCCGAGACGCTGGACGTGGACCCGGCCGTGCCCTTCGTGCTCCACCTGCCGGCCGGCTGGGTCCCCGGCGAGGACACCCTCGCCCGGCTGCTCGACCTGGCCCGCGACGACGGCCTCGGCCTGGTGAACGTCCTGCTGCACGAATCGTCCGAAGGCGTCGTCGCGGCGCGGCTGGAGCGGGCCTCCGCCTTCGCCAGGGCCCGCCTCGTCGTCACCGCCGGTGAGGATTTGGACGACGTGGTGGACGAAGTTTCGGGGGTGGCCTGGGTCGAGGGCGAGACCTACGGCTTCTCCACCGAGGCCGCTGTGCCGCTGGGACGGCGGGGGGCGTACCGGGCGCGCCTGGAGGCGCAGGCCGAGGCCGACAGGCTGGCCAAGGAGGCCGAGCGGCTGCGGGCGCAGGTGGCCAAGTGGCGGGAGGAGGCGGGGCGGTGGCGCAAGTCCACCGTGGAGCTGCGCCGTGAGGTGGGTGCCCTGCGCCGCCAGCTCGCCGCCGCCAACCGGGCGCAGCAGGGGCTGCGCACGCTCGTCTCCACCACCATGAAACGCGCCCTGCGCAAACGACTGCGCGGCTGACCCGCCGCCGGTCGCGCGGCTTCGGCCTGAGCACGGCTGACCGGCCGCCGATGGCGTCGCGTCGCGTGGCCTGGCGTGCGCCCGACCGCCCGCCGGTCGCATGGCGTGGCGTGGCCTGCGCGGCGCGCGCCGGACCGGCCGCCTGCGGCGTGGCGTGGCGTGCGGCGGGCGCCGGACCGGCCGCCTGCGGCGTGGCCTGGCCTCCAGCGCGCGCCTGACCGGCCGTCAGTTCGGGCGCAGGGCGGACTTCAGGCGGCGGAGCAGCGAGTTCTCCGGAGACTCGACCGAAACCGGCACGGGTTCAGGCGCGGCGGGCGGCGCGGGGATGGTGACCGGCTCGGGCTGGGCGGGCGCGGGCCAGAACCGATCCGGCGGCTCGTGCCGTACGCCGTGCGTAGCCGAGATGACCTCGTCCACGTCCTCCCCGGCCCCCGTGAGCAGCAGCGCCCGCCCCAGGGCGGAGGTCCGTTCGAGCCGGGCCGTCCGCCCGTCAGGCAGGTCCACGACCAGCACCCCGGCCAGGTCCTTCTGCACCGACTCGACCATGCGCTCCAGCGTCGCCCGGTGCAGCGGCACGTCCACCGGCCCCCGGTAGCGGAACGGCGTCGGCGCGGGCGTCGGCGCGGCCTCGTCGATGAGCCTGATGCGTTCGTCGTTGGCGAACAGGTCGCGCATGAGCCGCAGCTCGAAGCACGGGTCCGACAGGCCGAAACGTTCGGGGGAGAGCCGTGACCACGGCCCCACCAGCGTCACGACGACGTCCTGCAGCTTGCCGTCCAGGGCGGCGGCCACGGCCTGCCGCACCACGGACTCGCTGGTGTCGGTGACGTCGAGCACCACCTCCACGTACGGCACCAGCCACCGCCGCCCCCGGTCCTTGCGCAGGTCCCTGCGCAGCGGGATGCGGTGCGCCAGGTACGGCTCCACGGCCCGCACGGCGCGCTCGCGGTCGCGGTGCTGGGAGGGCAGCCCGAGGTGGACGGCCTGGGCGCTCAGGTCGGGGACGAAGACGACGCCGTGCATGGCCAGCCGGTAGGAGAACTCGGTGTCCTCGCCGCGGATCACGGTCGGGTCGAGGCCGCCCACGGCGTGGAAGACCTCGCGGGGCAGCGCGAAGGTCGGGCCGGTGCAGACGTGGTACGGGTTGCGGCTCTTGCGCAGCCCGTCGGTCTTGGCGATCGTCGCCTCGGTCGAGCTGGCCACGGCCCCGTCGAGGTCGAACAGCTCTCCCAGGTGCCCGGCGTGGAAGACCTGGCGCGGTGTGACGGGCGGCGCGTCGACGAACTTCTTCATCCCGATCGTGACCAGGTAGTCGGTCACGTGGTGCCACCGGGCCAGCGCCTCGATGTGCTCGCGGCAGGCCACCATGTCGGAGTCGAGCCGCTGGATGATCTCGCCGTCGGCGGCCTTGGCGCCGGTGTTGACGGCGTTGGAGATGCCCCAGCCGTCCTGTACCCGTACGAGACGGGTGTTGACCGGGCGGATCTCCGGCAGCCGGATCGGCGGCCGGCTGCCGTCGTCGACGACCAGGACCTCCATGAGGTGCGCCGGGTACGTCTGCGCGGCCAGTGCCGCCAGCGTCAGGTCGAGCTTGTCCTGCCCGCCGTGCGCGGGTACCACCACGCTCACGGAAAGGGCGGGTGACCAGGCGCCGAGCTGCGGTGCCGCCAGTGGTGAGTAGTCGTTCTGCCTCAGAGCAGGACGCGCGTTCATGGTCGTGACCCCCTTCCGCGACCTTATCGGGAGATGCTGAGAATTTCCTGAATAGTGCTCCTGTCCAATGTGGATCAGGCGCGGACGTCCGACCCGTGGACGCGGCTCCGCGGCACGCGCGTACACCCCGTACACTCGGTGCCCAACACCGCAGGTAGGGAGTCATCATGAGCAGGTCGTGGCGTGGCCTCATCGAGGAGTACCGCGAGCGTCTTCCGGTCACCGCGAAGACGCCGGTCATCACGCTGCTCGAAGGCGGCACGCCGCTGGTGCCCGCCCACCGCGTCTCGGCCCTCACGGGGTGTGACGTCTACCTGAAGGTCGAGGGGGCCAACCCGACGGGCAGCTTCAAGGACCGCGGGATGACGATGGCCATCAGCAAGGCGGTCGAGGAGGGGGCCAAGGCGGTCATCTGCGCCTCCACGGGCAACACCTCGGCGTCCGCCGCCGCCTACGCCGTTCGCGCGGGGCTGACCTGCGCCGTGCTGGTGCCGCGCGGGAAGATCGCCATGGGCAAGCTGGCCCAGGCGCTCGTTCACGGGGCCACGCTGCTGCAGGTCGAGGGGTCGTTCGACGACTGTCTGGAGATGACCCGCAAGCTGTCGTCCAGCTACCCGATCGCCCTGGTCAACTCCGTGAACCCGTTCAGGCTGCAGGGGCAGAAGACGGCGGCGTTCGAGATCGTCGACGCGCTCGGCGACGCGCCGGACATCCACTGCATCCCGGTCGGCAACGCCGGCAACATCTCGGCGTACTGGATGGGCTACCAGGAGTACGCCGACGACGGCGTCTCGACGAAGCGGCCGCGCATGTTCGGCTTCCAGGCCAGCGGCGCGGCGCCGATCGTCGATGGCGCGCCGGTGGCGCATCCGCACACGATCGCCACCGCGATCCGCATCGGCAACCCCGCCTCCTGGGCGCTGGCCACCGCGGCGCGCGACGACTCGGGCGGCACCATCCAGGCGGTGACCGACCGGCAGATCGCGGCCGCGTACAAGCTGCTGGCGCAGGAAGAGGGCGTGTTCGTGGAGCTGGCGTCGGCCGCCAGCGTCGCGGGCTTGCTGCAGGCGCACGCGCAGGGCATGGTTGAGGCGGGGCAGCGCATCGTCTGCACGGTCACGGGCAACGGGCTGAAGGACCCTGACTGGGCCATTTCGGGGGCCCCGGCGCCGGTGGTCATCCCCATCGACGTGCACGCCGCCGCGGCGGCGCTCAACCTCGCCTGACGGGGAGTGACGAGGGAAAAGTGAATCAATGAGGACCGTTGACATTCGCGTGCCCGCGACGTCGGCGAACCTGGGGCCGGGTTTCGACGCGCTCGGGCTCGCGCTGAGCCTGCACGACGAGGTGCGCGCCACGCTCACGGGGGAGCGGGGCGTGCACGTCACCGTGGAGGGCGAAGGTGCGGGGGAGGTGGATTCCGGCGAGGGCCACCTGGTCGTCAAGGCCATGCGCAAGGCGTTCGAGCGCATGGGCGTGCCTCAGCCGGAAGGCATACGGCTGCACTGCCGCAACCGGATCCCGCACGCGCGGGGGCTGGGATCGTCGTCGGCGGCGGTGTGCGCGGGCATTCTCGCCGCGCGCGCTTTGGCCGACAGCGAACTCTCCGACGACGACGTCTACGCCCTGGCCACCGAGATGGAAGGGCATCCCGACAACGTCGCGCCCTGTCTCGCGGGCGGGCTGACCATCTCGTGGTCCGACCACGACGGGCTGCCGCGTATGGTGAGACTGGCTCCCGACCAGCGCGTTCGTCCAGTCGTCGTCGTTCCTTCGACCCGGCTTTCCACGGAGGCGGCGCGGGGGCTGCTGCCGAAGGACGTGCCCCACAAGGACGCCTCCTTCAACGCCGGCAGGGCCGCGTTGCTGATCGCCGCGCTGACCCGACGGCCCGAGCGAGAGCTGCTGCTCGCCGCCACAGAAGACCGGCTCCACCAGGGATACCGCGCGCCTGCGATGAGGGCGAGCGCGGATCTGGTAGAACGTCTCCGTGCAGTGGGCGTGCCCGCGGTCGTTTCGGGAGCGGGTCCCACGGTTCTTGCGTTTTCGACCTCGGATACGCAGGATTTGATCGCGCCAGAAGTGGGTAATGACTGGCACATCCAGCTAATGGACGTCGACCCGGTTGGTGCGAACGTTCAGTTCCCCGAGACACGCTGATGCCTCTTTAGACCTTCAGGGAATAGCCGTGTGCGCTGGTGATGTTAGGCTGATAGCCGCACCAGATGCCCCCTTGGTGGGTGCGTGCTTGTCAGCCACACATCGCTGCATCATGCTTCACGTCGCGAGGCGGAAGCAGCGCGGCTGTCTCCCCGGAATCCGTTGCCTCCGGTTGGCCCACACCCGGTTGGCTCGACGTGAGGTGGCGACGACGGGGATCTGCGCGTTCGAATCACATCGACATCTGGTTGGCGACAGCAATCTGGGGGGTGTCAGCCACGCGCCAAGGGCCATCGGCGGCGTGGAAGAACCCCTCCCCAAGAGTGGCGGCCGTCTGCATCGACAGCCGAAGATCGCAAAGTGCACCCCGACCCGGTCTGTCCCGCCGGATCGCAAGCACCTCCGGGACGCTCGGAAGAACAAATCCGGCGCCCGACCCCTGGGAAGGACCTTTTAGTTGAGCGACACCACCGAACTCCTCTCCGACGCATCAGGCGCTGAGCCGGCGTCCGGCGACACCCCCACCCGCGCAGCGGCCAAGCCGCGTGCGCGTCGCTCCGGCACCGGCCTGTCCGCCAAGGTGCTGCCCGAGCTGCAGAAGATGGCAGCTGAGCTGGGCATCAGCGGGACCGGGCGCATGCGGAAGAGCCAGCTCATCGCGGCCATCCAGGAGAAGCAGGGTGGCGGATCCGGAGATGGCGCACCGACGGCCGCGGCTGTGGCCGAGCCCGCCCCGGCCCCGGCGGAGGCGGCCCCCGCGGCCGAGCGGCCCACCCGTACGCGCAGGGAACGTTCCCGCACCAAGACCGTGGAGAAGCCCGCTGAGGAGACCGCTCCGCAGCCCGCCGCGCAGGCTCCCGAGCCCGTGACCGCCGCGCCCGAGCCGGTCGCCGTGACCGCGGCGGAGCCCGTCGTGGAGCAGCAGGCCCAGCCCGCGGAGGCCCCGCAGGGCGAGTCGCGCTCCGAGCGTGGCGAGAGCAGGCGCGAGCGCCGCAGCCGCGGCGAGCGCCGCGAGCGTGGCGACCGCGGCGGCGACCGCGGTGAGGGCGGTCGCGCCGAGAGCAGCCGTGACGGCGCCCGCGACGGCGCCCGTGACAGTGCTCGCGACGGCGCCCGTGACAGTGCCCGTGACGGCGCTCGTGACAGTGCTCGTGATGGGCGCGACGGCCGTGACAGCCGCGACGGTGGCCGTGACGGCCGCGATGGTCGCGACGGCGGCCGTGACGGTCGCGACGGACGTGGCGAGCGCGACCGCGTCGCCGCCGACAGCCGTGGCGACCAGCGCGGGGGCCCCCGTGACGGGGCTCGCGACACTCGCGACGGCGACGACGACGACCGCGGCGGGCGCAGCCGCAGGGGCCGCTTCAGGGAGCGCAACCGTGGCCGCGGCCGCGAGCGCTTCGAGGCCGGCGACCCCGTCATCGGCGACGACGACGTGCTCATCCCGATCGCCGGCATCCTCGACATCCTCGACAACTACGCCTTCGTCAGGACCAGCGGCTACCTGCCGGGCAGCAACGACGTCTACGTCTCGCTCGCCCAGATCCGCCGCAACGGCCTGCGCAAGGGCGACGTCATCACCGGCGCCGTCAGGCAGCCGCGCGAGGGCGAGCGCCGCGAGAAGTTCAACGCCCTGGTCCGCCTCGACACCGTCAACGGCATGGACCCGGAGCAGGCCCGCAACCGGCCCGACTTCAACAAGCTGACGCCGCTCTACCCGCAGGAGCGCCTGCGCCTCGAGACCGAGCCGAACATCCTCACCACGCGGATCATCGACCTCGTCTCGCCGATCGGCAAGGGCCAGCGCGGCCTCATCGTCTCCCCGCCCAAGGCCGGTAAGACGATGGTGCTGCAGGCCATCGCCAACGCGCTCACCCGCAACAACCCCGAGTGCCACCTCATGGTCGTGCTCGTGGACGAGCGCCCCGAAGAGGTCACCGACATGCAGCGGTCGGTCAAGGGCGAGGTCATCCACTCGACCTTCGACCGTCCCGCCGAGGACCACACCACGGTCGCCGAGCTCGCCATCGAGCGCGCCAAGCGCCTGGTGGAGCTGGGCCACGACGTGGTCGTGCTGCTCGACTCGATCACCCGGCTCGGCCGCGCCTACAACCTGGCCGCGCCGGCGTCCGGGCGCATCCTGTCCGGTGGTGTCGACTCCACGGCGCTCTACCCGCCCAAGCGCTTCTTCGGCGCCGCCCGCAACATCGAGAACGGCGGCTCGCTGACGATCCTCGCCACGGCCCTGGTCGAGACCGGGTCCAAGATGGACGAGGTCATCTTCGAGGAGTTCAAGGGCACCGGCAACATGGAGCTCAAGCTCAACCGCTCCCTGGCCGACAAGCGCATCTTCCCCGCGGTGGACGTCGACGCGTCCAGCACCCGTAAGGAAGAGATCCTCATGGCCAAGGAGGAGCTGCAGATCGTCTGGAAGCTGCGGCGAGTGCTGCACGCGCTCGACATGCAGCAGGCGCTGGAGCTGCTTCTGGAGAAGATGAAGGAGACGAAGTCCAACGCGGAGTTCCTCCTTCAGGTTCAGAAGACCACGGTGAGCAACGACCGCGACTAGCGGCAGGCTCTCCCGAAAGGGGCGGCGGGTTCTTCCCGCCGCCCCTTTCGCGTGCTGTGGTGCGTGGCCGGAGTCGCCTGCCTCACCCCGGGGGTGGAGCTAGCCCCACCCCTTGACTGCTGCTCGCCGTATTCCCGGCGACCCCGCCCCCGGGGGACGCTGTCGGCATGCGAACGGTGGCGTTGAAAGACCGCGTGCCGTGGGGGCCGTTGGGGCCGATCGGCTTGCTGGTGGATCCGATGACGTGGCGCGCGGCGCCGTACCTGCTGGTCAGCGGGGCGTTCGGGCTGATGTGGTACTTCGTGCTGGCCATCACGATCTCCGTGTCGCTCGCCCTGGCGGTGGTCTGGGTCGGGGTGCCGCTGGTCATCGCCACCATGCTGCTGTGGCGCGGCGGGGCCAGGCTGGAGCGGCGGGTGCTGCGGCTGGCGTTCGGGCTCGACATCGCAGACCCGTACCGGCCGCGCCCGAGGCGGGGGCTGGGCGCGCACGTGCGGTGGCTGATGAAGGACCCGGCGACCTGGCGCGACCTGGGCTACCTGCTCATGCTGCTGCCGCTCGGCTTCGTCGAGGGCGTGCTGTCGTTCATGTCGTGGATGGTCGCGGGCGGGCTGCTGCTGGCCCCCATGCTGTACGGGCTGCAGGAGGCGAGCGGCGGCTCCGGGTACTTCGTGGAGGGCTGGACGGAGGCCTGGTTCGCGGGCGTCTGCGGCGTGCCGGCGCTGATCGGGTGCCTCTACCTGGTCCGGGGGATGGCCTGGCTGCACGGGACGCTGGCCACCGTCCTGCTCGGCGGGGGCGAGGAGGAGCGGCTGCGGGCCAGCAGGGCACGCGGGGTGGACGCGGCCGAGGCGGAGCGGCGCAGGATCGAGCGCGATCTGCACGACGGCGCGCAGCAGCGGCTGCTGTCGGTGGCGGTCGACCTGGGGCGGGCGCAGGCGAAGTTCGACAGCGACCCCGAGACGGTCAGGGAGCTCATCGCGCAGGCCCACGCCGGCACCAAGGCGGC
Organism: Nonomuraea monospora; assembly: GCF_039531895.1. NCBI lineage: Bacteria > Bacillati > Actinomycetota > Actinomycetes > Streptosporangiales > Streptosporangiaceae > Nonomuraea > Nonomuraea monospora. The sequence continues at coordinate 232,312 of NZ_BAAAQX010000003.1, forward strand.
CATCGCCGAGCTGCGGAACCTGGCCAGGGGCATCCACCCGGCCATCCTGAGCGACCGGGGGCTGGACGCGGCGCTGTCGGGGCTGGCGGCGCGGGCGCCGATCAGGGTGGACGTGTCGGTCGAGCTGGCGGACCGGCCGCCGGCCGCGGTGGAGAGCATCGCATACTTCACCGTGGCCGAGTCGCTGGCCAACATGGCCAAGCACTCGGGAGCGACGGAGGCGTCGGTGACCGTGTTCAGGGACCGGCGCGGCGTGGTCGTGGACGTGTGGGACAACGGCATCGGCGGCGCGGCCGTCGTACCGGAAGGCGGGCTGTCGGGGCTGGCCGACCGGGCGGCCACCATCGACGGCGTGCTGGTCGTGCACAGCCCCATGGGCGGCCCCACGTTCATCCGTGCGGAGCTGCCGTGCGAGTGGTAGTCACGAGTCATGCGTGTCGTCATCGCGGAGGACTCCGTACTGCTGCGTGAGGGGCTGGCGCGGCTGCTGGCCGACGGCGGCGTCGAGACCGTGGCGGCCGTCTCCGACGGGGCCGCCCTGGAGGCGGCGGTGCTGGAGCACGAGCCCGACCTGGCCATCGTCGACGTGCGAATGCCGCCCACGCACACCGACGAGGGCCTGCGCGCCGCCCTGCGGGTGCGCGCGGTCAGGCCCGGCTTCCCGATCCTGGTGCTGTCGCAGTACGTCGAGGAGCGCTACGCGGGCGACCTCATCGGCAGGGCAGTCGGCTACCTGCTGAAGGAGCGGGTGGCGGACGTGACGGAGTTCCTCGCCGCGGTGCGGCAGGTGGCGGCGGGCGGCACGGTCATCGACCCGGAGGTGGTCGTGCAGTTGCTCAGCCGCCAGCGCCGCGGCGCCCCGCTCGACTCGCTGTCGCCGCGCGAGCGCGAGGTGCTGGCCCTGATGGCGGAGGGCCGCTCCAACACTGCCATCGCGGCCCGCCTGGTCGTCACGGAGGGCGCCGTGGAGAAGCACATCTCCGGCATCTTCGCCAAGCTGGCGCTGGGCCCGGCGCCTGAGGACCACCGGCGGGTGCTGGCCGTCCTGACGTACCTCGGGCGCTGATCGACGGGAATGACCGATGGCCTGGGATGGTTACACGATCTGGCACACTGGTAGCTGACCATTTTCGCGGTTCCGGTTCACGCCATGCGTGAAGGCGACCCGGCGGCCGCGCCCCGAAAGGACAGCGATGAAGCGCGACATCCACCCTGACTACCACGTGACGCAGGTCTCCTGCTCCTGCGGTAACACGTTCACCACCCGTAGCACCGCCAAGAACGGCGTCATCCACGCCGACGTGTGCTCGGCCTGCCACCCGTTCTACACGGGCAAGCAGAAGATCCTCGACACCGGCGGCCGGGTGGCCCGCTTCGAGAAGCGCTTCGGCAAGAAGGCCACGGGCAAGTAGCTCCACCCACGCCGGCTCGGACGCACCCTGTGCGGCCGGGTCGGCGTTGTTGGTGAAACGGCCACACTTCACGAAAACAAGGGACCCACGGTGAATCTCGACGAGTTGCTCAAGGAGTATTCCGAGCTGGAGCTGCAGCTCGCCGACCCCGCCGTGCACGCAGACCAGAACAAGGCCCGCACGCTCGGTCGTCGTTACTCGCAGCTCACCCCGATCGTCGGCACCTACCGCGAGCTCGACTCGGTCCGCCAGGACCTGACGGCCGCCAAGGAGCTGGCAGGCGAGGACGAGGCGTTCGCCGCCGAGGCCGCCGAGCTGGAGGAGCGCGTCCCGCAGCTCGAGGAGAAGCTCAGGCACCTGCTCATCCCGCGCGATCCCAACGATGACAAGGACATCATCATGGAGATCAAAGCGGGCGAGGGCGGCGAGGAGTCCGCGCTGTTCGCGGGCGACCTGCTGCGGATGTACCTGCGCTACGCCGAGCGGCTCGGCTGGAAGACCGAGATCATCGACAGCCAGCCCTCCGACCTGGGCGGATACAAGGACGTCACGGTCGGCATCCGGGCCAAGGGCGACGAGGGCGTCTGGTCGAGGCTCAAGTACGAGGGCGGCGTGCACCGCGTGCAGCGGGTGCCCGTCACCGAGTCGCAGGGCCGCATCCACACCAGCGCCGCCGGCGTGCTGATCTACCCGGAGGCGGAGGAGGTCGACGTCCAGATCGACCCCAACGACCTGCGCATCGACGTCTACCGCTCCAGCGGCCCCGGCGGCCAGAGCGTCAACACCACCGACTCCGCGGTCCGCATCACCCACCTGCCCACCGGCGTCGTCGTCTCGTGCCAGAACGAGAAGAGCCAGCTCCAGAACAAGGAGTCGGCGCTGCGCATCCTCCGGGCCAGGCTGCTGGCCATCGCCCAGGAGGAGGCCGAGGCCGCCGCGCAGGCCGAGCGCAAGTCGCAGGTGCGCACCGTCGACCGCTCCGAGCGCGTCCGCACCTACAACTTCCCGGAAAACCGGATCTCCGACCACCGCGTCGGCTTCAAGGCGTATAACCTCGACCAGGTTCTCGACGGCGAGCTGACCGCCGTCACCCAAGCCCTCATCGACGCCGAGACGGCGGAGAAGCTCGCACAACACTCATGACATTTCTGCTGGACGAGATCGCGCTCGCCACCGCCCGGCTCGCCGAGGCAGGCGTTCCTTCGCCGCGCACCGACGCGGAGGAGATCGCGGCGTTCGTCCACGGCGTGCGCAGGAGCGAGCTCCACACGGTCAAGGACTCCGAGTTCGACGCGTTGTTCTGGGAGGGCGTCGCCCGGCGCGAGGCCCGCGAGCCGCTGCAGCACATCACCGGGCACGCCTACTTCCGCTACCTGGAGCTGGCCGTCGGGCCAGGCGTGTTCGTGCCGCGGCCCGAGACCGAGGTGGTGGCCGGCTGGGCCATCGAGACCCTGCGCGAGATGGACGTCAACGCGCCCCTCGTCGTCGACCTCGGCACCGGCTCCGGCGCGATCGCGCTGTCCATCGCCCAGGAGGTGGCGCTGGCCGAGGTGCACGCCGTGGAGGTCGACCCCGCCGCGTACACGTGGGCCAAGCGCAACATCTCCGAGCACGGCCAGGGCCGCACCCACCTGCACCCGGAAGACCTCGCCGAAGCGCTGCCCGAGCTCAACGGCAAGGTCGACCTGGTCATCTCCAACCCGCCGTACATCCCGCCCGGCGCGATCCCGCGCGACCCAGAGGTGCGCGACTACGACCCCTCCAGGGCGTTGTACGGCTCGGGCGACGACGGGCTCGGCGAGGTGCGCGCGGTGGAACGCACCGCCCGCCGCCTGCTGCGCCCCGGCGGCTGGGTGGCCGTCGAACACGCCGACGAGCAGGGCAGGGCCGTGTACCTGACCTTCCCCGAGGACAACGGCTGGCGCGACGTACGCCTGCGCCAGGACCTGACCAGAAGAGACCGCTTCGTCACGGCCCGGCTGGGCCAGGACTAGGATGCACGCCGTGGGACGACGTTTTGACTGCTCCGACCCCGACCAGCGGGCCATCGCGCTGATGGAGGCCGCCGCGGCGGTGCGCCGCGGGGACCTCGTGGTGCTGCCGACCGACACGGTGTACGGCATCGGCGCCGACGCCTTCACCCCGGCGGCCGTCCAGTCGCTGCTCGACGCCAAGGGCCGTGGCCGCGACATGCCGCCGCCCGTGCTCGTGGGCACCGTCAGAGCCGCCACAGCGCTCGTGGACGACCTGGGGCCGTACGGGCAGGACTTGATAGACGCCTTCTGGCCCGGGCCGCTCACGCTCGTCTGCAAGGCCAACAGGGCCCTTTCCTGGGACCTGGGCGACACCAAGGGCACGGTGGCCGTCCGCATGCCGCTGCACCCGGTCGCCCTCGACCTGCTCAAGGAGACCGGCCCGATGGCCGTCTCCAGCGCCAACCGCTCGGGCGCGCCCGCCGCGACCACCGCCGAGGAGGCCGAGGAACAGCTCGGCGACTCCGTCGAGGTCTACCTCGACGGCGGCAAGACCACCGACCACACGCCCTCCACCATCCTCGACCTCACCACCGCCGTGCCCCGCATGCTGCGGCGCGGGGCCATCCCGGTGGAGAAGCTGCGCGGCATCATCGGGTACGTCGCCACCGACGACTGACGTATACCGGCTGCTTATTCCGGCTGCCATCGCCTCCGGGCCGTGATTACGGTGAGGCCCGGAGCGGTGCGACGTCCGGGAGTGGCCGATGGGCAAGTACGACGGCATGGATCCCCAGTTGGTCCGTGACCTGCTGACCGAGGTGAAACACGCGGCCGAGCAGATGCGCGGGGTGGAGGATCGGGTCCGGGCCACCATGGCGCGCATCGGGGTGCCCGTCGTGGCCAGCCATCGGCCCGTGCAGGTGGCGGATGCCGTGGGGGAGATGGTCAGGGACGTCGATGGGCGGCTGGCCGTGCTGGAGAAGCGGGTCGAGGGGGATGGGCCCAAGGACGTGCGGGGGGATGGGGATCGGTACGGGACCCCACGTACCGGTGAGAGTGACGGTGACGGGGACCAGAAGACCGGATCCGAGGGGAAGACAGGCTCCGAAGGAAAGACGGGCTCCGACGGAGTGACGGGCTCAGACGGGAAGACTGGCTCGGAGGGGAAGACGGACTCCGAGGGAAAGACCGGCTCTGACGGGAAGACCGGCTCCGAGGGAAAGACCGGGGCCGATGGGAAGACCGGGACCGACTCCGACGGGAAGACCTGCGACGACGCGGCGGGCAAGGGGACGGGATCCGAGGGGACGACCGGGGATCGGCCCGCGGAGTCGCCCAAGGACGACGATCTGGGCAGCAGGCGCGATCAGGGGACCGAGACGGATCGCGGCGTGACGGAACCGCCGGCCAAGGACACCGACGCCCCTGCCAAGGACACGGACACGCCCGCCAAGGACACCGACACCCCCGCGGCGAACGGCCAGAGCGCCGCACAGCCGCGCGTCGTGGTGGTGGACGGCGTCAAGGTCCTGCAAGTGCCGCTCGACGCGCCCCAGGCGGCCGTGATCGAGGACATGCTCAAGAACCCGGACCAGGTCCAACCCGCCGACATGCCGAAGCTCCCCGCCGACGGCGGCGACGTGGTCTCCTCCGAGGCGAACCCGCCCGACCTGGACGCCCTCCAGACGGTCATCGAGGACCACCGGCAGATCGCGCCGCAGGACATGCCGGGGGTGCAGGTGCCGGAGGGCGAGTACGGCAAGGGCGAATGGGCCGAGCGGGACATCCGCCCGGACGGGCCCGCCGGGTCGATCGACGCGGGCGGCGCGAGCACGGGCGCGCCGCTGACGCCTCCTGGGACGGACACGACGAGCGTGGCCGGGGGCGGCGTGGCGGAGGTCAGCACCACACCCGGTGATGACGCTTGCGGCTCGGGCCAGGACACCACCCCCGACCAGCCGAAAGACGACGCGCCAACGGGCGACCAGCCCGCCGGCGACGGACGTACGGACGACCAGCCCGCCGACGACCAGCCTGCCGGTGACGGGCGTACGGACGATCAGCCTGCGGGGGACCAGCCCGCAGGAGACCCGCCTGAGCAGGGCGCAGGCCGCCCAGGCGAGCCGGTCGCCATCCCACCCACCAACCCCGCCGACACCCCAGGCACAGCCCCCGAGACGGGCCAGGGCGGCGGCGCGCAGACCCCCGCGCCGGGCGGCAACGCGGCGGGTACGGGCTACGGGGCGGCGCCCGAACAGCAGGGGAACGGCGGCGCGGACCCCGCGTACAACATCATGATCGCCTACGACGTGGACCAGGTCCAGGACGACGGCGACGTGGTCACCTCCGACACCACCCCACCCACCCTGGACGCCCTGAGAACCGTGATCGACCACCACCGCGACATCCAGCCCCAGGACATGCCCTCCGTCCAGATCCCCGCAGGCGAGTACGGCAAGGGCGAGTGGGCCCCCGAGGACGTGGGCCCGGACGGCCCGCTCGGGGCGATCGACCCGGGCCGCCCGGAGAGGAGCCAGTGATGTACGCCGACCCGCCGGCCCCCCGCCCCAAGGGCGCGAACGAGTCCCCGCCCGCCTCGCCCGGCGGCTCCGACGGCCTGCAGCACCCGTGGAAGTGGAACCCCGACTACCAGAAGCTGATCGACGCCTGGGAGGAGCTGCTGCCGCGCCTGGACGCGCTCACGACCACGCTGGACAAGGCGTACTCGCTGTCGAGGAGCCCGCAGACGTGGGACGCCGCGGTGGGGGAGCGTTACGTGGAGGACATCCGCGAGTGGCGGCGCAGGCTGGCGCTGTACCGGCTCTCCGTGCTGACGGCGCTCAGCGACAAGGCGGAGCGGATGCCGCGGTGGGTGCGGACGACGGACGTTCCGCAGCCGTTCTGGTGAAATTTCGGTTCTACCCGGACATATGGGCAAATCGGACATCGGGCCGTATGGTGGAACGATGGGTGCGGAGCCCTACTACGGTCCTGACTTCGGGATGCTGGAGAGCCGGGATCCCGAGATCGCGCGGATCCTGATCGACGAGCTCGACCGGGTCCGCGGCGGCATCCAGCTCATCGCGAGCGAGAACTTCACCTCGCCTGCCGTCCTGGCCGCGCTCGGCTCCACGCTCACCAACAAGTACGCCGAGGGCTACCCGGGCAAGCGTTACTACGGCGGCTGCGAGGTCGTGGACCGGGCGGAGCGGCTGGCGGTGGAGCGGGCGTGCGGCCTGTTCGGGGCGGAGCACGCCAACGTCCAGCCCCATTCGGGCGCCTCGGCGAACCTGGCCGCCTACGCCGCGCTGCTGCAGCCCGGCGACACCATGCTGGCGATGGCGCTGCCGCACGGCGGCCATCTCACGCACGGCTCCAAGGTGAACTTCTCGGGAAGATGGTTCGACGTCGTCTCGTACGGAGTGCGTCGCGACACCGAACTCATCGACTACGACGAGGTGCGCGACCTGGCGCTGCGGCACCAGCCGAAGCTCATCGTGTGCGGCGCGACGGCGTACCCGAGGCTGATCGACTACACGGCGTTCCGCGGCATCGCGGACGAGGTGGGGGCGTGGCTGCTGGCGGACGCGGCGCATCCGATCGGGCTGATGGCGGGCGGGGCGATCCCGTCGGCGGTGCCGTACGCGGACGTGGTGACGTTCACGACGCACAAGGCGCTGCGCGGCCCACGCGGCGGCGCGATCCTGTGCACGCGGGAGCTGGCCGGGAAGATCGACCGGGCGGTGTTCCCGTTCGTGCAGGGCGGGCCGCTGATGCACGTGGTGGCGGCCAAGGCGGTGGCGTTCGGCGAAGCCGCGCGTCCCGACTTCGCCGACTACGCCAGGCGGGTGATCGCGAACGCTCAGGCGCTGGCCGAGGCGCTGGCGGTGGAGGGGATGCGGGCCGTCTCGGGCGGGACGGACACGCATCTGGCGCTGATCGACCTGCGCGGGGCGGGCGTGACGGGCGCGGAGGCGGAGCGCAGGTGCGCGGCGGCGGGGATCACGCTGAACCGCAACGCCGTCCCCTACGATCCGGAGCCGCCGGCGATCACCTCGGGCATCCGCGTGGGCACGCCGTGCGTGACCACTCAGGGGATGGGGCCCCAGGAAGTCAAGGAGATCGGCGTGCTGGTGACCCGGGCGGTGCGGCATCCTGGCAGCGCTGCGGAGATCAGGGAAAGAGTTGCGGCGCTTCTGGCCATCCATCGTCCATATCTCAGCGAATATTAAGCGGTTCTGTGTCGATTTCCGGTCACAGCTGGCCGGAGCATCCGGGAAACTAGGTTCGTGCGCGAATACCTGTTCATGGCGCTCATCTCGGCGGCGGTCACGTATCTGCTGGTGCCGCTGGTGCGCCGCTTCGCCATCCGCATCGGCGCCATGCCCGAGGTTCGCGAGCGCGACGTGCACACCACGCCGACGCCCAGGCTGGGCGGCCTGGCGATGTACGGCGGCCTGGTCGTCGGGTTGCTGACGGCCAGCCAGCTCACCCACACCGGCGAGGCGCTGGCCAGGTACGACGCCGACGTCGTCACCGCGCTGATCGTGGCGGGCGGGCTCATCACGGTGACCGGGTTCCTCGACGACTGGTGGGGCATGGACGCCTTCATCAAGCTCGGCGGGCAGATCGCGGCGGCGGGTGTGCTGGTCTTCTTCAACATGCGGCTGCTCTACATCCCGCTGCCGAAGGACTGGGGCGGCTCCACCAGCCTCGACTACACGCTCAGCACGATCATCACGATCCTGGTCGTGGTCGTGACCATCAACGCGGTCAACTTCGTCGACGGGCTCGACGGGCTCGCGGCGGGCATCGTCTGCATCGCCGCCATGGCCACCTGGGCGTACTCCATCTTCCTGGCGCAGAGCATGAGCGCCGGCAACATCACCACGACGGCCGCCATCGCGGCCGTGCTCATCGGCACCTGCCTGGGCTTCCTGCCGCACAACTTCCACCCGGCCAAGATCTTCATGGGTGACACGGGGGCGATGCTGATCGGCCTGGTGCTCGCCTCCTCGATCGTGACGGTGACGCCGCTCGACCCGGCCGCCATCGAGAGCGTGAACAAGGTCGGTGTGCTGCTGCCGCTGATGCTGCCCGCCGCGGTGCTGGTCCTGCCGCTCATCGACCTGATCACCGCGGTGGTCCGCCGCACCTCGCAGGGCCTGTCGCCGTTCGCGCCCGACCGTGGCCATCTGCACCACCGGCTGCTCGACTTCGGGCACTCGATGCGACAGTCCGTGCTGATCATGTACGCGTGGGCGTTCCTGTTCGCCTTCGGCGTGGTGCTGCTGGCGCGCGTGGGTGTGCCGGTGCTGTGGTTCGTGGTGTTCATCATCCTGGCGCTGGGCGTGCTGGTGCTCATGGCAGCCCCGCGCTGGCGCGGCAGAGGCGGTGCGCACTCCGCGCCGCGGGGCAAGCACCCCGAGGACGATGACGGCCCGCCCACCGGCCCGATGCCGCCGATCCTGCCGGACACGCAGGTCAGAAGACCGCAGATGCCTCCGTCGGACGGCTCGTCGCGAGAACGCGCGACCGCGGAGGGAAATCCGGTCATTCCAGTCTTTCCGAGCCGTTCTTGATCGCGAACTAGAAACGGCAGGTAAAAGCGGTCTTCCGTGAGCTTGTGATATCTTTCACGAGCAGGGACTCCAGACTGACCGGTTCTGGAGGTAGCAAACGCTCGCTTGATAACTTGCTGATGGAGCACCGATGCAGGCCAATGACGTGCGCGTACTCAAGAGCGCCGCGATTCCGACCGCACTGGTTGGGGTGGTCGCCGTCGTCGTGGCGCTGCTTCTGGCAGGAGGCAAGGGAGCACTCGGTGCGGCCCTCGGAACCTTGCTGGTCGGGGTTTTCTTCAGCATCAGCGTGGTAGCGGTGTCCTATGCCGCCCGCGTCTCCCCGCAACTGATGGCGATCGCGGCGATGGGCAGCTACCTCGTCAAGGTCGTCGTCATCATGATCGTGCTCTCGTCCTTCAGCGACACCACGCTGTGGAACACCCGGGCGTTCGCCTGGGCCGTGGTGGTGTGCACGCTGGTCTGGACGGGTTTTGAAGTGCGCGCCTTCGTCAAGACCAAGATGCTCTACGTCGACCCCGACGCCAAGGTCCCCGGAAAGGGCGACTCATGAGCCGGGCACTTGACGGGGCCCGATATGACTAGTCCTCCACTCGCCTGCTATCGTCGGGGCCGCGATGAGCGCACAGGAACGCCGACCGGAAGAAGACGGTCGCGACTTCGCCGACGCCATGTGGTCGATCCCCAGCTATCTGCTCGCAGGGATGGCCGTCTATGGCGGAATCGGGTGGTTGCTGGACCGGTGGCTGGACATGTCCGCGTTCTTCCCCATAGGCATCGTCCTTGGGCTGGTGCTCGCTGGCTACCTGGCCTACCGGAAGTTCTCTCGCTGACTCGCGGAGACTCCGCCAAGGGAAACCCTTGTGATCCACACTACGACGTTGATGAAGGGAACGCCGCGTGAGTGCGCTGACGGCCCCAGCTCCCGCCCCACAGTTCCAGGCGCCGACGCCTGAAGAACTGTTCAACCTGCCACCGATCATCCCCGGGGTCGAATGGTTCACCAAGCCGGTTCTGCTGGCACTGCTGGCCGCGGTCCTGGTGATCGGTGTCACCTGGGCGGCGTTCGGCAATCCGAAGGTCGTGCCGCGGGGTGTCCAGAACGTGGTCGAGTACGGCTACATGTTCGTCCGCGACCAGGTCGCCCGCCCCTTCCTGGGCAAGGACGCCGACCGGTGGATGGGCCTGCTCGTCTCGCTGTTCTTCCTGGTGCTGGTCTGGAACCTGATGGGCGTCGTGCCCCTCCTGCAGTTCCCGGTGGCCTCGCACATCGCCTTCCCGGCGGTGCTGGCCATCTCGATCTACGTGCTCAAGGTCTACCTCGGCATCAAGCACCAGGGCGGGGTCGGCTACTTCAAGAACATGATGTTCCCCCCCGGGCTGCCGAAGGGGATCTACGTTCTGCTGGCGCCGATCGAGTTCCTCTCCAACATGATCATCGCCCCGTTCACGCACGCCGTCCGACTGTTCGCGAACATGTTCGCCGGGCACATGCTGCTGGCCTTCTTCAGCATGGTGGGCTTCTGGTTCCTGTTCGAGCAGTTGACCCCGCTGGGGGCCCCCGTCGGCATCATCGGCGTGGTGATGACCATCATCTTCACCGCGTTCGAGATGTTCATCCAGTTCCTGCAGGCGTTCCTGTTCGCGATGCTGGCATCGATGTACATCGGTGGCGCGCTGCACCCGGATCACTGAGAACCACCTACCGGAATATCCATGACCGGTGGACAACCCGCTTCACCGGCCGTCCAGTAAAGGAATAACAGCAATGAGCGTTCTCGCTGAGGTCTCCGGCAACGTCACCGCCATCGGTTACGGTCTCGCCGCCATCGGCCCCGGCATCGGCGTCGGCATCATCTTCGGTCAGGGCGTGCAGGCCATCGCGCGTCAGCCCGAGGCTTACGGCCTGATCCGCCAGAACATGCTCCTCGGCTTCGTGCTCACCGAGGCCCTCGCCCTGCTCGGTCTGGTCGCGCCCTTCATCTTCGCGGGCATCTAAGACCAGAAGAATTCTGACGAAAGGCTGCGTCCATGATTAAGGCAGCTACGCTCCTCGCGGCGGAGGAGGGTGCTAACCCGCTCATTCCGCACACCTATGAGCTTGTCGTCGGTATCTTCTCGTTCGCCGTCGTCGTGTTCGTCGTCGGCCGGATGCTCGTACCGCGCATCCAGAAGACGCTGGCCGAGCGGACCGACGCGATCGAGGGCGGCATCAAGAGGGCGGAGGAGGCGCAGGCGGAGGCTCAGGCCCTGCAGAAGCGCTACTCCGAGCAGCTCGAAGAGGCCCGTCGCGACGCCGCGAGGCTGCGCGAGGAGGCCCGTGAGCAGGCCGCGCAGATCAAGGCAGAGCTTCGTGAGGAGGCGCAGGCCGAGGCCCGCCGCCTCGTCGAGGCCGCGCACGCGCAGATCGAGGCCGACCGTCAGGCGGCTTTCGCCCAGCTCCGTACGGAGATCGGTCGCCTGTCGACCGATCTGGCCGGCCGCATCGTCGGTGAGTCCCTGGAGGACGAGGTCCGCCAGAGCCGCATCGTCGACAGGTTCCTCGACGAGCTGGAGAGCTCCAACGCGCAGGCGGTGCGCTGATGCGCGGTTTGAGCAGGACCTCGCTGGCCGGAGTCGAAGAGCGCTTCAACGCGGTCGCCGGTAGTGCCGACCTCGGTGCGCTCTCCGACGAGCTGTTCGCGGTCGCGGATCTGCTCGACCGCGAGCACGGTCTGCGCCGGGCCCTGTCCGACCCGGCCAGGGCCGCCGAGCAGAAGGCGGGCGTCGTGCGCTCGCTGCTCGACGGGAAGGTCGGCGCCGCGACCCTGGCCACCGTCGAGGCGGCGGTCTCGGCCAAGTGGTCGCGCGCCGGCGACCTGGCCGACGTGCTCGAACGGCTCGGTGTCGTCGCCGCGGCGGCGGAGGCGGAGAGCCAGAGCCGGCTCGACGAGGTGGAGGACGAGCTCTTCCGCTTCGGCCGCATCGTCGCCGCCAACCCCGACCTGCGCCGGGCGCTCGCTGACGCGGCCGCTCCCGAGGAGGGCAAGCGCACGCTGCTGCGCAGCCTCATCGAGGGCAAGGTCGCCCCGTCCACCCTGCGCCTGGTCACGCAGCTGGTGGTGCACCCGCGCGGGCGTAGTTTGGAAAGAGGCCTGGAAGAGGTCGGTCAGCTCGTGGCGCAGCAGCGCCAGCGCCTCGTGGCGGTGGTCCGCAGCGCGGTCGAGCTGACCGAGGCGCAGAGGGAGCGCCTCGGGGCGTGGCTGCGCACCTCCTACGGCCGTGACGTGCACCTGAATGTCGAGGTGGACAAGCGAGTGCTCGGTGGGTTCTCGGTCCGCATCGGCGACGAGATCATCGACACCACAATCGTGGGACGAATCGAAGAAGTCCGCCGCCGGTTGGCCGGCTAGGCGAAGAGGGAGACAGAGTAGAGATGGCGGAGCTTACGATCCGGCCGGACGAGATCCGGGACGCGCTTGAGCGCTTCGTCCAGGCGTACGAACCGGAAGGCGCCGCGCGCGAGGAGATCGGGACCGTCGTCGACGCCGGCGACGGCATCGCCCATGTCTCCGGCCTTCCCTCGGCGATGGCGAACGAGCTGCTCGAGTTCGAGAACGGTACGCGCGGCCTGGCACTGAACCTCGACACCCGCGAGATCGGTGTCGTCATCCTGGGCGAGTTCAGCGGCATCGAGGAGGGCCAGACGGTCCGCCGGACGGGCGAGGTCCTGTCCGTGCCCGTCGGCGACAACTTCCTCGGCCGCGTGGTCGACCCCCTGGGCAACCCGCTCGACGGCAAGGGCGCCATCGAGGCCGAGAGCGTGCGCGCCCTCGAGCTGCAGGCTCCCACGGTCGTCCAGCGCCAGCCCGTGAAGGAGTCGCTGGCCACGGGCATCAAGGCGATCGACGCCATGACGGCGATCGGCCGTGGCCAGCGCCAGCTCATCATCGGCGACCGCGGCACCGGCAAGACCGCGATCGCCGTCGACACCATCCTCAACCAGCGCGAGAACTGGGCCTCTGGTGACCCTGCCAAGCAGGTGCGCTGCGTCTACGTCGCGGTCGGCCAGAAAGGCTCGACCGTCGCGCAGGTGCGTGCCCGCCTGGAGGAGGCCGGCGCGATGGAGTACACCACCATCGTCGCCGCTCCCGCCTCCGAGGCCGCCGGTTTCAAGTACATCGCCCCGTACGCCGGCTCGGCGATCGGTCAGCACTGGATGTACCAGGGCAAGCACGTCCTGATCGTCTTCGACGACCTGACCAAGCAGGCGGACGCCTACCGCGCCGTCTCGCTGCTGCTGCGCCGTCCGCCGGGTCGTGAGGCGTTCCCCGGTGACGTCTTCTACCTCCACTCCCGGCTGCTGGAGCGCTGCGCCAAGCTCTCCGACGACCTGGGCGGCGGCTCGATGACGGGTCTGCCGGTCATCGAGACCAAGGGCAACGACGTCTCGGCGTTCATCCCGACCAACGTCATCTCCATCACCGACGGGCAGGTCTTCCTCGAGACCGACCTGTTCAACGCCGGTGTGCGCCCGGCCATCAACGTCGGTGTGTCGGTGTCCCGAGTCGGCGGCTCCGCTCAGGCCAAGGCCATGCGGAAGGTCGCGGGCACGCTGCGTCTGTCGCTGTCGCAGTACCGCGACCTCGAAGCGTTCGCGGCCTTCGCCTCCGACCTCGACGCCGCCTCCAAGGCCCAGCTCGAGCGCGGTCAGCGACTGGTCGAGCTGCTCAAGCAGGCCCAGTACAGCCCGTTCTCGCTGGAGCGCGAGGTCGCCTCCATCTGGGCGGGCACGACGGGCGAGCTCGACGAGGTGCCGATCGAGGACGTGCGCCGCTTCGAGGGCGAGTTCCTCGACTACATCCAGTCGTCGCACAAGGGCATCTTCGACACCATTCGGGAGACCCGCGAGCTGTCCGACGACACGGTGACCGCCCTCAAGGACGCCATCACGGAGTTCAAGAAGGGCTTCACCACCTCCTCGGGTGAGCTGCTGGTCAAGGACGAGCCGGTGGCGCCGCTGGGGGCCGACGAGGTCGGCCAGGAGAAGATCAAGAAGGTCGTGCGTCCGGCGGCGGAGAAGTAGGACATGGGTGCCCAGCTAAGGCTGCTGCGGCGGCGGATCAGCTCGGTCAAGTCGACCGCGAAGATCACGCGCGCCCAGGAGCTCATCGCCTCCTCACGGATCGTGAAGGCGCAGCAGCGGATGCAGGAGGCGCTGCCGTACGAGCGCGAGATCACTCGCGCCGTCACGGGCGTCGTCAGCAACGCCGCCAGCGTCGACCATCCGCTGACCGTGGCGAAGGAGAACCCCGCCAAGGCGGGCGTCCTCGTCGTCACCAGCGACAGCGGCTTCTGCGGTGGCTTCAACGCCAACGTGCTGCGCGAGGCCGAGGCCCTGCGCGGGCTGCTGGAGAGCCGCGGGCTGACCGTGGTGCCGTTCGTCACCGGGCGCAAGGGTGTCACCTGGCACACCTTCCGTAACCGGGAGATGGGCGGCAGCTGGGTCGGGTTCTCGCGGAAGCCGGCCTACGCCGACGCCAAGGAGATCGCGAACACGCTGATCGACTCGTTCAAGGACGAGAACGGGATCGACGAGATCCACATCGTCTCGACCGAGTTCGTCTCGATGCTCACGCAGAACGTCGTGGTCAAGCGGGTCCTGCCGCTGGAGGTCGAGGAGACCGAGGCGACGGACTCGACGGTGATCCCGCCGTACTTCGAGTTCGAGCCGACCGCCGGCGACGTGCTGGAGTCGCTGCTGCCGCGGTACGTGGAGTCGCGCATCTTCACCGCGCTGCTCCAGTCGGCGGCCTCCGAGGAGGCCGCGCGGCGGCGCGCGATGAAGTCCGCGACCGACAACGCCAACGAGCTGATGCGGGTGCTCACCCAGCAGATGAACCAGGCTCGCCAGGCCGAGATCACCCAGGAAATCAGCGAGATCGTCGGTGGCGCCAACGCGCTCGCTGACGCCGCAGCGGGGAAAGAGTGAAATGACTGCAGAGGCTGTTGAAACTGTAGAAGCCCCCGCGGCCGGCACTGGCCGCGTGGCACGTGTCACCGGCGCCGTCGTCGACGTGGAGTTCCCCGTCGAGGCGATGCCCGACATCTATAACGCGCTCAAGGTCGAGGTGACCCTCGGCGGCGAGACCAAGACCCTGACGCTCGAGGTCGCCCAGCACCTGGGTGACAACCTCGTCCGCGCCATCTCCATGCAGCCCACCGACGGCCTGGTCCGCGGCCAGGCGGTCGCCGACACCGGCGCGCCGATCTCGGTGCCCGTCGGCGACGTCGTCAAGGGTCACGTGTGGAACGCGCTCGGCGAGACGCTCGACGTCCCAACCTCCTCGCTGAAGATCGAGGAGCGGTGGGGCATCCACCGGCCGTCGCCGCCCTTCGACCAGCTCGAGTCCCGTACCGAGCTGCTCGTCACGGGTATCAAGGTCATCGACCTGCTCACCCCGTACGTGCAGGGTGGGAAGATCGGCCTGTTCGGCGGCGCCGGCGTGGGCAAGACGGTTCTCATCCAGGAGATGATCCGCCGAGTCGCCCGCAACTTCGGTGGTACGTCGTGCTTCGCCGGTGTGGGCGAGCGCACCCGTGAGGGCAACGACCTCTGGCTGGAGATGGAGGAGGCGGACGTCCTCAAGGACACCGCGCTCGTCTTCGGCCAGATGGACGAGCCGCCGGGCACCCGGCTGCGCGTGGCCCTGTCGGCCCTGACGATGGCGGAGTACTTCCGCGATGTGCAGAAGCAGGACGTGCTGCTGTTCATCGACAACATCTTCCGCTTCACGCAGGCCGGTTCCGAGGTCTCCACGCTGCTCGGCCGTATGCCGTCCGCCGTGGGTTACCAGCCCACGCTGGCCGACGAGATGGGCGTGCTCCAGGAGCGCATCACCTCGACGCGCGGTCACTCGATCACCTCCATGCAGGCGATCTACGTGCCCGCGGACGACATCACCGACCCGGCCCCGCACAACGCGTTCGCGCACCTCGACGCGCAGACCGTGCTCTCGCGGCCGATCTCGGAGAAGGGCATCTACCCCGCGGTGGACCCGCTCGACTCCTCCTCCCGCATCCTCGACCCGCAGATCGTGGGCGAGGAGCACTACCGGGTGGCCCAGGAGACCAAGCGGATCCTGCAGAAGTACCGCGAGCTCCAGGACATCATCGCGATCCTCGGTATCGACGAGCTGTCCGAAGAGGACAAGGTCACCGTCCAGCGGGCCCGCCGCATCGAGCGCTTCCTGTCGCACCCGATGTACGCGGCCGAGGCCTTCACCGGCCAGCCGGGCGAGACCGTGCCGCTCGACGAGACCATCGCCTCCTTCAAGGGCCTCTGCGCGGGTGAGTACGACCACCTGCCCGAGCAGGCGTTCTTCATGGTCGGTGGCATCGACCAGGCCATCGCCAAGGCCAAGGAACTCGAGCGCCGCTAATCGCCCCACGGTGGTGGTACGGCATGATCGTCGTACCACCACCTGATCGGAAAGGAACCTACACAAGTGGCGAAGCTACGCGTAGGGGTTGTCTCACCCGAGCGTGAGATCTGGTCGGGCGAGGCCGACATGGTGATTGCCAAGACCGTGGACGGCGAGATCGGTATTATGCCGCAACACGCACCTGTGCTCGGCGTCCTCGTCGAGGGCGGCGTGCTGCGCGTGAAGCGGGAGGGGGAGCCGGAGCTGGTGGCGGCGGTGCACGGGGGCTTCATCTCCGTCGCCGACGACGAGGTCTCCGTGCTCGCCGAGGTCGCCGAGCTCGGTTCCGAGGTCGACGTCGCGGCCGCTCGCGATGCTCTCGACCGGGCCCAGGCCTCGATCGAGGCCAACCAGGAAGACGCCGACGCGGCAATCGAGGCCAAGCGTGCCAGGGCCCGGCTGCGCGCGGCGGGCGAAGAGGTTTAATACATAGCAAGTGGGCTTCTGGGGGGCGGCATGGTAGCGACAGTTGTGATTCTCGTAGTGCTGCTGGCCGCCCTCATCGTGCTGCGCGGGGTGACGCTCGCCCGATCGCGCGGCAGTGTGCCCTGTCGCCTGCGGGTGGGGGACCGCGGGTGGCAGAGCGGGGTGGCCCGGTATGCCGACGGGGAGCTCCATTGGATCCCGCTGCTCGGCGTCCGACTCAGGCCGCGTCACGCGATTGCGAGACGCGGCCTTGTCGTTTCCGCCCGCCGGGAGATCGACGGGGGGCTGTTCGCGGTCGACTGCTCGGGCAGCACGCGGGGGGTGTCGCTGGCGATGAGCGCCGATGCGATGACGGGCTTCCTGGCGTGGCTGGAGTCGGCGCCGCCGAGCGCCTACCTGGACGTCGCGTAACCCGCCGTAGTCCTCAGCGACGTCGCGCGGCCTGCCGTAGTCCTCAGCGACGTCGCCCGGTCCGCCGAGTGCTCAGCGGGTGCCGCCGGGCTTCCAGAGGATCTCCTCGCCGGCGTGCGCCACGCGGCAGGCGACGAACAGCAGGTCAGAGAGCCGGTTGAGGTACTTCGCCGTCAGCGGGTTCATGTCGTCGTGCGCCTCCAAGGCGGCCCAGGCCGTCCGCTCGGCCCTGCGCACCGTGACGCGGGCCACGTGCAGGGCGGCCGTGGCGGGGTCGCCGCCCGGCAGGATGAAGCTGCGCAGCGGCTTGAGATCGGCGTTGAAGCGGTCGATCTGCTCCTCCAGCCGGTCGATGTAACCCTGCTCGACCCGCAGCGGCGGGAACTCCGGATTCTCGACGACGGGCGTGGCCAGGTCGGCGCCGACGTCGAACAGCTCGTTCTGGACGCGGAGCAGGCACTGGGCCAGGTCTTCGGGGAACGTGCCGTGCGACAGCGCCAGGCCGAGGTGGGCGTTGGCCTCCTCCACGTCGGCGTAGGCCGCCAGCCGGGTGTCGGTCTTCGGGGTGCGGCTCAGGTCGGACAGCGCTGTGGTGCCGTCGTCCCCGCCGCGGGTGTAGATATGTGAGAGAACGACAGGCTTGTCCTTATCGGCGCGCGTCATGGCTTCAGCGTAATGACAAATGTCATCCGGATCCTCCGCAGGATCCACATCGGGCCGGTGATTTCCACGACTACCTGCGCGAACCCCTACGAAGCCACCATTGACCCCATGATGAAGGAGATGACCTGATGCTCGAGATCAGCGAGCTGCGCAAGCGTTTCGCGGGCGGTCCCGACGCCCCCGGCGGCAAGGTCGCCCTCGACGGGATCAGCTTCGCCGTGCGGCCGGGTGAGATGTTCGGGTTCGTCGGCGCGAACGGCGCGGGCAAGACCACGACGATGCGCATCGTGATGGGCGTGCTTCAGGCGGACTCCGGCTCGGTGAGCTGGCAGGGCAGGCCGGTCGGCTCCGACGACCGGCGGCGGTTCGGGTACATGCCCGAGGAGCGCGGCCTGTACCAGAAGATGCGGGTCGCCGAGCAGATCGAGTACTTCGGCCGCCTGCACGGGCTGAGCGCGCCGGCCGCGAAGAAGGCGACCGACGACCTGCTGGAGCGGCTCGCGCTGACCGAGCGCAGGGGCGACGCGGTGCAGGCGCTCTCACTGGGCAACCAGCAGCGCGTGCAGCTCGCCGTGGCGCTGGTGCACGACCCGGAGGTGCTGATCCTCGACGAGCCGTTCTCCGGCCTCGACCCGATCGCGGTGGACGCGCTGGCCACGGCGCTGCAGGAGCGGTGCAGGGGCGGCGTGCCGGTGATCTTCTCCAGTCATCAGCTCGAACTGGTCGAGCGGCTGTGCGACTCCGTGGGCATCGTCTCCGCGGGCCGCATGGTGGCCTCCGGCACGGTGGCCGACTTGCGGGCCGCCGAGAGCGACACGCTGCGCGTGGTCGTGCGCGAGCCGGCCCCCGGCTGGGCCGACGGCCTGCCCGGCACCGTGACCGTGAACGGCGACAGGCAGGTCCTGCTCACGTCGGAGGGCGACGACCAGGAGATCCTGCGCCGCGCCATGAAGGCCGGCCACGTCGAGCACTTCGGCGTGCAGCAGCCGTCCCTCACCGAGATCTTCAAGGAGGCCGTGGCGTGAACGGGTTGATGCTGGTCGCCCGGCGCGAGATCAGCACGCAGATCAGGACCAGGGCGTTCGTGATCGGCCTGCTCATCACGGCCCTGCTGGTGGGGGCGGTCTCCTTCCTGCCCAAGATCATGGGCGGGGGCGACAGCTACACCATCGGCCTGGTCAACTCCCAGCAGCTCCCGCTGCACACCGCGGCCCCCTCCATCGAGTTCGAGTGGCGCAAGCTGCCCGACGAGGCGGCGGCCAAGAAGGCCGTGCTGGACGGCGACGTGGACGCGGCGCTGATCGACGACAAGCGGGTGCTCACCGACGGGCAGCTCGGCACCGAGCTGGAGGTGCTGCTGCAGAGCGTCAACCGCGAGTTCAAGCTGGGCGCCGCCGGTGTGGCGATCCCGCCGCTGGAGATGCAGTCGGTGGGCGCGGACACCCGCTACGAGGACGCCCGCAGGGGCCTGGCCACGGTGCTCGTCCTGCTGCTGTTCATGCTGCTCATGGGGCAGATCGTGATGGTCGCCATGGGCGTGGTCGAGGAGAAGGGCAGCCGGATCGTGGAGATCCTGCTCGCCGCGGTGCGGCCGTGGCAGCTCCTCGGCGGCAAGATCCTGGGGCTGGGCGTGCTCGGCCTGATCAACCTGGCCACGATCCTGGCGATCGGCCTGGCCGCCTCGTCGGTCTCCGGGCTGGCCGCTGACTTCCCGCCGGGCATGGTGGGGCTGGTGGCCGCGGTGCTGGTGTGGTTCGTGCTCGGGTACGCCTTCTTCGCCACGCTGTCGGCGGCGTTCGCCTCGCTGGTCTCCCGGCAGGAGGACGTGAACACCGTCCTGACGCCGCTCACCATGATGATCATGGCGACCTACTTCGTGTCGTTCTACGTCACCAACGAGCCGACGGGCACGCTGGCCACGGTGCTGTCGTACGTGCCGCCGTTCTCCGCCATGGTGATGCCGGTGCGGATGGCCGCGACCGAGGTCCCCCTGTGGGAGACAGGGCTGTCGATGGTGGCGATGGTGCTGGCGGTGGTGGTGGTGCTGAAGCTCGGCTCTACCGTGTACGAGCGGGCCGTGCTGCGGACGGGGGCCAGGCTGAAGTTCGGCGAAGTGCTGCGTTCCCGGTAGATGAACGAGTTCGAGCGGGCACGGCGCTACACCTGGCACGTCCTGATCTCGGGCATCGCCGCCACGTGGGTGGTCATCGCCATCAGCGTCGGCACCAGGCTCGAAGAGGGATTGCTGAACTGGTGGCGCATCGTGCCCGCGCTCATCGCCGCGGTCGCGTTCACCTGGCTGTGCCCGCGCGTCATCCGCGCGGTGCTGGACCGCCGTTACCCCACCAGGCTGGTGGTGGTGGCGGCGGTCCTCGCGTTGACGGCCGCGCTCCTGGGCGGGCCCGACCCGACCGGGTGGGGCTTCATCCTGGTGGCCTGGCTGTCCATCGCCACGCTGCACATCAGCCGGCGCGCCTCGCTGCTGGTGGCGGCGGGCACCTGGACGGTCGGCGTGGCGGCGGCGTCGGTGACCTGGCGGGACAACCTGTTCGTCATCGGGCTGGAGCTGTCGTCCGGGGAGGTGCTGTTTCTCAACGCGCTGGTGTACGGGGTCTTCTGCCTGGTGGTGCCGCCGTCCAACAGGCTGTGGGTGTGGATCTGGATGCTGGCGGAGGAGGCGCTGAAGGGCCGCGAGGCGCACACGAAGCTGGCGCTGGCCGAGGAGCGGCTGCGCTTCGCCAGGGACCTGCACGACCTGGTGGGGCACCAGCTCTCGGCCATCGCGGTCAAGACGGAGCTGGCCGTACGCCTGTCGGACGTGGACGGCGAGGCCGCCAAGGCCGAGATGGCCGAGGTGAACACGCTGACCAGGAAGGCGCTCAAGGAGCTGCGGCAGGCCGTGCGCGGCTACCGCGAGCTTGACTTGGCCGCTGAGGTGAATAGCGTGAAAGGTGTGCTCGAAGCGGCCGGGGTCCGCTGTGAGGTGCGCCTGCCCTACCGCGAGCTGCCGCCCGGCGTGGCGCCGGTGTTCGCCTACGCCGTGCGTGAGGCGGTGACGAACGTGCTCAAGCACAGCACCGCGACGTTCTGCGAGATCACCATCCGGTTCACCGAGCAGGAGGCGGAGCTGAGCGTCCGCAACGACGGCGCGGCCCGCAGGCAGGCGGTCGACCTGGGCAGCGGCCTGGCGGGCATGAGCGAGCGGCTGGGCGCCGTGGGCGGCCGTGTGACGGCCGCTCCGGCGGCCGACGGACACTTCCTGCTCACGGCGGTCGTGTCATTGCCGCTGACGGGGTAGGGGAGTAGTACGTGCGTACGTGCGTGACTGAGGAGGTGGCATGCGCGTCCGGGGCAATCCGGGTGCCCAGGTGGTGCGGATCGGCGCCCGGCTCGACGCCGGGACGTCCGCCGGAGTGCGCGAGCGCCTGCACCAGGCCCTCGACTCCGGCGAGGGCGACCTGATCCTGGATCTCGCCAAGCTGGAGATGATCGACGCCACCGGGCTCGGCGTGCTCGTGGGGGCGCACCGGCGCGCGCTGAGCGTCGAGCGCCGCCTCGTTCTTCGGGGGGTGCCACCGAGGATCATGCGGATACTCGCGGTGACCCGGCTGAATCGGGTGCTGCACGTGGAGGCTCCGGCGGCCGCGGTGGCCTGAGGTCGCATATCTGAGCGGGTGACGATCAGCCGTTACCCGCTCTTTTCATACTTAGACAAAATATAGATTCCGGCTGTCCGAGTCCGCTAAACGCCCGATGAATGACCGGTGCATAACGCGTTCAGCCGGTGCCGAGGCTGCGGTTGAAGATGTGGACGGCGACCGTCACGAGTTCGTCGATGTCCGGCTGCTCTTCGGAGAGCAGCCATTCGATGAGCAACTCTTGTAACGCCCCAATTACTCCGAGTGCCACCAGCCGCCGATTCATCCCGGTGCCCAGCGGGAAATCGGCGGAAGCCTCCTCGACCAGGCGGGCGAACGCGGCCACCGCGCGCTGACGTGACAGTGTCAGCACGTCCCCGGACCTGCGGACCTCCACGTGCATGATCCGGGCGCGCCGCCAGTCGGCCGTTGTGAATTCGATATAGGCGCGAATCCCGGCCTTGACTCTTCCGTCAAGCGTGTTCGGCGCCTCCTCTAACGCCTTGGCGACGACCGACAGGCTTTCCTCCACGCAGCGCTCGTGTAACGCCTGGAGGAGCTCCTCGCGCCCGCCGAAACATTCGTAGAAGGCGCGGTTGGAGATCCTGGCCTCCGAGCACAGCCTTTCGATGGTCGTCGCCGTGAAACCCGGCTTCGCGTATAGCGTGTACGCGGCCGTCATCAGCCGCTCTCGTCTGTCTGCCAGCCTTTGCTCAGCCGACATTCCCCGGTAAGACCGGTTCACATTCCACCCGTCCAACATGATCGTGGCCCCCAGAGCACACAATTATGGACGGATGATCCGTTAAGGGAAAGGGCAAGAAGATTATCTTTTACGTCGCCCATGCAAGAACGTGACGAGTCTGACCAGTCGCTCAAGCTCGGCGGGGCCCCGATTGAACGATGTCAGGTTCATCCCGGGCAGCGCGAACCGCTGCCTGGCGATGGCCTTCGAGCGGGCGAACTCGCGCAGCCCGTCGGCGCCGTGGATCCGGCCGAACCCGGAGTCGTCGATCCCGCCGAAGGGCAGCGAGGGCACCCCGGCGAACGAGATGACGGAGTTGATCGCGGTCATCCCGCTGCGCATGAGCCGCGCCAGCTCCGTCGCGCGGCGGGCGTTGCGGCTGAAAATCGTCCCGCCCAGCCCGTACGACGACGCGTTGGCCAGCGACAACGCCTCCTGGGCGTCGCGGGTGCGGCGCACGGTGATGGTGGGGCCGAACGTCTCCTCGCGCACGGCAGGGGAGTCTTCCGGCACGTCCTCGACGATCACCGGGTCCACGTACGGAGCCCGCACCGAGCCGGGCCCGCCGGTGATCACCTTGCCGGCCTTCGTGGCGTCGTCGATGTGCCGCTTGATGATCTCCACCTGACCGGGCATGGTGATCGGCCCGTACTGCTCGCCGGCCTTCACCTTCGACACCCGGCCGGACAGCTCGCGCATGAAACTTTCATAGACGGCGTCCACGACGTAGACCCGCTCGACGCCGACACAGGTCTGGCCGGCGTTGGCCATCGCGCCCCACAGGCAGGCGTCGGCGGCGGCGCCGAGGTCGGCGTCGTCGTCCACGATGAAAGCGTCCTTGCCGCCGCACTCGGCCACGATCGGCGTGAGGTTCTCTGCGCAGGCCGCCATGACCCGCTTGGCGGTGGCGGTGGAGCCGGTGAAGGCCACCTTCTTGACCCGGGGGTCGGCCGCCAGCGCCGCGCCGGTCTCGCCCAGCCCCGTCACGGTCTGGAGGACCGGGTGCTCGGGCACCGACTCCGCGAACAGCTCGGCCAGCCGCACGCCGACGCCGGGGGTCAGCTCGCTGGGCTTGAACACGATCGCGTTGCCGGCCGCCAGCGCGTACGCGATGGAGCCCATGGGGGTGAAGACGGGATAGTTCCACGGGCCGATGACGGCGACGACGCCGAGGGGCAGGTACTCGAGGGTGGCGGCCAGGTTGAGCCCGATCATGCCGGTGGCGACCCGGCGGCGGCCGAGCACCTTCTGGGCGTTGCGTGCGGCCCAGTCGAGGTGCGTGAGCGTGAGGACCAGCTCCAGCGTGGCGTCACCCACCGGCTTGCCGGTCTCCTGATGGACGAGCTCGGCCAGCTCCTTGAGGTGCTGGGCGAGCACCGCCTTGTAGTCCAGCAGCCGCCGCCTGCGCTCCGCGTGGCCGAGCGCGGCCCACCAGGCGGCGGCCTCCTGCGCCCGGCCGACCGCCTCGTGCACGGCGTCGGGGGTCTGCTTGGGGTGACTGCCGACGATCTCGCCGGTCGCCGGGTTGAGTGAGTCGAACGTCAGCGTCGTCATGGCGTCACCATAAACCGGTAAGGCGTCACTTACCAGAATCAGGGGGCAGGTCGCCACATGCCCCACACCGGTGGGCCGTCGGGCAGGGTGAAACGGCTGGTCACCTCGAAGCCGTGCCGCTGGTAGAAGGGGATGTTCGACTCCTTGCTGCTCTCCAGGTAGACGGGCCCGTCGCAGCGGGCCAGGCCCTCCCACATGAGGGCGCCGCCGACGCCCGTCCCCTGAACTTCGGGCACCGTGCCGATCTGGGCCAGGTACCAGTGCGGCTGCCGCGGCCTGTGACGGGCCATCGTCTCGTCGAGCGTCATCCCGTACGACACCCGGTCGCCCATCGCGGCGATCAGGTCAGGAACGGCGGCCTCGTCGTCGGGGCGGTGGCCGGGCGGGTCCCAGATGGCGGCGCCGGAGACGTCGCCCGCCACGTCGGTGATGGCGTGCACGTGCCTGGCGAGCGCGACGAACATGGCCGCGACGCCCTTCCCATCGGGCAGCAGCCATCCGATGACCGGATCGTCGTGGAAGGCTCTGGCCAGCGCGTCGCCGATCGCCTCCGCCTCGTGCTCCCAGTCGGCCGCTCTGATCGTCACTGCTCCTCCAGCCAGGATCCGTGGAAACCCGCGGGCACACGGCGCGGCAGCCGCACCGAAGCCACGTCGGACAGGTCGCGCGCGTCGAGCACCAGCAACCGCGAGGAGTCGCCCGCGGTGACCACGGACAGCAGCCAGCCCTCGTCCTCGCCGGCAGCCCCCGCGGCCGGCACGAACACCGCCTCGCCCGTGCTGCCGCCGGTCTGTCTGACCTGCGAGCCGCCGTCGCGCTGGTCGTACTTGACCACGGCGTCGTCGGCGACCGTGTAGAGGTAGCGGCTCTCCCGCCCGAGCAGGTCCTCGTTGAAGGTGGGGAACTCCACGCCGCGGTCGTCCAGCGGCTCCTCCTTCGCCACGCCCGTCGCCGGGTCGAGCGTCCAGCGGTGCAGCACGGCCGCGCCCGACGCGGCGGCGGGCACCGCCGGGTCCTGCTCGCCGCCGATCCTGCCCCACAGCGGCGCGAAGCGCTCGCGGGTGTAGCGGGCCGCGTTGAGGACGATGCGCCCGTGAGCGTCCTCCCAGGCGTTGCCGACGTGGAAGACGTAGCAGGGGTCCACCTCGAACCAGCGCGTCGGCCCGCCCGCCCTGGGGGTCACGCCGATCCTGGCGCCGTAGTCGTCCTCCCACGCGTACGGCATGCCGCCGCGCTCCAGGCGGAAGACCAGGGGCAGGTCGAGCCAGACGAGGTGGTGCTCGGTGACGGCGAAGTCGTGCGTCATCGTCGGGCCGGGCACCTCGATCTCCCTGCTCTCCACCAGCTCGCCGGCCGCCGAGAGCCGGTGGTAGGTGAGGTAGGGCGGGAAGAAGCCGTAGCCGAAGAAGTGCAGCTCGCCGGTGAGCGGGTCCTGCTTGGGGTGGGCGGTCATCGCGGTGGTGAGCCGGCCGCCGAAGTCCACCGGGCCGACGGTGTCCAGCTCGGGCGTCACCTCGTACGGAAAGCCGCTCTCGACCAGGGCCAGGATGCGGCCCGAGTGCCGGATGACGTGCGTGTTGGCGGTGACCGCCGCCAGGTCGACGCCCGTCTCGCCGACGAACGGGGCGTCCTCGGTGAACGCCTTCGTGCGCACCCACCGGTTCCTGTACCACTCGGCGCGGCCGTCGCGCAGGCGCACGCCGTGCAGCATCCCGTGGCCGGCGAACCAGTGGCCGGGGTCCTCGCCGGGGCGGGGGTTGGGGCCGTTGCGGAAGTAGCGGCCGGTCAGCTCCTCCGGCAGCTCGCCGGTGACGGGCAGGTCGTGGGCGTCGATCTCGTCGGGGACTGGCGCGAGATCGCCGCTGAGGTAGTCGGGCGTCATCGATCCTCCAATGTTGATAGGTCGAAGGTAAAACGTCCATCATCGACCTGTCAACATTGGAATATCCGAGCATGGGAAAGCCGTCCCCGGCGAAGGGGACGGCTAGAAGAGGGTCGGGTTCTCCGGCTCGATGCCGCGCAGGGCGTCGTAGTCGAGCGTCACGCAGTCGATGCCGCGGTCGGTGGCCAGCACCCTGGCCTGCGGCTTGATCTCCTGGGCGGCGAAGACGCCGCGCACCGGCGACAGCAGCGGATCGCGGTTGAGCAGCTCCAGGTAGCGGGTGAGCTGCTCGACGCCGTCGATCTCACCGCGCCGCTTGATCTCCACCGCCACCGTCGCCCCCGTGGAGTCCCTGCACAGGATGTCCACGGGCCCGATCGCCGTCATGTACTCGCGCCGGATCAGCGAGTAGCCGTCGCCCAGCGTCGTGATGTGCTCGGCGAGCAGCTCCTGCAGGTGCGCCTCGACGCCGTCCTTGATCAGGCCCGGGTCGACGCCCAGCTCGTGACTGGAGTCGTGGAGGATCTCCGCCATGGTCAGGACCAGCTTCTCGCCGGTCTTGCCGTGGGTGACCGTCCAGGTCTCGCCGTCCTCCTTGAGCTTGCACGGCGGATTCATCCAGTTGAGCGGCTTGAAGGCGCGGTCGTCGGCGTGAATGCTCACGCTGCCGTCCGCCTTGATGAGCAAGAGCCTCGGCGCCATCGGCAGGTGAGCCGTGAGCCGTCCGATGTAATCCACGCTGCATCGCGCGATGACCAGCCGCATGACCGTCCACCTTAGTGCCTCTGGAAAACTGGACGCATGGCGTTCGAACGGGTGGGTGTGGTCGGTCTCGGCACGATGGGTGCCGGGATCGCGGAGGTGTTCGCGCGGGCGGGGCTGCGCGTGATCGGGGTCGAGGCCGACGCCGAGGCGCTGGCCAGGGGGCGCGGCCATCTGGAGAGGTCCACCGGCCGCGCCGTCGACAAGGGCAGGCTGACCGCTGGGGAGCGGGCGGAGATCCTCGGCCGCGTGACGCTGACCACGGCCAGGGAGGATCTGCGGGACGCCGACCTGGTCGTCGAGGCCATCCCCGAGATCCTCGACTACAAGGTCTCGCTGTTCCGCGACCTCGACCGCGTCTGCAAGCCCGAGACGGTGCTGGCCACCAACACCTCCTCCCTGTCCGTCACCGCCGTCGCCGCCGCCACCGGGCGTCCCGGGCGGGTGGTCGGCATGCACTTCTTCAACCCCGCGCCGGTCATGCGGCTGGTCGAGGTCGTGAGCACGGTGGTGAGCGAGCCCGCCGTGGTCAGCGACGTCACCGAGCTGGCCGGCCGCCTGGGTAAGACCGCGGTGAGCGTGGGCGACCGCGCCGGGTTCGTGGTCAACCGCCTGCTGCTGCCCTACCTCAACCACGCCGCCGTGCTCATGGAGCAGGGCGTGGCCGGGCGCGACGACATCGACCTGGCGATGAAGCAGGGCGTGGGGCTGCCGATGGGGCCGTTCACGCTGCTCGACCTGATCGGGCTCGACACCGCGTACGAGGTGATGGGGGTGCTCTTCGACGAGACCCGCGACCGCAGGCACGCGCCGGCGCCGCTGCTGCGCGAGCTGGTCACCGCCGGCCTGCTGGGGCGCAAGTCGGGGCGCGGGTTCTACGGTGAGGAGCAGGCGCGCTCCTGCGCGCCAGGGCGGTCCGGGGTGATCTCGTTCGACATCGTGGGGGAGGACGCGGAGGAGCTGGCGCGACGGCTGGCGGCGGCCGGGTTCAAGCGGGTGGGCGAGGGCGCCGACGTCGTGCTGCGGCTGGCCGACCGGCCGGTGGTCGAGCACGCCGTACGGCTGCCCGACCCCGCCACGATGGTCGGCGTGCACCTCGTCGGCGACCAGGTGGCCGAGCTCGCGGCCACCGTGCTGACCTCCGGCGACGCGGCCAGAGCGGCCACCGACCTGATGAAGGTGGCCGGGCTGACGCCGGTGGCGTGCAAGGACAGGGCCGGGTTCGTGGTGGACGCGCTGCTGCTGCCTTATCTGAACGACGCCGTGCGCATGTACGACTCGGGCTACGCCTCGATCGGCGACATCGACGCGGCCATGCGGCTGGGCTGCGGCTATCCGGCCGGCCCTTTCGAGACGCTGGAGTCACTGGGCCTGGCCCGGGTACGCGACGGCCTGCGCGCGCTGTACGCCGAGTACCGCGAGCCCGCCTTCGCCCCCGCCCCCCTGCTCGATCAGCTCGTCACCGCCGGCGCGAGCGAGTTCCCGCGCCGATGAGCCCCCGTCGCGCCCGCCGCAGGGAGTCCTCCCGCCCCTTCGGCTTCCCGACCGGCCTGGACAAGGTGGAGGAGTGGCCCGACGGGGAGTGGAAGGTGCGCATGCTCACCGGCTCCTCCTCGACCAAGAACTACCGGTGCCCCGGCTGCGACCAGGAGATCCGCAGCGGTCAGCCGCACGTCGTGGCCTGGCCCAACTGGCCGGGCGGCGACGAGGAGCGCCGCCACTGGCACCAGACCTGCTGGCGCAAGAGACTCGACCGCGGCCCCGGCCGTACCCGCTACTGAAGACCCGCGGCCCCGGCCGTACCCGCTGCTGAAGACCGCGGCCCCGCCGCACCCCGCCTATGGAAGGGACCCCTGTGGAGATTCGCGCGGCGACCGAGCTGCCCGCCCGGCGCGAGCCGATCGAGCTGCACACGGCCGACGGCCTCACCCTGGTCGGCGAGCTGGCCCAGCCCCTCGACCGGCCGCCCGTGGCGACGCTGGTCACCCTGCACCCGCTGCCCACCCACGGCGGTTTCATGGACAGCCACGTCTACAAGAAGGCCGCCAACCGGCTGCCCGCGCTGGCCGACCTGGCGGTGCTGCGCTTCAACACCCGCGGCACCTCCTCGGACCGAGGCACCTCGCAGGGCGCCTTCGACGGCGGCGAGGGCGAGCGGTACGACGTGGCGGCGGCCCTGGAGTACGCCGAGTACCACGACCTGCCGCACGTGTGGGTGGTCGGCTGGTCGTTCGGCACCGAGCTGGCCTTGAAGTGGGCGCACGACCCGCTGGTGGAGGGCGCGATCCTGCTGTCGCCGCCGCTGCACAGGGCCACCGACGCCGACCTCGACGCCTGGGCGCGGTTCGGCCGGCCACTGACGGCGCTGGTGCCGGAGTTCGACGACTACCTGCGGCCGGAGGAGGCCCGCGCCCGGTTCGCCAGGGTGCCGCAGGCCGAGGTGATCGGCGTGGACGGGGCCAAGCACCTGTGGGTGGGGGAGCCGTACGTCCGCACAGTGCTGGACGAGATCGTCAAGCGGGTCAATCCGGCCGCCTGGCCGCTCCCCACGGAGGTCTGACGGAAAGCTCCGCAGATAGTGCGGTCATGAAGAAATCTTTGAGCAGAATGACCAGAACTATGGACCGCGTGTACGACCCGGAGTGAGAATCCGATCGTCAACAGAAGATCGTGGAGACGCCGGGCGGCCTCCGTCCCGGGCGTAACCCCTGCTCGGCATGGGCGAGGTTCGTATGCGGGTTGTGCATGGTCTGGTCGCGGCGGCGTTATCTATCACGGCATTGACGGTCCCCCAACCGGTGGCCGCCCAGGACGAACCAGAACGGCCCCCGGCCTCGCAGCCTGCGCAGGAGCGCGCCGCGGTCGCCGCGGCCCGCGACGCGGGCAGGCCGGTCGAGATCGAGTCGATGCGCAGCGAGACGCGCACCGTCTACGCCAAGCCCGACGGCACGCTGTCCATGGAGCTGAACGTCCGGCCCATCCGGGTGCGCAAGGAGGGCCGCTGGGTCCCCGTGGACACCACGCTGCGCCTGCGTCCCGACGGCGCGGTGGAGCCGGTGGCCGCCGCGGTCGGGCTGACGTTCTCCGGCGGCGGCGACGCCTCGCTCGCCCGTCTGTCGCGCGGCGGCAAGTCGATGGAGCTGGGCTGGACGGGCACGCTGCCCAAGCCCACGCTGAGCGGCGACACCGCCACCTACGCCGAGGTCATGCCGGGCGTGGACCTCCAGGTCACCGCCGACGTGGACGGCTTCTCGCACCTGCTGGTGGTCAAGTCGCGGGCCGCCGCCGAGGGGCTGGCGGAGCTGACGTACCCGCTGTCGGCCGACGGGCTGAAGCTGGCGGCCGACAAGGCGGGCAACCTGGAGGCCACCGACGGGAACGAGGGCACGCTGTTCGTCGCGCCCACCCCGAAGATGTGGGACTCCGAGGGCATCACCAGCCAGAAGGCGCTCAAGGAGGGCCGCTCGCCCGAGGCCCGCGAGGCCACCATGGGCGTCGAGCTGAAGGGCAGGAACCTGCGGCTCAAGCCCGACAGGAAGATGCTGACGGCCGCGGACACCAAGTTCCCCGTCTACCTGGACCCGTACTTCTCGGCCGCGCGCAACGCCTGGACCGCCGTGTGGAGCAACTGGCCGAACTCCAACTACCTCAACTCCAGCGACGTCGCCAGGGTGGGGCACGTCGAGTCGCAGAAGAACCGCTCGTTCTTCCAGATGAACACCGGCTCCACCATCCACGGCAAGCAGATCATCAAGGCGACGCTGCGCACGTACGAGACGTGGTCGTACTCGTGCAGCGCCCGCAAGGTCGAGGCGTGGGCCACCAACTCCATCAGCAAGGCCACCACCTGGAACAAGCAGCCCGCCTGGGTGACGCTGCTGGACACCAAGAACATCGCCAAGGGCTGGGGCGCGAGCTGTCTGCCCGGCGGCGTGGAGTTCGACGTGACGCCGCAGGTCGTCAACGCCGCGGCCAAGGCCTGGCCGAACGTCACCATCGGCCTGCGGGCCACCAGCGAGACCGACGTCTACGCGTGGAAGAAGTTCAAGAACAACCCGAGCCTGGTCATCGAGTACAACTCGATCCCGGCCGACCCGCTGGCGGCCGACGTGTGGTCGGACCCGGGCGGCCCGTGCGTCTCCGGTGACGGCCGGCCGGTCATCAGCACGTCCGTGCCCAAGCTGTGGGCCAAGCTGAAGGACACCGACAACTCGGTCAGGGGCCGCTTCGAGTGGTACAACGCCGCGGGCGTGAAGTCCGGCGAGTACCTCAGCCCGCTCGGCTCCACCGGCACCGCGTTCTCCGCCACGATCCCGGCCACCCTGTACGCCGACGGCGCGCTGATCCGCTGGCGGGTGCGGGCCGAGGACGGCAAGGCCAACAGCGCCTGGAGCCCCTGGTGCGAGGCCACCGTGGACGCCACCGCGCCCGGCAGGGAGCCGCTGGTCTCCTCGCCGCAGTACACCGAGGACTCCTGGAACGACGGCGTCGGCCTGCCCGGCACGTTCACCTTCGGCTCGAACGGCGTCGCCGACGTGGCCACCTACGTCTACGGCCTGGACACCACGCCCAAGACGGAGGTCGCCGCAGGCCAGGACGGCTCGGCCACGATCGCGCTGACCCCGCGCCACGACGGCCCGAACGTGCTGGCGGTGCGCAGCAAGGACCGCGCGGGCCAGCTCGGCCCGATCCGCACCTACGTCTTCAACGTCAACGCGGGCAGGGGCCCCAGCGGCCACTGGATGCTGGACGAGGGCCAGGGCACGAGGGCCGCCGACGCCACGGGCGCGCACCCGGCCACGCTCAGCGGAGCGACCTGGACCACCGGCAAGACCGGCGGCGCGCTCAAGCTGGCCAACTCCTACGCGCAGACCTCGGCTCCCGTCATCGACACCAGCCGCAACTTCACCGTCAGCGCCTGGGCCCGGCTGACCGGCAACGCCGCCTCCGCCACCGCCGTCACCCAGGAAGGCGGCAGGACGGGCGCGTTCGCCCTGCAGTACGTCAAGGCCAATGACCGCTGGGCGCTCACCCTGGCAGGCTCCGACGCCGACGGCGCGGCCACCGTGCGCGCGCTGTCGGCCGCCGCGCCCCGGCTGAACGAGTGGACCCACCTGACCGGCGTCTACGACTCGGCGGCCGGCCAGATCTCCCTCTACGTGAACGGCAAGCTGGAGGGCACGGCCGCCGTCACCGCACCATGGAACGCCACGGGCCCCCTGACGATCGGCCGAGGGAAGGTCGGCGGGGCGGCTTCGGAGTACTGGCCCGGAGACGTCGACGAGGTGCGCGCCTACGGCCGCGCCATGTTCGCCGACGAGATCGCCGATCTGGTCAACAGCGCTGCCACGCTGGTGGGCCACTGGACGCTGGACGAGGAGTCCGGCGTGTCGGCGGCCGACTCCTCGGGCCGGGCGACCGCCGCGACGCTGTCCGGAGCCGCCTCGTGGACGTCGGGCTGGCTGGACGGGGCGCTCGCGCTCGACGGCGTGGACGGCTACGCCCAGACGAGCGCCCCGGCCGTCAACACCAGGACCGGCTTCACCGTCACCGCCTGGACGCAGCTCGACTACCTGCCCACCCGCGACACGGCGGCCGTGGCGCAGCCTGGCGGGCGGGCCGCCGGGTTCCAGCTCGGCTTCGACAAGGAGCAGGGCAGGTGGTCACTGGGCATGGCCGCCGCCGACACCGACACAGCCGCCCTCGTCAGAACCCGTTCCGACGCCATCCCCAACCCTCTCGAATGGACGCACGTCGCCGGCGTGTACGACCCCCTCGCCGGTGAGCTCCGCATCTACGTCAACGGCCGCCTGTCCACCACCACCGTCACCAGTCACCTGAGCAACTGGAACGCCACCGGCCCGCTGCAACTGGGCCGGACCAAGGCCGCGGGCGTCTTCACCGGCCACTGGCCGGGGACCGTCGATGACGTCCGCACGTACGACGGCGTACTCAGCGCCGAGCAGATCGCCCAGCTAGCCGCCCAGTAAGTCCCGTTTCCGCCCCCCGCACTGGGAGAGGTACATGGACCCGCAGGATGAGTTAGACCTGCCCGAATCCCGCTGGAATCGTTTTCAGGAAACCGACGAACCCCACCTTCCCGACACGTCCTGGAACAACTACCGGGACGAGGCCAAGCCCGAGTCCCCCTGGCCGCGCAGGCTGGCGGCCTCCCTCGCGATCGCCGTCACCGTGCCGCTGGTCTACGCGATGCCCGCGCAGGCCGCGCCACGGGAGGCCCCGTCCGTGCAGCGCGAGGCGCCGGTCACGGGCACCAGTGTGCCGGTGACGCCGCCGCTCGCCGATCCCGTACAGAAACAGGCGTGGAAGGCGCCACCAGGCGTCACCTGGCCCAAACCACAGAAGGCGGAGCTGAGCAAGAGCGCCAAGTCGGTCGCCGGGTTCCCCGTGCAGGTGGCCGCCGACAACAGCGCCGACCTGAGCGCCGACCCGGTGAGCGTGGAGCTGCTCGAGACCGACCGGCTCGGCCTGGCGATGCGGGTCTCGCCGGGGCAGGGCGTGGCGGTGGCGGCCAAGGCCGCCAAGAAGACCCCGCTGAAGATCGACTACTCCGGCTTCCGCTACGCCTACGGCGGCGACTACGGCGCCCGCCTCGGCATGGTCAAGCTGCAGGAATGCGCGCTGAAGTCGGCCACGGCGACCGCGAGCTGCCCGCAGCCCGAGCCCGTCAAGAGCACCAACGACCCCAAGACGGGCACGCTGAGCGCCGACGTCGAGGCCGGAGCCGTGTACGCGCTGGCCGCCGCCCCGTCCGGCCAGTCCGGCGACCACTCGGCCACCTCGCTGTCCCCGTCGGCTGACTGGAGCGTCGGCACCCAGTCCGGCGACTTCTCCTGGGGCTACGAGCTGCGCGTGCCGCCCGCGCTGGGCGGCGACGAGCCGGAGGTGGCGCTCTCCTACTCCTCGCAGAGCGTGGACGGCCGCACCGCCTCCACCAACAACCAGGCGTCCTGGGCCGGTGAGGGCTTCGAGCTGAGCCCCGGCGGCTACATCGAGCGCCGCTACAAGTCCTGCATGATCGACGGCAAGAAGACCGGCGACCTGTGCTGGGACCAGGAGAACGCGGCCCTGACGCTGGGCAGCACCACCGTCGAGCTGATCAAGGACGCCACGTCCAAGCAGTGGCGGCCCAAGCGCGACGACGGCACCCGCGTCGAGGCCCTCACGGGCGCGACCAACGGCGACAACAACGGCGAGTACTGGCGGGTCACCACGCCCGACGGCGTCCAGTACACCTTCGGCCTGAACCGCCTGGCCGGCTGGGCGACGGGCAAGGCCGAGACCAAGTCGGTCCAGACGGTGCCGGTGTTCGGCAACAACAGCGGCGAGCCCTGCTACAACAGCACCCCGGCCAACGCCTGGTGCCAGCAGGCCTACCGGTGGAACCTGGACTACGCCGTCGACACCCACGGCAACGCCACCACCTACTGGTACACGCAGGAGAAGAACTACTACGGCCGTAACGGCAAGCCCGAGCTGGGCACCGTCTACGACCGCGCCGCGTACCTGACCCGCATCGACTACGGCTACCTCAAGGGCGAGCTGTTCACCAAGACGCCGGCGACGCGCGTGCTGTTCGAGGTGGCCGAGCGCTGCCTGCCGAGCGGCACGATCACCTGCGCGCCCGCGGAGCTGAAGAAGGAGACCGCCAGCAGCTGGCCGGACGTCCCCTTCGACCAGATCTGCGACTCGGGCGTGAAGTGCACCGACCGCACGACGCCGACGTTCTTCACCCGCAAGCGGCTGACCAAGGTCACCACCCAGGTGCTCAACGCGGCCGGGCAGTACTACGCGGTGGACTCGTGGGCGCTGAAGCACCAGTTCCCCGCCCCGGGCGACGGCCTCAGCCCCGCGCTGTGGCTGGCCTCGATCCAGCAGAGCGGGCACGTGGGCGGCACGCTGACGCTCCCGCCGATCACCTTCATCGGGATCCAGCTCCCCAACCGGGTGGACGCGAACGAGGGCCGGGCCCCGCTGGTCAAGTGGCGCGTGCAGGCGATCAACAACGAGTCCGGCGGTGAGCTGCGGATCAACTACGCGCCCGCCGAGTGCCAGGCCGGCGCGCTGCCGGCCGCCGACAAGAACACCAAGCGGTGCTTCCCGCAGCGCTGGGCGCCCCCGAACGAGGGCGAGGTGACCGACTGGTTCCACAAGTACGTCGTCGCGCAGACCGTCGAGGTGGACCGCGTCGCGGCCTCGCCGAGCGTCGTCACCAGCTACGAGTACCTGGACGGCGCGGGCTGGCGCTACGCCGAGAACATCCTGGTCAAGCCCGAGCACCGCACGTGGTCGGACTTCCGCGGGTTCGGCCGGGTCAAGGTCCGCGAGGGC
Source organism: Nonomuraea monospora (assembly GCF_039531895.1). NCBI lineage: Bacteria > Bacillati > Actinomycetota > Actinomycetes > Streptosporangiales > Streptosporangiaceae > Nonomuraea > Nonomuraea monospora. The sequence goes on from NZ_BAAAQX010000003.1 coordinate 267,178, forward strand.
GACGGGCAGGACACCAAGCGCACGCTGACGGAGTTCCGCTACTTCCGCGGCATGCACGGTGACAAGCAGGCCGACGGCACCAAGCGCAGCGTGCAGGTGGAGGACACCGAGGGCGGCAAGCTCGACGACCTCGACCAGTACGCCGGGCTGGAGCGGGAGGAGATCCTCTACGACGGCGACGGCGGGCCGATCTCGACCGCCACCGCCGAGGAGCCGTGGTCGGCCAAGACGGCCGAGTCCACGCAGGGCGGCGTCACCAAGGCCGCCCACATGGTGCAGGCCAAGTCCATGGTCACCCGCACCGCGATGCCGGGGGACAAGTGGCGGCGTACCGGCGAGGAGCGCTCGTACGACGCCAAGGGCCTGCTCCTCCAGGTGGACGAGAAGGGCGACCTGGCCACCGCGGACGACGACGTGTGCACCCGCTACACCTACGCCCGCAACGACACGTCCTGGATGATCGACTACCCGAGCAGGGTCCAGCAGGTCGCCGCGGGCTGCGGCACCGGGGTCTCCACCCTCGCCGCCGGCGAGGTGCTCTCCGACGAGAAGATCGCCTACGACAACCAGGCGCACGGCCAGCCCCCGACCAAGGGCGACGTGACCGCGGTGCAGGAGCTCGTCTCCGCCGACGGCCAGACGATCACCGGCAGCGCCCACACCTACGACGTCTACGGCCGGGAGACCAGCGAGACCGACCCGGTCGGCACCAAGTCCGTCACCGCCTACAGCCCGGCCACGGGCGGCCCGGCGACGGAGACCACCGAGACCAACCCGCTCGGCCACGTCGAGCGCACGCAGGTCGAGCCGGCCTGGGGCGAGCCCGTCTCCGAGGTCGACGCCAACAACCGCCGCGTCGACATGGAGTACGACCCGCTCGGCCGCCTGACCAAGGTCTGGCAGGCCGACCGCAGCAAGGCCGCGGGGCAGTCGCCCAGCACCGAGTACGTCTACACGGTGCGCAACAACGGCCCCAGCATCGTCACCACCAAGACGCTGGGCGCGGACGGCGCGTACACCGTCAGCCACGAGCTGTACGACGGCATGATGCGCAAGCGCCAGACCCAGGAGCCCGCGCCCACCGACGACCAGGCGAGCGATCCCGCGCTGCGTGACGGGCGCACGATCACCGACACCTTCTACAACTCCCAGGGCGAGGAGTACAAGACCAACACCGGCTACTTCGCCACGGGCACCCCGTCCACCGACCTGCTGGCGGTGACCGACGCCGCCGTCCCGAACCAGGTGGTGTCGCTGTTCGACGGCACCGGCGACGCCAACGCCGAGGTGCTCAAGGTCAAGGGCGTGGAGAAGTACCGCGTGACCGCCAAGGAGGAGGGTGACCGGCTGCACGTCACCCCGCCGCCGGGCGGCACGGCCACGACCCGCATCGGTGACGCCGAGGACCGGCTGATCGAGCTGCGCCAGTACAAGGGCGCGACCCCGACCGGCGAGTACGAGGCCACCAAATACACCTACGACCCGGCCGGACGCCTGGCCACGGTGACCGACCCGGCGGGCAACGTCTGGCGCTACACCTACGACCTGCGCGGCAGGGAGATCAGGACGGAGGACCCGGACAAGGGCGTCACGACCACCACGTACAACGACGCCGACGAGATCGTCACCACCACCGACTCCCGCGGCAAGACCCTGTGGTACGGCTACGACGACCTGGGCCGCCAGACGCAACTGCGCGAGGGCTCGTCCAGCGGCGCCCTGCTGGCCGAGTGGAAGTACGACGCGCTGGCCAAGGGCGAGCTGCACGCGAGCATCCGGTACGTCGGCGGCCAGGCCTACAAGGCCGAGATCAACGCCATCGACGCCGACTACCGCACCCTGCGGCAGACCATCACCATCCCCGAGCGGGAGGGCAAGCTGGCAGGCTCCTACCAGCTCAACACCCGCTACACGCTCGACGACCAGGTCCAGTCGGTCAGCTTCCCCGCGGCCGGCGGGCTGGCGGAGGAGTCGGTCGTCTACAGCTACGACGCGCTCAGCCAGCCGACCAAGGTCACCGGCCTGTCGGCGTACGTGAGCGCGGCCCGCTACTCGAAGATGGGTGAGACGCTCCAGTACGAGCTGGGCGAGGGCAGCAAGAAGACCTGGCTGACCTACACCCACGACGAGGGCACCCGCAGGCTGACCAGCATGCGGCTGGACAGGTCGGGCGCGGCGGCCAGCGACCTGGACCTGAGCTACAGCTACGACGCGGCCGGCAACATCACCAAGATCGCCGACAAGGCCGTGCAGGACACGCAGTGCTTCAAGTACGACCATCTGCGCCGGCTGACCTCGGCGTGGACGGCCACCGACGACTGCGCCGCGGGCACCCCCACGGCCACGACCATCGGCGGCGTGGCGCCGTACGCGTTCAGCTACGCCTACGACCTCACCGGCAACCGGACCAAGGAGACCAAGCACGGCTGGGGCGGCCTGGCCGACACCGTCCGCACCTCCACGTACCCCGCGGCGGGCGGCAAGCAGCCGCACGCGCTGCAGAGCGTCGGATCGGACCTGTTCCAGTACGACGCGGCGGGCAACACCACCCGGCGCAAGGTCGGCAACTCCGACCAGAGCCTGGTGTGGGACGCCGAGGGCAACCTGGAGTCGGTGACCGAGGCCGGCAAGACGACCTCGTTCATCTACGACGCGGACGGCGACCGCCTGCTCCGCAAGACCGCCACGGACGCCACCCTCTACATCGACGACATGGAGCTGCGCCTCGACTACGCCAAGAACGTCGTCGAGCAGACCAGGTACTACACCTTCGGCGGTGAGGCCATCGCGGTGCGCATGCCGGACAACCAGGTCTACTTCATGGCCAACGACCACCAGGGCACCGCGCAGGCCATGGTGAACGCCGGCACCGGCGACATCGCCGTCCGCAGGCAGACCCCGTTCGGCGAGGACCGGGGCACGGCGCCACCGTGGTGGCCGGGACAGCGCGGGTTCGTCGGTGGCACCAACGACGCCACCACCGGGCTCGTCCACCTCGGCGCCCGTGAGTACGACCCGAGGAACGGCCGCTTCATCTCGGTGGACCCGATCATCGACGAGAGCGACCCGCAGCAGCTCAACGCCTACGCCTACGCCAACAACAGCCCGATCACGATGACCGACCCCGACGGCCAGTGGGTGTGGTTCGCGGTGGCCATCGGCATCAGGATCGCGGCGCGCATCGCGGCGAGGCGGGCGGCGCAGGCCGCGGCCAGGCGGGCGGCGCTCGCCCTGGCCAGGCGCAGGGCCGCCGAGGCCGCCAGGAGGCGTGCCCTGGAGGCAGCCAGGAGGAGAGCCGCCGAGGCGGCCAGGAAGCGGGCCGCGGAGGCGGCCAGGAAGCGAGCGGCGGAAGCGGCGAGGAAGAGAGCGGCGGAGGCGGCCAGGAAGCGGGCCGCGATGCAGGCCAGGAAGAAGGCCGCACTGGCCAGGCAGCGGGCGGCAGCCGCGGCCGCCAGGCGCAGGGCGGCGGCGGCACAGCGCAGGGCCGCGGCGGCCAGGCGCCGGGCCGAGGCCGCGCGCAGGGCGGTGACCAGGCGGGCCAGCAGGCCCAAGGCCGCCGTCAGGCACCGGCCGGCGGTACGTCCGAGCAGCCGCAGGGCGACACAGCGGCAGGCGCCGCCCAAGGCGCAGCGGACGTCGACGAATACCGGGCAGTCGCAGTCACGCGGGCTGAGCGAGGCTCAGAAGCGGTCGATCGACGAGCAGCTCGGCAGGGTGAATCCCACCGGGGCCTCCACGCGGACCAGCAGGACCCAGACGGAGGGCATCGCCGACCAGGGCACGGGTCACGGTCCGGCTTCCAAGCCGTGGACGTCGGACTACCCGGCCGCCGGGTCCAAGGGCAAGACGATCCTCTGGCGGCTCTGGCAGCTCTTCAGGCCGATCGACAAGGCGACCTGATCCGCACCGCCTGATCCATCCGAATGTCTCCGGTGGCCGGTCTTCCGGCCGGCCACCGGAGCTTTTTCACGCCGGGGGCACGTTCTCCTGGTGCTCGCCCTCGACGTTGCCCGCGGGCTCGAAGACGAAGACGATGTACGTCTCGTAGTGCGAGGGGCCCTGGCCGGCCACGCGGGCGGCGCCCATCGCCTTGCTGGACCTCCAGACGAGCTGGCTGAAGTGGCAGGGGCGCGGATCGTTCCAGTCGTAGCCCGTCCGCTCGGCGTACCAGCCGGCCACGGCCTCGGCGGCCCCGCTCATGTCGTCGCCCTCGCTGTGGTAGGCGATCTCGCCGGTGCCCGCTCGCACGGGGCCGTACCCGGTCCGCCGGGAGAGCTCGGCCGCCCTGGTTTTGGCGTACTCGACGAGCAGGGGGTCCATGGCCAGGGGCGGGACGTCGTGGTAGGCGCGGCGGAGGTTCGTCTCGCGCAACGCCTGGAGCAGGAAGTCGGCGTTGGTGGCGTCAGGGAGCGCGGGGCGGGTGCCTGCCATGCCTGTGGGACCTGTCATGCCTGTCACCTCGGAATGCACGTCACTGTGCCTGGATTGTGCGCGTGAATTATTCGTAGGGCAATGTCAGATTTATGGCTGGTATGAGTCGAGTGAGGCTTTTGTCAGCGCACTAAGGGCCGATCGGCATGGACCATTGAGTGATTGTCGCCGTGAACCGGGCTACCGTGTGATCCGTGCAGCTCTACAAGAGATCTGCCGGGACCGGGATCCCGGTTGTGCTGCTTCACGCGTTCCCGCTCTCGTCGGCCATGTGGCTGGCCCAGCGGGAGGGGCTGGCCAAGGTCTGCCGGGTCATCACCCCTGACCTGCGCGGCTTCGGCGGGTCGCGGCTGGGTGAGGACGAGCCCTCGCTCGATGTGATGGCCGACGACGTCGCCAGGCTGCTCGACGAGGAGGGCATCGACCGGGCGGTCGTCGGCGGGTTGTCGATGGGCGGTTACGTGACCATGGCGTTCTGCCGTCGTCACCCCGACCGGGTGCTCGGGGTGATCCTGGCCGACACCAAGGCCGGCGAGGACCCGCCCGCGGCCAGGGACAACAGGGAACGCATCGCGCAGGCCGTGCTGACCGAGGGCAGCGAGGTGCTGGTCACCGAGGTGCTGCCCGCGCTCATCGGGCGGACCACCAGGGAACGCAGGGCCATGGTGGTCGGCCGGGTCAAGGGGCTGGTGCAGTCCGCGCCGCCGGGCGCCGTGGCCTGGGCGCAGCGCGCCATGGCCGCGCGGCCCGACTCGTTCGAGACGCTGAGCGCGCTCAAGGTGCCGCTGCTGATCATCGTGGGGGAGGAGGACGAGCTGTCGCCGCCCTCCGACGCCGACGCCATGGCGCAGGCCGTGCAGGAAGGGAAGGTGGAGATCATCCCCAGGGCCGGGCATCTCAGCGCGGTCGAGCAGCCGGAGGCGTTCAACGCGGCGGTGATCGAGTTCCTCAAGGCCGAGCTGGGCGGTGGTCGCAGATAGCCCCGGGCCCTGTCAGGCCCGGTCCTGGCGGGGGAGCACCAGTTCGCGGATGATCAGCGAGATCGCCGCCGCCACCGGGATGGCCAGCAGGGCGCCGACGATGCCGAGCAGCGCGCCGCCGAACAGCGCGGCGATCACCGTCACCGCGGGCGTCACGTTCACCGAGTGCTTCATCACCCTGGGATAGATGAGGTAGTTCTCGACCTGCTGGTAGGCCACGAAGAAGACGGCGCACGCGATCCCGGCGGGCCACGAGTCGAGCAGCGCCACCGCCGTCACCAGCACCGCGCCGATCGTCGCGCCCACCAGCGGGATCAGGTCGGTCAGCGCCACCACCAGGGACAGCGCGAGCGCGTACTGCACGCCCGCGATCGACAGGAAGATCCACGTCACCACGCCCGCGATGACCGAGATCAGCACGTTGCCGGCCACGTATCCGCCGATGCCGGACAGGATCTCCTCGGAGATCGCCCGCGTCCGCGTCCTGCGCGAGGCCGGGACGAGCTTGAGCAGGTAGTCCTTGATCGTGTGCAGCGAGCCGAGGAAGTACAGCATCAGCACCAGCAGCGTCACCGTGGTGAACACGCCGTTCAGCACCACCAGGCCCGCGCCCATGATGCCGGTCGCCAGCGACGGCCCCAGCGTGCCCGTCACGAACGTCCTGAGCTGCGGGAGGAGCTGGTAGTCCTGGTCGAGCTGGCGCAGCGTCGGATGGTTGCTCAGCTCCGTGATGTAACCCGGCACCGCGTCGATGAACTCGGTGAGCTGCTTGCTCACCGGCGGCACGATCGCCAGCCCGAACAGCGCGAACGCCACGATGACCCCGGCGAACACGATCGAGATCGCGCCCCGCCTGGCCAGGCCGCGCCGCTGGAGGGCCTCGACGGCCGGGTTCAGGCCGACGGCCAGGAACATCGCCACGACGATCAGGATGATCGTGCTGAGCGAGGCCACGATCATCTGGGCCAGCGCGATCGCCGTCAGCACGCCCAGGCCGCCGACCAGGCCGAACAGGAAGGGGCCGCGGGCGAACGGCTTGCCGGGCAGCCCGTACGACGAGGGGCCGGTCTCGTCCTTGGCCTTTTCCCGGGCCTCCGGCTCTTCCTTCTGCGTGGTCACCGGCTCGACGTCTGCGGACAAGGGGGACACACTCCAGGGGGATCGGCAACACAGCATGACGGACTCGTACCACTTCGTACACGTCCGACGGCAAAGAGAGAGCCTAGCGACCATCAGGCCGCCAGGCTCTCCCCAGCCGTCATTCAGCCCCGTGTGTCTTCGCTTCGTCCGGCGTTACTCCTGCCACCACTCGGCGTCGTCGTCGGCCTTCTTGACCTCCACCTTGGGAGCGGGGGTCGTGGCCGGAGCCACCGGCTCGGCCACGGGCGCGGCGAGAGCGGGCTTCGGCGGGGCCGCGGTGACCGCGGGCTCGGGGTCCATGCCGGGGAGGGCGGCGCCGCCGAGGAGCTGGCGGAGCTGGGCCAGGTGGCTGGTGATGCTGTCACGCTGCCGGGTCAGCTCGTCGACCTGGCGCTGCATCGCCGTACGGGTGCGCTCGGCCTCGTTCTTGGCCTCGGTGACGATCGTCTCGGCGCTGCTCTTGGCCTCGGAGACGATGGTCTCGGAGCTCTTGCGGGCGTTGGCGACGAGCTGCTTGGCGTGCAGGTCGGCCTCGCGGCGGGTCTGCTCGGCCTGCTGCGTGGCCTTCGTGGCCCGCGACTCGGCGGTGGCGGCGCGCTGCTCGGCCTCGGCGACCAGCTTCTGCGTGGCGGCCTGCGCGGTGGCGTGGCGCTCGGCCTCCTGGCGCTCGGCCTCCTCGCGGCGGGAGGCGAGCTGGATCTCGAACTCCGCCTCGTCCTGCGCCCGCTTGGCCTCCGACTCCTCCAGCACCCGCTGCGCCTGTGCGCGCATCTCGTCGGCCTGCCGCTTGGCGGTCGTCAGCACCTCGTCGCGCTCGCGCTTGGTCGAGGCGCGGAGCTGGGCGACCTCGCGCTCGGTGGTGGTGCGCAGCTTGGCGATCTCCCGCTCGGCGTCGGCCCGCTTCTCCGCCACCTCGTGGTCGGCGGTGGCGCGCAGCTTGGCGGCCTCCCGCTCGGTGGTGTTGGTCAGCTCGTCGGCCTCGCGGCGCGCGGTCGAGCGGATGTCCTCGGCCTCCCGCTCGGCGGTCGTCCGCATCTCGTCGCTCTCGCGCGCCGCCTGGGCGCGCTTCTCGGCGGCCTCCGCCTCGGCGGCGGCCCGCACGTCGGCGGCCTCGACCTTGGCGGCGGCCTTGATCTCGTTGGCCTCGGACCTGGCGGCCTGGACGAGCTCGGTGGCCTGCTCCTCGGCCAGGCGCAGGAGCTGCTCGATGCGGGCGCCGAGGCCGGAGTAGGTGGGGCGCTCCTGCTCCTGTAGCTGGCGCTGGGAGTCGGACAGGTCGCGCTGGAGGTTGCCGACCTGCTCGCGGGCCTGACGTAGCTCCCCGTCGAGCTGCTTGAGGTGATCGTGGACCTGATGCCGGTCGTAACCCCGCAGCACGACGTCGAACTCGCGTGCTGGGGCATCCTCGAAGAAGTTGTTGAGCTGGGCGTCGATGTCGGACTGCATGGAGGCTCGATCCTGGGTTGTCGAGACGGCTACACGGGCCGGACGGGGGGTTCGGGGCATCCGTACCAGGAGCCTGTGCCTCTCGGCAGGCCCCATGTCCGGTGGAAGGTCAAGCGTACTCCGCTGGTGCCACCTGCGAAGCCCCGTCCATCTTTATGCGTGACTAGTTACATATGAACGTTTTTTACGTTTTGTGTGGGTTTAATCTTGTTTGGCCGCTTGGACCAGCTCGGTCAGCATCCCGCCCACATCCTTCGGGTGCAGGAACGCGATCTGCGAGCCCATCGACCCATGGCGGGGACGCTCGTCCAGGAGCCTCACACCCTTCTCGCCGATCGTGGCCATGGCCTCTTCGACGTCCGGAACCCCGAACGCCACGTGATGGACGCCTTCGCCCCGCTTCGCCAGGAATTTTCCCACAGGAGAGTCGTCGGAGAGGGGCTCCAGGAGCTGAATGTAGGAGCCCCCGCCTTCGCCGTCGGCGATGTGCAGCATCGCCTCCTTGACTCCCTGCTCCTCGTTGACCTCCCTGGCCACGACCGTGAGCTCGAACGTACGGGAGAAGAGCTCGATCTTCTCCTCCAGATCACGGCAGGCGATCCCGATGTGGTCGATCCGCATGAACATGTGTGGCCTACCTCCATGGCGAGCGACGGCGTACTCGTGGGTATCGTGTCAAAGACCGGACGCGCGAGCACAGGAGGCCGTTGTCATGTCCAGTTCCGTCATCGTCGCCGGAGCTCGTACCCCCATCGGCAAGCTCCTCGGCTCCCTGTCCGGCCTGCCCGCCGTCGAGCTGGGCGGCATCGCGATCAAGGCCGCGCTGGAGCGGGCCGGCGTCGCGCCGGAAGCCGTCGAGTACGTCATCATGGGTCAGGTACTCCAGGCCGGAGCCGGGCAGATCCCCTCCCGCCAGGCCGCCGTCAAGGCCGGCATCCCGATGACCGTCCCCTCCGTCACCATCAACAAGGTGTGCCTGTCGGGCCTCGACGCCATCGCCCTGGCCGACCAGCTCATCAGGGCGGGCGAGTTCGACATCGTGGTGGCCGGCGGCATGGAGTCCATGACCAACGCCCCGCACCTGCTGCCCGGTCTGCGCAAGGGCGTCAAGTACGGCGGCTCGCAGGTCGTCGACTCGATGGCGCACGACGGCCTGTTCTGCGCGTTCGACCAGTGCGCGATGGGCGAGTCCACCGAGCGCTACAACACCCGCCTCGGCATCGGCAGGGAAGAGCAGGACGCGCTGTCGGCCCGCTCCCACCAGCTCGCCGCCGCAGCCGCCAAGAACGGCGCCTTCGAGGACGAGATCGTCCCCGTCGAGATCCCGCAGCGCCGCGGCGAGCCGCTGGTCGTCAAGGAGGACGAGGGCGTGCGCGGCGACACCACGGTCGAGACCCTGGCCAGGCTGCGCCCAGCCTTCGCCGCCGACGGCACCATCACGGCCGGCTCCGCCTCCCAGATCTCCGACGGCGCCTGCGCCGTGGTCGTCATGTCCAGGGCCAAGGCCGAGGAGCTCGGCCTGCCCTGGCTGGCCGAGATCGGCCGGCACGGCAACGTCGCCGGCCCCGACGCGTCCCTGCAGTCGCAGCCGGCCAACGCCATCAAGCAGGCGATGGCCAAGCAGGGGGTCACGGCCGCCGACCTGGACCTCGTGGAGATCAACGAGGCGTTCGCGAGCGTGGTGCTGCAGTCGGCCAAGGAGCTGGGCGTGCCCCTCGACAAGGTCAACGTCAACGGCGGCGGCATCGCGCTGGGGCACCCGATCGGGGCCTCGGGCGCCAGGATCGTGTTGACGCTGGCGTACGAGCTCAGGCGGCGTGGTGGCGGGCTGGGCGCCGCGGGGCTGTGCGGCGGCGGCGGCCAGGGCGACGCCCTGCTCATCAGCGTCCCCAAGGCCTGATTCCGCGTCAGCGTTGCTGCGGCCTGAGTCCGCGTCCGCGTTCCTGAGGCCTGATTCCGGCCGTTCAGCCTGCGGCCAGGTCCATCCGTAAGAACTCGGTGATGCGCAGCACCTTCGGCGGGCGCGCCACCGTCTGCGGCAGGGCCTGGAACGCCTCCTGCTTCTCCACGAGGCGGGGAGCCGTCAGGCCCACCTCCTTGCCGTCCACCCGCAGGCGCGCGTCACCGGACGCCAGCACGTTCTGCACCCAGTCCGACCGCGACCCGTACACCAGGATGAACAGGTAGCCGCCCTCGACCGGATGCGCGTCCATCGGCGTCCGGTAGGTCGCGCCCGACTTGCGGCCGACGTGCGTCAGCACCGGATACTTCCCGCTCGCGATGGCGCGCGGGTTGAACACCCGCTTGTTCACGTGCCCCCACCACAACGGCATCGGCATGGCGTGTCTCCTTCCACACTCGCTGGCTTACACCTGTAAGGCTGACTTACGCTTGTAAGGTTGTCAATCGCCGATTTCGCCGGAGCCGTCGTGTCGCCACCCTCCCAACCGCTCAGCAGGGCACTCGTGCTGGAAGCCGCGATCAGGGTCGCGGACCGCGGCGGCGTGGAGTCCATCACGATGCGCCGGGTGGCGCAGGAGCTGGGCGTGGAGGCGATGTCGCTCTACCACCACGTGCCGAACAAGGACGCCGTCCTCGACGGCGTCGTCGACATGGTCTTCGACGCCATCCGGCTGCCCGCCCCCGGCGGCGACGACTGGCGGGAGGCGATACGGGCGCGCGCCTGCTCCGCCCGCGAGGTCCTGTCGCGCCATAGCTGGGCACTCGGCCTCATGGACTCCCGCCGCAACCCGGGCCTGGCCACGCTGCGCCACCACAACGCCGTCCTCGGCGTGCTGCGGGAGGCGGGGTTCACGCTGCCGATGGCCGCGCACGCCATCTCGCTCATCGACAGCTACGTGGGCGGCTTCGTCCTCCAGGAGTCGAACCTGCCGGTGATGACGCCGGACGACGTCGAGGAGGTGGCCGGGAACATCCTGGAGCACCTGCCCGCGGACGAGCTGCCGTACCTGGCGGAGATCATCGTCGATCACGCCATGCGGCCCGGCTACGACTACGCCAGCGAGTTCCTCTACGGCCTGGACCTGATCCTGGACGCGCTCGAAGCCCGCCGGGGCTAGCGCCTACTCCTCGTTGATCGTCTGATCTCCGCCGGCCTGGTAGATCCGCCCCTGCCCGGACGCCTCGGCGCGCATGCTGACGTTGGTCGTCCCGTCGCCGGTGGAGACGATGCCCGAGTTGTCGCCCCCGATGGCGACCGACCTCGGCCCCGACGCGGACACCCCTGGCGCTTCATCCGCCTGCGCAGGCCGGTCGCGCAGGCCGTAGATCGCCACCGCCAGCCCCGCCACGGTGCAGAACAGGCCGATCACGCTGGCCAGCTTGTCGGCCTCGTCGAGCCCGACCCGTACGAAATACCAGATCAGCGCCGCCGCGGCCACCACCGCCACCGCGGCCCCGCCCCACACCAGCCCACGCTTGCGCATACAGCCATCATCGCCGGACCTCTCCTGAGGTGTCCACGGCTCTTGCCGCGGCGGGCCGCCGAGATGAAGATCAGGGAGTGCCTCGCATCGGAGCCGTTCCCGCCGTACTGACCCTCGCCGCCTCCGCCCTGCTGACCAGCGGCACCGCCGAGGCGGCGGCCGACGTCCCGTTACCCTCGGCGATCTTCCGCGCCACCCACAACAGCTACTCGGGCAACATCGCCGGCGCCCGCAACTCCATCGCCTACCAGCTCGACCACGGCATCCGCTTCATCGAGCTGGACATCCACGACAACGGCTACGCCACCTCCCGCGACTACTCCATCGGCCACGACTCCCCTGGCCACCAGGTCGACCACGCGGGCAACCCCGCCTCGAACCTCCTGCGCGACTGGCTCGCCGCCATCGACGCCTGGTCCGCGCAGCACCCCGCCGCCGCGCCGATCGTCGTCGCGCTCGACGTGAAGGACGACCTGACCGACAACACCTCCCATGCCGCGGGCAACCTGGCCGCGCTGAACCAGCAGCTCACCTCCGTCTTCGGCGCGCGGCTGCTCAGGGCGGAGGACTACCCGGCGACCCCGCCGACGGTGGACGCGCTGCGGGGCCGCGTCCTCGCGCTCATCTCCGGCGACGGGAAGACCCGCGGCTCGTACGTGCGCGACACCGGTCACAACCCGGCCGTCGCGATCAACGCCCGCGGCCAGGTCGTCGAGGTGCACGACTCCGGCTCGGGCGAGCTGTGGTACTGGAGCGGCGCGTACGGCGCCGACGGCCGCGTCACCTGGCTGCGCCACGGCAGGTACGACAGCGGCGTCACCCCCGCCGTCGCGCTCAACGACGACGGCGACCTGGTCGAGGTGCACCAGTCGCAGAGCGCGACCACCCTGTGGTACCGCACCGGCAGGATCGGCGCCGACGGCGAGATCACCTGGTCGGCCAGCCGCAGGTACGACAACGGCGTCCTGCCGACGGTCAGGTTCACCGACCCGGCGGGCACGCGGCTGCGCGAGATCCACCGCAGCCAGAGCTCCAGCCAGAACTGGCAGTGGGACGGCGTGCTCGACGCCGGCGCCGGGACGGTCGCGTGGAGCGGCAACGCCAGGACCTCCGACGCCCGCTTCGACAAGACCACCGCCACCAGCGGCGGCTCCCGCGTCCGCGTGTGGACCGGCGCGGACGGCGCCACGTCCGCGCAGACGCTGCGCGTGGACACCGACAGGCACGCGGGCGACCGCGTCCGCTACCGGCAGGTCGCCTTCACCGAGTTCCAGCAGGGCGACAGCGCGGAGCTGCGGCAGGGCGCGCTGTTCTACGCGGCGCAGGCCAACGCGTCGTCGTTCATCACCGCGGCACGGCAGGCAGGGAAGCTGGCGCGCGGCTGGGACTTCGACTCGGCGAGCCAGGCCACCGACCCGCTGGCCAGCTATCCCGCGACGAACAGGCCCTACGACGGCTGGTACGCCGATCTGCTCACCCGGTCCGGCGCCGTTGACTGAGGGTTGTGATCACATCACTCCACGTGTTCATAATGGAGTCACATCCTTCAAAATCGCCCCAGCAAGAGCGTCAACTCCTCCAGCCTCGTGCCTCCTCGCGGAGGTCATCCGGTCTCGTCGAAAGCACCTGTTCCGAGCGGAGGATCGCGCCCCATGCCCCCTGATCCGTCCCCCTCCTTCGTCATCCCCGCCCTCTACCAGCCCACCCCCGCCCTGCTCAGCCCGCACGCCGACGCCGCGCGCGCCCACTCCACGACCTGGGCCAGGTGGACGGGCCTGCTCGACCACGTCGACCGGGGCGGGGCGCGGGTCTGGGACGAGGCGCGGTTCACGTCCATGGCGATCCCGCTGCTGGCGGCCTACGGCCATCCGGACGCCGCGCCCAGGGAGCTGGAGCTGGCCTCCGACTGGTACGTCTGGGCGTGCTGGTTCGACGACCACTTCACCCAGGTGTTCAAGCGGCCGGGCGCCCGCGTCAGGGCGAAGGCGTACCTGCACCGGCTGCGCCGTTTCACCCCGCCCGACTCCCCGCGCACGCCCCGCCCGGCGAACCCGGCCGAGCGCGGGCTCGCCGACCTGTGGCCCCGCACGTTCCCCGGGTCCTCGCGGGGCTGGCGGCTCAGGTTCGCGGCCAGCACGCAGGCGCTCATGCGGGGCTGCCTGCGCGAGCTGGAGGACGCGGGGACGTACCGCGTACCCGAGCCGATCGAGCACCTCGGCCTGCGCCGCACCTCGGGGGGCGCCGCGTGGGCGGCGGACCTCGTCGAGCGGGTGGCCGGCGCCGAGCTGCCCGCCCCTGTCGTCGGGACGCGGCCGGTCACGGTGCTGCGTGACACCTTCACCGACGCGGTGCACCTGCTCAACGACCTGTACTCCTACTGGCGGGAGGTCGGCGAGGAGAGCGCCCCCGACAACGGGATGCTGGTGCTGCGGCGCTTCCTCGGCTGCGGGGTGCAGGAGGCCGCCGACCGGGTGAACGAGCTGCGCACGTCGCGGCTGCGGCAGTTCGAGGCGGCGGTGCTGACGGAGCTGCCCGCGCTGATCGAGGAGAGCGGGCTGGGCACGCAGGAGCGGGGCCGGATCGCCCGGTACGTCCAGGGCTTGCGGGACTGGCAGGCCGGGGCTTGCGCGGGGCACCGGCGCTCCAGCCGCTACCTCGACCTGGGCCCCGCCTCGCGGGCGGCGCGGCGGATCGAGCTGTCGGCTGGGCAGGCCAGCGCGGCGCCCGCGCCGAGCGATCAGGGCATGCGCCGCCAGCCGCTGTGACCGGTTGCTCTGACGGGTCGCTTCGAGCGGTTCGGAACAGCGCGAAGCCCCGGTCCCACCAGGAAGGGGACCGGGGCTTCGTGGCGTTCCGCCTCCGGCTCGACCAGGAATTCGGGCCGAAGGCGTCGTAGCCCCCTAAGGGGGCATCTCAGCCCGGCCGCGAGGGAGGATGCGGCCGGGCTGCTTGTGGACGGTCATGAAGCGAGGAAGCGGGCGAAGACCGAGCGGTGACGCCGCTCGACCGGCCTGGTCCTGCTCGCCTCACGCACCCGGCGCTGCTCGGCGGCGGCGGCGCGCAGCTCGGCGGCGTGGTGCTGCATCATGGTGTATTCGAGTTCGGCGTTCATCCGACTGCTCCCTTGTCTTGTTCCCTGCACTCTCAAGATTCGGCCTAAGGCCCCCTCCGGCACATCGGGCGTATGCCTTATCTCTCGGCACAAGCGCAGCCAGGGAGGTACCTAGGAGGGTGCACGGGACGCCTAAGGCGCAGGTGACGATGCCTAGGGCTCGTCGGTGAACTTGACGGTGACCTTCGAGAAGCCGAGCGACTTGAGCATGCCCGTCAGCATGTTCTTGGTGTTGGCGTCGGCCCTGGCGCGCAGGTCGCTGGCCACCGCCGCCTCGCTGATCTTCTTCTCTGCCAGGAGGTAGAGCTCCCGCTGGTCGGTGGGGGAGCCGGAGAGGAAGTCGCTGACCCGGTCGAACAGGCCGCGCTGCTGGGCGAAGACGTAGGAGCGGCTGTTGTCCAGGTTGGGCTTCTCCAGTTGGGCGCGGGGCAGGCGGATGGTCGCCTCGGTGCGGTCCTGCGAGACGGTCACGCCGTTCTCCGTCATGGCGGAGAAGTCCACGTACGCGTCCACGCCGCCCGCGCCGACGAACAGCGTGCGCGTGCCCTTGATCGCGTCGGGCAGGAAGTTGGCGTCCTTCTCCAGGTCCACGACCACCTGGAAGGTCCCCGTCGCGGCTTCGAACCGGCTCAGGTCCTTGATCGACTGCAGCAGCACCGGCTGGCTGCGGTCGATGGTCTGCTCGCCCATCGGGTTCAGCCACGACCAGGCCACCCGGGCGCCCACGAGGAGCAGGACGGCCAGCACCAGGAGACCGGCCAGATATCGCCACCGGCGGCGTCGCCCGGAGGTCACCTCGGGCGACGCCGTTTGGGAAGTCGTCATGCGAGCATGACTACCCTTCAGGCGATCATCATTGCCAGCCCTTTGGTGACATCTTGGCTCCCCAGCCGTGTCCGTTTCCTGGCGAGCCGTGCGCCGGGCGCCCGCGAGAGGCGGTGACCTGCTCGGAAGCCCTCGCCGCGCCCCCAGCCTGAGCCCGCGCCACCGGCTGAGCCTGTGCCGCCGGTCGGGCCTGCGCCGCCGGTCGGGCCTGCGCCGCCGGTCGGGCCTGCGCCGCCGGTCGGGCCTGTGCCGCCGCCTCGGCGGCCCGGGCCGGAGCGGACTCACCGGCCGCCTGCACGGACGTGTCCTCCTGCGGCTGTGCCTGCGCGGACTGGGCCTGCGCGGACTGGGCCTGCGCGGATCGTCCCTGCGCGGGTTGCGCATGGGCGGGTCGGGCCTGCGCCGCTTGGGCCTGCGCCGCTTGGGCCTGGGCGGGTTGCGGCGGCGTCGGGTCGAACACCGGCCAGCTCACCCCCGACGTGTCGGGCGTCCACCGCTCGGCGGGCGCCTCCCGCGTGTAGCTGCTGCCGGAGGCGCCGGGCGTGACGCCCGTGCCCGGCACGGCCGGCGCCGAGCCGGCCGGAGTGGCGCCGCTCGGGCCCGGATACACCGGGTAGACGTGGCTCGACTCGGGCGTCGGCCGCACCGACGGCGCCACCTGCGCGTGCGAGGGGCCACCGCCGAAGTGCGTGCTCGACAGGCGGCACCCCTGGAAGTCGCTGTAGAACATGCGCAGCCACTCCCTGCGCTGGTGCTCGCTCCACGAGGAGAACGACGTCGTCGCGTAGTGGTGCTCGGGCAGCGGCGTGCCGGGCAGAGGCTCACCGCGCAGCCACGCCACCACGATCTGCCGGTAGCCCTCCGCGACCGCGCTCTGGCACCTGGGCGCCAGCGCCTCGATGTACTCGTGCGCCGCCTCCTCCGCGAACCCGGAGGACAGGTCGGGCACGTGCACGGGAGCCAGCCCGTTCGACGGCTTCAGCGGGTCGTCCAGCGGGCGCTGCTCCACCCGGGTGAACGCGGCGGGCGTCCCGGCGAGCCGCGAGGCGATCTGCGTGAACGCGGCCCCCAGCTCGGTCAGCCCCGCCCGCATCCCCGGATGCATGCAGACCGTGATCGGCCACTCCTGGCAGGTGTAGGCGATGTCCACGGCCGCCGCCGGCTTCGGCTGGGCCAGCACCCGCGACACGCCCATCCCCGCGGTCAGCACCGCCAGCAGCGCGCACGCCAGCACCAGGGCCTGCCTGGTGACCAGCGCCGCCCAGCCGAGCAGCAGCGCCGCCGTGATGCCCAGCAGCCAGATCGTCTGGTCGAAGAACGGGGCCCCGTTCAGACCTTGGAACAGGTCGTACGGCTCCCCGGTCCCCGGCGCCAGCTTGTCGGCCCAGCCGCGGTCGTCGGCCAGCCACGAGAACACCCCGTAGCAGGCCAGCCCGGCCAGCGGCGGCGTGAACGGCCGCGGCAGCACCCAGCCCGCCACCCAGCCGATCACCGAGTACAGCGCCAGCCCCGCCATGCCCATCGCCAGCCCGGTCAGGCTCAGCCGGCCCGACTGGTCGGTGAGCACCGTCTTGACCGCCAGCACCAGCACCGTGGCGCCGAACGAGCCGACCACCACCATCACGATCGCCAGCGGCGCCTTGAGCGCCCGCCACGTCGTGAGGGAGCGCCCGCGCAGCGCGCGGCGCTTGCGCAGCGCCACCCAGGCGGCGAAGGCCGCCGCCACGGGCCCGGTCAGCCGGAGCGAGCCGATGACCGCGGCCACGATGTTCTCCCACGCGTCCACGCCAGGAATCAGGACGTTCCACGCCGCGAACAGGCCGACAGCCAGCAGCACGGCAACTGTCACAGCCGCGCTGTGCTTCAGCTCCTCTCGTGAAACGCCCGCGTGTTCACGCACCCTTTTCCCCGTTGACGTTCATCAAGCACCCCCCGTGCCCCTCGGTGACGCGGAAAAGGCGTGATCCCGGCCGTCCCCACGGCCGCTGGATTTGGCATCCGCGTCACCATACGTAGGAGAACCATAACTGAGCGTGATGATTGATGTCCGGATTCTTGGTCAAGCGAAGAAGCCTGTCGCTGAGAGTGACCAGACGAACCGGGACGAGCGGCGCGCTACCGTAGCGCTGTGTCGCAGCCGAAGCCGCTCAACCTGCCGTTCGACCCCATCGACCGCGCCGCGGAGAGCTGGCGCGCTCACTTCGGGCCTTCCGCCGCCATGGCAGCCGTTACCTCGATCATGAGAGCGCATCAGATCCTGCTGTCGCAACTTGACTCGCTCCTGAAGCCATACGACTTGACCTTCGCGAGGTACGAGGGATTGGTCCTGTTGACCTTCAGCAAGACGGGCGCGCTGCCACTGTCCAAGATCGGCGAACGTCTCATGGTTCACCCCACCAGCGTCACGAACACGGTGGACAGGCTGGAGAAGTCCGGGTTCGTCCGCCGCCTGCCCAATCCGCGCGACGGCCGCGGCGTGCTCGCGGAGATCACCGACGCGGGCCGCGCCGTCGTGCGCAGCGCCACCGCCGACCTGATGGCGGCCGAGTTCGGCCTGACGATGTACGCCGAGGACGAACTCCACCAGATGTTCGACCAGTTGCGCACCCTCAGGGTGGCGGCGGGTGACTTCCCGGCTTCGTCCATGCGGCAAGATGAAGGGCATGGCGGACTTCTCTAGGCCTGGGTCCCTCTACGGAGCGGTGGACCTGGGCGCGCGCAAGCAGGCTCTGGAGGCGCAGGCCCGGCGGGAGGCGGCAGGTCCCCAGGCGGCCTCGTCGGCCTCGATCGTCGACGTGACCGAGGAGACGTTCACGACCGACGTCATCGACCGGTCCATGACCGTGCCCGTGGTCCTCGACCTCTGGTCGCCCAGGGCGCCCGGCAGTGCCCAGCTCAGCCCCGTGCTGGAGAAAGTCGTCGGCGACCTCGGCGGCAGGGCCGTCCTGGCGAAGGTCAACGTCGACGCCAGCCCGCAGATCGCGCAGGCGCTGCGCGTGCAGGCCGTGCCGACCGTGCTGGCGATCTTCCAGGGGCAGGCCGTCACCGGCTTCCAGCAGGTGCTGCCCGAGCAGGAGGTGCGCCGCTGGCTCGACGAGCTGATGGGCGCGGTCGAGCAGTTCTACCAGGCCAACCCCGACGCCAGGCCGCCAGGAGCGGAGGACGACGGGCAGGAGATGCCGGCGGGGCCGCCCGCCGACCCCGACCTGATGGCGGCCGAGCAGGCCATCGACCACGGCGACTTCGACGCGGCGATCGAGGCCTACCAGCGGCTGCTGGCCCGCGTGCCGGGCGACGAGGACGCCAAGATGGGCCTGGCGGGGGTCAACCTGATCAAGCGCACCTCCCTGGCCGACCCCGCCGACGTGCAGCGGCGCGCTCAAGACCCCTCCGACGTGGAGGCCCAGTTGCTCGCCGCCGACTTCGAGATGCTCTCCGGCGCGGTCGATGAGGCGTTCGCGCGCGTTATCGCCCTGGTCAAGCGCACCTCGGGCGACGACCGCGACAAGGCCAGGCGCCACCTGCTCGGCCTGTTCGAAGCATTGCCGGCGGAAGACCCATCTTTGGCGAAGGCGCGCAGAGCTTTGGCCAGCGCCCTGTTCTAACCTGGAGATATGCGGGTCGTCACGATATCGGCGACATACGGCACGGCCGGCAGCCAGATAGGCCCGGCCGTCGCCGAGCTGCTCGGCGTGCCGTTCGTCGATCGCGCCATCCCCAGCGCCGTGGCCGAGGAGCTCGGCTGCACGCTGGAGGAGGCACTGGCCCACGACGACCGGGCCGAGCACGGGCTCGGCCGGCTGTTCGCGGGCGCCGTGCGGCTGCCGACGGTCACGTTCGGCGGCGTCGACATGTACGTGCCGGGCGCGATGCCGCTCGCGCCCGAGGAGTTCGTCCGGCGCACGGAGCGCATGCTCACCGAGATGGCCCGCAACCAGGGCGGCGTGTTCCTGGGCAGGGCCGGGGCGGTCGTGCTGGCCGGGCATCCCGGCGCGCTGCACGTCAGGCTCGACGCCCCGCTCCGGCGCCGCATCCGCCAGACGGCCACTCTGGGCGAGCTGAGCGAGCGCGAGGCCCGCCGCATCATCGAGGACAACGACCGGGCCCGCGCCGCCTACGTGCGGCACTTCTATCGTGCCGATCCCGGTGATCCCTGCCAATATCACCTGGTTCTCGACAGCACCACGATCCCGGTGAGGACGTGCGTCGAGCTGATCGTCAAGGCGGCCGAGTCGCTCGATTGAGCGGGCGTCGAGTCAGGTCACAGTCAACTGCCCCTAACATGGATGCATTCTTGGTCAGTCCCGAAGGAGCGATTGACGTGGCGACCGTCCCGAGTGTGTCGTACTCCATCACCGTGCGTCTCGAGGTGCCGGCCGGCGGCAAGGCCGTCAGCCAGCTCACCCACGCCGTAGAGTCGGCCGGGGGCGTCGTGACCGCCCTCGACGTCACCAACGCGGGGCACGAGAAGCTCCGCATCGACGTCACCTGCGCCGCCAGGGACACCGACCACGCCCAGGCCATCGTCGACCAGCTCGAGGCCGTCGAGGGCGTCGTCATCCACAAGGTGTCCGACCGCACGTTCCTCATGCACCTCGGCGGCAAGATCGAGATGAAGTCCAAGGTGCCGCTGCGCAACCGCGACGAGCTGTCCATGGCGTACACGCCGGGCGTGGCGCGCGTGTCGATGGCGATCGCCCGCAACAAGGAGGACGCGCGGCGGCTGACCATCAAGCGCAACACCGTGGCCGTCGTCACCGACGGCTCGGCCGTCCTGGGGCTGGGCAACATCGGGCCGGAGGCGGCACTGCCGGTCATGGAGGGCAAGGCCGCGCTGTTCAAACGCTTCGCGGGCATCGACGCCTGGCCGATCTGCCTCGACACGCAGGACGTGGACGAGATCGTCCGCACCGTGCAGGTGATCGCGCCCGGCTTCGGCGGCATCAACCTGGAGGACATCGGCGCGCCGCGCTGCTTCGAGGTCGAGCGCCGGCTGCGTGAGCTGCTCGACATCCCCGTCTTCCACGACGACCAGCACGGCACCGCGATCTGCGTGCTGGCCGCCCTCACCAACGCGCTGCGCGTGGTGAACAAGAAGATCGAGAACGTCAAGATCACCATGGCGGGCGCGGGCGCGGCGGGCAACGCCGTCCTGCGGCTGCTGCTGGCCTCCGGCGCCCGCAACGTCGTCGTCTGCGACTACCTCGGCGCCGTTCACAAGGGCCGCGACGACCTCGACGAGTCGCTGCGCTGGATCGCCGACCACACCAACGCCGAGGGCTACTCCGGCGACCTGCGCGGGGCCGTCAAAGGCGCCGACGTGTTCGTGGGGGTCTCCGCGCCGGGCATCCTGACCGGCGACGACATCGCCGCCATGGCCAAGGACGCGGTCGTCTTCGCGCTGGCCAACCCGGAGCCCGAGGTGTCGCCCGACGAGGCCGCGCAGCACGCCGCCGTGGTGGCCACCGGGCGCTCCGACTTCCCCAACCAGATCAACAACGTGCTGGCCTTCCCCGGGGTGTTCCGCGGGCTGCTGGACGCGCAGGCCAACGGGGTGACGCAGGAGATGCTGCTGGCCGCCGCGGGCGCGCTGGCCGCCGTCGTGACGCCGGAGGAGCTGGGGCCGAACTACATCATCCCCAGCGTGTTCCACCCCGACGTGGCCACCGCCGTGGCCGCGGCCGTGCGCGAGTCGGCGGGCGGCCGGGCACGCGGCTTCACGGAGGCCTGATCGCACCGGGCGCGCGGGCTTATGGAGGCCTGATCGCGCCGGGCGCGCGGCTTACGGAGGCTCGATCGTGCCCGGCGCGCGGCTGACGGAGGCCTGATCGCGTCCGGCGTTCAGGGTGTCCCGTGGTGCGCCGGGGTCGTGAGCGCGGGCATCAGCCGGTAGCTCTCCTGGAACACCAGGTTGTGCGCGTCCCCGGCCGCGATCACCCGCAGGGTGTCCAGCTGGCCGGCCGCGTCCGCCTCGTCGAAGACGTTCAGCGGCCAGTCGCCGACCGTGTTCCCGCGCAGGTGCGGGTGGTGGAAGTCGCAGCCGAAGTGGGCGACCACCGCGATCGGCTGGATCCCGCTCTCCCGCTGCTGCTGCCACGTCAGCGACCACATCGCGTTCAGGCCGCCCTCGCGTGACCGGGTGACCCCGCTGGCCACCACCTGCCCGGTGCCGAGCAGCAGGTCGGCGTTGGCCTCGTCGAGGGCTCTGCGCGCCACGGGGTCGAGGAGCTCGACGGTCCTGGCGAAGAGGCGTTCCTTGTCCTCCCGCGTGACGGCGCTGCCGTGGCCGCCGTCGCGCAGGTCCGTGAAGTGCCTGAGCAGGGCTTCGTTGATGGGAGTACGCATGCCTGCCCCCTGCCCAGGCTGGGCGCCTGGCCACCTCTCCTGGCGGCTCAGGCGAGCGATCAGGCCAGCAGGGCCGCGATCCTGGTGCGCACGTCCTGCGTGTCGAGGCCGCGTACGGTGAGGGTGGTGCGGCGGCGTACGACGTCGTCCACCGTGGCCGCCCACTCGTGGTCGCGGGCGTAGACGGCCTGCGCCCAGATGTCGGGCCCGCCGGGGTGGATGCGCTCGCCGAGCGCGGGGTCCTCCCTGATGAGCCTGGCCAGCTCGAACGCGATCGACCCGTAGTGCGTGGCCAGGTGCCTGGCCACCAGCGGGTCCATGCGGGCGCCCGGGTCGCGGTCGGTCCACAGGCGCAGGGCGACCGCGTCGGGGCTGGCCAGGCCGGGCAGGGGCACGGCGGGCAGGATGTCGGCCAGGTCGTCGCCCAGGGGCCGGCCAGGCAGGTGGGCGAGGATGTCGAGCACGTGCTTGCCGATGTGCCGGTAGGTCGTCCACTTGCCGCCGGCGACCGACAGCATGCCGCCGGAGCCGCGCGACAGCACCGTCTCCCGCTTGGCCGCCGTCACCTGGGCGGGGCCGCCGGGCAGGACGCGCAGGCCGGCGAAGGCGTAGGTGATGTCCTCGCGCCTGAGCTGCTCGTCGCGCACGGAGTGGCCGGCCTCGTCGAGGATCTGCGCGATGTCCGCCTCCGTCGGGCTGACCGCGCCCGGATCGCCCTCGTACGGCTCGTCCGTGGTGCCCAGCAGCAGGTGGTCCTCCCACGGAATCGCGAACGAGACGCGGTACTTGTCGATCGGCGTGGTCAGCGCCGCCTTCCACGGCTCGTGCCGGCGCAGCACCAGGTGGGCGCCCTTGGACAGCCGGATGCTCGGGGCGGCGTCCGGGTCCTCCATGCGCCGCAGGTGGTCCACCCACGGGCCGGTGGCGTTCAGCACGAGCCTGGCGGACACGCCGAACTCGGCGCCGTCGAGCCTGTCGCGCAGCTCGGCGCCCGTCACGCTGCCGGACGTCTTGCGCAGCCCGACGACCTCGGCGTGGTTGAGCACGGTCGCGCCGGCGTCGGCGGCGGCCCGTACGGTCATGACCGCGACCCGGCTGTCGTTCATCTGGTGGTCACCGTAGACGGCGGCGGCCCGCAGCCCCTCGGTGCGCAGCGCGGGCACCTTGGCCAGCGCCTGATGCGGTGTGATCACCTTGCCCATGCCGTCGCCGAACACCGACAGCGCCGAGTACAGGAACACGCCCGCGCCCAGCTTGGCGGCCCCGTGCGGCCCGCCCTTGTAGATCGGGACCAGGAACGTCAGCGGCTTGACCAGGTGCGGCGCGATGTCGGCGGCCAGGGCGCGGCGCTCGCGGTGGTTCTCGGCCACCAGCCTGACGTTGCCGGTCTGCAGGTAGCGCAGGCCGCCGTGGACGAGCTTGGAGGAGGCGCTGGAGGTGGCTCCGGCGAAGTCGCCGGCCTCGACCATCGCCACCCGCAGCCCCGCCTGGGCGGCCATCCAGGTCACCGAGGTGCCCAGGATGCCGCCCCCGATCACGAGCAGGTCGTAGGTGGTGGTGGACAGCTCCTGCCGGACCTCCGCCCGGTCGGTGCCGATCGCGGTCGTCATCCCCGTCATCCCTCCTGCTCGACCCAGCCCAGGGTGCGGGCCACGGCCTTCTTCCAGTTGCGGTACTCGCGTTCGCGGGCCGCCTCGTCGATCTCGGGCCGCCATTCGGCGGCCTTGTGCCAGTTGGCGCGCAGGGTGTCGAGGTCCGGCCAGT
Source organism: Nonomuraea monospora (assembly GCF_039531895.1). Classification (NCBI taxonomy): domain Bacteria; kingdom Bacillati; phylum Actinomycetota; class Actinomycetes; order Streptosporangiales; family Streptosporangiaceae; genus Nonomuraea; species Nonomuraea monospora. Next base: position 290,667 of record NZ_BAAAQX010000003.1, read on the forward strand.
AGCCGGTGGCCAGGCCCGCCGCGTACGCCGCGCCGAGCGCGGTCGTCTCGGCCACCATCGGCCTGATCACCGGCACGGCCAGCACGTCGGCGAGCGTCTGCATGAGCAGGTTGTCGGCGGTCATGCCGCCGTCGGCCCGCAGCGTCGTCAGGTCGAGGCCCGAGTCGGCGTTCATGGCGTCCACGACTTCGCGCGTCTGCCACGCCGTGGCCTCCAGGACGGCCCGCGCGATGTGCCCCTTGTTCACGAAGCCGGTCAGCCCCGCGATCACCCCGCGCGCGTCCGAGCGCCAGTGCGGCGCGAACAGCCCCGAGAAGGCAGGGACGAAGTAGCAGCCGCCGTTGTCGTCGACCGTCTTGGCCAGCGTCTCGATCTCGGCCGCGCTGGAGATCAGGCCGAGGTTGTCGCGCAGCCACTGCACCAGCGAGCCGGTGACCGCGATGGCGCCCTCCAGTGCGTACGTGGCCGGCCCGGCGCCGATCTGGTAGCCGACGGTGGTCAGCAGGCCGTGCTTGGAGACGACCGGCTCGTCGCCGGTGTTCATCAGCAGGAAGCTGCCCGAGCCGTAGGTGCTCTTGGTCTCGCCGGGCGCGAAGCAGGTCTGCCCGAACAGCGCCGCCTGCTGGTCGCCGAGCGCCGACGCCACCGGCACGCCCTTCTCGGTGTGGCCGTAGACCTCGGCGGACGGGCGGATCTCCGGCAGCATCGCGCGCGGCACGCCCATCGCGTCGAGCAGCTCGTCGTCCCAGGCCAGGGTGTGGATGTTCATCAGCATCGTGCGGCTGGCGTTGGTCACGTCGGTGATGTGGCGGCCCGTGAGGTTCCACAGCAGCCAGGAGTCCATGGTGCCGAACAGCACCTCGCCGCGCTCGGCGCGTTCGCGCAGCCCGTACGCGTCGAGCAGCCAGCGGATCTTGGGCCCGGCGAAGTAGGTGGCCAGCGGCAGCCCGGCCCGCTCCTTGAACAGGCCCTCGTGCTCGGCCAGCGCGCGCGTGAGCGCGTCGGTGCGGGTGTCCTGCCACACGACGGTGGGGCAGACGGGACGGCCCGTCTCGCGGTCCCACAGGACGGTGGTCTCGCGCTGGTTGGTGATGCCGAGGGCGGCGATCCGGGTGTCCTCGATGCCGGCCCCGCTGACCGCCTCGGCGAGGACGGCCTGGACGTTGCGCCAGATCTCCTCCGCGTCGTGCTCGACCCAGCCGGGCTTGGGGAAGATCTGGCGGTGTTCGCGCTGGGCGACGGAGACGATGTTGCCGGCCTCGTCGAACACGATGCACCGGCTGGACGTGGTGCCCTGGTCGATGGCTGCGACGTAGTGCGATCGAGGCACTGGGTTCCTCGCAAGGCTCATGGTTCGACAATGCCGAACGAATGGTATGTGGTCCGCCGAAGCTTGTTCAAGTGTCATCGGGCGAGGTCGCGGGTGATGGCCCGGGCCGCGTCGCGTACGTACGAGACGAACTGCATGTTCAGGCCGCCGTCAGGGGCCAGCCGCTCGACCGCCCCCCGGATGCCGATGGCGCCGACCACCAGGCCGCGCGGGTCCTTGATCGGGGCGGCGATGGCCACTTCGCCCTCCGTCAGCTCCTCCATCTCGGCCGCCCAGCCCCGCGACCGCACCTGGTCCAGCTCCGCCTCCAGGGCCGCCGGGTCGGCGATCGTGTGCTTGGTGCAGGGCTCCAGCGGCTGCGCGGCCTCGCCGTACGGGTCGTGCGCGAGCAGCACCTTGCCCAGCGCGCTGGCGTGCGTCGGCAGGTACGTGCCCACCTGCAGCGTCTGCATGCTGTCGTCGGGCCGGAACACGTGGTGGATGACCAGGACGTGACCCTCGTGCAGGGTGCCGATCCAGGCGCTCTCCCTGCTGCGGCCGGCCAGCGCGTCGGCCCAGTTGATGGAGCGGGTGCGCAGCTCGTTGACGTCGAGATAACTGCTGCCCAGATGGAGCAGCGTGGCGCCGAGACGGTACTTCCCTGTGTCCGCGTCCTGCTCGACGAAGCCCACGTGGACCAGGGTGCGCAGGATGCCGTGCAGCGTGCCCTTCGGCAGGCCCATCGCCCGCGCCAGCTCGGCCACCCCGAGATGCCGTGGACCGGAGGCGAGCAGCCGTAGGATCGCGGCGGCGCGCTCCACCGATTGAATCGTCTCTCCCACAAGGGGAACCCTAACGCAGTTCGGCAATGCCGAACACCCGGGGAAGTGTGCCGATAGTGCGATGTATGCCGAGAAGGAGACTTGATGGACCAACCTTCCCGTTCTGCGGGAACCGTGCGGCCGGGGGGCCGCACAGCCCGGGTGCGCACGGCCGTCCTGGAGGCCACCCAGGACGAGCTGGTCGAGCGCGGCTTCCACGGCCTGACCATGGATCAGGTCGCGGCCAGGGCAGGCGTCGGCAAGACGACCGTCTACCGGCGCTGGGGGAGCACCCCCCGGCTGGTGGCCGACCTCATGAACGAGCTGGCCAACCAGTCCTCCGACCACGCCGACACGGGGAGCGTCGAGGCGGACCTGCGCGCCAACGCGCTGGCCGTGCTCGACGCGCTCAACGACGGGCGGCTCGGCGCGACGTTCCAGGCGGTGATCGCCGCCGCCACCTCCGACGAGCAGGCGGCGCAGGCGCTGCGCGGCTTCTACCTGCGCCGCATCGAGGAGTGGGCCAAGGTCGTGGACCTGGCCGTGCGGCGCGGCGAACTGCCCGAGGGCACTGACGGTGGCGAGGTGATCAGGGCGGTCTCGGCCCCGCTCTACTACCGGCTGGTGGTCACGAGAGAGCCGGTGACGCGGGTGGTCGCCGAGCAGTCCGTGGCCCGGGCGCTGGCCGCCGCCAGGGCCGGAGCCTTCGTCGTGGCGCCGCCGCCGGGCTGATCGCCGCATCATCGGTCAGGGGTTCGGGCGGGGCCAGATCCAGCCGTACCACCACAGGATCCCGCCCATCACCACGAGCCCGCCCGCCGTCGCCAGCTTCCCCATGAGGTCGGCGGGCGGGCCCGTGTAGGGCAGGTGGCCGTGGCGGCGATGCCCCCACGGGCAGTCGTTCTCGACGTGGCTGGAGTCGATCAGCGTCTCGGGCTCGTGGTCGCTCACCGAGTACGCCTCGATCTCCGCGCCGCTGCCCTTGCCCACCGGCACGTGCCGCACGATGGTCTTGCGGGCCGGGATCGAGCCGCTCGCCACGCTGGCGCCGTCGGCCTTCAGGTCGAAGCGGGCGAGCTGGCGGGTCTGGTTGTGCAGCCGCACGGGCACCTTGCCCGAGCGGCAGCCCATGTCGTCCACGGTCATCGTGAACGGGTCGCCGGCGTCGTGGCGCGGCCAGGGCCAGTCGCGCTCCTGGGCGTCGGAGACGGAAGGCAGCAGAGCGATGGCGCCCAGCGGCAGGGCGGCCAACAGGAAGCGGAGTCTGGTGCGCATATGTTCCCCCGAGCCATATTATCGCTACCTAAAGTTCCCAAGCGTGCACGAAAAGTAACATCGACACACTGGGGGAGCGCGCACCCCCGCAGGTACTTCATGATGGAGGGTATGGCGGAAGCGATCTACGTCGGCGGGTTGCTGGTGGCGACGCCACTTCTCGACGACCCCAACTTCCGGCGTAGCGTCGTGCTGATTCTCGAACACGACCACGACGGCGGCACCCTGGGCGTCGTGCTCAACAGGCCCAGTGACATCTCGGTGACACAGGTGCTGCCTGTGTGGGATCCCCTCGTGACCGGTCCCTCCGTGCTCTTCGAGGGCGGGCCCGTGCAGACCGACAGCGCGCTGGCGCTGGCGGCGGTCCCGAGCGGGGAGGAGCCGCTGGGGTGGCGCCGCCTGCACGCGGGCACCGACGCGGTGGCCCGGCTGGGCACCGTCGACCTGGACGCGCCGCCCGAAATCCTCCAGGGGGAGATCGCGCAGATGCGCATCTTCGCGGGGTACGCGGGCTGGACGTCGGGGCAACTGGAGAGCGAGATCGCCGAGGGGGCCTGGTACGTCGTCGACTCCGAGGTCGGCGACACCTTTCACGCCGATCCCGCCTCGCTGTGGCGGCGGGTGCTCCGGCGTCAGCGGGGCGAGCTGGCCTTCGTGGCGACCTGCCCCGACGACCCCACCATGAACTGACTACACGTCCCAGCCGGGGCGCAGGGAGCGTTCCGCCAGCGCGATGCTCTCCGCCATCCGGCGCCCGACCTCCCCGATCGTGCCGTCACGGCGCGGGCACTCGAACCCGACGCGCATGGTCGACATCGCGAACGCCACGATCAGGTGCGTGAGCTGATCCTGGTCGGCGTCCACGCCCCGGCGCGCGGCGATCACCTCGGCCAGGTGCCGCTCGGTCTCGGCGCCCCTGGCCACCGACAGGCCGACCAGGCGCGGATGCTCGTCGAGCAGCCGCCGCAGCTTCAGGAATCTGCGCGCGTCCTCGGGTGTTGAGCTCTCGAGGTCGGCCAGGACGGCGCGCATCGCCTGCATGAGGCAGGTGAAGGGCGGCTCGTCGGCCGGCCGGCCGGCCAGGGCCTCCAGCATGAGGTCCTCGGCGTGGTCGTGGAACAGCAGGACCAGGTGATCCTTGCCGGTGAAGTAGCGGAAGAAGGTGCGGGGGGAGATCTCGACGGCCCCCGCTATCTGCTCGACCGTGGTGGACTCGTATCCTTGTTCGAGGAACAGGTCCAGCGCCGCGTCGAGGATCGCCAGGCGCGTCTTCTCCTTCTTGCGTTCCCGAAGACCCACTGTGGTCACTCCCTCGAAACCTTTCTGTCACAGTGTGCCATAAGTCATAGGACGACGAATAAAAGTCGTTTGTCACACGTCACAGACTGACAGTAGATTACCTGAGACTTACGAGATCTATGCCCTGATGTGGGTGCTTTGAGGGGGATTCAATGGCTGATACGAAGGCGGTCGCGGCACCGTCCTCGTCCGGCCCTGGCAAGCCGGGGACGGGGAGCAACCCGTGGCTTGTGCTGCTGGCGGTGAGCCTTGGCGTGATCATGGTGATGCTCGACGGCACGGTCGTCGGCATCGCCAACCCGGTCATCCAGGCCGACCTGAAGGCGACACTTTCCGACCTGCAGTGGGTGACCAGCGGTTACCTGCTCGCGCTCGCGGTGTTCCTGATCACCGCCGGCAAGCTCGGCGACCTGTTCGGGCACAAGCGAGTGTTTCTCATCGGTGTGGGAGGCTTCGCGCTGTCCTCCGTGGGCATCGGGCTCAGCGCCGAACTGGCCGACATCATTCCCGGCGTCACCCCGATCGGCGCGCTGATCGGTCTGCGCGTGCTGCAGGGTCTGTTCGGCGCGCTGCTGCAGCCCGCCGCCCTGGCGCTGCTGCGTGGCGCGTTCCCCGGTGAGAAGCTGAACCAGGCGATGGGGGCCTGGGGCGCGATCATCGGCCTGTCCAGCGCCGCCGGCCCGATCGTGGGCGGCGTGCTGGTCGAGAAGGTCAACTGGGAGTCGGTCTTTTTCATCAACGCGCCCGTCGGCGTCATCGCCCTGATCATGGGCGTCCTGCTGATCAAGGAGAACCGCTCGCAGACGTTCGCGCGCATCGACTGGCTCGGCGTCGTGCTGCTGTCCGGCGCGATGTTCTCGCTCGTCTGGACGATCATCAAGGCGCCCGAGTGGGGCTGGGGCGACAGCACGACGCTCTCCTTCATCGGCGCGTTCGTGGTGCTCCTGGCCGCGTTCGTGTTCTGGCAGAGCAGGGCCAAGCAGCCGCTGGTGCCGCTGTCGCTGTTCGCGAACCCGTCCATCTCCATCGGCACCTTCCTGATGATGATGGTCGCCTTCGCGATGTTCGGCGCGATGTTCTTCCTCGGCTTCTTCTTCCAGGGCGTGCACGGGCTGTCGCCGCTGGAGGCCGGTCTGCGCATGCTGCCGATGAGCGCGGGCATGATCGTCGCCTCGCCGCTGGCGGGCATGGCGCTCGGCAGGCTGGGGCCGAAGATCACGATGGGGGCCGGGCTGCTGGTCACCGCGCTCGCGATGTTCCTGATGTCCCGGCTGTCCATCGACGCCTCGTTCATCGAGAGCGGCATCCCGTTCGTGCTGCTGGCCTTCGGCCTCTCGCCGGTCTTCGTGGGCGCCACGGAGATCATCGTGGGCAACGCGCCGGTCGGGCTGAGCGGCGTCGCGGGCGGCCTGCAGCAGTCGGCCATGCAGGTCGGCGGTGCGCTCGGCACCGCCATCCTGGGCGCCGTGATGGCCGCCGAGATCTCCGACACGCTGCCGGGCCACCTCGGCCCCGTCGCCGCCGGGATCCCGCCGGCGCAGCTCGAAGGGCTGGAGAAGGCCGCCGCCTTCGGTCAGGCGCCTCCCGGGCTGCCCGAGCAGATCGGCGACGCCATCCACCTGTCGTTCATGGACGGCATGCACCTGGCCTTCCTGGTGAGCACCTGCGTCGCGGTGCTGACCGCCGCGCTGACGCTCTTCGTCAGGGCGGGCAGGAAGACTGAGGGCGCGCCCGTGCACATGGGCTGACCGGTCCGGTCCTTTTCACGGCCTCCGTCCCGCAGGGGCGGGGGCCGTCCGGCTTTGTACGGCCTCCGTCCCGCAGGGGGCGGGGGCCGTGGTGCGTTGCGGGGGGCGGTCGCGGGCGGGCATAAACTCAATGGGGTGAGCACGAAGATCCTCCCAGAGCAGGAGACCACTCCGCGGACGTCGCACGGCGACGGCGATCACGAGCGGTTCGCCCACTACGCGGACAGGAACAAGATCACCGAGAGCATGGTGACCGGCACGCCCATCCGCGCCCTCTGCGGCAAGGTCTGGGTGCCCAGCCGCGACCCGAAGAAGTACCCGGTCTGCCCGGAGTGCAAGGAGATCTACGAGGGCCTGCCGCCGGGCGGCGGCGAGGGCGGCGACGACAAGCAGTGAGTGTTGCTGTGCGGTAATCCCCGCGCGTGGAGCTACGGTCTGTAGCCAGACCAGCTCATATCGTAGTGGGGGTACCGCATGGTCCGGCGCGCGTCCGCCGTCTCGTTGGCATGCCTGCTCGCGGCCGGGTTGCTGCCGCCGCTCCAGCCCGCCGCCGCCCTGACGGCCGCCTGCGCCGCCACGGCGCCTCCCGCATCCGAACGCACCGCCGCGGCGCTGCCTGCGGCCGGGCCTGCCGCGGTGCCGCCCGCGACCGGACGAGCCGCCGCGGCGCGTACGCGTGGGCGCGCGCCCTGGCGCGTGCCGGGGCGGCCGGGGCCGCGTTCGCCGAAGCCGCAGGACGTGGCCATGGTGATGGCCGAGCTGGGCGAGCGGCTGAACGGGGTCACGCCGCCCAGCGCGATCACCGTCCCCACGCGGGTGCACATCATCTCCTCCGGCGCCGAGCGCAAGGTCTCCGACGCGGCCGTCCACGCCCAGATCGACACGCTGAACTCCGCGTACGGCGGCAAGTTCGGCGGCGTGGACACCGGCGTGCGCTTCCGCCTCGACGGCATCTCGGTCAAGGAACAGCCCGCCTGGTTCGGCGACCCGATCCGCAGCGAGCGCGACATGAAGAGCGCGCTGCACGTCGGCGGCGCAGACACGCTCAACCTCTACATAGCCCAGCTCAGCGAGCTCATGCTGGGCTTCGCCAGCTACCCCTACTGGTACGCGGGCGCGCCCGCGCTCGACGGCGTGGTGATCGACTGGCGCAGCCTGCCCGGCGGGGCGATGAGCGACTACAACAAGGGCTTCACGGGCGTGCACGAGATCGGCCACTGGCTCGGCCTGTTCCACACGTTCGAGAACGGCTGCAAGGCGCCAGGCGACGGCATCGACGACACCTCGCCCGAGGCCAGGCCGACCGAGGCGTGCCCGCAGGGCAAGGACACCTGCCCCGCGCAGGACGGGCAGGACCCGGCGCACAACTACATGGACTACGCGCACGACCGGTGCATGTGGGAGTTCACGGCCGGGCAGGCGGACCGGATGCACGAGATGTGGGCGGCCTACCGCAGCACGCCCGCTGTCTGACATGTCGGGCCCCGTCTAAGATATGTAGGTGACAGCACCAAAAGCACTCGACACTCCCCACAAGCCCGCGGGAATCCTCGGCCCCGAGTACCGCACGGCCACCTTAGGCATCCTGCTGGTCGTCACGCTGATCGCCTTCGAGGGCATGTCCGTCGGTGTCGTCATGCCCGCCATCGCCGAGGAGCTCGACGCCCTCGACCTGTACGGGCTCAGCTTCTCCGCCTTCCTCATCGCCAGCCTGTTCATGAACGTGGTGGCCGGCCTCTGGGCGGACCGCCGCGGCTACGCGCTGCCGTTCCTGGCAGGAGTGGTGCTGTTCGCCGTCGGCATGGCGCTGGCCGGCGCGTCCGGCTCGGCCGGGATGTTCCTCGTGGCGCGGGCCGTGCAGGGGCTGGGCGGCGGGGCCTCCATCGTGGCGCTGTACGTGATGATCGCCCGCGTGTACGCCATGGAGGTGCGGCCCAAGGCGTTCGCCGCCGTGTCGGCCGCCTGGGTGGTGCCCGCCATGGTGGGGCCGTCCGTGGCCGGGTTCGTCGGCGGCCATTGGGGCTGGCGCTACGTCTTCTACGGGATCGTGCCGCTGGTCGTGCCCGCGCTGGTGATGCTCGTACCGGCGTTGCGGATGGGCTCTCCCGCCGAGGCCCAGCCGGGCACGGGGCCGCGGTCCAGGCCGGTGGCGATGACGCTGGCCGCCACCGCGACGGCCGGCGGTGCCGGGCTGCTGCTGCACGGCGTGGACCGGCTGCACGTCGCGGCCGTGACGGCGGGTGTGGAGACCGTGGCAGGGCTGGCCCTGCTGGTCTACGGCCTGTACCGGCTGCTGCCGCCGGGCGCGCTGCGGCTCCGGCGCGGGCTGTCCACGACGGTGCTCATGCGCGGGTTCTTCTCCGCCTCCTTCTTCGGCGTGAACGCCTTCATCCCGCTGGCGTTGCAGCACGTGAAGGGCTTCGACACGACGTCGGCCGGCATCGCGCTGACCACCGGGGCGCTCGGATGGTCCGCCGGATCGTGGCTGCAGAGCAGGCGGCCCGGCGAGGCGCACCGGCGGATCAGGCTCGGCGCGGGCTGCGTCACCGTCGCGATCCTGGTCTGCCTGCTCTGCGTCATGCCGGGGGTGACCGGCTGGATCTCCGTGCCCGCGTGGATCGTGGCGGGCTTCGGGATGGGGTTCGGCATCACCACCATCAGCATCACGGCCATGAAGCAGTCGCCGGTGAACGAGCAGGGCGCGAACTCCGCCTCCCTCTCCGTCACCGACCAGCTCGGCTCGGCGCTGTCCATCGGCATCGGCGGCGCGCTGGTGAACGTCATCGGCCACTCCTCCACCCAGATCGCCACCGGGTTCCTGGTCATCTCCGTGCTCATGGCGGTCATCTCGCTCAGCGCGACCCTGCTCGCCGGCCGCGTCCGCTGAATTCCGTCCCTCCCGTCACAGCGATCACGGTTCTCCTGATCGTCGTGGCGGGGAGTGATAGGACAGCGGGCAAGGAGGTGTTCATGGAGGGTGATCACCGTGTCTGGCCGCCGCAGCCGGGGCCCAGGCATCGCCGTACTCCTCCTCCAGGGGACCCGGAGGCCGAGGGGGAGCCGCGTGAACGTCCGCCGGAACCGCCGCCGGCCTGGGGGCGGCGCGGGCGTCCGTACGCGGACGAGCCCGTGCGCCCGGCCACCCAGCGGCAGGGGCCCGCGCGAGGGGACCCGGAACAGGAAGGCCCGCAGAGCGGGGACCTGGCGCGGGAAGGCCCGCTGAACGGGGTCCCGGCGCGGGAAGGCCCGCAGGACGGGGACTCGGCACGGGAAGGCCCGCAGAACGGGGACTCGGGCTGGGGGCGGGACGCGCCGTCGCGCGGGGACGCGGGCTGGGGGAGGCCCGATCCACCGGGACGCCGATCGCATCCGCTCGACCTGGAGCCGCGCCGAAGACCGAGGTTCGAGGAGCCGAGCCCGCCGTTCGGCGAACCGAGACCGGCGTTCGAGCGGCCTGGACCGGCGTTCGAGGAGCCTGGACCGGCGTTCGAGGAGCCGGTGCGAGACCCTCAGTGGGACGACGCGCTTCCCCCATCGGCCCGCCTCCACGGCACCCCGAAGGACCCGGGCGCGCGCAGGACCCACCGCACCGGGGCACGGCGGTGGCGGCGCGTCGGGGTCGTGCTGGCGGCGCTGGCGGCGGGGACGGGCCTGGTGGCCGCGGCGACGGCGGCGGCGCTGTGGCTGACGAGCCCGCCGGGCGACACGGGGAGGCTGAGCGACGCGCTGGCCGGGGTGGCGGCGACGCTGCCGCAGGGGTGGAGCGAGGGCGCGGTGCCGCCGGTCACGGGGTTCACCTCGGTCGTACGCGACGGTCACGGGGGACTGGTGATGGCCAGGCCGGTGCAGGGACCGGTCGAGGACGCCGAGAAGGCCACCAGGGAGGCGGCGGAGCTGTACTCCAGGCTGCTGCTCAGGGGGGACCGCGTGACGGTGGTCGAGGATCGGCGGCTGCCCGACGGCCACACTCGTGCGCTACGAGCGGAATACCAAGATGTGGTGAATCGTCCGGCGTACTTGAGAGTGATGCTCCTCACCCGCGAGTCGCGCCCCGTCCTGCTGGTCGGGCTGCTCCAACCTGAGGAAACAAGGAGCAGGCAGGCGCTGGACGCGGTGATGACGAGCCTCCGATAAGCCGCATAGCACGTGAGGAAGACCTTGGCCAGAATCCTCGGCTCACGGCACGTCTTGTCAGTGGGCCCGATTACTCTTGGGTCACTGTGAGAGAGCGAAGCACACGAACCCCAGAGGTGATGCGGTGAGCACCTTCGCCGCGTCCCACCTATCGCCTTCCTACCCCGACCGGGCCGCGTGGGGCACCGCGCCCAAGCTGCGCGCCTGGCAGCAGGAGGCCTTCGACCTCTACTTCAGGCGCGAGCCGCGTGACTTCCTCACCGTGGCGACGCCGGGCGCGGGCAAGACGACCTACGCCCTGCGCATCGCCAGCGAGCTGCTCGCCAACGGGGTGATCAGGGCCATCACGGTCGTGACGCCCACCGAGCACCTCAAGCGCCAGTGGGCCGACGCGGCCAGCCGGGTCGGCATCGCCATCGATCCCGAGTTCAAGAACAGCCAGGGCGCCACCTCGCGCGACTACACCGGCGTGGCGGTGACGTACGCGCAGGTCGCCATGCATCCCGCGCTGCACAGGGCCCGCACGGAGAACCGCAAGACCCTGGTCATCTTCGACGAGATCCACCACGCGGGCGACGCCAAGTCGTGGGGCGACGGCGTGCGCGAGGCGTTCGAGCCCGCCACCCGCCGCCTGCAGCTCACCGGCACGCCGTTCAGGTCCGACGACAACCCGATCCCCTTCGTGGCCTACGAGGAGGACGCGGAGGGCCTCAAGCGCAGCGTCGCCGACTACTCCTACGGCTACGGCCCCGCCCTCGACGACAACGTCGTCCGCCCCGTCATCTTCCTGGCCTACTCCGGCGAGATGAAGTGGCGCACGCGCGCCGGCGACGAGATCGCCGCCACGCTCGGCACCCCGCTCACCAAGGACCAGCTCTCCCAGGCCTGGCGGGCCGCGCTCGACCCGAAGGGCGACTGGATCCGCCAGGTCATGCAGGCCGCCGACCGCCGGCTCACCGAGGTGCGCAGAGGCGTTCCCGACGCGGGCGGCCTGGTCATCGCCACTGACCACGAGACGGCCCGCGCCTACGCCCGCCACCTGCGCAACATCACCGGCGAGGGCGCCACGGTGGTCCTGTCCGACGACCCCGGCGCGTCCAAGAAGATCAAGGCGTTCGCGGCCTCAGAAGACCGGTGGCTGGTGGCCGTCCGCATGGTGTCGGAAGGCGTCGACATCCCGCGCCTGTGCGTCGGGGTCTACGCCACCTCCACCTCCACCCCGCTCTTCTTCGCCCAGGCCGTGGGCCGCTTCGTGCGGGCCCGCAAGCGCGGCGAGACCGCCTCCGTCTTCCTGCCCTCGGTGCCCACGCTCATGGGGCTGGCCAACGAGATGGAGGTCGAGCGCGACCACGTACTCAACAAGCGGCCTCCCGAGGACGGCCTCGACGACTCGCTGCTGGAACAGGCCAACCGCAAGCAAGACAATCCGGACGTCCTGGGTGACGAGCTTCCGTTCGAGACCATGGAGACCTCGGCCACCTTCGACCGGGTGCTGTTCGACGGCGGCGAGTTCGGCACGGGCGCGGAGGTCGGGTCGGCCGAGGAGGAGGACTTCATCGGCCTTCCCGGGCTGCTGGAGCCCGATCAGGTGGCCCAGTTGCTGCGCAAGCGGCAGTCCGATCAGCAGGCGGCCAAGCGTAAGCAGCAGACGGAGGAGCCCAAGCAGGAGCTGGCGCCGCACGAGCAGATCGCTGAGTTGCGGCGGGAGCTCAACGGGCTGGTGGGGGCTTGGAACCATCGCACGGGGCAGCCGCACGGGGTGATTCACTCGGAGCTGCGGCGGGCTTGTGGTGGGCCGCCCATCGCTCAGGCGACGGTGGAGCAGATTCAGGAGCGCATCGCCACGATCCGGCGCTGGGCCACCCAACGACGCTGACCCGGCCCTTCGCGAGAAGCGACCCAGGGCAAGCGGCCTGAAGAGGCGGCGCCCTGGACGGGAGCCTGCGTAGGCAGTCCGAGCGGGCGCCCTGGGCAAGCGTGGCGGGCAGGCCGAGCGGGCGGCCGGCGCGCGCAGGCGGAGCGGGCGGGTCGGCAGGCGCCGGTCCGGCAGGCGGGCGGACGGCGCAGGCGGGCGTGCCAGCCGCGGGCTGGGTCGGCGGGTTGGGGGCGTTAGAGGGACGAGCGCCAGGTGAGTGCGGGGGCGCCGGGCCGGGTGAGGCGGGTCAGGGCGTCGGGCACGTTCCAGGCGAGCCGTGAGTGCCTCTTGAGGTGCTCGACCCACCCCCGCCGATCCTGCTGCCAGGCCTCGACGTACCGCACGCAGAGCTCAGCCTCGATGGTGCGGAGCCGGCCGAGCGCGGCCCGAACCGAGGCCTCCATGGCGCGGGACCGGACGCCGGCGGGCAGGCGGCCGGCGCGGCGCAGCACGTCCAGCAGGAAGGACGAGCGCCGGAGCAGGAAGCGCCGCCAGTAGGCCGGGTCGGCGGCGGCCGTCCAGTCGGCGCCGCCGTGGTCGTCGAGCAGCCAGTAGACGCCTTCGGCGAGCACGTCCCCCAGCTCCTGGTCGCGGGCGCGCGCGGGCCGGTCGAACGGGTCGTAGGGGTGCTGCCTGGCCGTCCCCGTCACGGCGAGGCTGCGCAGGGAGCGCTCCTCCAGCAGGTAGAACCAGTCCTCGTTGTAGACGCCGGGGAAGAACGACGGGTTGCGGAAGGTCTCGACCGCCAGCGCGCCGCCGCCGACGAACGACTCCTGGTGCCCGCCGGTGAGCCGGTGCGCGTGGCAGACCACGGAGTTGTCGGGGAAGCCGCCGAGGCGCAGGCCCACCGCGTCGTAGCGGTCGAGCAGGGCGGCGGCCCGCACGAGGTCGCCGGGCGCGTCCACCTCGACGTCGTCGTCCAGGAAGACGACGCGTTCCCAGCCCAGCAGGGTGGCCAGGAGGAGTCCGAGGTTGCGTTTCGCGCCGATGTCGGTGGTGCGCTCGAACCTGGTGCTTCTGAGCAGGGCCGTGGTGCGGAGGTCCGGCAGGTTGAGCAGGCGTTGCTCGCCGAGGTCGATGGCCAGGTACGGGGTGCCCTCCGGCATCAGGTCGGCCGCGAGGTCGGCCCTGCTCCACCACCGGCTGTGCAGGCTCACCAGGGGGCAGCGCAGCCGGCCGGCCAGGCGCATGGCGTGGGAGAGGCAGCCGGGGGTGCGCACCGTGGGCACGATGATCGCGTCCACGTGCCCGCGCGCGGGCGGGGCGGTCGCCGGGGAGGTGTCGATGAGCTGCCGGTGCGAGCCTCGGTGGTGCTCCATCGGGATCTCCTCAGTCGGCGGCGGACGGCATGGACCATTCGTGCAGCCGGTAGGAGTCGCGGGTCCAGTCCGGGGTGAGGACGATGCGGCCCTCCATCCGCACCCGGGTGAGGATGCTGTAGGCGGCGGCGGTGCCGAAGCGGGCCCTGAGGTGGGCGGCGTTCCGCTCGCTGAATCGATGGTCGGTCAGTGCTCTGACCACTCCGTAGACGCCTCTGGCGTACATGCCGTTGCAGATGCTCAGAGTGCGCTCGATGTTGTTGGGATTGGGGCCCCGGTAGAAGTGCCCCACGTCCTCCAGCAAATCTTTCGCCTGCTGGAGGACGGGGTGATAGCGCTGTCGCGCCTCGACCTCGAAATAGGGGCCTTTCTCGCCGTTCCAGTCGGAGACCTGACGTACGGGTAAGCGGACCCGGCGCAGCATGGACGCCGTCATGTCGTTGTAGTCGGGGCCGCCGAGCAGCACCACGTGGTTGGTCAGGTCGTCGGCGTTCAGCTCCTTCACCGCGCGCAGGCTGACCGGGCTGCGCGGGTTCAGCGCGCGCAGGTGTCCGTACAGCTCGAAGAGCGAGTCGAGGTCGGCGAACCTGTACAGGGCCACGTAGTCGGGCACGTTCCGCATGACCTCGCGGTGCGCGGAGGGCGGCAGCTCGGAGCAGATGATGGTGATCCGGCCGCCGTCGGGGAAGTGCCACGGGTCGGCGGGCGGGCCCGCCCGCTGCGCCGGCTTGCCGGGCTCGGCGGTCAGCGCGCGCAGGGCGTCGGAGCGCAGCCTGCTCAGCTCGCCGAGGAGCCTGCGCTGCTCCTCGCGCTCCTCCGGGCTCAGCTCGGCCGGCGGCAGGACGCGGGGCACGCCGTCGGCGAGCGAGCGCCTGGTGGCGAAGAAGGCGGCGTACGCCTCCAGCCGGTGCAGGGGCGGCACCCTGGGCGTGCCGCCGGCCGACTCCCAGGAGGAGATCAGCGGCACGCTGACCCCCAGGGCTCTGCTCAGTTGCTGCTGGGTGATGCGCAGGCCCGGCCACTGGCCTTCACGGAGCCGGCGCAGCCGTCGCGCCAGCGCTCGGGACAGGTCGTTCGCCACCATCGAGCCCCCTCGCCGGGTGCGTCAACCTTAAGTAAACATCGGCCCGCGAGCTGAAGTCGAGAGCGGCGGCGCGGGACGCGTCCGCTCAGCCGGGCCGTCGCGCAGGCGGCGGCGGGGGCTGGGTTCAGGTGACGACGCTGAACTTCAGTGAACCCCGGGACGCCCGTGGCCGGGCCGCCGGCGCCCCCACTTCGGGTGCGGTGAAGTTCGCCTGGGTCCGGTGAAGCGGGGTAGTGAATGGCTCGTTCGGTTTCTTCAGGTGAAAAGAGCGCGCGTGCTTGCTGGCCCGCCGCTTTAACGAATTACATAATCCCATCATTCGGCGCGGGCCGGAGAATGGAAAGGAAGAAAATGCATACGCTGTCCCTCGCATTCACCGCGGGGATCTTCGCAGCCATCGAGCCCAGGCAGGTGTCGCTCGTCATCCTGACCGTCCTGATCGGGGTGACGGTGGCCGCGATGCGCAAGATGGCCCGCCACTCGCACGTCGTCATGGTGGTCGGGGGTACGAGTGTCCTGCTCGGGGTGCTCGCGGTCCTTACCCTGGCGTACCTCATCACCTATCGCGCGGTGTGAGGGCGGAGGCCCGGTGACGCGCGTCCGCGCAGGCCGAAGCGTGCGAACCGGTCGCCGGGCCCTTGGTCACGATGCGTGACTCTGCGCATTTGGACACAGAGCAGTGGCCTTCTGTTAGAAGCTCGACGTAAGCGGCAACAACCACTCTTGGCTGTCTTGCGGATATGCAGAAGGACTTTGCCCATGTCGTCCGAGGCCACCGGGAAATCGACGCTCGCCGTCACTTCCGGCCTCTCTCGAAACGCCATCATCATCCGGCTCGAGGGGGAGCTCGATGTCAATGCGCTGCCGCTCCTGCGGGAGCATCTGCAGCGCATCTGGGACCTTCCCCCCAAATCCTTCCTGATCCTGGATCTCGGCGAGATCTCCTTCTGCGACTCCATGGGGATGAACGAACTCGTCGACATCATGCAGCGCTGCGAGTCGAGGGGCACCAGGCTGTTGCTCGGAGGAGTTCAGGGGGTGATGGCCCGCGTGTTGTCGATCACCGGGTTGCGCCACGCCTTCGAGGTGTTCGCGGTGTTCGACGACGCGCTGCGGACGGCCATCGCCCATGCCTGAACCCCATGTCTGAGCCCCATGCCTGAGCTAGGTGAGCGGGATCGGGCGTCCGCTGCGCCCGTCCGCCGGGGTGAGGCGTTCCTCGCGGTGTAACGGGACCGTCAGTGACGCCGTGCCGTCCTTGACGTGGACCGGCAGCGTGAGCAGGCCCTTGCGGGACTCGTGCCGCCCGGTGCGCGGGGTGGTGCGCAGCCAGATCAGCAGCTTCCTGTCGCCGGCGAGCAGGGCGACCTCGGCGCAGCCGCACTCGCGCGGCGCGGCGGGCCAGCTCAGCAGCAGCTCGTTGCCGTGCCTGACCTCGGCGGCGTGGGGGACCTGGGCACGCTCGTCGCAGGAGGCGGGCATCGGGGTGGCGGCGGTGCGGGTGGGCGGGGCCGGCAGGGGACGGGCGGCGGCCGGCCTGATGGGGATGGCGGGGTGCGGGATGGAGGTCATCGCGATCGTCCCGGCCTCCAGCAGGGCTAACGTCGCGATCGCGGCCGCCCGCTCGCGATTGCTGCCCTTGACGAGCAGCCACAGGCAGAGGGGTGCGAGCAGGAGCCAGGCCATGCCGAGCGAGAGGGGCAGCAAGTCGAACCTCCCACGGGATGGAGAGTGGTCACTCTCCGTGTTACTCCGGTTTCGGAGTGGGTTCGCCCTCTTCGATATCACATGACCGGAGCGTTGCCCAGTGCATACCCTTCGTGATCACCCGAGGGCGGGCGCTCCCCGCAGGGTGGCGCCCGCGTCGCGCAGCTCCGCCAGCGCCGCCTCCGTGGTGGCCGGGGCGACCCCCGCCGTCAGGTCCAGCAGGACGCGCACCGCCAGCCCGTGCTTGACCGCGTCGAGGGCCGTGGCCCGCACGCAGTGGTCGGTGGCGATGCCCACCACGTCCACCTCGCGCACCCCGCGCTCCCTGAGCCAGTCGGCCAGCGTCTCGCCGTCGCCCGACGTGCCCTCGAACCCGCTGTACGCGGCCTCGTACGCCCCCTTGCTGAAGACCTCCTCCACGGCCGACACGTCGAACGACGGGTGGAAGTCGGCGCCGGGGGTGCCGGCCACGCAGTGGGCGGGCCAGGTCGAGACGTAGTCGGGGGAGGCGGAGAAGTGGGTGCCGGGGGAGATGTGGTAGTCACGGGTGGCCACGACGTGGTCGTAGCCGTGGTCGGCCACGTGGCGGGTGATCCCCGCGGCCACCTCCGAGCCCCCGGCCACGGCCAGGCTGCCACCCTCGCAGAAGTCGTTCTGCACATCGACGATGATCAACGCGGTGCCCATACGCAGCACCATACGTCAGGCGAACTCGGTGGGGATCGCCGCGTACCCGCGGCCGAGGTGGAGGGCCTCCTGGGGGAGGGCGGCGACGGCGGCGGCGTGGCGGTCGCGGGCCGCCGCCAGGGGCTCGCGGCCGACGACCTCGCCGTCGCGCACCAGCTCGTGCAGCAGGGGGACGCCGCCCTCCGGGGCGAGGCCGCCGGTGGTGATCAGCTCGGTGTCGGCGTGCCCCTGCTCGTCGAACAGCCGGTACGCCTCCTTGCGTCCCCCGCGCGACGGCTTGCCCACCGACCGCTTGGCCACGGCCTCCAGCTTGCCCGTGGCCGTCTCGCGCGCCACCAGTTTGTACACCAGGGCCGCCGTCGGCACGCCCGAGCCGGTCACCAGGGAAGTGCCGACGCCGTAGCCGTCCACGGGGGCGGCGGCGAGCGCGGCGATGGCGTACTCGTCGAGGTCGGAGGTGACCAGGATGCGGGTGTCGAACGCGCCGAGCGCGTCGAGCTGCTCGCGCACCTCCTGCGCCGCCGCGGCCAGGTCGCCGGAGTCGATGCGGACCGCGCCCAGCTTGTCGCCCGCCAGCTCCACGGCGGTCCGTACGGCGGCGGGCACGTCGTAGGTGTCGACCAGCAGCGTGGTCTCCGGCCCCAGCGAGGCGATCTGGGCCTCGAACGCCGCCCGCTCCGAGTCGTGCAGCAGCGTGAACGCGTGCGCCGCCGTACCGGCCGTGGGCACCCCGTACAGGCGTCCGGCCATGAGGTTGGAGGTGGAGGAGAACCCGGCGAGGTAGGCGGCCCTGGCGGCCGCCACCGCGGCGGCCTCGTGCGTGCGGCGCGAGCCCATCTCGATGAGCGGCCGCTTGCAGGCGGCGTTGGTCATGCGGGAGGCGGCGGAGGCGATCGCGCAGTCGTGGTTCAAGATGGACAGCGTGACGGTCTCCAGCAGCACGGCCTCGGCGAACGTGCCCTCCACCACCATGATCGGGGAGGCGGGGAAATAGAGGTCGCCCTCGCGATAGCCGTAGATGTTCCCGGAGAAGCGGTAATCGGCCAGAAACGCCAGAGTGGGCTCGTCCACGACTCCGTGCTCACGCAGATAGGTGAGTTCATCGTCACCGAAACGGAACCGTTCGAGCTCGTCCAGGACACGTCCCGTACCGGCGACAACCCCGTATCTTCGCCCTCCTGGCAGGTGGCGTGCGAACACCTCGAAGACCGCGCGCCGGTGGGCCGCGCCGCTCTGCAGAGCGGCCTGCAGCATCGTCAGCTCATAGTGATCTGTGAGCAACGCAGTGCTCATGGTCATTGTCACGACTCGAAGACTACGGCTCACATAGGGCAGACTGCGGGATGTGGGTAGCACCGCTCCAATCGCCGTCGAGCGTCCGTCATCGGACGTCCGGCCCGATCTGCCATGGGTGACCATCGTCTGGAATGACCCGGTCAACCTCATGTCCTACGTGACCTATGTCTTCCAAACGGTCTTCGGCTACACGCGGGAGAAAGCCGAGAAACTGATGCTGGACGTGCACCACAAGGGCAGGGCTGTCGTGTCCAGTGGCACGCGCGAGGAGATGGAAAGGGATGTGCAGATTCTCCACTCCTACGGCCTGTGGGCGACGCTCCAGCCGGACTCGGTCAAGTGAAGCGCAAGAGGGCAGTGAGGCGGCACCGGTGAGCTCGGGGTTCTCGCGGGGAAGAAACGGCGGCGTCGTGGCGGTGTTCGAGGCGGCGGAGATCTCGCTGCTGCGCTCGCTCGTCTCGATGATGCTCGGCATCGTCTCGCCGGGGCACACCAGCGACGACCCGCTGGAGCGGGCCCTGGGCATCGGTGACGGCGCGGCGCCGTCCGATCCGGTGCTGGCCAGGCTGTTCCCCTCGGCGTACGAGGACGAGAAGGAGTCGTCCGACTTCCGCCGCTACACCGAGGCCACGCTGCGCGACGGCAAGCGGGCCGACGCGCAGACCGTGCACGAGACCGCCCGCTCCGGGCGCTTCGAGCTGTCGCCCGAGGAGGCGCAGGCGTGGCTGCGGTCGCTGAACGACCTGCGCCTGACGCTCGGCACCAAGCTCGACGTGACCGAAGAGGTGCACGACGAGATCGCCACGATGTCCGAGGACGACCCGCGTTACCCGGCCTACGTGACCTACGACTGGTTGACCTACCTCCAGGACAGCCTGGTCCGAGCCCTCTGGTAATTTCCGGGCATGCTGTCGATCCCGCAGGAACTGGTGGACAAGATCGTCGCCCATGCCCGGGCCGATCACCCGGACGAGGCGTGCGGCGTCATCGCGGGCAAGAACGGCGTTCCCGAGCGGTTCATCCCGATGGAGAACGCCGAGCGTTCCCCGACCTTCTACCGCTTCGACTCGATGGAGCAGTTCCGGGTGTGGCGGGAGATGGACGACCTGGACGAGGAGCCGGTCGTGATCTACCACTCCCACACCGCCACCGAGGCGTACCCGTCGCGCACCGACGTCTCCTACGCCTCCGAGCCCGAGGCCCACTACGTCCTGGTCTCCACGAGGGACGAGAACGAGGTGGAGTTTCGCTCCTACCGCATCCTCGACGGAGTGGTAACGGAGGAAGAGGTAAGGTTTCTCCCATGATGGCCAGGCCGGTGCAGAGCTTCCTCTTCGCCCATACTCCTGCTGTCGTCGTCTACGACTGTCACTGACGCGGAATCCGCATCCAGCCATCGGCGTTGCATGCCGATGGGACGACGACCTGATCTGAGGAGACTGACCGCGATGGCCATCGAGGTTCGCATTCCGACCATCCTGCGTACTTACACCGACGGCGCCAAGGCCGTCAGCGCCGAGGGCAAGACCCTCGACGAGCTGATCAGCAATCTCGAGGCCGCGCACCCGGGCATCAAGGAGCGTCTGGTCGACGGCGGCAGCCTGCGCCGCTTCGTCAACGTCTACCTGAACGACGAGGACGTGCGTTTCCTCGGCGGCCTCGGCACGCCGGTGTCCGACGGCGACACGGTGACCGTGCTCCCCGCAGTCGCCGGCGGGTGACATGCGTTTCGACTCACTGATCGACTCGGTCGGCCGCACCCCTCTGGTGGGGCTGCCGAGGTTGTCGCCCTCCGCCGACGTGCGGGTCTGGGCCAAACTGGAGGACCGCAACCCGACCGGCTCGATCAAGGACCGGCCGGCCCTGTGGATGATCCAGGAGGCCGAGAAGGACGGGCTGCTCACGCCGGGCTGCACCATCCTGGAGCCGACGAGCGGCAACACCGGCATCTCGCTGGCCATGTCGGCCAAGCTCAAGGGCTACCGGCTGATCTGCGTGATGCCGGAGAACACCTCGGAGGAGCGCCGCCAGCTCCTGCGCATGTGGGGCGCCGAGATCATCTCATCGCCCGCGGCGGGCGGCTCCAACGAGGCCGTGCGGGTCGCCAAGGGGCTGGCCGCGGAGCACCCCGACTGGGTGATGCTCTACCAGTACGGCAACCCGGCCAACTGGCGCTCCCACTACGAGACCACCGGCCCCGAGATCCTGGACGACCTGCCCACGATCACCCACTTCGTGGCCGGGCTCGGCACCACGGGCACGCTCATGGGGGTCGGCCGGTTCCTGCGCGAGCGGGTGCCGGACGTCCAGATCGTCGCGGCCGAGCCGCGTTACGGCGAGCTGGTGTACGGGCTGCGCAACGTGGACGAAGGGTTCATCCCCGAGCTCTACGACGAGTCGGTGCTGACCACCCGCTTCTCGGTGGGCTCGGCCGACGCGCTCAAGCGCACCCGCGAGCTGCTGGCCGCCGAGGGCATCTTCGCCGGCGTCTCGACCGGGGCCGCGCTGCACGCCGCGCTGGGCGTCGCCAGGAAGGCCGTCCAGGCCGGTGAGCGGGCCGACGTCGTGTTCGTGGTGGCCGACGGCGGCTGGAAGTACCTGTCCACGGGCGCCTACGAGGGCACCCTGGAGGAGGCCGAGGAGCGCCTGGAGGGCCAGCTCTGGGCCTGAGAGCGCAAAACGAAGGGCGGCCGGTCATCGTCGACCGGCCGCCCTTTCGTTCTATCGCCGTCAGTTGAACAGCAGCCGCAGGGAGAACGTCGCCTCGGTGTCGGTCTGCGTGCCGCTCAGCCCGACCGCCCGCAGCACCTGGGCGTTGGCCTTGTCGTCGCCCTCCATGGAGGCCAGGTAGAGCTTCTCGACCTTGTCGAGGTCCACGAAGAGCGCGTAGTTCACGTCGGACGCGTTGGGGATCGCCGTCTGGAACGTCTCCGAGTCGGCCAGCGTGCCCTCCGCGGCCAGCGCCTTGGCGTACTCGTCGGTGGTCGCCACCGTGAAGACGCCGTCGCCGGAGACCTTGGCGATCTGCGGGGCCGCGCCGCCGTTCTGCGCCAGCGCAGCCTGCACCTTGTCGAGGATGGCCTGCGCCTTGGCCGGGTCGGTCATGATGCGCACGCCGCCCTTGATCTGGTCGCTGTCCAGGCCCTGGCTGTCGACGGCGACGGTGAAGTTCTTGCCGAAGACGGTGGCCAGGTCGCCGGGCAGCTCCAGGCCGAACTGGGTCTTGGCCTGCTGCAGCATCTGGCTGATCTCGGTGCTGCCGGCCGCCGTGGCCTGCTTCTCGATCTCGGCCCACTGCTTGGTGACGATCTGGTCGAGGCCGGAGATCGACAGGGCGCCCGCGGTGGAGGCGGGCAGCGTGCCGAGGTCGGCCTTGGGCAGGTCGCCCTGCGGGGTCATGCCCTTGGCGCCCCGGACGATCCCGGCCAGCTCGACGTAGGCGCTGTCGAAGCGCAGCGCGCCGGCGAACCTGGCGTCCTTGACCTGGTCGACGGCCGCCTGCTGGTCGGCCGGGATCTCCTTCTTGGCCAGCTCGATCAGGCCGCCCATGTCGGCCCAGAACGACAGCACGCCCTGCTCGCCGACGGTGCCCATGTCGTCGCTGAACTCGGCGTTGTCGGACAGGCTGCCCTCGGCCTGGGCGTACTTGTCGGCCAGCGCCTGGGTGGAGCTGAGCAGCGCGTAGTCCTCGCGGAAGGCGACGCCGTACTTGTCGCCGTCCATCAGCTTGGCGATGCCGGCCTTGGCCAGTTCCTGGTCCTTGACCTGGACGGCCACCGCGACGTCTGGCTCCTCCTTGCCGGAGGGGACGGCGGCGAAGCCGATCCGGCTGCCCAGCCACGGGTCGACGTCCTTGGCGAAGTCCAGCTCGCTGTCCTCGTCCTGCTCGTTGATCAGGTCGAACACCGCCTTGCGCGGGTCCTCGCCGGAGAAGGAGTCCTTGGTGACCGTGAACTTCCTGGCGAGCTGGAACAGCGCCAGCTTCTGGTTCGCGGCCGGGTCGAGGTCGAGGCGGGCGTAGGCGATCGAGTTCGCGGGGAGCACGTCGTTCGGCTGGGTGCCGCCACCGCCGAACGCGCCCACGGCCCAGACCGCGCCGCCGCCGAGCAGGATCACGGCGAGCGCCGCCGAGACGGCGATGATCCAGCTCTTGCGGCCCTTCTTGACCGGCGCGGGCGGGCCGAAGCCGTCGGGGCCCTGCTGCTGCCAGCCCTGCTGAGGCTGCTGGTCCTGCTGCCAGCCGCCCTGCTGAGGTTGCTGCTGCCAGCCGCCTTGGTCCTGCTGCCAGCCCTGCTGGGGCTGCTGGCCGCCGTACTGGGGCGCGCCGCCGTAGGAGGGCTGCTGCTGCCCGTACTGGGAGCCGTAGGAGGGCTGCTGGCCGTAGGACGCCTGCTGACCGTAGGCACCCTGACCTTGAGCGTCGTACTGCGGCTGGCCGTACTGCTGCTGCTGGTACGGCTGCTGCGGCGGGTAGGGCGGGCCCGGGTACTGAGCCGTCGGCTGCTGCTCCGGTTGCTGCCCCTGGTTCCAGTTGTACGCCGTGGTCCGGTCAGGATCCTGGCCATAGGGGGGATTGTTCGCAGACATCACTCAACTCACAATGTGGACTTTTGACCACAGAGAAAGTAGCTGATGTTGCTAGACGAGCGCTTGCAATGTGCTGAAGTTGAAATTAGACCCTGTTCAGCTCTTTTCTCAGGACATCGATGTGCACCTCGCCGTCCCCGTAGTCCATGACGTTCTCCCACGGCACGAACGTGCAGCCGGCGTAGACCAGGCGCGCCAGCGTCCGGGACAGCCACGCCGATCGGCCCTGGCGATCACGGGTGAGGCCGAGCAGCAGCGGGGCGCGGCGGCTGGAGACAACCAGGCCGTAGACCGTGTGGCTCTGCTGGAGCTCGCCCCTGTGCCTGACGACCCGGATGTCCACCACGAAACCGACCCACACCCCGTTGGAGTCCCAAACGGACTGACCGATGAGTTCGGTGACACTTGCCATGATCAAACGTTGTCAGCCGAATCACGTTTTCGCAGGTAGGCGCGCTGAGGGAAGAATGCTCTAGAGTGTCTAGAACATAGTTCCAGATATGAGGCAGGGCGGATGACCAAGTTCGACGAGGCCACGCAGGCGATCCGGGTGGACGAGAACACCTACGACGTGTGTCTCGACCCTGGATACGCGATCGGCGGCCCGCTCAACGGCGGCTACCTGATGGCCGTGATCCTGCGCGCGGCGGTGGACGCCTCGCCTTTCGAGCACCCCGTGAGCCAGACGGCCCAGTTCCTGAAGGCGCCGGTCGCCGGGCCCGCGCAGGTCAGGATCGAGCCGCTGAAGGCGGGCAGGACGGCCGCGTTCGCCAGGGCGACGCTGGTGCAGGACGGCGTGGGCGTGATCGAGGGCCTGATCACCACGGCCACCTTGCACGACGCCGAGCCGCTCTACCGCGACGAGGCGCCGCACCGCATGCCCCCGATCGAGGACTGCGCCAAGCTGCCCGAGCCCAAGCCCGAGTCAGGCATGACGCTGAACGCCCAGATGGACCTGCTGTTCGACCCGCCCACCATCGGCTGGCTGAAGGGCGAGCCGACCGGGCGGCCGGAGTCGCGGGCGTACTTCAGGATGGCCGAGCCGCAGGACGCCGACCCGTACGTGCTGGCGCTGGCCGTGGACGCGCTGCCGCCCGTGGTGTTCTCCGCCGGCGGGCGCGGCTGGGCGCCCACCGTGGACCTCACCTGGCACCTGCGCGCCCTGCCCGCGCCCGGCTGGCTCACGCTCCTCGGCAGCGGCCGGCTGGTCGCCGACGGCTGGTTCGACGAGGAGGTGGAGGTGCGCGACTCGGCCGGGCGTCTCGTCGCCCAATCCCGTCAGCTCGCCCGCGTCGGACGGGGCTGAAATATCGCGCTAAGTGCGCTTCTGGTGTGAGGAAGGCAACAGCCTTTCAAGCCACACGCGCCGCAGTGTGAGCATTCTTACGCAGTGTTGATCGTGCAGGTCGCCTACCCTCTAGAGCGTGCCGGACGCAAGTATTGGGATCTTCGACAGCGGGGTCGGCGGCCTGACGGTCGCACGTGCGATCATCGACCAGCTCCCTCACGAATCCATCACCTACGTGGCCGACACGGCCCACCAGCCGTACGGGCCCAAACGCATCGCGGAGTTGCGCGCGTACGCCCTGGAGGTCATGGACCACCTGGTCGAGCAGGACGTCAAGATGCTCGTGATCGCCTGCAACAGCGCCAGCTCGGCCGTGCTGCGCGACGCCCGCGAGCGCTACGACGTCCCCGTCGTCGAAGTGATCATGCCGGCCACCCGGCGCGCGGTGCGCGCCACCCGCAACGGCCGGGTCGGCGTCATCGCCACCAGGGCCACCATCGACTCCATGGCCTACCACGACGCCTTCACCGCGGCGCCCGACGTGCAGCTCACCGGCGTGGCCGCCCCACGCCTGGTGGACTACGTCGAGCGCGGGGAGACGACGAGCGACGAGCTCATCGAGGTCGTCCGCGAGTACCTGGAGCCCGTCAAAGCGGCCGGATGCGACACGCTCATCCTCGGCTGCACGCACTACCCGCTGCTCACCGGCGCCATCTCCTACGTCGCCGGCGAAGGCGTCACGCTGATCTCCAGCGCCGACGAGACGGCCAAGGACGTCTACCGGATCCTGCACGACCGCGACCTGGCGGCGGGAGGCGGAGCCACCCCCCGGCACCGCTTCCGCGCCACCGGCGACTCCCTGCTCTTCGCCCGCCTCGGGCGACGATTCCTGGGCCCGGAGATCGACGTGGTCGAAGTAGCACCAGTGGGGGGTACTACCTATAACGGGAGGCCCACATGAAGGTGACCATCGTCGGATGTTCCGGGAGCTACCCCGGCCCCGACAGCCCCGCATCCTGCTACCTTCTCGAAGCCGACGGGTTCAGGCTGCTGCTCGACCTCGGCAGCGGGTCGCTGGGCGCGCTGCAACGCCACATCGGCCTGTACGACGTGGACGCCATCTGCCTGTCGCACCTGCACGCCGACCACTGTCTCGACGTGTGCGGATACCACGTGGCACGCACCTACGGCCCTTCCGCGCCGTATCCCCTGGTGCCGGTCTACGCGCCCGCCGACGCGCCCGCCCGGCTGGCGGCCGCGTACGGCATGCCGGAGGAGCCGGGGCTGGAGACCGCGTTCGAGTTCGTCACGCTGACGCCGGGCTCGTACGAGATCGGGCCGTTCACGCTCACCGCCGGGCTGGTCAACCACCCCGTCGAGGCGTACGGGTTCCGCGTCTCCAACGGCGGCAGGAGCATGGCCTACTCCGGCGACACCGGCGAGTCGAACGAGCTGGTCAAGCTGGCCGCGGGCACCGACCTGCTGCTGTGCGAGGCGTCGTTCGTGGAGGGCCCCGACCTGCCTCCCGACCTGCACCTGACCGGCCGCCAGGCGGCCGAGCACGCGGCCAAGGCCGACGTGGGCAGGCTCGTGCTGACGCACCTCGTCCCGTGGAACGACCAGGCCACCGTGCTGGAGGAGGCCTCGGGCGGCGGTTACGCGGGGCCGGTGGAGCTGGCCCGCAGCGGCGCCGTCTACGACCTCACCTGACGGCCCGCGACCTGGCGTCCCGCGACCTGACGGCCGTGACCTGGCGGTGCGGTCAGGTCTTCGCCTGCAGGTCGGTGTAGTCGCGCGCGTGCGGCAGCGGCGAGAACAGCAGCGGCACGAACGCTGCCACCCGGCAGATCATGAGCAGCCACAACGCCTCCCGCACCCCGATCTGCTGCGCGACGAGCCCGCCCACCAGCGCGCCCAGCGGCATCACGCCCCACGTCACGAAACGCACCGACGCGTTGACCCGGCCGAGCAGGTGATCGGGGGTGACGGTCTGCCGGTAGGTGGTCTGGCCGACGTTCGACATGGTCGCGGCCCAGGAGATCATGATCGAGGTGACGGCGAAGCACACCACCCGCCAGTCGGCCTGCGTCATGGGCAGCAGCAGCCCGGCCGGGGCGCCGATCAGGATGGCCAGCCAGGTCGCCCTGGCGCTGCCCAGCTTCCTCGCCAGCCAGCCGCCGGTCAGCCCGCCCAGCACGCCGCCGATCCCGCCGGACATGAGCAGCACGCCGACCGCGCCGGGCGACAGCCTGACGGTCTGGGCCAGGAACAGCACCGACAGGCCGAGCACGCCGCTCACGCACAGGTTGTTGATCCCGGACGTGGCCACGAAGGCCCTCAGCAGCCGGTCCCGCCACACGTACGACAGGCCCTCGCGGATGCCCCGCAGCAGCGGCCCGTGCTCGGCGTCGGCGGGCGGCTTGTCCGGCGCCCTGATCGCCAGCAGCAGGAACACCGAGGCCAGCGCGCCGATCGCGGTGGCCACGATCGTGCGCGGCGCGCCCACCAACTGCACCAGCGCGCCACCCACCCCCGGCCCCGCCAGGAACGCTCCCGACCGGACGACCTCCAGCTTGGCGTTGCCGTCGCTGAGCTGCGGCGTGCTCACCAGATGAGGCAGGTACGTCTGATCGGCCACGTCGTTGAAGACCTGCGACACCCCCGCCAGCAGCGCCACCGCGAACATCATCTCGATCGTCAGCACGTCGAGTGCGGCCGCCGCCGGAATGCTTCCCAGCAGCACGAACTTCACCAGGTCGGACACCATCATCACGCGTCGCTTGCGCATCCGGTCGACCCACACCCCCGTGGGCAGACCGATCAACAGGAACGCCGCCGTCTGTAACGACGACAGCACCCCCACCTCCGCGGGTCCGGCGTGCAACACCAGCACGGCTACCAGCGGAAGGGCCACGCGCGAGATATTCGCCCCAAGTTCGTTCGCCACATGCGAACTGAGGAACCGGAGGAAGTCAGGGTTTCGCAACACCCCCGTTGTCATTGCGTAAGGATCCATGTGGCGGACACATTTGGTCAAGAGTGTCGTGCCGCGGAGATAGGGTGATCTGCATGTCCCGACAGGATGGCCGCAACCCCGACCAGCTACGCGCGATAACCATCACCAGGCAATGGCTGACGCATGCCGAGGGGTCCGTGCTCGTCGAATTCGGCGGCACCCGGGTGTTGTGCGCGGCGTCCGTCCAGGACAGCGTGCCGCGCTGGCGCAGGGGCAGTGGCCAGGGCTGGGTTACGGCCGAATACGCGATGCTGCCGCGGGCGACCAATACGCGTAACGATCGTGAATCGGTCCGCGGCAAAATCGGCGGGCGCACGCACGAGATTTCCCGGTTGATCGGCCGTTCGCTGCGCGCCTGCGTCGATTACAAGGCGTTGGGGGAAAACTCCATTCTGCTCGACTGCGACGTGCTGCAGGCCGACGGCGGCACCAGGACCGCCGCCATCACCGGCGCCTACGTCGCGCTGGCCGACGCCGTCGCCTGGATGCGCGAGCGCCGCATGTGCCCCGGCGACCCGCTCATCGGCTCCGTCGCCGCCGTCTCCGTCGGCGTGGTCGGCTCCGTGCCGATGCTCGACCTGTGCTACACCGAAGACGTCGCCGCCGAGACCGACATGAACGTCGTGATGACCGGCGACGGCAAGTTCGTCGAGGTCCAGGGCACGGCCGAGGGCGCTCCCTTCGACCGGCGGGCGCTCGACCAGCTCCTCGACCTGGCCGTGGCCGGCTGCGAGGAGCTGACCCTGATCCAGCAGGAGGCCCTGGCGTCATGAAGATCGTGCTGGCCACCCGCAACGAAGGCAAGATCGCGGAGCTGCGCCGCATCCTCGCCGGGTTCGACATCGTCGGGCTCGAAGAGTTCCCCTCGATCGGCGAGATCGCCGAGACCGGGGTCACGTTCGAGGAGAACGCCCTGCTCAAGGCGCACGCGGTCGCCCAGGGCTCGGGCCTGCCCGCCGTCGCCGACGACTCAGGCCTCTGCGTGGACGTGCTGAACGGCATGCCCGGCGTCTTCTCGGCCCGCTGGGCCGGCCGCCACGGCGCCGACGACGCCAACCTCGACCTGCTGCTCGCCCAGGTCTCCGACGTGCCCGACGACAAGCTCACCGCCCACTTCGCCTGCGCCGCCGCGCTCGCGCTGCCGTCCGGGGAGCACCGGGTGGTGGAGGGCACGCTGCCGGGCAGCCTCGTCCGTGCGCGCCGCGGGTCCGGAGGCTTCGGGTACGACCCGATCTTCGTGCCTGAGGGGGAGACGCGCACCACGGCCGAGCTGACGCCCGAGGAGAAGGACGCCATCAGCCACCGGGGCCGGGCCTTCCGCGCCCTGGCGCCCGTCGTGCGCGAACTGCTCGCGTCGTAACCCCCGCGTAAGGATTGCCCTGCCCGCGGGGACGTACCTTCGTGGTGTGCAGAGGAAAACAACGGTTCCCGCTTGGGCGGGGGCCCTGGCGGGATTGGTCTCCGGGGGCGTCGCCCTCGGAGTCGCGCAGCTCGTGGCCGCCCTCGTGGGGCCCACGACGTTCCCCGTGGTGGCCGTCGGTGACGCCGCCGTCGATCTGACGCCCGCCCCGGTCAAGGACTTCGCCATCCGGGCGTTCGGCGAGAACGACAAGGCCGTGCTGGTGGGCGGGGTGCTGGTGGTCCTCGCCGCCGTGGCCGCCGTCATCGGGCTGGTGGCGCGGCGGTGGTTGTGGGCCGGGTATCTGGGGTTCGCGCTGTTCGGGGTCGTGGGCGTGGTGGCGGTGGTCACCCGTCCTGACGCCGGAGCCTTCGACGCGGTGCCCACCGTGGTGGGGGTGGCGGTCGGGGCTTGGGCGCTGGGGTGGCTGCTGCGGCGTGCAGTGGTCGGCGAGGCGTCTGACGTACGCGGCGGCGCGTCCGGTGAGGCGTCTGACGGACGCGACCGCGAGCCTGACGAGGCGCCGGCCAGGCGTGGTGATGCGCCCGGTGATGCGCCCGGTGAGGCGTCCGGCGCGGACGACGGTGCCTTGCCGCAGGGCGGAGGCGGCCCCGGGCCGGAGGTGGAGCGGCCGGTGGTGATGCGGGCCGGAGGTGAGGCGCCTACGTTCGACCGGAGGCGGCTGCTGACCGGCGTCGCAGGAGGCGTGGTGGTGGCAGGGGCGGGCGCGGTGCTCGGGCAGCAGCTCGGCAGCCGGCGCACCGTGGACGCCGCGCGCGGCGGGGTGACGCTGCCCAGCCCGGCGGTCGCCGCCAAGCCCATCCCGGCGGGCGCGGACCTGCGGATCGGCGGGCTGTCCCCGTTCATCACGCCGAACAAGGACTTCTACCGGGTGGACACCGCCCTGGTCGTCCCCCAGGTGGACCCGGCCGACTGGACGCTGCGCATCCACGGCCTGGTGGACCGCCCCGTCGAGCTGACGTTCGCCGACCTGCTGAAGCTGCCGCTCACCGAGGCGGACGTCACGCTGACCTGCGTCTCCAACGAGGTCGGCGGCCCCTACGCGGGCAACGCCCGCTGGCTGGGCGCGCGGATGGCCGACGTGCTGCGCAGCGCCGGGCTGCGGTCCGACGCCGACATGCTGCTGTCCACCTCGGCGGACGGCTTCACCTGCGGCACCCCGCTGGACGTGGTGATGGACGGCCGCGACGCGCTGTTCGCGGTGGCGATGAACGGCGAGGCGCTCCCCGTGGACCACGGCTTCCCCGTGCGGCAGGTGGTGCCCGGCCTGTACGGGTACGTGTCGGCCACCAAGTGGGTCGTGGACGTCAAGGTGACCAGGTTCGACCAGGACGAGGCGTACTGGACGCCGCGCGGCTGGTCCGCCAAGGGCCCGATCAAGACGCAGTCGCGCATCGACGTCCCCAGCTCGGGCGGCTCGCTGAAGGCGGGCTCCGCCACGATCGCCGGGGTGGCGTGGGCGCAGCACACCGGGGTGGACGCGGTGGAGGTGCGGGTGGATCGCGGTCAGTGGCGGCAGGCCAAGCTGGCCGAGGTGCCCGGGCCCGACACGTGGCGGCAGTGGTCGATCGACTGGGCGGCGACGCCCGGCGAGCACACGATCGAGGTGCGGGCCACCGACGCCGCCGGGCGTACGCAGACCGAGCAGCCCGCCCCACCCGCGCCCGACGGCGCGACCGGCTGGCACTCGATCACCGTGCAGGTGGCGTGACGCCATGGTTTGGGGTGTTATCGCTGGTGAAGGCCTCAGTGAAGGTGGAGATTCTTCGCGGAGTACGTCCCTCTGACACGGCGCCGCCTCTACGATCGGTCGTCGAGCATGACAGGAGGCAGGCCGTGGTCAGCGAGCGCAAGCCGAGTGTCCGGTGGGCCCTTCAGGACGGGTGGTACAACCCTGTGGTGGGCGAGGGCGTGCGGTGGCTCGACTACGAGCTGGCCGCCGACCCGGCACGGACCGACGACGAGCCGGCCGGCGGGCAGGTGTGGGCGGGGCATGAGGCGGCTGCCGGTCGTCTGCCGGGAGCCAGCCGAACGCGACCGGGCGACGCGCTGCCCGGCATGGCGCGACCTGGCGACGCACTGCGGGGCATGGCGTTGCCAGGCATGGCGCGATCGGGCGAGGCGTTGCCTGGCACGGCCGGGCCGGGCCGGGTGTGGCCTGGGCAGGGGTTCGGTTACGAGCCGATCGCCTGCCGGGGGCGGGACGGTGGTGCGGAGTTCGGGGTGCCCGTCGCCGAGCAGGACTGGTTCGACGGGCCCAACCGGCCGCCCAAGCTCGCCGACAGCCGCCCGTACGGGATGCCGGGCGGGCTGGCTCAGCCGGACCCGCAGGTGGAGCGGGACCTCGCCGAAGCGCTGCGGCCCGGCGTGAGGTTCCCTGACCCGCGCGGCACCTGGGTGCGACTGGTGAACGGCGGCGGCCCAGCGGACGACCCGTTCCGCTCGTCCAACGCCGCCGACTGCGCGCTGGCCGTGCTGTCCACCTGGCACGGCGAGCCCGCGACGGCCGCGCCGAGGCTGCCCGAGTACGACCGGATCGGCCGCCCGGTGCTGACGGGCGAGCAGGGCAGCGTGGCCAGGATCGAGCGGTGGGCGGGCCACCGCCTCCAGTACGCGGGCCAGGGCCGGCACGCCTACCCGCTGATCGCGCGCCGGCTGCTCGACGCCGGGCACGGCGCGGCGGCCGTGATCGTGGTGCGCTGGCCGGGCGGCGGTTCGCACGCCTGGAACGCGGTCAACTACGACGGCGAGGTGATCTGGATCGACGCCCAGCGGGGTCACCTGTCGGTCGAGCCGCCGTACCGGACGGTGACCGGGGTGTTCTGCGTGATTCTCGATCGGCGGGGGCGTCCGCGATGAACCTGGAGGAGGCCAGGGCGCTGGCCGAGGAGTACTACAACGGCGTGCGCCCGCCCGGGGAGGCGCTGCCGGTGGGGGTGTTCGGGTTCGACGGCGGGTACGTGGCGTGGGTCCGCGACCTGGAGCCGGACGATCCGGCGAGGTTGCCGGAGACGGTCGGGGGCGGGTGCGTGGTGATCGACCGGTTCACGGGTGAGGTGGTGGCGCGGCCGCTGCTGGACCCGGAGACGGTGGCCGACCTGTGGCCGGGCCGCACGCCACGCTGATCGCCACGCTGATCGCCGCAGTACGAGGCCGGGCGCCGCCCCCATAAGACGCCCGACCCTGCACGTACCATCTATCCGGGTTTTTCGGATTTATTCGGCAAAGGGGTATTCGTCCGGGTCAGCCGGTGGCGAGGGAGTCCACGATCGAAGCCCGGGCAGCCCGCCGGCCAGGCAGCACCGCCGCCAGCACCCCCGCCACCCCCGACAGCACCACGAACAGCACGATCTGCCCCACGGGCGCCGAGAACAGGGCCCCGTTCAGCATCGCGCGCATCGCCGCCCACCCGAAGGCGACCCCCAGCACCACCCCCACCAGCGCCCCGATCAGCCCGAGCACCAGCGCCTCCACCGACAACATGCGGCGGAGCTGCGGACGGGACAGGCCGAGGGCGCGCAGCAGGGCGGACTCTCTGGTCCGTTCGTGGACGGAGAGCGAGAGCGTGTTGGCGATGCCGAGGAGCGAGATGAGGATCGCCAGCCCCAGCAGCCCAGTGATGATCATGAGCAGCATGTCGAGGGTCTCGTCGAACTGCCCGCGTACCTCCGTCGAGCTGGACACCAGCACGGTCGGGTAGGGCGCGGCGGCGGCGTCCACCACCGCGCGGGCCGTGCCGGCGGGCACGCCGTCCGCGATGGTCACCATCACGCGGGAGTCGGGCACCGCGCCGAAGTAGGACTCGAACGGCTGCTCCGCGACCGTGACGGGCGGCAGCGACGACTGGTCGCCGTCGAGCAGCGCGACCACCTTCAGCGACACGGTGCCCGCGCGCTCCGTCCGCATCGTCACCGTGCCGCCCAGCCGGGCGCCGACCCGCTCGGCCGTGGCCTCGTCCAGCGCCACCTGGCCCGCGCCGAACCCGTTCATCGAGCCGGCGGTGACGAACGGGTCGATGCCGCCGCTGAACGTCCCCACGGCCAGGCGCTTGCCCGCCACTCGCGTCTCGACCTCGCGGATCTGCCCCACCGACGACAGCTCGGGACGGCCGCGCAGCTCCTCGGCCACGGACCTGGGGATGACGGAGTCGCGTTCCTGACTGGCCAGCAGGTAGTCGACGGGGAACTGCTCGTCCAGCTTGGCCGTCATCGTCAGCCTGGTGGACGCGGTCACCACCGTGATCAGCGTCATCAGCGTCACCCCGATCGTCAGCGCGACCGTGGTGGTGGCGGCCCGGCGCGGGTTGCGTCCTGAGTTGTCCACCGCGAGGCGGCCCGGCACCCCGAACAGCCGTCGCGGGAGCCAGCCCACCAGCGCGCTCAGCGGCCTGACCAGCACCGGGCCCAGGATGAGCACCGCCAGGAAGGTCAGCGTGCCGCCGCCCATGACCGCGAAGAGCGCGGGCTCGCCGGGCTCCAGCACGAACGCGCCGGCGACCGTCGCGCCGAGCCCGGCCACCAGGAACAGCGCCGTGAAGCCGGCGCGCGCCAGGCCCGTGCGGAACGTCTGCTCCTCCGGCTGGCTGCGCAGCGCCGCGATCGGCGGCACGCGGGTGGCGGAGCGGGCGGGCAGCAGGGCCGCGCCCATCGTGACGACGACCCCCACGGCCAGACCGGTCGCGATGGTGAGCGGGGTGAGCGAGACCGCCGCGTCGGTGGGCAGCGGGGCGTCGAGCGCGCCGAGCACGGTCAGCGTGAGCGTCGCGAGGCCGTACCCGATGAGCAGGCCCAGCGCGGAGGCCAGCAGGCCCACGACGGCCGACTCCAGCACGATCGAGCCGAACACCTGCCCGCGCGTGGCCCCGATGCAGCGCAGCAGCGCCATCTCCCGGGTGCGCTGGGCGACGAGGATGTTGAAGGTGTTGTAGATGACCAGCGCGGCCACCATCATCGCGACGACGCCGAACATCAGCAGGCCGAGCGTCAGCATCCGCGACTGCACGCCGGCCGCCGCGGCCAGGTCCTCGGCCAGCTCGGCGCCGGTCTTGACGGTGTACACGCCGCCGGTGGCCGCCGCCACGGCCTGCTTCGACACCGTGCCCGCCACGTCGATCTCCGCGTACCCCTTGGCGCCCGTCATGCGCTGCGCGACCGCGGGGGTGAAGCCGACCGCGCCGGTGTAGGTGAGCAGCTGGTCCACGCCGGTGTCGATCAGGCCGACCAGCCTGAACGTGTGCCGCTCCTGCCCCGGGCCGAGCACCGTGATCGGGTCGCCGATCCGGAAGCCCTCGGCCTTGGCGGTGTTCTCGTCCAGGACGGCGGCGCGGTCGTCGGTGCCGGGGCCGGTGCCTGAGACGACGTCGGTGCGGTCGAGCGGGCCGCGGACGACGGACAGGGCCGTGGTGGGCAGGTTGCCGGCGGCCTTGCCGTCCTTGCCGAGGACGGGCGCGCTCGCCCTGATCAGCCCCTGCGCCTCGGTCACGCCGGGCAGCGCGCGCACCCGTTCCAGCACCTCACGGGGGATCGTCCCGTCGGGCCCGGCGGGCAGCACGGCGACGTCCACCTTGCCCGCGTCGGCCGTGACGCGCTGGTCGAAGCCGGCCTGGACGGTGTCGTTCAGCACGAACGTACCCGCGATGAACCCCACCCCGAGCATGATCGCAAGCGACGTGAGCAGCAGCCTGAGCCGGTGCGCGCGCAGCCCGGCGAGCGCGGTCCTGAGCACCTCACGCCTCCAGCCGGACGAGGGTGTCCAGCACGCTCTGCGGCGTCGGCGCGGCCAGCTCGGTGACCAGCTCGCCGTCGCGCAGGAACACCACCCGGTCGGCGTACGAGGCCGCGACCGGGTCGTGCGTGACCATGACGATGGTCTGGCCCAGCTCGCGGACCGAGGTGCGCAGGAAGGACAGGACCTCGGCGCCGCTGCGCGAGTCCAGGTTCCCGGTGGGCTCGTCGGCGAAGATCACCTGGGGCTTGCTGATGAGCGCCCTGGCCACGGCCACCCGCTGCTGCTGGCCGCCCGACAGCTCGGCGGGCCGGTGCGCGAGCCTGTCGCGCAGCCCGACGGTCTCGATCACCCGGTCGAACAGCACCTGGTCGGCCTGGCGGGCGGCGATGTCGAGGGGCAGGCGGATGTTCTGCTCGGCGGTGAGCGTGGGCAGCAGGTTGAAGGCCTGGAAGATGAAGCCGATCCGCTCGCGGCGCAGCAGCGTGAGCCGCTTGTCGCTCAGCCCGGTCAGCTCCACGTCGCCGACGTGCACCGTGCCGGACGTGGCCGTGTCGAGGCCGGCCAGGCAGTGCATGAGCGTGGATTTGCCGGAGCCCGACGGGCCCATGATGGCGGTGAACGCCCCGGTGGCGAAGGACACGTTCACCCCGCGCAGCGCGTGCACCCGGGCGTCGCCCTGGCCGTACACCTTGCTCAGGTCGGTGGCCACCACGGCGGGCGGGGCCTGGCGCCGGGTCTCTGTGAGCGTCACTTTCACTCCTTGTCGTGATTTGCAGCCGCGACTCACGCTAGGAGTGGAAATTTCGTATCTCGTGGGCCTTGAGGAGGGACTTCGGGTGCGCCGCTGGATGACCCCGCTCAGACTTTCGGCCGATTCTCGCGCCCACCCGAGGGCACCACCAGCCCCGCCTCGTACGCGAACACCACCACCTGCGCCCGGTCGCGCAGCCCCAGCTTGGCCAGCACCCGCCCCAGATGCGTCTTGACCGTCGCCTCGGCCACCTCCAGACGCGCCGCGATCTCCAGGTTCGACAGGCCGCGCGCCACCATGAGCAGCACCTCCCGCTCGCGCGGCGTCAGCTCGCCCACCGCCGGCGTCACCGGGGCGTCGGCCGGGAGCTGCGCGGCGAAGCGGTCCAGCATCCGCCGCAGCGTGGCCGGCGACACCACCGAGTCGCCCGCGTGCACCACCCTGATCGCGCTGACCAGGTCGGCCGGCGGCACGTCTTTCAGCAGGAACCCGGCCGCGCCCGCCTTGACCGCCGCGAAGGCGTACTCGTCGAGGTCGAACGTGGTCAGGATGAGCACCTTCGGGCCCTGGATGTGCCTGGTGGCCTCCACGCCGTCCATGACGGGCATGCGCACGTCCATCAGCACCACGTCCACCTCGGTGGTCTTGAGCAGCTCCAGCGCCGTGACGCCGTCGCCCGCCTCCGCCACCACCTCGATGTCGGGCTGCGCCCCGAGCACCATCCTGAACCCGGCCCGCAACAGCTCCTGGTCGTCGACCAGCATCACCCTGATCATCTACGCCGCCTTCGCCATGGGCAACCTCGCCAGCACCTCGAAGCCGCCGCCCTGCCGGGGGGCCGCCGAGACCGCGCCGCCGTACATGCCGACCCGCTCGCGCATGCCGATCAGGCCGTGCCCGCCGGAGCCCGGCGGGGCCGCCGCGCCCCGGCCGTTGTCGGTCACACGGACGACCAGCTCGGAGCCGAGGTAGTCGATCTCCACGGCGGCCTCGACGCCGGGGCCGCCGTGCTTGAGCGCGTTCGTCAGCGCCTCCTGGACGATGCGGTAGACCGTGAGCTGCTGGCCCTCCGGCAGCTCGGCCGGCGCGCCGCCGACCCGCAGGCTGGCAGGGACGGCCGAGCCGCGGACGAGGTCCTCAAGCTGGCCCAGGCCCGGCTGGGGCGTGTAGTCGGTGCCGTCGTCCTCGTTCTCGCGCAGCACGCCCACCATCCTGCGCATCTCGGCGAGCGCGGCGCGGCCGGTCCTGGAGATGTTCCTGACGGCCAGGCGGGCCTGCTCCATGTCGCTGTCCATGGCGTAGCCCGCGCCGTCGGCCTGGACCACCATGACGCTGACGTTGTGGGCCACCACGTCGTGCAGCTCCCTGGCGATCCTGGCCCGCTCGGCCGCCGCCGCCATCCTGGCCTGCTGGTCGCGTTCGCGCTCCGCCCGTTCGGCGCGTTCCTCCAGGCCCTCCAGGTAGCGGCGGCGCGTGTTGGCGTACAGGCCGGTCAGCCAGATCGTCACCACGAAGATCGAGCCGCTGAAGAACATCCCGAACGTGGCGATCTCCCAGTTGAGCAGCGCCAGGAACACCCCCAGCTCCGCCACCAGGCACGCGGCCAGCGCCCAGCGGAACGAGCACTGGTAGGCCACCGCCCACAGCGCCACCAGCACCGCGAGGTTGGCGGGCTGCAGATCGACCTCCGCCAGCCACTGCCCGAAGCTGACCAGCGACACGACGGCGAACGAGACGAGCGGCCTGTCACGCCACCACAGCGGTGCGATCAAGGCCGCCGCCAGCCCCAGGTAACCGGCCACGTGGAGGAGGACGTCGCCGCCCGGGGGAGTCGTCGCCGCGTACGGCACCGCCAGGAGGGCGCACAACACCCCCAGGGGGCCCACCCGCAGGACGCCCGCCAGCTTCGCGTGGCGCGTGGACCACGCCCGTACCCTGCCGAACACATCATCACGATATGTAGCGCCGATCGCACATTGGTCCACCTGAAGGCGGAAGTGAGAGTACGACCCAGGTCTTACATGGATTTGCTCTTACATGGGGCTTACGGTGGCTTTGGCATCCTCTATTACTGGGAGCGCCCCCTGCGGGGCGAGTAAAGGGAGATCGTGATGGCGGATCATGATCGCGACGCCGGGTCGCGCGGCGAAGAGGAAGCGCCGCGCGACCCGACCTTGTCTCAGCCGACGCAGGAGCTGCCCGAGCCGGGACCGCTGAAGTACGGCGAGCAGGCCGACCAGGCCTACGCCTACATCCCGCCCACCAAGCCGAACCCCGCCCCGTGGGAGCGCGAGTCCTCCTCGCCCTTCGCCGACTACCTGCGCCGCCGGCGCACCCAGCTCATGGGCGCCGGGCTGATCGGACTGCTGGTCGGCGGCTTGCTGGGCGGCGTCACCGTGGCGGCCTTCAACGACCTCGCGCACGAGGGCGACAGGTACGACATGTTCATGGAGGACCCGGGCTGGGGGCGGCACCGCCACTGGGGTCCCGAGCTGAGAGCGCCCGACTGCTACCTCGAAGAGGACCGCGGCACGTGTGTCCTGCAGCCGTATGAAGAGATCGTGCCCGACGAGTCGTCGGACTCCGACTATCTGTATCCGGAGCCCACCTACACGGGCTGACAGGTGTGCGGGCGGGGGGACTCGAACCCCCACAGTGTCTCCACCAACAGGACCTAAACCTGCCGCGTATGCCATTTCGCCACGCCCGCGCATCCCCGCCGCAGCGGGCTGGACACAGTTTAGCGCTCCACATGCGGGCTGGAGGCGTTTGTGGCGACGAGGGCCCTTCACGGCGGAAGGGCCCGCCGGCTGTCAGGACAGGCCGAGCTTCTTCGTGAGCGAGGCCACGTGGCCCGTCGCCTTCACGTTGTAGAGCGCCTGCTCCACCTTGCCGTCGCCGTCGATGACGAACGTCGAGCGGATGACCCCCACGACCTCCTTGCCGTACAGCTTCTTCGGGCCGTACGCGCCGTACGCCTGGTGCACGGTCAGGTCGGGGTCGGACAGCAGCGGGAAGGTCAGCGCGTCACGCTCGGCGAACTTGGCCAGCTTCTCCGGCTTGTCCTTCGACACGCCGAGGACGACGAAGCCCTCGTCCGTGAGCCTGCCGAGGTTGTCGCGGAAATCACACGCCTGCTTGGTGCAACCGGGAGTCATCGCGGCAGGGTAGAAATAGAGGATCACCCGCTTGCCGCGGTAGGTGTCGAGCGAAACGGTACCGCCGTCGGCTGTGGGTAGCGTGAACTCCGGCGCGGCGTCGCCGGGCGTGAGTCTGGTCTCGGTCAATGGGCCCTCCTGGGTTCTTCCAGCCAACCTACCGGCCCGGCCGTTGTGCCGTACGGCGCGCCGACCTGACAGACTGATCACGACCAGAACGGACGGAGCCCGCTCGGCACGCGGCGCGGGGCACGCGCGTACGGTCGAAAGGAGAGCCATGGCTGACACCGATCCCGACGAGCTGGAGCGGCGGATCGCACGGACGCGCGCGGAGTTGGCGCACACGGTCGACGCCATTGCCGACCGGGTGAGCCCCAAGCGGGTCGCTGAGCGCACGGTGGCCGACGTCAGGAGCAGGGCGGGCCACTTCGTGGCGTCCGTGGGCGACGCGCTGGGGGTGACGCCGCGGCCGGTCGAGTTCGGCGACAATCCTGAGCAGGTGTGGGACGAGGAGCGTCCCGAGGTGGGGCCGCTGCTGATCGGGGTCGGCGCGGTGCTGGTCGTGGGGGCGGCCATCGTGCTGTGGCGCCGCAGCCGCCGCAGGCGCGGCCTGCGCTAGAGGGGTTTTGGCGCCGCAGGCTCTGAGCTAGAGGAACGTCCGGCCCTCGCCCCGGTACGTCGGCACCGACTCCGTCACGGTGTCGCCGTCGATGAGGTGCAGCGCGTCGAAGTGCTCGCACAGCTCGCCCGCCTTGGCGTGCCTGAACCACACCCGGTCGCCGATCCGCAGGTCCTGCGCCGCCTGGCCGAGCAGCGGCGTCTGCACCTCGCCCGCGCCCTCCTCGGGCGCGTACCGCAGGCCCGCGGGCAGGTACGGCTGGGGCGCGCGGGCCGGGCCGACCGGCCCCGAGGCGAGGTAGCCGCCGCCCAGCACGGTCACCGTGCCCGCGGCCGGGCGGCGCACCACCGGCAGCGCGAACAGCGCGGCGGGTCGCCCGGTGAAGCGGCGGTAGAAGTCGAACAGCCGCGGATGGAAGAAGCCTGAGCCAGCCGCCAGCTCCGTCACGGCCTTCTCCCTCGTGGTGAGGTCGACGGAGCCGGTGCCGCCGCCGTTGACGAACTCCAGGTCGGCGAGCTGGCGCACGGCGTTCACGACGCGGCCCCTGCGCACGATGAGCTCCCTGGCGGACAGCGACTGCATGACCCGGATGAGGCGGGCGCGGGCGGCGTTCGAGGGCGGCGCGTCGCCGACGCCGGCGATCTGCGCCTCGTACGCCAGCAGCCCCGCCAGCCGCAGCCCCGGCCGCTTGGCGATGGCGGCGGCCAGCTCGGCGGCCTCGTGCGGCTCCCTGATGGGGGAGCGCAGGGCGCCCGCCCGGCGGCCGAAGGCGACGAAGGCGGCGTCGAGGTCGAGGCAGAGCCGGAGCTCGGCCCGCGGGCGCACCTCCGATACGGCCGCCTCGATGTGATCGAGGTGGGCGGCGGAGTCGACCGTCACGGTGATCTCCGCGGCGGCGCGCGTGTCACCGGCGAGGGCGGCCAGGGCCTGCCGGTCGGCCGTAGGGTAGGCCACCAGGATGTCGGTGAGGCCGTTCCGGGCCAGCCAGAGCGCCTCGGGCAGCGTGTACGCCATGACGCCGCGGAAGCCGCCCATGGCCAGGATGCGCTCCAGCAGGGGGCGGCTGCGGATGGACTTGCTGGCCACCCTGATCGGCTTGCCCGCGGCGCGGCGCACCAGGTCGGCCGCGTTGGCGCGCAGGGCGGCGAGGTCCACGACGGCGAACGGGGGTTCGAGGGCCGCTGTGGCGCGGTCGTAGCGCTGGCGGTCATCCATACCGGCAGCGTAACCGCATAACGGGCAAATGAATATGAGGCTTGTTCGCGTTAGCGGCCGTCCCCGTAATGATCGGGCAAATCGGCGGCGAGGGCGCGGTTCAGGCCATGCGGGGCCCATGTACCTCTGACGTTGTGATGACCACGCTTCAGCAGATACTGCCCGGCGCCGTCGTCGCCCCGCGGGACACCGGGCTGCGCAGGGCGCGCAGGGTACTCAGGCCGGCGCGAGCCGTCCCGGGAGCCCTGGTCGCGCTCACGCTCACCGCCGGACTCGGGGCGACCGCGGCCGAAGTGGTGTCCGCGCTGCTCGGCGCGCCGCTCGGCTGGGTGCCGGTGAACGAGGTGGTCGAGCTCGCGGGCCGCACCACCTGGCCCGACACCGCCACCCCCGCCCTGCTGTCGGCCGCCGCCGGCACCCTGATGCTGCTGCTGGCCGCCGTCCCGGGCCGCTCGGGGCTGGTGCCGGTGGAGACGTCCGACCCGCTGATCGTCATCGGCATCACCCGCTCCGGCCTGCGCCGCACCCTGTGCGCGGCGGCGCGGCAGGTGGCGGGGGTGGACAAGGCCCGCGTACGGCTGCGCCGGCGCACCATCGAGGTCACGGTCACGACCGGGGCGGAGAGCTCCGGCCAGATGCTCAGGCAGGTCGGCACGGCGGTGGGCGACCGGCTGGCGGGCGTGGGCACCCTCGGCACGGGCGAGGTCGTGGTACGGCTGCGCAGGAGGGCCGTGTGATGGCTCGCCGTACGCCTGCGCAGGAGGGCCGTGTGCGGCGGCGTCTACTAGGCAGGAGGGCCGTGTGATGCGTCAGTACCCGGGTAACCGCGTCGGCCTGGCGGTCGTCGGAGCGACGTTGCTGGGCGTGGGCGGATACGCCTGGCTCCGCGGCCACGACCGCTTCTTCGACCTCACGCCCACCGCCAAGGTCCTGCCCGCCCAGGCACACCGGGCGCTGGCCGAGGACCCGTGGCCGCTCTGGTTCCTGGCCCTCGGCCTGCTGCTCCTGGCCCTGGTCTCGCTGCGCTGGCTGCTGGTCGGCCTCGGCTGGGGCCGCCGCGGCACCCACAACGGCACCGGCACGGCCATGCTCTTCGTCGGGCTCAAGGGCGTGGACGGGCTGAGCAGGACGGGCGTGCGGGTCGCGGAGGACGGCCTGCGCATCGGCCTGACCTGCCCGTCGCCGGCGGACGTGGGCGCGGTGGTGAGCAAGCTGGACCAGGACATCGTGGGACGCATCCGGCGCGAGATCCGCGACGACGAGACACCCGCGCTCGTCCGGCTGCACGTGCGGCGGTAGGAGCCAGGTCTTATTCGTAGGGGTAGCGAGCCTGCAGGACGACGATCTCGTCTTCCATGGGCAGGTACACCAGTCGGTGCTCTTCGGTGATGCGCCGCGACCACGCGCCTGCCAGAGCGTACTTCAGCGGCTCGGGCTTGCCGATGCCCTCGAAGGGGTCGCGCAGCGCGTCCTCGACAAGGCGGTTGATCCGCTTGAGGATCTGCCGATCGGCCGTCTGCCAGTGGACGTAGTCGTCCCAGCCCTGCCGCGTGAAGGCGACCTTCACCCGGAGGCCTCGTCGTCCATGAGCTCGTGCCTGTCGTGGCGGCCCGCGAGCGCCTCCTGGAGGGCTTCGTACTCTTCCGCGGCCACCAGGTAGGCGTTCCCGCTCTTGGACACGATCTCCACGGCGGTGATCAGCACTCGATGACGTTGACCGCGAGCCCGCCCCGAGACGTCTCCTTGTACTTGTCGAGCATGTCCCGCCCCGTGTCCCGCATCGTCTTGATGGCCTTGTCCAGCGCCACGTAGTGCTTCCCGTCGCCGCGCAGCGCGATGCGGGCCGCCGTGATGGCCTTGTTGGAGGCCACGGCGTTCCGCTCGATGCACGGGATCTGGACGAGGCCGCCGATCGGGTCGCAGGTCAGCCCGAGGTTGTGCTCGATGCCGATCTCGGCGGCGTTCTCCACCTGCTCGGGCGTCCCCCCGAGCACCTCCGCGAGGGCGGCGGAGGCCATCGAGCAGGCCGAGCCGACCTCGCCCTGGCAGCCGACCTCGGCGCCGGAGATCGAGGCGTTCTCCTTGAACAGCACGCCGATCGCGCCCGCCGTCAGGAGGAAGCGAATGACGCCGTCGTCGTCGGCGTGCGGGACGAAGCGGGTGTAGTAGGTCAGGACGGCCGGGATGATGCCGGCGGCGCCGTTGGTGGGGGCGGTGACGATGCGGCCGCCGGCGGCGTTCTCCTCGTTGACGGCCAGGGCGAACAGCGTGACCCAGTCCATGGCCTGCAACGGGTCCTTCTCCGCCGGCTCCGACTGCAGGCGGCGGTGGAGCTGGTTGGCCCGGCGCTTGACCTTGAGGCCGCCCGGCAGCACGCCCTCCTTGGAGATGCCGCGGCGCACGCACTCGGACATGACCTGCCACAGGTTGAGCAGGCCATCGCGGATCTCCTGCTCGGTGCGGCCGAACGCCTGCTCGTTCTGCAGCATCAGGGCGGAGATCGACAGCCCGGTGTTGGAGCAGTGCTTGAGCAGCTCCTCGCCGGTGGTGAAGGGGTAGGGCAGCACGGTGTCGTCGGGCTTGATGCGGTCGGCGCCGGTGGCCTTCTCGTCCACCACGAAGCCGCCGCCGACCGAGAAGTAGACCTTCTCGCGGAGCTGCTCGCCGGAGGCGTCGCGGGCGGTGAAGCGCATGCCGTTGGGGTGCTCGGGCAGGGAGATCTTGCGTTCGAAGACGAGGTGCTCGCCGATGACGAAGGGGATCTCGCGGGTGCCGTAGAGCTTGACGGTGCCGGACTCGCGCATCTGCGCGACGCGGGCGTCGACGGTGTCCACGTCCACCAGCTCGGGCTTCTCGCCGGACAGGCCGAGCAGGACCGCCTTGTCGCTGCCGTGGCCCTTGCCGGTCAGGCCGAGCGAGCCGTACAGGATGGCCTCCACGCTCGCGACCCGCTCCAGCAGGCCGTCCTCGTGCAGGCCGCGGACGAACTTGTGCGCCGCCGCCATCGGGCCGCCGGTGTGGGAGCTCGACGGGCCGATGCCGATCTTGAAGAGGTCGAAGACGCTGATCGCCATTGATGTGCGCCCTTCATGAGAGGCCGGGGCCCGCGCGGGGCCCCGGCGGTTGGGTCAGGACCCGCCCGAGGTGAGAGCGGTGTACTCCTCAGGCGTGAGCAGGTCCTCGGGGTCGCCTTCGACGCGCACCTTGAACATCCAGCCCTCGCCGTACGGGTCGCTGTTGACGAGGCCAGGGTCGTCCACGACGGACTGGTTCACCTCGGTGATCTCGCCGCCCACCGGGGAGTAGATCTCGTTCACGGACTTGGTCGACTCCACCTCGCCGACGGAGTCGCCCTGCTCGACGCTCGTGCCGACCTCGGGGAGCTGCACGTAGACGACGTCACCAAGGGACTCGGCGGCGAAGGCCGTGACGCCGATCGTCACGGTGGTGCTGTCGTCAAGACCGGCCACCCACTCGTGCTCCTTGGTGTAGCTCAGGTCGTCAGGGATGTTGCTCACTTGTTCCTCCTGTAAAAGGGCAGCTCAACCAGGTCCATAGGTTCATGGCTGCCCCGGATGTCCACAGCCAGGCCTGAATCGGCGCCGGTGTCGACGTAGGCCATCGCGATGGGCTTTCCCAGGGTCTGGGAGGGCGCACCGCTGGTGACCTCGCCGACGACGACGCCGTCCTTGGTGACCGGGTAACCGTGGCGCGGCACCCGGCGGGTCCGCGCGACGAGGCCGACGAGCCTGCGCCGCGGCGGGTCGTCCTTGACCGCCTCGAGCGCCGACCTGCCGACGAAGTCGCCCGGCTTGTCGAATTTCACCACCCTGCCCAGCCCCGCGTCGAACGGGGTGAGCCGCTC
The DNA here is from genome assembly GCF_039531895.1 of Nonomuraea monospora. Lineage (NCBI taxonomy): Bacteria > Bacillati > Actinomycetota > Actinomycetes > Streptosporangiales > Streptosporangiaceae > Nonomuraea > Nonomuraea monospora. The sequence continues at coordinate 334,907 of NZ_BAAAQX010000003.1, forward strand.
GCTCAGCTCGTTGCCGTACAGCGGCATGCCCGCCTCCAGCCTGAGCGTGTCGCGGCTGGACAGGCCCGCGGGCTTGATCCCGTACGGCTCCCCGGCCGCGGTGAGGGCGTGCCAGAGCGGCACGGCGTCCTCGTTCGCCACGAACAGCTCGAACCCGTCCTCGCCGGTGTAGCCGGTACGGGCGATCAGCGCCTGCCGGCCGTCCACCACGCCGGGCAGGCCCGCGTAGTACTTCAGCCCGTCGAGGTCGGCGTCGGTGAGCGTGGCGAGGATCTCCTGCGAGCGCGGGCCCTGCACGGCGATCAGCGCGTACCGCGCGGAGCGGTCGTCCACTTCGGCGTCGTAGGAGGTGGCGCGCTCCCGCAGCTCGGCGGCGACCCGCTCGTAGTTGGAGGCGTTGGCCACGACCATGAACTCCTCGTCGCCGAGCCGGTAGACGATGAGGTCGTCGAGCACCCCGCCGCGCTCGTTCACGATCATGGTGTACCTGGCCCTGCCGGGCGCCAGCGCCGACAGGTGGCCGACCAGCGCGTAGTCGAGCGCCTGGCCCGCCTGCGGACCGGTCAGGAAGATCTCGCCCATGTGCGAGAGGTCGAACAGCCCGGCCGCCTCGCGCACGGCCCGGTGCTCCGCGGACTCGCTGCCGTACCGGAGCGGCATGAGCCACCCGGCGAAGTCGGTGAGGGTGGCGCCGAGGCTCTCGTGAACGTCGCGTAGCGGTGTCGGTCGGGACATTTGTCGCACCTCAGGACAGGAGTGGATGCCAGCATCCTCCCCCTCTGTCATCGATGCCTGAGAGCTTCGCCCGACTTTTGCCGGACTTTCACCTTCGGCGAGGCCGCACGGGCCTGCTTTCCAGAGGACACCTCGTCCGTGCGGTCCTTTGCCTTGAGAGGTTTGCGGGGAGGGCTTGCTCCTTCAGGGGCCCTGACCGGCTGTCAGGGCGCTCTCCCGCACGGTTTCGACGGTGATGTCCGTCAGCCTAGTGCCGTAACAGGGCTGTTGTCGCGTCCGTCTCAGCAGGCTCGCACGAGCGCCTCGAACAACGCGTGGTCCTCGCCCGCCTCCGGATGCCACTGGACGGCCATGGTGAACGTTCCCTGGGCTTCCACGGCCTCGATCGTGCCGTCCTCGGCAGTGGCGGTGACCGTCAGGCCCGGGGCGAGCCGGTTCACGGACTGGTGGTGGTAGTGCGGGACCGGTACCGGCTCCTCGCCCAGCACCTTGGCCAGGCCGGTGCCGGGGACGGGGGTGACCGGCAGATGCCCGAAGACGCCGGGCCCAGGGCAGTGGTCCGTGTGGCCGACCACGTCGGGCAGGTGCTGGTGCAGGGTGCCGCCCAGGGCCACGTTGAGCACCTGGAGGCCGCGGCAGACGCCCAGGAAGGGCAGGTCGCTGTCCAGGGCGGCGGCCAGCAGGCCGAACTCCGCCTCGTCCCGAAATTTCCTGACGTAGCCGCTGCGCTCGTGCGGCTCCGCGCCGTACCTGGCCGGGTCGATGTCGCCGCCGCCCGCCAGGATCAGGCCGTCCAGGCGGCCGGCCAGCCCGGCGGGCGCACCCGCCGGGGGCAGCAGGACCGGTTGGCCGCCCGCGCGCACGACCTGCTCCACGTACGTGTACGGCAGCAGCGCCGCGCGGGTGTCCTGCCAGACCGTGAACGAGGCGGTCTCGGCGTAGCAGGTGATGCCGATGACGGGTCCCATGGCTACAGCGGCGTGACGTAGGCGCTGGAGATGCCGCCGTCCACCAGGAACTCGGCGCCCGTGATGAACGAGGCGTCGTCGCTGGCCAGGAACGCCACCGCGGCCGCGATCTCCGACGCCTCGGCGAAGCGGCCCACGGGCACGTGCACCAGCCGCCGCTGCGCCCGTTCCGGGTCCTTGGCGAACAGCTCCCGCAGCAGCGGCGTGTTGACGGGCCCCGGGCACAGCGCGTTGACCCTGATGCCCTCCCTGGCGAACTGCACGCCCAGCTCCCGCGTCATCGCCAGCACCCCGCCCTTGGAGGCGGTGTAGGAGATCTGCGAGGTCGCCGAGCCGAGCACGGCGACGAACGAGGCGGTGTTGACGATCGAGCCCTTGCCCTGGCGGCGCATGTACGGGATGACGTGCTTGCAGCACAGGTAGACGCTGGTCAGGTTCACCTCCTGGACGCGGCGCCAGGCGTCGAGGCCCGTCTCCAGGATCGAGTCGTCGTCGGGCGGCGAGATGCCCGCGTTGTTGAAGGCGATGTCCACACTGCCGTACGTGTCGTACGCCGTCCGGAACATCCGGACGACGTCGTCCTCGCTCGTCACGTCTACTTTGGTGAACAGGCCGCCCACCTCGGCGGCGGCCTTGACGCCCGACTCCTCGTCGATGTCCGCGCAGACCACCTTGGCGCCTTCGTCGGCGAACCGGCGGGCCGTGGCCAGCCCGATCCCGCTGCCCGCGCCGGTGATGACCGCCACCCGATCCTGCAACCGCTGCATGTGTGCACTCACTCCGTCGAAATGAAGACGTTCTTGGTCTCGGTGAACGCCGCCAGCGCGTCAGGGCCGAGCTCCCTGCCGAGGCCGGACTGCTTGAAGCCGCCGAACGGGGTCCAGTAGCGGACCGAGGAGTGGGAGTTCACCGACAGGGCGCCCGCCTCGACGGCTCTGGCCACGCGCAGCGCCCGCCCGACGTCGCGGGTCCAGATGGAGCCGCTCAGGCCGTAGGGGGTGTCGTTGGCGATCCGTACGGCCTGCGCCTCGTCCTCGAACCTGGCCACCGACACCACGGGGCCGAAGATCTCCTCGGTGAACGCCCGGTCGGTGACCTCGGGGGTCAGGACGGTCGGCGGGAACCAGTAGCCCTTGCCCTGGGGACAGGACGCCTGGAGGTAGGGGGTGCCCTCGACGAAGCCGCGGACGCGTTCCAGGTGCTCGGCGCTGATCAGGGGGCCCATCTCGGTGGCCTCGTCGAGGGGGTCGCCGACCACGACGCCGCGCACGGCCTCGGACAGGTGCTCCATGAACGCGTCGTACACACTCGCCTGGACGAGGATCCTGGAGCGGGCGCAGCAGTCCTGCCCGGCGTTGTCGAACACCGCATAAGGCGCGGTTTTTGCCGCTTTTTCGAGATCCGCGTCGGCGAAAACGATGTTTGCGGACTTGCCGCCCAGTTCCAGCGTGAGCCGCTTGACCTGCCGCCCCGCCTTGGCGGCGATCTCCTTGCCCACCTCGGTCGAGCCGGTGAACACGATCTTGGCCACGCCGGGATGCTCCACCAGGCGGGCTCCCGCGACCTCCCCTGCCCCAGGCAGAACCTGGAGCACCCCCTCGGGGAGGCCCGCCGCCAGGGCCAGCTCGGCCAGCCTCAGCGCGGTCAGCGGAGTCCACTCGGCGGGCTTCACGATCACCGTGTTGCCCGCCGCCAGAGCGGGGGCGGCGCCCCACATCATGATCACCATGGGGAAGTTCCACGGCACGATGATCCCGACGACGCCCAGCGGCTCCTGGAACGTCAGGTCCACGCCGCCGGGCACCGGGATCTGCTTGCCGTGGTTGCGCTCGGGGGCGCCGGCGTAGAAGTGCAGCACGTCACGGACGTTGCCGGCCTCCCAGCGGGCGTTGCCGATCGTGTGGCCGGCGTTGGCCAGCTCCAGCCGGGCCAGCTCCTCGCCGTGCTCGTCCACCAGGTCGGCGAACCCGCGCAGCAGCCGCGCCCGGTCGCCCGGCGACACCTCGCGCCAGGCCGCCTGCGCCTTCCTGGCACGCTCCACGGCCCGGTCCACCTCGGCCGCGTCGGCGAGCTCGACGTCGGCGACGACTTCCTCCGTCGCCGGATTGACGATCTTCATACGTCACATCCGCTCGAAGCCACGGAACAGCTCCCAATCCGTCACCGCCGCGTCGAACGCGGCCAGCTCCACCCGCGCGTTGTTCGCGTAGTGCTCCACCACGTCGTCGCCGAACCTCTCGCGCGCCAGCTTCGACGCCTCGAACAGCGCCAGCGCGTCCCGCAGCGTGTGCGGCACCGTCTCGGCGCCGGAGTCGTAGGCGTTGCCGGTGTACGGGTCCTCCAGCGGCAGCTCCGCGTCGATGCCGTGCAGCCCGGCCGCGACCAGCGCCGCCACCGCCAGGTACGGGTTCACGTCGCCGCCCGGCACCCGGTTCTCCACCCGCAGCGAGGGGCCGTGGCCGACCAGCCGCAGCGAGCAGGTGCGGTTGTCGACGCCCCACTTCACGGCCGTCGGGGCGAAGCTGCCCGGCACGTACCGTTTGTAGGAGTTGACGTTGGGCGCGTACATGAGGGTCAGCTCCCGCATGCAGGCGAGCTGGCCCGCCACGAAGCGCGCCCCGAGCGGCGAGAGCCCGAACGGCCCCTCTCCCGCCATCACCGGGTCGCCGTCGAGGCTGCGCAGCGAGATGTGGATGTGGCAGGAGTTGCCCTCGCGCTGGTTCGGCTTGGCCATGAACGTGATCGACCGGCCCTCCTGGGCGGCGATCTCCTTGGCGCCGGTCTTGTAGATGACGTGGTTGTCGCAGGTGCGCAGCGCCTCGTCGTAGCGGAAGGCGATCTCGTGCTGGCCCAGGTTGCACTCGCCCTTGGCCGACTCGACGTACAGGCCCGCGCCCTCCATCTCGCGCCTGATGCGCCGCAGCAGCGGCTCGATGCGGGCCGTGCCCAGCAGCGAGTAGTCCACGTTGTACAGGTTCGCGGGGGACAGGTCGCGGTACGCGCGCCGCCACGCGTCCTCGTAGCTGTCGTCGTAGACCACGAACTCCAGCTCCGTGCCGACGTAGGCGGCCAGCCCGCGGTCGGCGAGGCGGGCGAGCTGCCTGCGCAGGACCTGGCGCGGGGAGGCGGTCACGTCGCCGCCGTCCTCCCAGGCCAGATCGGCCATCAGCATCGCCGTCCCCTCGTGCCACGGGACCCGGCGCAGCGTGCCGAGGTCCGGTTTCATCACGAAGTCGCCGTACCCGCGATCCCAGGACGACATGGCGTAGCCGGGGACGGTGTTCATGTCCACGTCCACCGCCAGCAGGTAGTTGCAGCCCTCGGAGCCGTGATGCAGCACCTCTTCGAGAAAGTAGCGCGCCGACAGCCTCTTGCCCTGCAACCGGCCCTGCATGTCGGCGATCGCGAGCAACACGGTGTCGATCCGGCCTGAGGCCACCTCGTCGCGCAGCTCGGCGACGGTCAGGAACCCGGTGCTCGCTCGGTCGCTCACGCTCATGCGGCTCCGATCTGGCCTGAGGCGCTTTCCCGTTGATTGGGCTAGTCTCAGACCATTGATCAGTATGGCGGGATCGCTTGTCAAGACCTGAGGACACGTTGGACGAGTCGGCGCGTTTGATGACGGTGCTGCGCCCTGTCAGGGCGGGCAACGCCTTCGAGGAGACCGTGGAACGGCTGCTCCAGGCGATCAAGCTGGGCGTCGTCCCGCCCGGACACAAACTGCCGCCCGAGCGCGAGCTGGCCGTCCAGCTCGGCATCAGCCGGGTCACGCTGCGCGAGGCCATCCGGGCGCTGTCGGACGCCGGCTACCTCGACGTGCGGCGCGGCCGGTACGGCGGAGCGTTCGTCACCTACGTGCCGCCCGCCCCGGATGCCGGCGACCTGCGCCAGGCCGTCAACAAGATGGGCATGGCCGAGCTGTCCGACGCGCTCACCTTCCGGCTCGCCGTGGAGTGCGGCGCCGCCCAGGTGCTGGCCGCCGCCGAACTCGCCGACGACAAGCGCGCCACGCTCACCCGCAGACTCGCCGAGCTGAACGAGGCGGGCCTGGAGGACTACCGCCGCCTCGACACGGCCTTCCACCTGTCCATCGCCGAGCTCACCGGCTCCACCCTGCTCGCCACCACCTGCGCCGACGCCCGCTCCCGCGTCAGCGACCTGCTCAACGCCATCCCGATGCTCCAGGTCAACCTCGACCACGCCGCCGTGCAGCACCAGGCCATCGTGGACGCCATCCTCGCCGGGAACCCCGACGCGGCCCGCCAGGCGGTGGTGGAACACCTGGAGGGCACAGCCGCACTGTTAAGGGCCTTCCTGTCCTAGTACGGCCGGGAACATCCGCGCGGCTCGTACCATCGAAACCAGGGTCATATGGGCAACTGGTTTCAGCAAAGCATCGTCTCCACGGGACGGCTCCCGCTGTTCTGCTACTTCGTCATGCTCATCGCCGCCTTCATCGCCACCCGCATCAACGTCCGCCTCATCAGGGCGAAGGTCGGCTGGTTCCGCAACGTCAACGTGGGCGAGATGCACATCCACCACGTGGTGTTCGGCGTGGTGCTGATGCTGGTCGGCGGCGTCACGCTCATCGTCTCGCCCGGCTCCCAGGCCGGCACCGCCGTCGCCGCCTCCGTCTTCGGCGTCGGCTCCGCCCTGGTGCTCGACGAGTTCGCCCTCATCCTGCACCTGCACGACGTGTACTGGGAGGAGGAAGGCCGCACCTCGGTGGACGCGGTCTTCATCGCGGTCGCCGTGACCGGCCTGCTCCTCATCGGATTACGGCCACTCACCTGGGACTACGGCACCCCCGTCAACCCCGCCGCGCTGATCGTCGCCAACCTGGCGCTGGCCGTCGTCACCCTGCTCAAGGGGAAGATCTGGACGGGGATGGCCGGGCTGTTCGTGCCGCCGATGCTGCTGGTGGGGGCGATCCGGCTGGCCCGGCCTGGGTCGCCGTGGGCGCACTGGTTCTTCGCCAGGCGGTCGCCCAGGAAGATGGCCAGGGCGATTCATCGGGAGGAGCGGTGGCGGAGGCCGGTGATCAAGGGGAAGATCGCGTTTCAGGAGTTTCTGTCCGGGCGGCATGATCTGCCTTCCACTCGGCGCGGTCGTCGGCATACTTGAGGCATGGCACTTCCTGACCTGTACGCGGGGCTGGACGAGAAGATCCCAGACTCGCTGGCCGACCTCCACGGGCCGGCCGAGGGGGTCGTCCCCCTGCCGCCGCATCTGGTGTGGTCGGGGCTGACCGAGTTCGACCTGGCCAAGCCGATGATCCGCATGTCCATGTACCGCATCGTGATCACCACGGGGCGCAAGGCCGACTACGAGGCCTACCTGAACGCGGATCTCCTGGTGCACGACTGGCCGCAACTGCGCAGAGGGCTCGGGCCCGGCTACCGGCGCGCCCTGGAGAAGAAGCTCCCGCTGCGGCGGGAGACCGTGGGCTGATGTACTTCCCGCCCTTCCAGGAGCGGCTGCTGCGAGCCGTGTCCCCTGTCTGCGAGCGTTACGGCCTGGTGCTCGCCGGCGGGTACGCCATCAAGGCGCACGGCTTCACCGACCGGCCCAGCAAGGATCTCGACTTCGCCACCGCCGAGGAATTACCGCTGGCCCAGGTGGCGGCCGGCGTCATTGGAGCGTTCCAGGAAGCCGGGCTCAGCGTCACGATCATCGACGTGACCCCCCGGTCGGGCCGGTTGATGGTCGAGGACCCGCAGACCGGCGAGCAGTGCGAGTTCGACCTCCTGCGCGAGGCGTTCCAGCAGCGCCCCGCCACCTGCGGCACGTTGCGGGTGCTCAGCGTGGAGGACGCGGTCGGGCTCAAGATGCGCGCCCTGCACGAGCGCAGCTACGCGCGCGACATCATCGACGTCGCCGCAGTCGGGCACCTCTACACCTTCCGGGCGCTCGAAGGCCTGGCCAAGCCGCACAACGACTACTTCTCGATCTACGAGCTGGCGACCAGGCTGAGTTTCGTCGACTCCATCAGCGACGAGGAGTTCGAGTCCTACGGGCTCGACGAGGCGCAGATCAAGGCGGTGCGGCGGTTCGCGCAGGCCTGGCTGCAGGACATCCAGCTGCGGCGGGCCGACGACGGTGATGCCGACTACGACCACGACGACGTACCGGAGATCGACTAGAGAGCCGCCACCGACCGCAACGCCAGCCCCGCCCCCAGCACGACCACCATGGCGGCCGTCCCCAGCGGCGCCAGCCCCGACAGCCGGGCAGCCAGCCGCCGCCCGGCCGAGGCGCGCCGCTCCAGCCGGTCCACCAGCTTGACCAGGAGCAGCCCCGTGACGGTGAGCGTGGCGGCCATGCCGACGCCGTAGGCGGTCACCAGCGCCACCCCGAACCAGGTCCGGCCGAGCGCGATGGCCCCCAGCAGCACGATGAGCGCCGAGGGGCTGGGCACGAGACCGCCCGCCACCCCGAGGCCGATGAGTCCCGCCCGCTTCGGAGGGTCCCCATGCCCATGACCGTGGCCGTGCCCATGCCCGTGTCCATGGCCGTGCCCGTGACCGTGTCCGTGTGAGGACGAGCGGCGGGTGCTGAGCAGGAGGCGCAGGCCGATGACGGCGATCAGCACGCCGCTGGCCACCCCCAGCCAGGCCAGCACCGACTCCCCGGCCAGCGCCGTGAACGCCGTCAGCAGCAGCCCCACCACCAGCACCCCGGCCGTGTGCGTGGCCGTGACCGTCGCCCCCACCACCAGCGCGTCACGCGGCCGGCCGCGCCGCCCGGCCAGGTACGCCGCCATGATGGTCTTGCCGTGCCCGGGGATCAGCGCGTGCCCGGCCCCCAGCACCACGGCCAGCCCCACCGCGAGCAGCCCGAGGGGGAGCGTCAGCGAGTCGGAGCCGATCAGCCCGGTGAAGGTGCGGTCGAGCGCCGCCAGGGCCTCGCCGATCGGGCCGCCGATCTCGATGCCGAGGCCGCTTCCGCCGGAGGGCGCGCCGCCTGAAGGAGATCCGGCGGGCACGCCGAGGGCGGGGCCCGCGGCCGTGAAGGTGGCTTCGCGCTGGTCGAGCGGGTTCGACAGCAGGTCCTCCGGGTAGGCCCGCAGCTCCTGGCTGACGCTGGTCTCGGGCACGGAGGAGCCGGTGAGGAGCACGCCGTCCCCGACGGCGGTGATCTCGCGCCAGCCGATCCTGTCCTGCTCGAAGTCGTCGGTGAACTTCACGGCCCCCGAGGCGTGGACTTCGGCCACGAGCCGGCAGGACAGGCGGCTGGTCTCCAGGCCCCCTTCTCCGGGGGCGTAGGCGAAGGCGGAGCCGGTCACCTGGAACGGCACCACCTGGCCGGCCACCTCCAGCCGCTGGGCGCCGGCCAGGGCGGTGCAGCGGCGGGCCGCGTAGGTGGCGTCGACGTCGGGCCTGGCCTGGAGGGTCGGCAGCTCGGCCAGGTCCACGACGGCGTCGTTGCTGATCTGGGCGGGGGAGACCCGCAGGCCGTTGTAGTGGTTGACGGTGAAGCGGCCGAGGGGATGCGAAGCCGTCCGGGCTTCGGCGGTGCCTGTGAGCAGGACGGCCGTGGACAGCGTGAGGAGCAGGGCCGCCAGGGCGAGCCGGAGGGCTCTCATGAGAACCTCGCCAGTGCGGACAGCGTCGGGTCGAAGCCGGGGTCCACCCGCGCGGAGCGGCCGAGTGCCTGCTCGATTTTGGCGCGGTGGTAGGTGATCAGCGGGTTCTGCCAGCCGGTCGCGGTGGCCTCCTCGGCGTAGCGGAGCGCCTCGGCGGGCTTGCCCGACTTGAACAGCGCCCAGGCCAGGGCGTCGGCGGCGACGAGGTTCGGGTTGCGGGCGTACTCGGCCCTGGCGTGCTTCACGGCCTGCCCGGCGTCGCCGTGGTCGGCGAGGAACTCGGCCCACGTCAGGTCGTCGCGCACGCCCGCGGCCTGGAAGAGCTTGCGCTGGGCGTCGAGCAGCGTCCAGTCGGCCCGCTGCCCCGCCTTGATCCTGGTCTCGCCCTGCTCGATGAGGTACTGGGGCAGGGGGAGCCGGTTGATCACGGTGTCGTAGAGGTCGAGCGCCTCGGTGAGGCGGCCGTCGAGGGCGGCGGCCCTGGCCTGGCCGGCGAGGGCGGGCGTGTAGGCGGGGTAGGCCTGCAGGGCCTTGGCGTACCAGCCGGTGGCCGTCTTCAGGTCGCCGGCGTGCAGGGCCAGCTCGCCCAGGTAGTAGCGGCTGTAGGCGAGGTCGGCGGGCGAGAAGGCGTCGGCGTGGGCGTACTCCAGGTACTCGCGTGCCGCGTCGCGGTCGCCGCGCAGCTCCGCCGCGTACGAGGCGCGGGCGAAGGCGGCCACCCCGGGGCGCAGGCCGAGCATCTTGTCCACGGCCTGCTGGGCGCCCTTGAGGTCCCCGAGCTGGGTTCTGGCGTCGGCCAGCACGCCGTAGGCGGGGGCGCCGTAGGGGTTGGCGTCGATGGCGCTCTCGGCCAGCCGTACGGCGTCCTTGAACTCGTGGCGTCCGGCGGCCAGCGCGGCCTGCCCGGTCAGGACCGTGTCGTCGCGGCCGTTCAGCTTGGCGGCCGTGGCGAGCGCGCCTTCCGCCTTGGTGTAGAAGGCCGGGTCGCCGGTGACCCTGGCCTGGTCGACGTACTGGAGCCCGAGCTCGGCCCAGCCGCGGTAGTCGCCGGGCAGGCGCTTGAGCCGCTCCTGCAGCGTCTCCCTGCGCGGCTGGTCGGCCGCTTGCTGGGTGGCGGGGGAGGAGGAGAAGGAGATGACCGTGAAGATCATCGCCCCGATGAGGGCGATGCCGGCGAAGATCGCGAACGCGCGCATGGGCCTTGAGCTCCAGAGCTGGATGTGGGACCGGCCGGCCGTGAGAGGGACCACAGCCGGCTGATGCGGGCCGGCCGGCCGTGACGGGGAACACGGCCGGCCGGCCCTTTCTGTGGCGGCAGACGATGGGAGACGGGTTGCCTGCCGCCGGGGAAGGACCGGCCGGGTTGGAGAGGGAACCGGCCGGTCAAGTGGTCATCGCTGGTTCACTGCCACGTTGCTGGGCAGCGGGATGTACGGGAACGTCTTGTCGAAGGGCTTGTCGTTCGCGTCCACCTTGTCCGTCAGGCCGGGGATGAGCTTGCCGCTCTGCGCGGCGCCGGCGACGGCCTGCAGCTCGATGTCCACGACGTCGTCGGCGAGCCGGCGGCCGTTCGGGAAGCCCTGCAGGTCACCGCCGAGGACGCCGAGCCTGTTCGGGTCCTTGGTGACGGGGATCGACATGTTGAGCCTGAGCTGCTCGGAGCCGCGCTGCTTGCCGGCGTCCTTGTTGAGCGACTGGGCGTTGAGGTCGGCCTTGATGGGGCCGTTGTTCTTGGCGATGCCGCTCAGGAAGATCTGCACCAGGTCGTTGCGCGGGGTCGCGGGCGCCTTGATGCCGTAGATGGACTCCAGGAGCCTGGCGACCTCGGGGTTGGTGACCCGGTCGACGAGCGCCTTGACGTCGGCGTCCTTGGACGGGTCGAGCGCGTTGAAGGCGTCCTTCATGCCGGCGGCGGCCACCAGCTCGTTCACCAGCGGGTTGCACAGGCGGGAGACCTGCACGAACGAGCTGCCGTTGAACTTGTCGGTGGTGGAGCAGACGCCGATCACCGGGTTGCGCTTCGGGTCGCCCTTGAGCGCCAGGTCGGCCTGGGGGACCTGGAGTGCCACGGTGTTGACGTTGTAGCCCTTGAGGGTGTCCTGGCCGACGAGGGACAGGTCGCCGCCGTAGAGCAGGTCGAACACGCGCAGGTCCAGGAAGAAGGCCTCGTCCGACTGTCCGGAGTAGGTCTTGCCTCCGCCGGGCAGGCTCTTGATCGCCTGGTTGCGCAGGGTCGCGTAGTTGGGCATCGAGGCGGCGCCGACGTTGCTGGGGGCGACGATGCCGTCGCTGACCAGGGTCTTGGAGCCGCCGGGAGTGATCCGCTTGAGCGTGTAGCGCTGGCGGAACAGCAGGTTCTTGTCGTCCAGCGAGGTGACGGGACCGTTGTTGTAGAGGAACGTGTCGTTGCCGCGCTTGTCCTCGTTGCGGAACGTCCACTCGTACGTGATGTCGGTCTTGCTGTCGCCGTCGTTGTCGATCTTTATGTTGTGCCGCGACTTGGTGGCGAACGGGTAGAAGTTCGGGCCGCCGTTGGGCTCCTCGAACGGGATCCAGTTCGAGATCAGGGTCACGGAGTCGGGCTTGTCAGGGCTGACGAACGCGTACACGTCGGTGTTGTCGTGCTGCGGGTCGTTCGAGATCGCTGGGGCCTCGCGGTGGGAGGAAGCGGTGCCGGAGTCAGTGCGGAACGCAGCCATCGACGAGGCGGCGACCGCTACGGCGAGACCTATCCCGACTAGAGCGCGCCGGTGGATCCGGAGCTCCATGTTCGGTCCTTTCAGAAGGGCTGATCGTGACGTTCGAGGTTCCGGCCGGGTTCCTCGACGCCCTATTCGTCCGTGGGCCGCCGCCGGATGTCGGTCTCCTCCTTGAGAATGAGGGTCAACCAAAGTTGACATACTTAGGTCGTCAATTTAGGTTGACGTGGTATCGGGGGTGCCGATCGCGGCGCTTCATTCGTTGTCGGGAAAGTTGAGAAATATCGTGAGAGGAGATGCGGTGGTCAAGGGGTTGCTCGCCTACGTCCGCCCGCACCGCAGAGTGCTCGTCCTGGGCGGGTTACTGAGCCTGATCGGCTCAGCCGCGGGCCTGTCGATGCCGTTGCTGGCCAAGTACGTGGTGGACGCCTTCGGCCAGGGCCTGTCGATGGCCGGTCCGCTGGTCTGGCTGACCGTGGCGGTGCTGGTCGGCGCGGTCGTCTCGGCCGGGGGAAGCTACCTGATGGAGCGGACGGGCGAGGGCATCGTGCTCGGCGCCCGGCGCAGGCTCGTGGACCGGATGCTGCGGCTCAAGGTCGCCGACGTGGACCGGCTCAAGCCCGGCGACCTGTTGTCGCGGGTCACCGGTGACACCACGTTGCTGCGCGCGGTGCTGACCAACGGCATCGTGGAGTCCGTCAGCGCGGCCTTCATGCTGGTCGGCGCGATCGTCATGATGGCGGCCATGGACGGCGTGCTGCTGCTGGTCACGCTGCTGATCGTGGTGGTCGTCGGCGGGATGGTGGCGCTCATCATGCCGAAGATCCAGCGGGCGCAGTCGCACGCCCAGGAGGCCGTGGGCGAGATGGGCGCCGTGCTGGACCGGGCGCTGCAGGCGTACAGGACCGTGAAGGCCAGCGGCGCGGAGGAGCGGGAGATCGGCGTGGTCGGCGAGGCCGCGACGCGGGCCCGCGACCGGGGGCTGCAGGTCGCCGGCTGGACGTCGCTCGCGGGGGTGGCGACGTGGATGGCGGTGCAGATCTCGTTCCTGGCGGTGCTGGCGGTGGGCGGCGCGCGGGTCGCCTCGGGCACGCTGGACGTGTCGTCGCTGATCGCGTTCCTGCTCTACCTGTTCTACCTGGTGCCGCCGATCGGGCAGCTCGTGCAGGGCGGCGTGCAGTTGCAGCAGGGACTGGCGGCGATGGCGCGGATCAAGCAGATCGAGGAGCTGCCGGCCGAGCCGGTGAGCGTCGCCGCGCCGGCGGCCGGGCGACCGGTCGGGGTGCGCTTCGAGGACGTCGTCTTCCGCTACGGCGACGACCGCCCTGTCGTGCACGACGGCGTCAGCTTCGAGGTGCCGCCTGGCGGCATGACCGCGCTGGTCGGGCCGTCGGGGGCGGGCAAGTCCACGGTGTTCGCGCTGCTCGAACGCTTCTACGAGCACCAGGGCGGCACGATCCTCGTGGACGGCAGGGACATCCGCGAGTGGCCGCTGGGCGAGCTGCGCGCCGCGTTCGGCTACGTCGAGCAGGACGCGCCCGTGCTGGCCGGGACGCTGCGCGAGAACCTGCTGTTCGCCGCCCGCGACGCCACGGAGGAGGAGCTCCGCGCGGCGATCACGCGCACCCGGCTCGACGACCTGGTGGAAAGGCTGCCCGAGGGGCTGGAGACGCCGGTCGGGCACCGCGGCGTGCTGCTGTCGGGCGGCGAGCGGCAGCGCGTGGCGATCGCCAGGGCGCTGCTGCGCAAGCCCAGGCTGCTGCTGCTCGACGAGGCCACCTCGCAGCTCGACGCGGTCAACGAGCTGCGGCTGCGCGAGGTCGTCGCCGAGGTCGCGCGGGAGACGACGGTGCTGGTCATCGCGCACCGGCTGTCCACGGTGACGGGCGCGGACCGGATCGTGGTCATGGAAGGCGGCGGCGTGCGGGCCGTGGGCACGCACGAGGAACTGGTGGGCGAGGACGAGCTGTACAGGGAACTGGCGGCCACCCAGTTCCTGGTCAGTTGAGGACTTCCCGCAACAGCCCGGTCTTCCACTGCGGCTGACGCCCGATTCCGGGCTAGTCTCTTCGTGAATGGGTTCATTCACGAAGGGACCGCCCATGAGCAGGACCGTCCGCGCCCCGCGAGGCACCGCCATCACCGCGAAGGGCTGGCCGCAGGAGGCCGCGCTGCGCATGCTCCAGAACAACCTGGACCCCGAGGTGGCCGAGCATCCCGAGCAGCTCGTCGTCTACGGCGGCTCGGGACGGGCGGCGCGCGACTGGGCGTCGTTCGACGCGCTGGTCAGGACGCTGACCACGCTGGAGGGCGACGAGACGCTGCTGGTGCAGTCGGGGCGCCCGGTCGGCGTCTTCCGCACCCACGAGTGGGCGCCCCGGGTGCTCATCGCCAACTCCAACCTGGTGCCCGACTGGGCGAACTGGGAGGAGTTCCGGCGGCTGGAGGCGGCCGGGCTGACCATGTACGGGCAGATGACCGCGGGCTCGTGGATCTACATCGGCACCCAGGGCATCCTCCAGGGCACCTACGAGACGTTCGCCGCCGTCGCCGACAAACGCGGTTTCAATAAGCACAGTGGCGGCACGCTGGCCGGCACGATCACGCTCACCGCGGGCCTCGGCGGCATGGGCGGCGCCCAGCCGCTGGCCATCACCATGAACGGCGGCGTGGCCATCTGCGTCGACTGCGACCCGCGCTCGGTGGCCCGCCGCATCGAGCACCGCTACCTCGACGTCGAGGCGGCCTCCTTGGACGAGGCGCTGCGGCTGGCCTACGAGGCCCGCGACGCCCGCAGGCCGCTGTCCATCGGCGTCGTCGGCAACGCCGCCGAGGCGCTGCCCGACCTGCTGGCCCGCGGTGCCGAGATCGACATCGTCACCGACCAGACCTCGGCCCACGACCCGCTGATGTACCTGCCGCTCGGCGTGGCCTTCGAGGACATGGCCACCGAGCGCGACAAGGACCCGGCCGGCTTCACCGACAGGGCCCGCACCTCGATGGCCAGGCACGTCGAGGCCATGGTCGGCTTCAAGGACGCCGGGGCCGAGGTCTTCGACTACGGCAACTCCATCAGGGGCGAGGCCAAGCTGGCCGGCTACGCGCGGGCCTTCGACTTCCCCGGCTTCGTGCCCGCCTACATCAGGCCGCTGTTCTGCGCGGGCAAGGGCCCGTTCCGCTGGGCCGCGCTGAGCGGCGACCCGGCCGACATCGCCGCCACCGACCGGGCCATCCTGGAGCTGTTCCCCGAGAACGAGGCGCTCGCCAGGTGGATCAGGACGGCCGGTGAGAAGGTGCACTTCCAGGGCCTGCCCGCGCGCATCTGCTGGCTCGGCTACGGTGAGCGCGACGTCGCGGGCGAGCGGTTCAACGACATGGTGGCCTCCGGCGAGCTGAAGGCGCCGGTCGTCATCGGCCGCGACCACCTCGACAGCGGCTCCGTCGCCTCCCCCTACCGCGAGACCGAGTCGATGGCCGACGGCTCCGACGCGATCGCCGACTGGCCGCTGCTCAACGCCATGCTCAACACCGCCTCAGGCGCCGCCTGGGTGTCCATCCACCACGGCGGCGGCGTCGGCATCGGCCGCTCCATCCACGCGGGCCAGGTGACGGTCGCCGACGGCACCGCGCTGGCCCGCGAGAAGCTCAACAGGGTGCTCACCAACGACCCTGGCACGGGCGTGATGCGGCACGTGGACGCGGGGTACGAGGAGGCCACTCAGGTGGCCGGGAACAAGGGCGTACGTATTCCGATGCGGGAGTCGTGACTCTGCAACGGGATGAGAATGCCGGCCCTGCGGCGTTGGAGGTGGCGTGGCGGACGGATATCACGGCGGGCTCGACGTGCTCCTGGACGGACGGAGGCTGTCGCCCGTACAACGGAGGATCGCGCACTATCTCAGCGAGCACCTGGACGAGGCGATCTTCCTGTCCAGCGTGGAGCTGGCGGAGCGGGCCGGGGTCAGCCAGCCGTCCGTGACCAGGTTCGCCATGGTCCTGGGCTTCGCGGGCTACCCCGAGCTGCGCCAGGCGCTGCGGCCGCTGGTGCTCGGCGGCGGCGTGGAGGCGCCGCAGGAGAGCCTGCTGCGCGGCGCCATCGACTGCGAGATCCGCAATCTCGCCCTGGTCAGGGAGCGGCTGGCGGCGTTCCCGCTGAAGGAGCTGGGCGAGCAGCTCGCCGCCACCGAGCCGCTGCCCGTGCTCGGGCTGCGCGTCTCGTGCGGGCTGGCCACCACGTTCGCCTACTACGCCCGCCGCATCCACCCCGACGTGCGGCTGCTCACCCACGGCGGCTCCGAGCTGATCGACGGGCTGCACGCGGCCCGCAGGGCCGGGGCCGAGTGGGTGGTGGCCGTGGTCCTGCCGCGCTATCCGGCGGAGGTGCTGCAGGGGCTGGAGTACGCGGAGAAGCTCGGGCTCAGGGTGGCCGCCATCACCGACAAGCCCGGCTTCCCCGCCGAGATCGTGCTGGACGCGCCGGTGGGCGACCGGCTCGTGTTCGACTCGCACGCGGCGCCGCTGGCGCTGGCCATGGCCCTGGTGGAGGCGATGGCCGACGCCGCGCCGCTGCGCACCCAGGCCAGGCTCGACGAGTACGAGCGGATGACCGAGGAGACCGGCACGTTCCTGCCCGGCGATCTTCCCTAGCATCTCCTGCTTCTCCGGCGGTGCGGCGGGATCAATAAGCTCCTCCCATGACTGAACGACCGAAGGCGCTGGTCACAGGCGCCTCCAGGGGTGTCGGCGCGGCCGTCGCGAGAGCCCTGGCACCGACCCATGACGTCCTACTCGGCGGCCGGGACGAGGCGGCGCTGACGGCGCTGGCCGCCCACCTGCCCGGCTCCCGGCCGTGGCCGGTGGAGCTGACGCGGGTCACGGCGGCCGACGTCGAGGACGTCGAGCGGCTCGACGTCCTCGTGCACAGCGCCGGGGTCAGCGTGCTGGGCCGCATCGCCGACCAGCCCGCCGACGTGTGGCGGCGGACGATGGAGGTCAACGTCGTCGCGGTCGCCGAGCTGACCCGGCTGCTGCTGCCCGCGCTGCGCGCGGCCGGCGGCCACGTCGTGTGCGTCAACTCGGGCTCGGGGCAGCGGGCCAACCCCGACTGGGCGTCGTACGCGGCCAGCAAGTTCGCCCTCAAGGCGTTCGCCGACGCGCTGCGGCTGGAGGAGCCCGCGCTCCGGGTCACCACCGTCTACCCGGGCCGCACCGCCACCGACATGCAGCGCGGCATTCGCGCCTTCGAAGGCGGCGAGTTCGAGCCGGAGAAGTACCTCAGGCCGGAGTCCGTGGCCCGCGCGGTGCTGGCCGCCGTCACGGCCGGGCCCGACGCGCACCTCACCGAGCTGACCCTGCGCCCACGGGGAGGCCCGGTCAACTGAAAGTGAATGGATCCATTCACTAGAGTGGCTGCATGCTTGAGCCACTCGCACACCTGGGACGAGATCCGGAGACCGGCGGTTACCTTCGCGACGCGTGGTCGGAAGCCGACCTGGAGCTGCGCGAGTGGTTCGCGGGCGAGGCCGCGCGGCGCGGCCTCGCCCTGCACGACGACCGCAACGGCAACCTGTGGGCCTGGTGGGGCAGCCCGTCGCCGCGGCGCCCCGGCGTCGTCACCGGCAGCCACCTCGACTCCGTGCGGCAGGGCGGCGCCTACGACGGGCCGCTCGGCGTGGTGTCGGCCTTCGCCGCGCTCGACCTGCTCCGCGAGCGGGGCGTGACACCGTCCGTCCCGCTGGGGGTGGCCTGCTTCACCGACGAGGAGGGCGCCAGGTTCGGCGTGCCGTGCGTCGGCTCGCGGCTGCTCACCGGGGTGCTCGCGCCCGAGCGGGCGCTCGCGCTCACCGACGACGACGGCGACACGCTGGCCGACGTGCTGAAACGCGCCGGGCGCAGGCCCCACGAGCTGGGCAGCGACGACGAGACGCTGGCCTGCGTCGGCACGTTCGTCGAGCTGCACGTCGAGCAGGGCCGCGGGCTCGTCGCCGAGGGCCGTCCTGTCGGCGTGGCCGAGGCGATCTGGCCGCACGGGCGGTGGCGGTTCGACTTCCGGGGGCGGGCCGACCACGCGGGCACCACCCGGCTGGCCGACCGCGACGACCCGATGCTGCCGCTGGCCCGCATGGTGCTGGCCGCGCGCGAGTCGGCCGGGCGGCGCGGGGTGGTGGCCACCGTCGGAAAGGTCCGCGTCTCGCCGGGGAACGCGAACGCCATCCCCGGCCTCGTCTCGGCCTGGCTCGACGCGCGCGGCGCCGACGAGCACGCCGTGCGCGCGCTGGTGGCCGAGCTGTCCGAGGGCGCGGAGGTGCGCGAGGAGTCGTGGACGCCGGTCGTCACCTTCGACACGGCGCTCAGGGACCGGATCGCCAGGGCCGCGGGGGGCGACACGCCCGCGCCGATCCTGCCCACGGGCGCGGGCCACGACGCCGGGATCCTCGCCGCGGCAGGCGTCCCGAGCGCGATGCTGTTCGTCAGGAACCCCACGGGCGTGTCCCATTCCCCCGGTGAGCATGCCGAGCGGGCAGACTGCGAGGCGGGAGTCGTGGCACTCGCGGACGTGCTGGAGGAGCTGTGTCGGTGACCTACTGGTGCGAGCGGGCCTGGTTGCCCGACGGGGTCGCCGCCGATGTGCTCGTTCAGATCGACGGCGCCAGGATCTCGCGGATCACCCAGGGCGCGCCGGGCCCGGCGGACGTGCGGCTGCCGGGGCTGACCATCCCCGGCCTGGCCAACGCCCACTCCCACGCCTTCCACCGCGCGCTGCGCGGCACCACCCAGCGCGGCACCGGCGACTTCTGGACCTGGCGCGAGCGCATGTACGAGGTGGCCGGCCGCCTCGACCCGCACTCCTACCAGCGGCTGGCCACGGCGGTGTACGCCGAGATGGCGCTGGCGGGCGTCACCTGCGTGGGCGAGTTCCACTACCTGCACCACGACCAGGGCGGCCACCCGTACCAGGAGGACCCCAACGCGATGGGCCACGCCCTCATCAGGGCGGCCCGCGCGGCGGGCCTGCGCATCACGCTGCTCGACACCTGCTACCTGTCGGGCGGCATCGGCGTCCCCCTGTCCGGCGTGCAGCTCCGCTTCAGCGACGGCGACTCCGAACGCTGGGCGGTCAGGGCGGGCCTGCTGGCGGCGGCCTACGAGGGGCAGCCCGACGTGGAGATCGGCGCGGCCATCCACTCGGTGCGGGCGGTGCCGCCCGACCAGATGCCGGTCGTGGCGGAGTTCTCCCACCGGCACGCGGCCCCGCTGCACATGCACGTCTCCGAGCAGCGGGCGGAGAACACGGCGTGCGTGGAGATGTACGCGGCCACGCCCGTCCAGGTGCTGCACGAGCGCGGCGCGCTCGGCCCGCGCTCGACCGCCGTGCACGCCACCCACCTGACTGACGTGGACGTGGAGCTGCTCGGCCAGTCGGGCACCTACATCTGCATGTGCCCCACCACCGAACGCGACCTCGCCGACGGCATCGGCCCCGCCAGGGCCGCCGCCGACCGGGGCGCGCAGATCACGCTGGGCTCCGACAGCCACGCCGTGATCGACCTGTTCGAGGAGGCCAGGGGCCTGGAGCTGAACGAGCGGCTGGCCAGCAGGAAGCGCGGTCACTGGCCCGCGGCCGACCTGCTCGCCGCCGCCACCGGCGCCGGCCACGCCTCGCTCGGCTTCCCCGACGCCGGTCTGCTCGTGCCCGGCGCCTGGGCCGACCTGGTGTCGGTGCGCCTCGACTCCGTACGGACGGCGGGCACGTCAGGGCTGGAGGCGGTGGTGTTCGCGGCGACGGCGGCCGACGTGCACTCCGTGGTGTCCGGCGGCCGGCGGGTCGTCGAGAACGGCGAGCACGTGCTGGGCGACGTCGTCGCCCTGCTGACCGGGGCGATCGAGGAGCTGCGATGACCACCACTGCCACGACCACGCTGATCGACGGGATCGGCCTGCTCTACACCGGCGACCCGGAACGCGAGGAGATCTCCGACGCCGCGCTCGTCATCGAGGACGGCCTCATCGCCTGGTCGGGCCCGGCCGCCGAGGCGCCCGCCGCCGACGAGCGGATGGACGCCGCGGGCCGGGCGGTGATCCCCGGCTTCGTCGACAGCCACAGCCATCTGATCTTCGCCGGTGACCGCACGGCCGAGTTCCAGGCCCGCATGTCGGGCGAGCCGTATACCGGGGGCGGCATCAGGACGACGGTCGCCGCCACCCGCGCGGCCGGCGAGGCCGAGCTGGCCACGCACGCCTTCTCCCTGGTACGCGAGATGCGCGCGCAGGGCACCACCACCGTGGAGATCAAGAGCGGCTACGGCCTGTCCGTCGAGCACGAGCGGCGCTCGCTGGAGATCGCCACCACGCTCACCGACGAGACCACCTTCCTGGGCGCGCACGTCGTGCCCGCAGGCATGGACGCCGACGCCTACGTGCGGCTCGTGTCCGGGGAGATGCTGGAGGCGTGCGCCCCGTACGCGAGGTGGGTGGACGTGTTCTGCGAGGAGGGCGCGTTCGACGGCGACCAGACGCGGGAGATCCTGACGGCCGGGCAGAAGGCGGGGCTGGGCCTGCGCGTGCACGCCAACCAGCTCACCGAGGGGCCGGGGGTGCGCATCGCGTGCGAGCTGGGCGCCGCCTCGGCCGACCACTGCACGCATCTGAGCGCGGCCGATGTGGACGCGCTGGCCTCGTCGGGGACGGTGGCGACGCTGCTGCCGGGGGCGGAGTTCTCCACCCGGTCGCCGTACCCGGACGCGCGGCGGCTGCTGGACGCCGGGGTGAGCGTGGCGCTGGCCACCGACTGCAACCCGGGCTCGTCGTTCACCTCGTCGATGGCGTTCTGCGTGGCGCTGGCCGTGCGGGAGATGCGGATGACGCCGCTGGAGGCGATCAGGGCGGCCACGTACGGTGGGGCGCGCGCGCTGCGCCGTACGGACGTAGGCTGGTTGAGGCGCGGAGCCCGCGCGGACCTCGTCATCCTCGACGCCCCCTCCTATGTCCACCTGGCTTACCGGCCCGGCGTTCCCCTCGTTCACCAGGTGTTTCTCGGTGGTCTCCTCCTTTAGGAGGACATCCAGAACCATCCCGCAGGCGTAGTTGTTGAGGGAATCTTTGCTTCTGGCCGGACGTTGGCCGGGTATAGAACGCAGCTGCGGAACGAGGTGCCTGGGGATGGCAAGGCCTACGGGGAGTCGCACGCAGGAGCAGCATGTCGCTGACCGCGATCTGCTGGGGACGTATCTGGCCGAGATCGGCCGCGTCCCGCTGCTCACGGCGGAGGAGGAAGTCGAGCTCGCCAAGCGGATCGAGGCGGGTCTCTTCGCGGAGCAGCTGCTCGACAGCGGGGGCTCGGAGCCGCGGATCGGGGACGCGGCGGACGAGGAGCTGGAGCGCCTGGCCATCTCGGGCCAGCGGGCCAAGGAGGAGTTCATTCAGGCCAACCTGCGCCTCGTGGTGGCGGTGGCCAGGAAGTATTCGGGGCGCGGCATGCCGCTGATCGACCTGGTCCAGGAGGGGAACCTGGGCCTGGTCCGCGCGGTGGAGAAGTTCGACTACCGCCGGGGGTACAAGTTCTCCACCTACGCCACCTGGTGGATCAGGCAGTCGGTGGGGCGGGCCATCCACGAGCAGGCCAGGCCGGTGCGCCTGCCGACGCACGCCGGTGAGCAGATGACCCGGCTGATGCGGGTGCGGCGTGACATGCTGGCGGAGTTCGACGCCGAGCCGACCGACGACGATCTCGCCGGGATCCTCGACCTGCCGATCGAGCGGGTCCGCGAGCTGCGGCGCTGGGCGTCCGACCCGGTCTCGCTGCAGCTCGGGGTGGGCGATGAGGACGAGACCGAGCTGGGCGACATGATCGCCGACGAGACGTGGGCCGACCCCGAGCAGCAGGCGATCGACATCCTGGAGCGGGAGCGGCTCGACCAGTGGCTGACCGGGCTCGAGGGCGTCACCAGCGAGATGCTGCGGTGGCGGTACGGGCTGGTGGACGGCCGCGAGCACACGCTGACGGAGGTGGGCGAGCGGTACGGCATCGGCCGCGACCGGGCCCGCCGCATCGAGCGTGACGCGCTGGCGCGGCTGCGCAAGATGGCCACCGCGGCCGCCTGACGTTTCGCTTCGACGGGCTGTCGCCGACGCACCTGGGGAGGTGGCGCGTCGGCGGCGGCCCGTCTCGCGTTCAGCCCGTACGGGCTGATTCAGCTTGTACGCAGCAGGCGCCGCAGGAACTCCTCGACGGCGGCCTCCGCCGTGGCCTGGTCGCCGCCCCGCGCCACCAGCAGCGCGCTCTCGTTGACGGCCGCCAGCAACATGTGCGCGTGCAGGTCCAGGAACTCGGCCGGCACCGCTCCCGTGGCGCCGAGCGCCGCCTTCAGCATGCCGAACGAGTAGCGCTCCTCCATGGCGCGCCACCGCTCCCACCCCAGCACCGCCGGGGCGTCGATGAGCACGATGCGCCTGATGACCGGGTCGGCGGCCAGCCGGATCCAGGTGCGCAGGCCGATGCGCAGGGCCGTCTCCGCGCTGTCCGCGCCCCGCACCGCTTCGGTGATCTTCTCGCCCACGGCGGCCTCCGTGGCTTCCAGCACCGCCTCGAACAGCGCGTCCTTGCCCGCGTAGTGGTGGTAGAGCGCGCCCCTGCTCAGCCCTGACTCCTGCAGCACGGTCTCGATCGAGGTGTCGTCGTAGCCCCTGTCGGCGAACAGCCGCGTGGCGATGGTCAGGACCTTCTCGCGGGTGGCCGCACCACGCTCTGCCTTGAGGTTCATGAACCCACTGTAGACAAACCGACTATCGGTCGGTAATTTCATAGACCGACAGTCGGTTTGTGAAACGGAGGAGCCTCTCATGGAGGGCATCAGCTACGTGGACGTGGGCCAGGGGCCGGTCAGCCTGTTCGTGCACGGCGTCGGCACCAGCTCCCACCTGTGGCGCAACGTCATCGCCGAGCTGCGCGACGAGCGCCGCTGCATCGCCGTCGACCTGCCGCTGCACGGCGGCAGCGCCCCGCGCGACGACCTGTCCATCCCCGCGCTCGCCGAGGCCGTCGAGGAGCTCTGCGAGCACCTCGGCCTCACCGACGTGGATCTCGTCGCCAACGACACCGGCGGCGCGGTGGCCCAGATCTTCGCCGTACGGCACCGCGAACGCCTGCGCACGCTCACCCTCACCAACTGCGACGTGCACACCAACACCCCGCCCGACGAGTTCAGGCCCACCGTCGAGCTGGCCGCCAGCGGGCAGCTCGCCCCGCTGGTCGGGGTGCTGCTCGACCAGCCGGAGGCGCTGGCGGCGACCGCCTTCGGCGACGGCTACGAGCGCCTCGACGACCCGGCCGCGCTCGTGGACGCCTACCTCAGGCCGATCCTGAGCAAGCCCGACGGCGCGCGTGCCTTCGAGCGCCTGCTGGCCGGCATCGACGCCAAGTGCATGATCGCCATCGAGCCGCAGCTCACCGTGCTGACCGTGCCGACGCTCGTCGTGTGGGGCACCGGCGACAAGTTCTTCGACGTGAGCTGGGCGTACTGGCTGCGGGACACCATTCCCGGGGTGCGGGAGGTCGTGGAGCTCGACGGCGCCCGGCTGTTCTTCCCTGACGAGCGGGCGGGCGAGCTGGTCCCGCACCTGAGGAGGTTCTGGGCTCAGGCATAAGATCGACGGCATGCGGGTCGAGACGTTGCACCGTTATCCGGTCAAATCCATGCTCGGGGAAGAGATCGCCGAGAGCCGGGTGAGCGAGCGCGGGCTCGACGGCGACCGGGCGCGGGCCGTGCTCGACGTCGCCACCGGGAAGATCGCCAGCGCCAAGAACCCCCGGCTCTGGCGCGGGCTGCTCACCGTCGAGGGCTCGCGGCCGCCGGGCGACGCGGAGCTGTCGGAGCTGCTCGGGCGCGAGGTCCGGCTGATCGACGTGCCGCCGGAGGGAGCCGAGCTGGAACGGTCGGTGCCCGAGCGGGTGCTGGCCGAGGGCATCGAGGCCGAGGTGCCCCACACCATGACCACGATCGGCACGGGCTCGCCGGAGGGCACGTTCTTCGACTTCGCGCCGATTCACCTGATCACCACCTCCACCGTCGAGCGGATCGGCGCGCTCGGCCCGCGCGGGCACGTCGAGGCCCTGCGTTACCGGCCGAACCTGGTGATCGTGACGGAGCCCGGGGGGTTCGTGGAGAACGACTGGGTGGGGCGCGAGCTGCACGTCGGCGACGAGGTGGTGCTGCACGTCATCGTGGCCAGCCCGCGCTGCGCGGTGCCGACGCTGGCGCACGGGGCGCTGGAGCGCGACACCGACGCGTTGCGGACGGTGGCCAGGCACAACCGGGTTCCGGTCTTCGACCTGGAGCCGCAGGCCTGCGCGGGGGTGTACGCGCGGGTCCTGCGGCCCGGGGTGGTCAAGAAGGGCGACCCGGTACGGGTGGCTTGGCGGACGCCCGTCAGGTGAGGGGCGTCAGGTACTTGTCCAGGTCGTCGAGGATCTTGCCGGCGGCGGTGACGCCGATTCCGGTCATCCAGATCTCGTCGTCCACGTTGAAGGCGTGCTCCGCCTTGACCGCCTTCAGGTTCTTCCACAGCGGCCCCGCCGTGACCTCGGCCTGCGACTTGGCCGCCGCGTCGCCGTACGCCGTGTAGAAGATCGCGTCGGCGTCGCCCTTCGCGATGTTCTCCTGGCTGATCTTGCCGAAGCGCTTGTCCTCCTGGTCGGCGAGCTGCTGCGCCTCCGGCCGCGGGATGCCGGCGTCGCCGAGGACGATGCCGCTGAACGACTCGGGGCCGTACAGGCGGATCTCGGTCGGCATGAAGCGCACGATGCCGACCTGCAGTTCGGCGAACTTGGCGCCCACCTCCTCGGCCCGCGTCTCGTACCCGGTCAGGAGCTGCTGCGCCTGGTCCTTCTTGCCCAGCGCCTCGGCGTCGAGCAGGAAGTTGTCCTTCCAGGTGATGCCGACCTTCTCGGTGAACACGGTCGGGGCGATCTTGGAGAGCTTGTCGTAGAAGGCCGCCTGCCGGAACTTGGAGCCGAGGATGAGGTCCGGCTTGAGCGCCATGATGGCCTCGAGGTTGAGCTGCTGGAGCGTGCCGACCGGCTTGGTGTCCTTCAGTGCGGTGCCGAGGTATTCCGGCCAGGTCTGGTTCTCCTGCGCCTGTGCCGCGCCGACGGGGGAGAGGCCGAGGGAGACCATGGTGTCGAGCTTGTCCGTGTCGAGCACGACGACGCGTTTCGGCGTCATGGGCACCTTGGTCTCGCCCATGGCGTGCTTGACGGTCCTGGTGGGACCGGCTTCCTGGGAGGTCGTGGAGGTCCCGCACGCGGTAAGCGCTAACACGGGGAGCATGGCGGCGATGGCCAGGCGGAGACGCATATGCATTCCTTGATCGCTTAGGTAAGGCAAGCCTAAGTGTCTCATGTCCGGTTTGGCGAAGCCGAAAATGGTCCTGTGAGAAGCCCGAAACGAACGTGAAACACCATCACGGCGAGATTCACGAATGTGAAACACACCTGGTCGAGCCACGAAACCCCGGGAGAACACGCTGTGGCCACACGTCACATGTAAGAAGGAGGGTCGCTTCGATGATCGACAGCGGCACTACCGCCTGGATGCTGGTATGCACCGCCCTGGTGCTGCTGATGACTCCGGGCCTCGCGTTCTTCTACGGGGGTATGACCCGGGCCAAGAGCGTCCTGAACATGATGATGATGTCGTTCGTCGCCATCATCGTCGTGACGGTCGCCTGGGTCCTCTACGGCTACTCCCTCGCGTTCGATACCGCCGGCGAAGGCGGTGGTATCAACCAGATCATCGGAGGACTCGACTACGTCGGTCTGAGCGGGGTCTTCAACGCCGTCTATGAGGGCTTGATCGTCGAGGGCGGAAACGTGACGGCCGAGGCCGCCGCCGCCGACAACTTCCCGCTGATGGTGTTCTCCGCCTTCCAGCTCACCTTCGCCATCATCACCGTCGCGCTGATCAGCGGCGCCATCGCCGACCGGGCCAAGTTCGGCGCGTGGGTGCTGTTCTCGCTCCTCTGGGCCACGGTGGTCTACTTCCCCGTCGCCCACTGGGTCTGGGGCGGCGGCTGGCTGACCCAGCTCGGCATCGAGGACTTCGCCGGCGGTACGGTCGTGCACATCAACGCCGGCGCCGCGGCGCTCGCGCTCGCGCTCGTCCTGGGCAAGCGCACGGGCTGGCGCAAGGAGCCCATGCGGCCGCACAACCTGACCCTGGTGCTGCTCGGCACCGGTCTGCTGTGGTTCGGCTGGTTCGGCTTCAACGCCGGCTCCGAGCTGGCCCCCGACCAGACGGCCGGTCTGGCGTTCATGAACACGCAGGTCGCCACGGCCGTCGCCGCCGGCGCCTGGCTCGTGGTGGAGAAGCTGCGCGACGGTCACGCGACCACGCTCGGCGTCGCCTCCGGCGCGGTCGCTGGTCTGGTCGCCATCACCCCGGCCTGTGGTTTCGTCGACCCGTGGGCGGCCGTCGTCATCGGCCTGCTCGCCGGTGTGGGCTGCGCCTACGCCGTGGGCCTGAAGTACAAGATGGGCTTCGACGACTCCCTCGACGTGGTCGGCGTGCACCTCGTCGGCGGTGTCATCGGCGCGGTCGCGCTGGGCTTCGTCGCCGCCTACCCGTTCCTGCCCGGCCAGAACAAGGGCATCCTGATCGAGGGCGGGCAGCTCAGCCAGCTCGGCCTCCAGGTCCTCGGCCCCGTCGCCGTCGGCGGCTACTCCTTCGTGATGTCCTGGATCATCGGTAAGATCATCGACAAGACCATGGGCTTCCGTATCCCGCAGGAGGCCGAGGTCACCGGCGTCGACGTCTCGACGCACGCCGAGACCGGCTACGACCTCGGCACCGTTTACGCCTCGGGCGTGAGCTCCCCCAACGGTCCTGCCGCTCCGGCAACGAAGAAGGTGGACGCATGAGGCTCATCACGGCGATCATCAAGCCCTTCAAGCTCGATGACGTGAAGGCCGCCCTCGAACAGTTCGGCATCAAGGGCATGACGGTCAGCGAGGCGAGCGGCTACGGCCGGCAGCGCGGCCACACCGAGGTCTACCGCGGCGCCGAGTACCAGGTGGACCTGGTGCCGAAGGTCCGGCTGGAGGTCCTCGCCGACGAGGATGACGCCGAGGACGTGATCGACGTCATCGTCAAGGCCGCGCACACCGGCAAGATCGGTGACGGCAAGGTCTGGTCGGTTCCGGTCGACACCGTCATCCGGGTGCGCACTGGAGAGAGGGGTCCGGAGGCCCTGTGATGAGCTCGGCCAAGGACGTCCGAGTAGGCAGGTTCTTCATGGACCCGTGGCGAAGCCAGGACAACGGCGTCCTGGCGGAGCTCGGCAAGGGGGCACGACAGTGAGGGGAGAGGCCCGTTCGTACGCCGCGGCCCGCAAGGAGCGGACCGCGGACACCGATCGCTGGCTCAAGGATCTCTTCCGCACGGCGAGCGACGGCGACCACGTCTCACTGGTCGCCGTCGGGAGCCTGGGAAGGGGCGAGCTGGCGCCCGGCAGCGACCTCGACCTGGTGCTGCTGCACAACGGCCGGGCCGACGTGGCGCGGGTCGCCGACCGCATCTGGTACCCGATCTGGGATTCGGCGGTCAACCTCGACCACTCCGTACGCACCGTGGAAGACGCGGTGTCCGTCGCCCGGCAGGACCTCAAGGCCGTGCTCGGCCTCATCCAGGCCAGGCACGTGGCCGGCGACCCCGACCTGACCAGGAAGGCCAGGGAGGCGGTGCTGGCCGAATGGCGCGCCGACTCCCGGCGCAGGCTCGGCGAGCTGCGCGAGGCGGCCGACAAGCGGGCCCAGGTCAGCGGTGAGCTGGCCTTCCTGCTGGAGCCCGATCTCAAGGACGGCCGCGGCGGGCTCCGCGACGTGCAGGCCATGCAGGCGGTGGCCGCCGCGTGGGTCGCCTCGGCGCCGGGCCCCCGGGCGCGGGAGGCGTACGAGTTCATCCTCGACGTGCGGCACGCGCTGCACGTCGTCACCGCCCGCGGCACCGACCGGCTGGTCCTCCAGGAGCAGGACGCGGTCGCCGGGCTGCTCGGCCTCCTCGACGCCGAGGCGCTGATGCGCAGGCTGGCCGAGGCCGGCCGGACCATCTCCCACGCCTTCGACGCGACCTGGCGCACCGTTGACAGGCTGGTGTCAGGGCCCGCCCCGCGTGGCCGCCGCCCGCTGGCCGACGGCGTGGTCGAGCACGGCGGCGAGGTGGTGCTCGCCAGGGGCGTGAATCCGCGCAAGGACCCGGTCCTGGTGCTGCGCGCCGCCGCCGCGGCGGCCGACTCGGGGCTGCCGCTCGCGCCCGCCACCGTCTCCGTCCTGGCAGCTCAGTCGCCGCCGATGCCGGTGCCGTGGCCTGAGGAGGCGCGTGACGCGCTGGTGTCGATCCTCGGCGCGGGCCGCGCCGCCGTGCCCGTGTGGGAGGAGCTCGACCAGGCGGGCATCCTTGTCAAGCTGCTTCCTGACTGGGAGCGCGTACGGCACCGCCCGCAGCGCAACCCGATCCACCGGTTCACGGTCGACCGTCACCTGATCGAGGCCGCGGCGAACGCCGCCAGCCACACGCGTGAGGTCTCCCGCCCCGACCTCCTGCTCATCGGAGCTTTGCTGCACGACGTGGGCAAGGGATGGCCCGGCGACCACTCGGCGACCGGTGAGGTCGTCGTGCGTGACATCGCCACCCGCATCGGTCTGCCGCCGCAGGACGTCGAGACGCTGGCCACCGTCGTACGCCACCATCTGCTGCTCCCCGAGACCGCCACGCGCAGGGATCTCGACGACCCCGTCACGATCGAGAAGGTCGCCGCGACCGTCGGCTCGCGCGAGGTGCTCGACCTGCTGGCCGCGCTGGCGGTCGCCGACGGCAACGCGACCGGCCCCGCGGCCTGGAACAGCTGGAAGGCCGGCCTGGTCGCAGACCTGGTGCGCCGGGTCAGGTCCGTGCTGGCGGGCTCGCCGCCGCCCAAGCCGCCCACGCTCTCGGCCGAGCAGGCCGGGCTCGCGCGCCACGGCGGCGGCGCCGTGCGCGTCAACGGGGGAGCGGTCACGGTCGTCGCCCCCGACCGGGTGGGGCTGTTGTGGAGCGCGGCAGGCGTGCTGTCCGCGCACCGGCTCGTCGTGCGCTCCGCGTCGTCCGCCTCCGCGGGCTCCACGGCGGTGATCGAGTTCTCCGTCATCCCCGAGTACGGCTCCCCGCCGGACCCCGCGACGCTGGAGTCAGACCTGCGTCTCGTCCTTGCTGGACGTCTTGACATCGAACAGCGTCTGGCCCGCCGGACCCGCTCCATCAGGCCGCCCCGCGTGCCCGTGGCCCCACCTCGGGTGACACTGGTCGACGACGCCTCCGCCACCGCCACCGTGGTGGAAGTCAGGGCCCATGACAGGCCGGGGCTGCTGTGGCGTATCGGACGGGCGTTCGGTGAGTGTGGTCTTGACGTACGAGCCGCTCGCGTGGAGACTCTCGGCGCGGAGGCGGTGGACGTCTTCTATGTTGTGGACCGCGCGGGTCGCCCCCTCAGCGACGCCGCGCAGAGGGCGCAAGTGCGCGATCACGTCCTTGCCGCACTGCGATAACCAACAGCACACGAGTACCGGTCACGTTTGTAACAATTGTGTCCGATATGCCTGATAAGTCAGATGCTGCGGATACCTTGTGGACGGCTTATGACCCGTTGCGGGCGGGACGATTGAGGGGTAGCGGGAGCGGTGACTACGGGGAATTCTGGCAGCGGCCCAGCAGGTGGCCCAGCCTTGCGGCAGGACCGCGACAAGCGGTCGTTGTCGCGGCTCGGCCTGAGAAACTGGCGCGTGAGGTGGCGGCTCACAGCGCTCATCCTGGTGCCCACCATCGCCGCCGTCGTGCTCGGGGGAACACGAGTGGTGGAGTCGGTGCAGAGCATCGACGTCTACGACCGCACCGCCACCGCGGCGGTGCAGGCCGGTCACATCCGCGACCTGGTGCAGGCCATCGGCCTGGAGCGTGACACCGGCGGCTGGATCGGCGCCAACCGCGCGATGCGCAAGGAACTCGCCGACGACTACACGCAGCGCAAGGCCGCCGTCGACTCGCTGGTCAAGACCGTGCGCTCCGACCTCGCCGCGATGGACGACTCCTACGGCCCGCGCGTGGTCAAGGCCGCCGGGCAGGCGAGGTACGACCTGAGCCGCCTGACGAAGATCAGGACTGAGGGCCAGACCGAGACCATCCGCTACAACTTCCTCACCGACACCCTGCTCGACCTGCACGACGAGCTGGCCCTGATGTCGGACGACTCCCAGATCGTCGGCCAGTTCCGCGCCCTCAGCGCGCTGGCGTCGGCCAAGGAGGAGATGTCCCGCCAGCGCGTCCAGCTCATCCAGAACAGCTACAACCCGAACAGGACGGACGCCAAGGACGTCGAGCAGTTCATCGCGTCCAACGCGCTCCAGCAGAGCGAGATCGGCTCCGTGGGCGCCGAGGCCGGCGTCGAGGTGGGACTCAAGCTGTCCAAGGCGCTGACGTCCAAGCAGGAGTACGTCAACGTCCAGCTCACCAAGGCCCGCGCGATCGCGCTGGTCAGCAGCCGCGAGCCGGGCGCCCGCATCACCGAGAACCTCATCTCCGCCAGGGCGGAGCGCCTGGACTGGTTCAACCAGAACACGGCCGCCATCGACGTGCTGCACAACATCGAGAAGGACCTGGCCGCCCGCGTCGGCCTGCGCAGCCAGGAGCTGCGCTCCGCCGAGACCCGCAGCGCGATCATCGCCGGCTCCCTCATCGTGGCGCTGCTGATCGTCGTCCTGCTCCTCACCGTCGCCATCGCCCGCTCCATGGTCGGGCCGCTGCGCCGGCTGCGCACCGAGGCGCTGGAGGTCGCCGGGTTCCGGCTGCCCGACGTGGTGCGCCAGCTCCGCGTCAGCGGCGACACGGCCGTGCGGGACGTGGCGCCCATCGAGGTCGAGGGCAACGACGAGATCGGCGACGTGGCCAGGGCCTTCGACCAGGTGCACCGGCAGGCCGTCCGCCTGGCGGGCGAGGAGGCCGAGCTGCGCAGCAACATCAGCTCGATGTTCGTCAACCTCTCGCGCCGCACGCAGACGCTGGTCGAGCGGCAGATCTCGCTGATCGACGGCCTGGAGAAGGGCGAGCAGGACGGCGGCCGGCTGGCCGACCTGTTCAAGCTCGACCACCTGGCCACCCGCATGCGCCGCAACTCCGAGAACCTCCTGGTCCTGGCCGGCCACGAGGCCACCCGCCGGCGCAGCCAGCCGGCCAAGCTGGTCGACGTCGTGCGCGCCGCCCTGTCGGAGGTCGAGGGGTACGAGCGCGTCCAGGTCAAGGTGCACCGTGCCACCTCCGTGCTGGGAAGCTGCGCCAACGACCTGGTCCACCTCGTCGCCGAGCTGGTCGAGAACGCCATCCAGTTCTCCCCGAACAACTCCCAGGTCACCGTCACCAGCAGCCTCATCGAGGGCGGCGGCGCACTGCTGTCGGTGAGCGACACCGGCATCAGCATGACCGAGGACGAGCTGGCCGAGGCCAACCGCCGCCTCGCCGAGCCGCCCGTGGTCGACGTGTCGGTCTCCCGGCGCATGGGCCTGTTCGTGGTCGGCCGCCTGGCGCTGCGCCACGGCATCCGGGTGCAGCTCCGCAGGGGCGAGGGCGCCGGTCTGATCGCCATGGTGCTGCTGCCGCCCACGCTGATCGCCGACGGGACGCAGCAGCCGCTGCCGCAGCGCCCCGCGTTCGGCGGCGGCACCGTGCCCAGCCAGCCTGCCGCGCCGCTCGCGCCGAACGGCTCGTTCCGGTCGTTCGCCAGCTTCGACTCCTTCGAAGCCGGGCCCGCCAGGCAGGGGCCGCCGTTCGAGAACGGCAGGCCGCGGCACGCGGGACCGCCGTCAGGGCCCTTCGACAGCGGCACGCCCTCGCAGGGCACGGGCGTCTTCGAGAGCGGCGCCTTCAACAGCGGGCCGCCCGGCACCGCCCCAGGCAGGCACGCGCCGCGAACGAACGACAGCACGCCGGGCATGCCCAGGCCGGGCTCGGGAGCGTTCAACTCCGACCCGGGCAGGGCGGGCGTCAGCGGCTTCACCGCCGACACCGACGGCGGCTCCTACCGCAGGCCACCGGCCTCGCACGACACCGGGTCGTTCCCTTCGTTCCCCAGCGGTCCTTCCTTCCCGTCTGGTAATGGCGCGTTCCAGACGCCGCCGCCGTCCGCGTTCCAGACGCCGCCGCCGGCGTCCGCGTTTCAGACGCCGCCGCCGGCGTCCGCGTTTCAGACGCCGCCGCCGGCGTTCCCGACGAACGACGTGCGGCTGCCTGACCCGACGCCGTCGGTGGAAGTCTCGCCGCTGGAGCAGGAGCAGGAGGAGTTCCTGCCGATCTTCGCCTCGGTGGAGTCGGCCTGGTTCCGCAGGCCACAGGACGAGGCCCCGGCGCAGCGGGCCGCCGCCGACCAGCCCGGTGGTGAGCCCGGCTCCGCGCAAGCCGTACCCTCTGGGGAGGAAGCGTGGCGAACGGCCGCGGACGCCGGATGGCAGGCGGCGGCCAGAGCCAGCGATCCCAGCCTCGGCGGCATCACCGCCGCCGGGCTCCCCAAGCGGACCCCGAAGGCCAACCTGGTGCCGGGCACGGCGAGCAGGCCCGCGCAGGCGCAACAGCCGCAGCGGCAGGCGCCGACGCCCCCGGTCTCTCCTGACCGGATGCGCAGCAGGATGGCCAGCTATCAGCAGGGTGTCCGACGGGGCCGCCAGGAAGTACGTGGACAGGAGGAACGAAGTGAGTAAGCGTCCCGCCGGGGAGGATGCGTGACAACCCTTAGCCACGAGGCGCACAGGTTCGACTGGCTGATCACCGACTTCGTACGCAACACGCCCGGAGTCGCGCATGCCGTCGTCGTCTCGGCGGACGGGCTCTGCCTGGCCGCCTCGGAGGGCTTCCCTCCGGACCGGGCCGACCAGCTCGCCGCGGTCTCCGCGGGTCTGCTGAGCCTGACCGTGGGTGCGTCCAGGGTGTTCGAGGGCGGTGCGGTGACGCAGACCGTCGTCGAGATGCAGCGCGGTCTGCTGCTGGTCATGGCGATCAGCGACGGCTCCGTGCTGACGGTCTTGGCGGGTCCGGATTGTGACATGGGGCTGGTGGCGTATCAGATGACGTTGCTGGTAGACAGGGCGGGGCAAGCGCTCACGCCGGCCCTGCGCGCGGAGCTGCAGGCCGCCAGGACCCGGTGATGTGATGGAACTGATGGGAGAGGGCCGTGTACGGCGCTGACGGGACCGGGGACGAAGAGCCCCTGTTCCGTCCTTACGCGGTGACAGGCGGCCGATCGGAGCCGCGTTATCACCTCGCGATGGAGACGTTGATCTCGTCGATGTCGATCCCGGACGACGAGATGGCCATGCTCACCCCCGAGCAGGAGGCCATCATGCAGTTGTGCAGGTCGTTCCGGTCGGTCGCCGAGATCTCGGCCCTGCTCCGCGTCCCGCTGGGCGTGGCCAGAGTGCTCGTGGCGGACATGTCCGACGAAGGGCTTGTCCGCCTGCACCAGCCACGCCTCAGCCAGGGACAGCCAGACCTCAACATGCTCGAAAGGGTGCTCAGTGGACTACGCAGGCTCTAGCGCCGGCCTCACGTCGACGAAGATCGTCGTCGCCGGTGGCTTCGGCGTCGGTAAGACGACGTTCGTGGGGGCGGTGTCCGAGATCCTCCCGCTCACCACGGAGGCGGTCATGACCGACGCGTCCGCGGGCATCGACGACCTCGGTCTGACTCCGCACAAGCAGACCACGACCGTGGCGATGGACTTCGGCCGACTGTCGCTCGACCGTGACCTGATCCTCTACCTGTTCGGCACGCCCGGTCAGCACCGCTTCTGGTTCATGTGGGACGACCTGGTGCGCGGCGCGATCGGCGCGGTGGTGCTGCTCGACACGCGCCGCCTGGCCGACAGCTTCCCTGCCATCGACTACTTCGAGGAGGCCAAGCTGCCGTTCGTCATCGGGGTCAACGGCTGGGACGGGCAGTTCCCGCACTCCGACGACGAGGTCAGGGAGGCGCTCGCGCTGTCACCGGGGGTGCCGATCGTGCGGACCGACGCCCGTAACCGCGAGTCGGTCAAGTCGACGCTGATCTCGCTGGTCGAGCACGTCGTACGGCTGCGCGCCACCGCCGTCCACTAGCTCGCCCATGGCGCCCGCTCCAAGGAGTTGAGCACCGGTACGAGCTGCTCCTCCTCGTAGGCGAAGTGGGCCTCCAGCTCCGCGGCGATCCTGTCGAGCGTCGCCGCGCCGGGGCCGCCGCGCAGCTCCCCGGCCAGCCTGGCGATCACGACGTGCTCGTCGCGCAGCCGGTCGAGGGGCTCCTTCAGCTCGGGGAACAGCCGCTCCAGGTGCGGGAACGCCACGCGGTCCTCGCCGGTGTGGTGGAAGGTCAGCGCCTCGCAGAAGGCCAGGCAGTGCGTACGCAGGTCCTCGCCCGCGCCCGCCTCACCGGCTCGCAGTTTCGTCAGCTCGCCCCTCAGGTAGGCGTGGATCCTGACCAGCTCGTCCCCGACGGCCCGCAGCCGCTCACTCTCGGGGTAGAGGGCGACGACGGGGATCACCCGGGAGGTTCCGGCCTGGTACGCCGCGAAGGCCGGGTCGAGCTCGGCCTGGCGGGCGTACATGCGGTCGCGTTCGTCCCCTTCCAGCGGCACCGCCCTGGCCGCGAGCGTCTCCCGCCCCAGCTCCACGGTCACCCTCGGCTGGGCGACGACGTTGTGGTACCAGGCCGGATGCGCGGCGGCCCCCGCGTTGGACGCGAAGACCAGGATGCGGTCACCGTCACGCAGGTAGACGGCCGGGTTGGTGCGCCTGCGGCCCGTCCTCGCGCCCACGGTGGTCAGCAGCACCAGCGGGGCGCCCTCGAACATGCCGCCCACCTGGCCGCCGTTCGCCCTGAACTCCTCGATCACCTGCTGATTGAAGTCCGTCAACTCACTATCCTTCTGGGGAGATGCGGATGTATTTGCTTTGCAACCAAAGCTAATTTAGACAGCAAGGTATTGGTGATGTCAACCGACGGTTTGAGCGTGGACGACGGGATCAGGACGTTGCTGCTGCTGATGCCGCGCATGGTGGGGCGGGCCAAGCGGCTCAAGGTGCCCGAGGAGCTGCAGCAACTGTCGCTGGCGCCCCGGCACCTGTCGCTGCTGGCGTACCTGCTGTTCGACGGCTCGATGACGGTCAACGAACTGGCCGCCCGGCTGGAGGTGGCGCCCGCGACGGTCAGCCTCATGGTGGGGGAGCTGAGCAGGAAGGGCGTGCTGGAGCGGCGCGAGGACGACGCCGACCGGCGCCGCACCATCGTCAGCATCGCCGACCGGCACCAGGACGCGATCAACGAGTGGCTCGGCTACGGGGCCAAGGCGTGGCGGCGGGCGCTGGAGCCGCTCACGCCCGAGCAGCGGCGGCTGTTCGTGGACACGCTGCGCGCCTACGAGAGCGCGCTGTCGGGCTAGCGGTCCAGGCGCTGGTAGAGCCGTACGGACAGGACGAAGAACACCGCGGTGATCACCATCGGCCACACCACCGCCATCGGGATCGCGTGCTGGGCCACCCACGAGTCGCCGCCCCAGCCCGGGTTCCCGAACAGATCCCTGGCCGCCGCCACCGTGGACGACAGCGGGTTCCACTCCGACAGCGTCCCCAGCCATCCCGGCATCGTGCCGGGCGCGACGAAGGCGTTGGACAGGAAGCCGATCGGGAACTCCAGCGTCTGCACCGCCACCACCGCGCCCGGGTCGCGGGCGCGCAGGCCCAGGTAGATGCCCGCCCACAGCAGGGAGAAGCGCAGGAACAGCAGCAGCGCCACCGCGCCGAGCGCGCCGGGGAGCGTGGCCGGGCGCCAGCCGACCGCCAGGCCGCAGGCCAGCAGCCCGGCCAGGACGAGCACCGAGTTGAGCAGGTCGGCGATGGCGCGGCCGATCAGGACGGCCGACGGGGCCATGGGCATGGAGCGGAAGCGGTCGGTGACGCCCTTGGAGGCGTCGGTGGTGACGGCGATCATGGTGGCGCTGAGGCCGAAGAGCATCGTCATGCCGTACATGCCGGGCATCAGGAAGGCGAAGTAGTCGGCCCCCTCGGGCACCCGCACCGCGCCGCCGAACAGGTAGCCGAAGGCGAGGGTGATGACGATGGGGAAGATGATGCCGAACACCACCGTCATGGGCTGGTTGGCCCAGTGGATCAGGTCGCGGCGGGCCACGGTCCAGCCGTCGGCCAGCGCCCAGCGCAGCCTCTCCTGAACGATCATCTGGAGCCACCTCCGGTGAGGTCGAGGAAGACTTCGTCGAGGGTGGGGCGGCGCAGCGCCACGTCCTCGGCCTCGATCCCGGCCGCCGCCAGGGCGGTCAGGACCTCGGTGAGCGCCTGGACGCGCTCGCTGACCGGCGCGCTCACGCGCCGGGTGTCGCGATCGACCTCGGCGGGCCCCGACGCGACCCGGCCGATGATCCCGGCGGCCTGAGCCAGCAGCTCAGGGTCGTGGACGACCACGTCGAGCCGGTCGCCGCCGAGCTTGGACTTCAGCTCGTCGGGGGTGCCCTCGGCCACCACCCGGCCCGCGTCGATCACCGAGACACGGTCCGCGAGCTGGTCGGCCTCCTCCAGGTACTGCGTGGTCAGCAGCACCGTGGTGCCGCCGGAGACCAGGTCGCGCACCGCGCGCCAGATCTCCGCGCGGCTGCGCGGGTCGAGGCCGGTCGTCGGCTCGTCGAGGAAGAGCACGGGCGGCGCCAGGATCAGGCCGGCCGCCAGGTCAAGGCGGCGGCGCATGCCTCCGGAGTACTCCTTGGCCGGCCCCTGGTGCTCCAGGCCGAACCGCTCCAGCAGCTCGCTCGCCCGCGAGCGGGCCTCGGCCGCGCTCAGGTGGTAGAGGCGGCCGAACAGCTCCAGGTTCTGCCGGCCGGTCAGCAGCTCGTCCACCGCCGCGTGCTGGCCGACCAGGCCGATGGTGCGGCGCACCTGGCGGGGCTGGGTGGTCACGTCGAAGCCGGCCACCTCGGCGCGCCCGCCCGACGGCCGCAGCAGCGTGGTCAGGATGCGCACGGCCGTCGTCTTGCCCGCGCCGTTGGGGCCGAGCAGACCGCAGACGGTGCCGCGCGGCACGTCCAGATCGATGCCGTCCAGCGCCGCCTTCTCGCCGTACGTCTTGCGCAGGGCCTGCGCGAGTACCGCTGTCATGGTGTCGTCCTTCCGAATCGTACGCCGTACCGTACAGCATACGACCCACAGCGGCAACCGTACGTTGTACCGTACGAAGGTGACAGTTGAGTACTCGGGAAAGGGTGACCCCGCCCGCAGCCTGGCGCTGCTCTGGCGCACCAGCGAGCGCGCCAGCCGCAAGGGCAAGCCGGAGCTGAGCGTGGACCGCATCGTGCGCGCCGCCATCGAGGTGGCCGACGCGGAAGGGCTGCAGGCGCTGTCCATGCGCCGCGTGGCCGAACGGCTCGGCGTGGGGACGATGTCGCTCTACACGTACGTGCCCGGCAAGCCGGAGCTGTTCGACGTCATGCTCGACACCGTCTACGGCGAGACCGCCAGGCCGGACGACGTGCCGGGCGGCTGGCGGGGCAGGCTGGAGCAGATCGCCAGGGAGAACTGGGCGCTCTACCTGCGCCATCCCTGGCTGCTGCAGGTGGCGGCCAACCGGCCGGTGCTCGGGCCCAACGTCACCGCCAAGTACGACTACGAGCTGCGCGCGGTCGACGGCATCGGCCTGTCGGACCTGGAGATGGACTCCGTGATCACGCTGATCACCGGCTTCGTGCACGGCACGGCCAGGGGCGCGGTGGAGGCCGCGCAGGCCGAGAGCGAGACGGGCCTCACCGACGAGCAGTGGTGGGCCGCGCACGCGCCCTTCCTCAGCCGGATCGCCGATCCCGCCCGCTACCCGACGGCCTCCCGGGTGGGGCAGGCCGCGGGCGAGGCGCTCAACGCGGCCTACAGCCCGGAGCACGCCTTCGAGTTCGGGCTGCGGCGGGTGCTCGACGGCGTCGAGGTGCTGGTCAACCAGCGAGGCTGAGCTCTCAGGTGTGCCGGTGGAACTCCACCGGCTCGGGCGGCAGCGGGGTGTTGCCGAGGATGAGGTCGGCTGACTTCTCGGCGAGCATCATGACCGGCGCGTAGATGTTGCCGTTCGTCACGTACGGCATCGCGGAGGCGTCCACCACCCGCAGCCCGTCGAGCCCGTGCACCCGCAGCGTGTCGGGGTCGAGCACCGACATCTCGTCGGTGCCCATCCGGCAGGTGCACGACGGGTGGAGCGCGGTCTCGCCGTCCTTGGCGACCCAGGCGAGGATCTCCTCGTCCGTCCGCACCGACGGGCCGGGCGAGATCTCGCCCCCGTCCAGGTCCGCCCACGCGGGCTGCGACAGGATCGCCCTGGCGTGCCTGATCGCCTCCACCCACTCGCGCCGGTCCTGCTCGGTGGACAGGTAGTTGAAGCGCAGCGCGGGCTTGCGGCGCGGGTCGGCGGAGACGACGCGCACCGAGCCGCGGGCGTCGGAGTACATCGGCCCGATGTGCACCTGGTAGCCGTGGCCGCCCGCCGGGGCGGAGCCGTCGTAGCGGACGGCGATCGGCAGGAAGTGGAACATCAGGTTCGGGTACGCCACGTCGTCGTTGGACCTGATGAAGCCCCCGGCCTCGAAGTGGTTGGTCGCTCCCGGGCCGCGGCGCAGGAAGAGCCAGTCGGCGCCGATGAAGGGGCGCCGCCACAGGGCCAGGGAGGGCTGCTGGGAGACGGGCCGCGTGCACGCGTGCTGCACGTACACCTCCAGGTGGTCCTGGAGGTTCTCGCCGACGCCCGGCAGGTCGTGCACGACGTCGATGCCGAGGGGCTCCAGCAGCGCGCGCGGGCCGACGCCGGAGAGCTGGAGGAGCTGCGGGGTGTTGATCGCGCCGCCGCAGAGGATGACCTCGGCGGCGTCGATGCGCCGGCCGTCGCAGATGACGCCGACCGCGCGGGTGCCGTCGAAGAGCACCTTCTCCACGAAGGCGCGCGTCCTGACCTTGAGGTTCCGGCGGTGGCGCACCGGGTGGAGGTAGGCGCGGGCGGCGCTGAGGCGGCGGCCTCGGTGGACGTTGCGGTCGAAGGCGGCGAAGCCCTCCTGGCGGTAGCCGTTGACGTCGTCGGTCAGCGGGTGCCCGGCCTGCTGGACCGCCTCGAAGAACGCCTCGAACAGCGGCCCGCGCGCGGGGCCGCGCTCCAGCTTGAGCGGCCCGTCCTTGCCGCGGAAGGCGGTGCCGGGGTCGGCCAGGCAGTTCTCCATGCGCTTGAAGTACGGCAGGCAGTGCGCGTAGTCCCAGTGCTTCATGCCGGGGTCGGCGGCCCAGCGCTCGTAGTCGAGGGGGTTGCCGCGCTGGAAGATCATGCCGTTGATGCTGCTGGAGCCGCCGAGCACCTTGCCGCGGGCGTGGTAGATCCGCCGGCCGTTCATGTGCGGCTCGGGCTCCGACTCGTACTTCCAGTCGTAGAACCGGCTGCCGATGGGGAACATCAGCGCCGCCGGCATGTGGATGAAGACGTCCCACAGGTAGTCGGGCCGCCCCGCCTCCAGCACCAGCACCGACGTCGCGGGGTCGGCGCTCAGCCGGTTGGCCAGGGCACAGCCGGCCGAGCCGCCGCCCACGATGACGTAGTCGAACCTCAACGGGGGATCCAGTCCTTCCACACGATCTTGTTCTCTTCCACCCACCGGCGCGCGGCGTCCTCGGCGCTCATCTTCTCGTTGATCATGTCGCTGGCCACGGCGTTCTGGTCGTCGTTGGTCCAGTTGAAGTTGCGCACCAGCTCGTACGCCTGCCCGCCCCGCTCGGCGAACCGCCGGCTGACGATCTTGTCCAGCAGGTACGGCGGATAGTCGCAGGCCACCGCGGCCGGGTCGTCGTCGCAGCCCACGGCGTAGGCGGGCAGCGCGACCTTGACGAGCTTGACCTTGGTGAACAGCCATTGCGGCTCGTAGAAATACATGAGCAGCGGTGTCCGATTCTTCGTCGCCGCCTGGGCCGCCTTGATCAGCGCGGCCTCGCTGCCCGAGTAGACGACCTGGTAATTGAGCTTGAGGTTCTTGACGATCGCCTCGTCATTTGTAACGAATGTCGGATCTCCGTCGAGCACCTGTCCGGCATTTCCGGTTTTTTCGGTCCGGAAGAGTGGGGCGTACTTATTGAGGTTTCGGTAGTCCGTAATGTCGGGGTACTTTTTGGCCATCCACTCGGGGACGTACCAACCGATCACCCCCTTGTTACCGGTGAGCCCAGCCGACAGCGCCACCTTCTTCTCTTCGATGTACTCCTTCTTCCAGTCGTTGTGACCCCAGCTTTCGACGATCACATCGACCTTGCCGGTCTCGAAATCGCGCCACGACTGATCCTCTTTCACGGCACGCTTGTTGACCTTGTAACCCAGCTCGTGCTCCAGCAGGTACGCCAGCACGGCGGCCTGGGCCTCGTACCCCACCCAGGCGTGGATGTCGATGTTGACCGTCCCCTTGGCCTGCGCCGAGGACTCCGGCTCGCCGCTGGAGCAGGCCGCCAGGAGCAGGGTCAGCACGAGCATCCCCGAGAGCGTGCGCGGCCCCGCCGGGCGGGGCCGCGTCGGCGACGGGATCACTTGGGTATCCACGCCTGCCACTTGGCCGTGTTGGCCTCCACCCACTTCTTGGCGGCCTCCTCGCCGGTCATGCCGTTGTTGGTCATGTCGTCGGCGACGGCGTTCTGGTCCTCGTTCGTCCACGAGAAGTTCTTGACCAGCTCGTACGCCTTCCCGCCGGTCTGCGCGAACTTCGTGCTCACGATCTTGTCGAGGTCCATCTCCGGGTAGTCGCAGGCCACCTTCTTGGGGTCGGCGTCGCAGCCCTCGGTCCAGGCGGGCAGGTTGACCCGGACCAGGTCGGTCTTGCTGAACAGCCAGTGCGGGTCCCAGAAGTAGAACAGCAGCGCCTTCTTCTGCGTCTGCGCCTGCTGGGCGCCCTTGATCAGGGCCGCCTCGCTGCCGCCGACGACCACCTTGTAGTTCAGCTTGAGGTTCTTGATCAGGGCTTCCTCGTTGCTGACGTACGACGGGTCACCGAACAGGAGCTGCCCCTTGTCGCCCGACTCGGAGGTCTTGAACAGGCTCGCGTACTTGTTGAGGTTCTTGTAGTCGGTGATGTCGGGGTGCTCGTCGGCCATCCACTTGGGGATGTACCAGCCGATGACGCCCTTGTTGCCGGTGGAGCCCGCCACCTGGGCGACCTTCTTCTCGTCGATGAACTGCTTCTTCAGGTCGGGGTGACCCCAGTTCTCGATGATGACGTCCACGTCGCCGGTCTCGAAGCCCTCCCAGGCGAGCTGCTCCTTGATCTCGGGCAGCTCGACGGTGTAGCCGAGCTCGTTCTTCAGCAGGTACGCCACGACGTTCGCGCTGGCCTCGTACCCCACCCAGGGGTTGATCGCGATCTTCACGGTGCCGCCGGCCCCCGACACGGAGGCGCTGGACCCGGGCGCGGGGGCGGAGGTGCCTGAGGTGCTGGTGTCGACGGTGGCCCCGCCGCAGCCCGTGGCGGCGAGTCCCAGCACGACGAGGCCTGCGAGCAGGCGAATCTTCATGTGAACTTCCTCTTTCGGGGGGAAGGACGCCTGTCGGCGCCCTGCGTGATGCGGTCGAGCATGACTCCGAGCAGGACGGTCGCGACGCCCGCGACGAAGCCCATGCCGAAGTCGGTGCGCTGGGAGAACCCCGTGACCACGTCGTAGCCGAGGGCCCCCGCCCCGACCAGGCCGCCGACGACCACCATGGCCAGCGTCATCACGATGCCCTGGTTGGCCGCCAGCAGGATGGCCCGCCTGGCCATCGGGAGCTGCACCTTCCACAGGAGCTGGCCGGAGGTGGAGCCGGCCGAGAGCGCCGCCTCGACGACCGTGGCGGGCACGGCCTTGATGCCGTCCTCGACCAGGCGCACCACCGGCGGCACCGCGTAGATGACGGAGGCGAAGATGGCGGTGAACCTGGTCGTCTCGAACAGCGCCAGCGCGGGCAGCAGGTACACGAACGCGGGCATGGTCTGCGCGGCGTCGAGCACCGGCCGCTGGAACGCCGAGTACCGCGGCGAGCGGGCCGCGGCCACGCCGAGCAGCAGCCCGATGACGAGCGTGACCAGCACCGCGACGGCGACCGTGGTCATCGTCTGCATGGTGTGCTCCCACACGCCGAGCAGCGCGATCGCCAGCAGGCAGCCCAGCGCGGTGAGCGCGGCGCGCGCGCCGCTGACCCGCCAGGCCACCACCAGCACGGCCAGCGCGACCAGCCACCAGGGCGCCGAGGTGAGCAGCGACTCCAGCGGGTTGAGCAGCAGGTGGGAGGTGGTGTCCTTGATCCACGTCGTGACCGTGAACCAGTTGTCCTCGGCCCACCGCACGACCTCGTTGACCTCGGCGACCAGGTTGATCGTCAGGCTCTCCGGCCACAGCTTCGGCAGGACGGGGATGAGCGCCAGCCCGGCGACGGCCAGCAGGCACGCTGCGGCGAGGTCGAGGCGGCGGACCCTGGCGTGCGGGTCGCGGCGCGCGAGCGCCATCATCATCCGGTCGAGCACCACTGCCATGATGACGACGGCGATGCCGGCCGGCAGCATGATGCCGACCTGCGCCCTCGACAGGCCGCGGATGATGTCGCCGCCCAGGCCCGGCGCCGAGATGAGGGCGGCGATGACCACCATGGACAGCGCCATCATGATCGTCTGGTTGATCGCCAGCGCCATCGTGGGCCTGGCCAGCGGCAGGTAGACCTTGAACAGCGTCTGCCGCCGCGTGGCGCCCAGCGAGGCGGACGCCTCGACCGCCGTGGGGGAGACCCCGGAGACGGCCAGGGCCGTGATGCGGATCGCGGGCGGGATCGAGTAGATCATCGTCGCGATGGCCCCGGCGGGCGCCCCGATGTGGAAGAACAGCGCGAGCGGCGCCAGGTAGGCGAACGTCGGCATGATCTGCATGACGTCCAGCACCGGCGTGACCGCCCGGCGCACCCTGGAGTCGAGCCCGGCCCAGACGCCGATCGGGATCCCGATCGCCAGCGACAGCAGCACCGCCACCGCGACCAGGGCCAGCGTGTCCACGCTGGACTCCCACAGCCCCAGCACGCCGAACGCGCTCACCCCGGCGACCGTCAGCAGCGCGATCCGCCAGCCGCCCGCGAGCCAGGCCAGCGCGCCCATGACGCCGGTGATGCCGGGCCAGCCGAGCCCGTACAGGACGGTCTCGAACAGGGCGTAGAGGGAGCCCACGAACAGGCGGATGTAGTTGAGGAAGTACAGGAAGAGCGGGTTGTCGTTGCGGTGGTCGTCGATCCACTCGCGCAACTGCGTGACGGCCAGGAACTGCGGCGCCTCCTTGTCGTGCGGCAGCGTCCCCGTGCCGCGGAAGACCAGGTACGCCACCACGAACAGCAGCGCCACCCCGGCAGGCGCGGTCCATCTCGGCAACCCCGCCGGCCGGGAGGGCGTCGGGACGGCCGTGCTGCTCATGCCGCTTCCTGGCCCGACAGGAAGGCGAGCAGGTCCACCCGGTCCACCACGCCCACCAGCTCCTCGCCGTCCACCACCCTGATCGGGCGGGACGAGGAGGAGGCGACGCCGATGGCGTCCTTGATGAGGGTGGCGGCGGGTAACGCGGGCCCGTCGAGCGGCTCGCCCTCCTCGGGCGCGCGGCTGATCCAGCGCAGGGTCAGCACGTGGCTCCTCGGCACGTCGCGGACGAAGTCGGCCACGTAGTCGTCGGCCGGCGCGCCCACCAGCTCCTCGGCCGTGCCGAGCTGCACGATCGAGCCGGCCCGCATGATCGCGATGCGTTCGCCCAGCTTGAGCGCCTCGGACAGGTCGTGCGTGATGAACACCATGGTCTTGCCGACTTCCCGGTGCAGCCTGATGACCTCGGTCTGCATGTCGCGTCTGATCAGCGGGTCGAGCGCGCTGAACGGCTCGTCGAACAGCATCACCTCGGGCTCCACGGCCAGCGCCCTGGCCAGGCCCACCCGCTGCTGCATGCCGCCGGAGAGCTGGTCGGGGTAGGAGTCGGCGTAGCCGTCGAGGCCGACGAGGGCGAGGATCTCCGCCGCGCGCGCGTGCCTGGCCTGCTTGGCGGTGCCCTGGATCTCCAGCCCGTACGCCACGTTGTCGATCACCTTGCGGTGCGGCAGCAGGCCGAAGTGCTGGAAGACCATGCTGACCCGGTGGCGGCGGATCTCGCGGAGCCGGGCGGGGGAGGCGGCGCGCACGTCCTCGCCGGCGATCATGATCTCGCCGGCGCTGGGCTCGATGAGCCTGGTCAGGCAGCGGACGAGGGTGGACTTGCCGCTGCCGGACAGGCCCATGACGACGAAGACCTCGCCGGGGCGCACCTCGAAGCTCACGTCACGGACGGCGGCGGTGCAGCCGGTCTTCTCCCTCAGCGCGGCGGGTTCGAGGTGTCTGTCCTCGCTGTCCAGCACTTTGTCTGCCTTCGAGCCGAAGATCTTCCACAGGCCCGCAACGGTGATCGCCGCGTTGTCGGGAGAAACTCCCACACTCGCCTCCTCGTTTGACGTGGCTCAACATATGTCGGCAATGGCGAGATTCTCAACGC
The DNA here is from genome assembly GCF_039531895.1 of Nonomuraea monospora. Classification (NCBI taxonomy): domain Bacteria; kingdom Bacillati; phylum Actinomycetota; class Actinomycetes; order Streptosporangiales; family Streptosporangiaceae; genus Nonomuraea; species Nonomuraea monospora. The sequence continues at coordinate 379,517 of NZ_BAAAQX010000003.1, forward strand.
CGTGACTGTCAAGAGATGCCGCAGCGTCAACCGCGTTACTCGATTGGAACGCGCTAATCGCCCATAAGGGGACATTTATTCTGTTAAAGGTTTATTTCGTGCCTGTGGTGCTTCCGGCATGGAGCGCCAGGTTCTATCCTCATGAGTCACGCGAACCATCTTTTGTCGCGTTATGTTCGCTTGGCCACGAGCCATGTGATGTGTTGAAATAACCGGCACTTGCTGATTTCCCCCAGGACACAGACTCCTCAAATACGCCGATTCGGGCGAGGTGCGTGCGGTGAGTACAGAGCTGGGCGTCAAGCAGGCCGGCGAGAGTCGCTGGCGGCTGCGCAATTGGCGTGTCCGGGCACGACTCGTCGCCCTCATCATGGTCCCGACCGCCGCGGCCGTGCTCCTGGGCGGCATCCAGGTGCTCGCCTCGACGTCCGCGGCCTCCGACTACGCGCGGACCAACCAGTTCGCGCGGCTCTCCGCCGAGCTGGGCGGGCTCACCCACCTCGTCTCCGGCGAGCGCGCCAGGACCGCCTGGTACATCGCCCGCAACCGGCCCGCCGACGGGCTGTCCGAGGTGCAGGCCCAGATGAACCAGGTGGACCTGACGGCCAGGACGGTACGCGGCATCGCCGGTCAGCTCATGACCGAGTCCACCGGCCGCACCGCCGACCAGCTCGAGAACCTGCTCAACCGCCTCGACGACCTTACCTCGCTGCGCAAGCAGGCGCTGGACGCCAACCTGCTGCCCGGACCGGCCGTCGAGCTCTACACCACGGTCGTCAACGACCTGCTCTCCGTCCACACCGAGCTGGTCAAGGGCAGCGTGGACGACGAGCTGTTCCGCCAGACGAGCATGCTCGACAGGCTCGCCCGCGCCAAGGAGAGCCTGTCCTACCAGCAGGCGCTGGTCACCGTCGTCCTGGTCGAAGGCGCCTTCGACCAGGACCAGCTCAAGCGCTTCCTCGGCGAGCAGTCCGTGGAGTCCACCGAGCGCAGGGGCTTCGCCACCGAGGCCACCGCCGAGGAGCGGCGCTTCTTCGACGAGACCGTCAACGGCCGCACCGCCGACCGCATGCTGTTCCTGCGCGAGCTGGTGCTGATCAGAGCCACCAAGGGGCTGCCGCTGCGCGGCCTCGACCAGGCCAAGAAGGACGACGCCACGGAGTGGTACGACGCGGCGAACGTCGTCGTCGACGCCATGCGCAAGGTCGAGGAGCGCCAGGCCCAGGGCATCGTCATCCGCAGCGAGGCGCTCAGCGCCGACGAGCGCACGCGGGCCTTCCTCACCGCGGGCGCCGTGCTCGCGCTGCTCGTCGCCATCCTGCTGATCACCACCGGCGTCGCCAGGTCGCTGGTCCGGCCGCTGCGCCGCCTGCGCGGCGAGGCCCTGGAGATCGCCGGACGGCGGCTGCCCGAGTTCGTCCAGCACCTGCGGGAGACGCGCGACGGCGAGGTCACCGCCGAGGTGCCGCCCATCGGGATCTTCTCCAAGGACGAGGTCGGCGAGGTCGCCCGCGCCTTCGACGAGGTGCACCGCGAGGCCGTGCGGCTGGCGGGCGACGAGGCCAAGCTGCGCTCCAACGTCAACGCCATGTTCGTCAACCTCTCCAGGCGCAGCCAGACGCTGGTCGAGCGGCAGCTCACGCTGATCGAGAAGCTGGAGAAGGGCGAGCGTGACGACGCCCGGCTCGGCGACCTGTTCAAGCTCGACCACCTGGCCACCCGCATGCGCCGCAACAGCGAGAACCTCCTCGTCCTGGCCGGGCAGGAGGCGGCCCGCAAGTGGAGCGAGCCGGTCGAGCTGATGGACATCGTGCGCGCCGCGCTCGGCGAGGTCGAGAGCTACGACCGGGTCAGCATCCAGGTGCAGTCGGACGTGGCCATCGCCGGGCAGGCCGTCACCGACGTGGTGCACCTGCTGGCCGAGCTGGTCGAGAACGCCGTCTCCTTCTCCTCCCGCGACACCAAGGTGATCATCTCCAGCAGCCGGATCGACGGCGGCAGCCTGATGCTGTCGGTCACCGACGCCGGCATCGGCATGGCGCAGGACGAGCTGGCCGAGGCCAACTGGCGGCTGGCCAACCCGCCCGTCGTGGACGTGTCGGTGTCGCGGCGGATGGGACTGTTCGTGGTCGGGCGGCTGGCGCTGCGGCACAACATCCGCGTGCAGCTCAGGCGGCAGGACGTCGGCGGGCTGACCGCCATGGTGCTGATCCCGCCGATGCTGCTGACCGCGGTGCCGGGGACGAACCAGCGGGTGCAGGTGCCGCGGCAGGGCGGCGGGGCAGCGCCGCTGGACAGGCCGATGGACAGACCACTGGACAGGCCGATGGAGACGCCGCTGGACGTGCCGCGTCCCGGCTCGGTGCTCCGGCCGCTGCCCTCCTACCCCTCGGCGCCGCCGGCCGAGCCCAGCGGGTACCCGTCGTTCGCCACCGGAGGGCATCCGTCGTTCGACACCGTGCCGCCCGCGCCCGAGCCGTCGTCCTGGTTCAGCTCGGCCCACCCGCACTCCACCAACGGCCAGTCACCCGCGGACATGCCCCCCGTCGCGGGCCCGCCCACCGGCGAGGAGTACCTGCCGATCTTCGCCTCCGTGGAGGAGAGCAGCTGGTTCAGCAAGCCCGCCCCCACCGCCGACCACCGCGACACCGCTTGGACCACGCCCGCCGACCAGGCGTGGCAGGCCGCCGACGCGACGGCGGAGCCCGCGCAGAACGGAACCACCAGCTCGGGCTTGCCCAAGCGCACGCCGCGAGCGAACCTGGTACCGGGCACCGCGAGCCCGCAGCCGCCGCCACCCGTTCCCGGGCCACCGGTGTCCCCCGACCGTCTCCGCAGCAGGCTGGCCAGCTACCAGCAGGGCATGCGCAAGGGACGCGCCGAGCTCGACGAGGAGGACTCATGAAGGAGCTCAGCCAGGCCGCCAGGGATGTCAACTGGCTGGTCAGCGGCTTCGTCGAGGAGGTCCCCGGCGTCGCGCACGCGGTCGTCGTCTCCGCCGACGGCCTGCCCATGGCCTACTCCCGTGGCTTTCCCAAGGACCGCGCCGACCAGCTCGCCGCCATCGCGGCCGGCCTGGTCAGCCTGACCGGGGGAGCGTCACGCGTCTTCGAGGGCGGCGGGGTCACCCAGACCCTCATCGAGATGCAGCGCGGCCTGGTGCTGGTGATGTCCATCAGCGACGGTTCCTGCCTCGCGGTGCTGGCCGCACCCGACTGCGACATGGGCCTGGTCGCGTACCAGATGACGATCCTGGTGGAGCGCGCGGGGCAGGTGCTCACACCTGCCGTACGGGCGGAGCTCTCCGCCACGCGCCCGTGGTGAATGGGGAGTGGACCATGGCATCGTGGCACAACGGTGAGCAGGAACCCGAACGAAGTTCGCTCGTCCGGATGTACGCCGTCACCGGCGGCCGCACCACCCCGCGCACGGACCTGGCCATGGAGGCGCTGGTGTCGTCGGCGACCTCGGCGCAGCTCGGCACCACGTACGCGCGCGAGTACCGGGCGATCAGCGAGCTGTGCAGGCAGGTGCGCTCGGTGGCGGAGATCTCCGCGCTGCTCAGCGTGCCGCTCGGCGTGGCGCGGGTGCTGGTCGCCGACATGGAGGCCGATGGGCTGGTCAAGGTGTACCAGCCGCAGCTTGAGGCGGGCCTGCCCGACAGGGGCCTGCTCGAAAGGGTGCTGAGTGGACTTCGCAGGCTCTAGCCGGCTCACCTCCACGAAGATCGTCGTGGCGGGCGGCTTCGGCGTGGGGAAGACCACGTTCGTGGGCGCGGTCTCCGAGATCATGCCGCTGACCACCGAGGCGGTGATGACCGACGCCTCACACGGCATCGACGACCTCGGGCACACCCCCGGCAAGACGACCACCACCGTGGCCATGGACTTCGGCCGGCTCTCGCTCGACCAGGACCTGATCCTCTACCTGTTCGGCACGCCGGGGCAGCAGCGGTTCTGGTTCATGTGGGACGACATCGTGCGCGGCGCCATCGGGGCCGTGGTGCTGGTGGACTCGCGGCGGCTGGCCGACAGCTTCCCCGCCGTCGACTACTTCGAGGACTCCAAGATCCCGTTCGTCATCGGGCTGAACGGCTGGGACGGCGAGTTCCCGCACGTCGAGAGCGAGGTGCGGGAGGCGCTGACGCTCTCGGCGCACGTGCCGATCATCCGCACGGACGCGCGTGCGCGGCAGGCCGTCAAGAACACCCTGATCACGCTGGTCGAGCACGCGCTGACGGTGCGGTCCTACTGATCGGCCGTCACGCCGACCACCAGTAGGCGGCCACCAGCTCCGCCACCAGCGTCTCGGTGAGCAGGGCGACGTCCGGGTCCTCGTCGTCGGCGTACCTGATCGAGGCCGTCGCGTCCGGCACCTCGGGGCCCACGGTGATCACCGTGGAGCCGCGCTCGCGTACCCAGTCCATGGCCTGGCCGTCGTAGCGGGAGCCGGGGAACAGCAGCGCGCGGTAGTCGAGCGTCTTGGTCAGGTACACGTCCACGTGCGACCAGTCGCCGCTCTCGCACGCGTCGGCCGCGCGGCGCGGGCCCTCGCGGAACATCAGCGCCGACTGCTCAGCCGACGACAACCGCTCGGCGGGGGCGATCGTGTAGACGCCGTTCGGGCCGTCGAGCAGCTCCATCGCCAGGGGCAGCCACTCGTCCCGGCGGTCCAGCAGATCGGCCGAGGCCTTGGCGGCCCGGTCGAGCAGGGCGGGCAGGTCGCTCGTGCGGCCCGTCAGCCTGGACTCCAGCGCCATCAGGAGGGCCAGCGTGTGCTGGAACGTCCGGCAGGCGACGCCGCCGCGCTCCTCGCCCGCCCGCATGTCCACCACCAGGTCGGCGGCCTCGGCGAGCGGGGAGCCCGGCCGGTTGGTGAGCGCCGCGACGAAGGCGGGGCCGCCGGCGTACCTGGCCGTGGCGTCCAGGGTCTCCCTGCTGGCGCCGGTGGCCGAGATCGGGATGACCAGGGTGCCCTCCGCGTTCGGCAGGCTCGCGGCGGCGGAGGCGTACTCGGCGTGCGCGTTCACCCCGGCGGTGCGCAGGCGCAGGGCGGCGACGCCGGCGGCGTAGCGGGAGCTGCCCATGCCGAGGAACAGCACGCGGTCGATGCGTTCCGGCAGGTCGCGGAAGGGGTCCTCGGCGCGCAGGGCGTCGGCCAGGGCCGACAGGGCGGCCGGCTTGGACTCCAGGTCGGAGAGGTAGAGCTCGGGATTCACGCGTTGTTCTCCTTGCGAGGGTCTGCTCCGTACCAGGTGCGCAGGACGCCCATGGGGGCGTAGCGCCAGCGGGGGAGGTGGCGGGCGGCGTAGATCAGCTCGCGGCACTCCTGCTCCACCTCGAACGGGCGGATCAGCGTCTCGTCCAGCAGATCCGGCCTGTTCCTGGCCGCCAGCCGGTGCTTGTACGCCGTGAGAAGGATCTCACGGGCCTGCCCGGCCCACTCGGCCGCCCGGCCGGGCGGGACGGACCGTCTCTTGATCGCCACCTGGGCGACGTGTTCGAGGCTGGTGGTGAGCTGGGCCACGTCCCTGGCCGCAGGCTGGCAGGAGGCGGCGTCGGCGATCGTAGGGTTGCCGTCGAAGTCGATGACCGCGTAGCCGTCGCGCCACTGGAGGATCTGGCCGACGTGCAGGTCGCCGTGGATCCTGATCAGGGGAGTGGTGATCGGCGTTTCCAGCACCGCCAGCTCCCGGCGCATGGTCCCGGCCTGGCCGGTCAGCCAGTCGTCGCCGGTCAGCTCCAGCGCCTCCGCCAGCGCCCGGTACGCCCTGTCCGCCGCGGGAGCTTCGCCTGTAGTAGGCAGGGTGGACAGGGCGAGGTGCAGGTCGGCGGCGAGGCGGCCGAGCTCCGCGGCGAACGAGGTCGTGCCCGCGACCGCCTCGTCCACGCACCACTCCCACCCGTCCCTGGCCTCGGGCAGGTAGCCGGTGATCAGGGCCAGGAGGTGCTCCCGCCCGTCCAACACGCCTGTCAGAGCGGCGTAAGGGGGCGCTGTGTCGTTGAATCCTGAATCAACGAGGTGCGCGAAGATGTCGGGCGTGGGATGCGGGAGCGGCACGGGCGGGGTGAGCCACTTGACCACCACGCTCTCGCCGACCACCACCGAGTAGTTCGTCTGGTCGACGTGCGATCCGAAATCCCGTTCACCTGGGGCCCCAGTGTGGAGATCTCCAGGACCGTGCGAGAAGGTGGGCAACGGGAGGAAGCGTCGCACGGCGAAGGGCGGCGGCACCTCGTCCGCCAACCGCGCCAGGAGCGCGGCCGTGAGCCCCCGATCTCGCGCGGTGAGGGGCTTCTCACCCAGAGAGATCAAGCGGCGACTTATTGAATCCCAATTCAACACGTGGACCAAACTTCCAGGTAGCAATGTCATCAAAAGTCTTGCTCATGTTGATTTCTGCTGCAACACTCCTGGTCTGGTCCGCTGTGTCCGGTAAGGTCGCGCGACCCCTCAAACAGCCAAATTTCAGAAGGAGTAGCGGCCGTGTCCCGTACCCGGTTCACCCGTCGTCTCCCGGCCGCCGCCGCGGCGGCCGGACTCGCGCTTGCCGTCGCGGCGTGCGGGGGTGGGTCGTCCTCAAGCTCAAGTGAGGCGGCGCCGGCGGCGGCCGAACAGCTCAAGCCCAACGCGGACCTGTCGCAGCAGTCTGTGCAGATCACGGTGTGGGACGGTTACACGCCCAAGGAGCTGCCCCAGAAGGCGATGGAGCAGCTCAAGATCAAGAACGTGCAGATCCAGTTGCACGAGACCAACGAGGTCGCGATGACCAAGCTCACCGCCCCCGGTGACAGCGGCATCGACGTGGCCTTCGTCTCGGGTCAGTACGCCCAGGCGCTCAACGAGCAGGGACTGCTGGAGCCGATCCACCATGAGCTGATCCCCAACCTGGCCAACCTCTACCCCGAGGCCACCCAGCTCTCCTACGACAAGGGCAACAAGTACTCCGTGCCCTACACCTGGGGCACGACCGGCATCTGCTACCGCAGCGACCTGGTGAAGTCCGAGCCGACGAGTTGGAACGATCTCCTGAAGCCCCCGGCGTGGGCCGACAAGAAGGTCACCATGCTCGCCACCGAGCGCTGGCTGGCCCTGCCCGCGCTCAAGTCCCTCGGCTACTCGATCAACACCGACAAGGACGAGGAGCTGGAGAAGGCCAAGGAGCTGCTCGTCGCGCAGAAGCCGCACCTGCTGCGCTACGACGACACCACCTTCGGCGACCGGCTGGTGTCCGGCGAGGCCATCATGGCCGAGGCGTGGGACGGCTGGTGCCCGACCACCGACCCCAAGGGCAACATCAAGTTCGCGGTGCCGAAGGAGGGCAGCGACCTCTGGGTGGACACCATGGTGATCATGAAGTCCTCCAAGAACAAGGAGGCCGCGCACGCCCTGGTCAACTACATCCTCAGCCCCGAGATCCACTCCTGGGCCGCCGAGAACATCAACTACAAGGTGCCCAACAAGGCCGCCATGGAGAAGGTGAAGGTCGCCAAGGGCTCGCTGCTCGGCACCACGCCGGCGGAGCTGCTCGCCGGTGAGGCCGCCATCGACCTCGGTCAGGCGTCGACCAAGTACACCAGGCTCCAGCAGGACGTCACGGCCAGTTAAGCCTTTGTCACTGTGAAGTCCGAGGTCAAGACCCAGCCAGTGTCCCGCTCCCGCGGGCGCTGGCTGGGCGCGTTCGTTTTCCTGTCACCAGGGCTGGCGTACCTGGTCGTGCTCATGCTGGTGCCGCTGGCACTGGTGTTCAGCTACACCGTCTTCCAGCGCGGCCGATTCGGCGGGGTCGTCTACGAGTTCACCACCGAGAACTTCGAGCGATTGTTCGACCCGCTCTACCTCAGTGTGCTGGCCGACTCGCTGAAGATCGCGGCGATCACCACGCTGGCCGCGCTGCTCATCGGCTACCCGACGGCGTACCTCATCGCGCAGCTCCCACGCAGGTGGAAGACGCTGGCGCTGGTCGCCATCGTGCTGCCGTTCTGGACGAACTTCATCATCCGGGTCTACGCCTGGACGATCCTGCTCAGCGGGCCGGGGCTGGTGAACTCGGCGCTGGCCAAGCTGGGGCTGGGGCCGTACGAGCTGCTCTACAACCAGGGCACGATCGTGGCGGGGCTGCTGTACTCGTACCTGCCGCTGATGGTGCTGCCGCTGTACGCCGCCATCGAGAAGCTCGACCCGCAGCTCAGGGAGGCCTCGGCCAACCTGGGCGCGTCGGGCTTCACCACGTTCCGCAAGGTCACGCTGCCGCTGACCGTGCCGGGCGTGCTGACCGGCAGCCTGTTCGTGTTCGTGCCGAGCTTCGGCAACTTCGTCATCCCCGAGATGCTGGGCGGCAACAAGTCGATCATGGTGGGCAACCTGATCAGGAACCAGTTCCTGTCGGCGCGCGACTGGCCCTTCGGCGCCACGCTGTCGCTCGCGCTCATCGCGGTGCTGGTCGTGCTGCTCATCGTGCAAGCCTGGGCGGCCCGCCGTGCGTAGACCGAAGCTGCTGTACGTGCCGTTCTGGCTCACCTACGTCTTCCTGTACCTGCCGATCGCCGTGCTCGTCATCATGTCGTTCAACTCGGGCGAGTCGGCGTACAGCCTCGACGGCTTCAGCCTCAAGTGGTACGGCGTGCTGGCCGAGGACGAGCGGATCCTGGACGGCCTGGTCAACACGCTGATCGTGGCCACCGGCTCCACCGTCATCGCCACCGTGCTCGGCACGATGCTGGCCGTCGGCCTGTCCAGGTACACCAAGTCCAAGGTCATGGACGCGCTCGCGCTGATGCCGGCCGTGCTGCCCGACCTGGTGCTGGCCATCGGCCTGCTGGTCTTCTACGGCACGATCCAGCTCACGCTCGGCCTGTACTCCGTGGTGCTGGCCCACGGCCTGTTCGCCACGGCGTTCGTCGCGGCGGTGGTGCGCACCCGGCTGAGCGGCGCCGACACCTCGCTGGAGGAGGCGTCGCGCGACCTCGGCGCGGGGCCGGTGGCGACCTTCATGAAGGTCACGCTGCCCCAGCTCACGCCGGGCATCGTGGCCGGGGCGCTGCTGGCGTTCACGCTGTCGCTGGACGAGTTCGTGATCGCCTACTTCACGATCGGCAACAACGAGCAGACGCTGCCGATCGTCATCTACTCAATGATCCGTTTCGGGGTCACCCCGAAGATCAACGCGCTGGCGGCGATCCTGCTCCTCGTGAGTTTCACGGCGGTGATCGCCGGGCAGCGCCTGACCAAGATCGGGGAGTCGCGTGCTCAAGATTGACGGGATCTCCCGCAGGTTCGGGGACGTCACCGCGCTGGACAAGGTGTCGCTGGAGATCGGCCAGGGCGAGTTCTTCGCCCTGCTCGGCCCCTCCGGCTGCGGCAAGACCACGCTGCTGCGCATCATCGCCGGCTTCGAGACGCCCGACGCGGGCAAGGTCACGCTCGACGGCGAGGACCTGCTGTCCAGGCCGCCGAACCGGCGGCCGATCAGCCTCATGTTCCAGTCGTACGCGTTGTTCCCGCACCTGACGGTGGCCAAGAACGTGGCCTACGGCCTGGAGCGCGAGAAGCTGCCCCGGCAGGAGATCAAGCAGCGCGTCGGCGAGGTGCTGGAGACGGTCGGGCTGTCCGCGCACGCCTCCCGCAGGCCCGCCCAGCTCTCGGGCGGCCAGCGGCAGCGGGTGGCGCTGGCGCGTTCCATCGTCAAGCGGCCCCGGCTGCTGCTGCTCGACGAGCCGCTGTCGGCCCTGGACAAGAAGGTCCGCGCCGACATGCAGCTCGAACTGAAGCGGCTGCAGAACGAGGTGGGCATCACGTTCGTGGTCGTCACGCACGACCAGGAGGAGGCCATGTCGCTGGCCGACCGCATCGCGGTCTTCGACAGCGGCTCCGTGCGCCAGGTGGACGAGCCCATCTCGCTGTACGAGCGGCCCCGCTCGCCTTTCGTGGCCGACTTCGTCGGCGCCAACAACCTCTTCCGCGGCGAGGCCAGCGGCCTCGACGGGATCAAGAGCGAGCAGTTCGGCATGCTGGCCGGCGCCCCGCTCACCGAGCTGGAGGCCGGCGCGGCGGCGCTGCTCGCGGTGCGGCCCGAGAAGATCGAGCTGGCGGACGGCACCGCGGCCAGGGGCCTGCCCGGCGACGTGCTCGACGTGAGCTTCTACGGCGGCGTCTCGCACATCTCCGTCGAGGTGCCCGGCCATCCCAAGCCGGTGCTCGTGGCCGTGCAGGGTGCCGCCTCCGTGCGTCCCGGCGCCAAGGTCAAGGTGCGCTGGAACGCCGAGGACGCCGTCATCATGGCGGTCGATCAGTGATTCAGGTCGTTGCCCGTGGCCGCGCGGGCGTAGGACAGGATGAGCTCGGCCGCCTCGTCCGGGCCGATCAGGGGGTGCCTGGCCGTGATGCGGTAGCCGTACGCGTCCTCCAGGGCCACCAGGTTGCGCGCGATCGTCAGCGAGCCGGCGCTCAGCCTGAACACGCCCAGCGCGGCCCCGGTGTCCAGGATCGCCTGGTACATCGACACCTGCCGGTCGTAGAGCGAGGTGAGCAGCACCCCGTAGACGCGGATGCGGCCCGCGGCGCCGCCCAGCTCGTTGAGCAGGCGCACGTCCGGGTCGAGCGGCCCGGTGGGCAGGCCCGACCTGATCGTGACCACCAGCTTCTCGACGGGGTCGACGATCGTGGCGAGCTGGCGCAGCCGCTGCTCGTAGAAACGCTCCATGCCCGCGTGCTGCGCCTCGACGAGCAGCTCGCTCAGATCGGGGTAGTGGTAGAGCACGGCGCCCGAGGTCAGGCCCGCCTCCTCGGCGACGTGCGAGAGCTGTACACCGTCGATGCCATGGCGGATGATGGCCCTGCGTGCGGCCTCGATCAGGTCGAGCCGCCGGTCGCTGCGGCTTTTGCGCTGAGCCACCCTCACCACCTTCACTCGTTTGGCTGCTGTTCAGTTAGCCGTGACCATAGTGCCCTTAAGTTGACCTTCACGCTAGATCCGTTTTTGAATTCCTCTTCAAATTGACGAGTTCCCCCGGAGTCGCGATGTCTCTCACGTTCCTGTTCATGCCGGAAAGCGCCTACGGCCCCACCAACAACTCGATCGGCATCGGCGACATTCTGCGCCGCCGCGGCCACCGCGTCGTCTTCGCCGCCGAGGCGTCGTGGAAGGGCAAGCTCGAAGCCCTCGGTTTCGAGGAGGACCTCGTCGACCTGGCCCCGCCGGCCGAGGAGGAGCAGGAGCAGGACCCCGGCCAGTTCTGGAAGGACTTCATCCGCGAGACCGCGCCGGAGTACCGCAAGTCCACGCTGGAGCAGCAGGAGACCGTCACCAAGCCGATCTGGGAGAGCCTGATCGACGGGGTGAAGTACTGCGAGCCGCAGCTCCAGGCCATCATCGAGCGGGTGAACCCCGACGTCATCGTCGAGGACAACGTCATCACGTTCCCCGCGCTGATCACCACGGGCAAGAAGTTCGTCCGCATCGTCTCCTGCCAGCCGCTCGAGATGCGCGGCGAGAACGTCCCGCCGGTCTTCTCCGGCCTGCCCGCCGGCGACCGCTCCGAGTGGGACGCCTTCCGCGCCGAGTACGAGCGCACCCACCGCGAGCTGTGGACCGCCTTCAACGAGTGGTGCGTCGAGCAGGGCACCGCGCCGCTGCCCGACCTCGACTTCATCCACGCGGGCGACCTGAACCTCTACGTCTACCCCGAGATCCTCGACTACACCGCCGAGCGCCCGCTGGGCCCCACCTGGCACCGCCTCGACTCCTCGGTGCGTGAGACCGAGGAGGACTTCACGCTGCCGTTCGAGCGGGGTGAGGGGTCGCTGGTCTACTTCTCGCTCGGCTCGCTCGGCTCCTCCGACGTGGAGCTGATGCAGCGGGTGATCGACGTGCTGGCCACCACCCCGCACCAGTACATCGTCTCCAAGGGCCCGCTGCACGAGGAGATCAAGCTGGCCGACAACATGTGGGGCGCGGAGTTCGTTCCGCAGACTAAGATCATCCCACTGTGTGACTTGGTCATCACCCATGGCGGCAACAACACGACCACCGAGGCGCTGCACTTCGGCAAGCCGATGATCCTGCTGCCGCTGTTCTGGGACCAGTACGACAACGCCCAGAGGGTCGATGAGCTCGGTTACGGTGTCAGGCTCTCGACCTACACCTTCACCGACGAGGAACTCACGGGGGCGGTCGCGAAGCTGCTCGGCGACACCGGGCTGCGGGCGCGTCTCGCCGCCGCGGGCGAGGAGATCCGGCGCCGCGACGGCCTGCGCAAGGCCGCCGACCTGATCGAGCAGCTCGGCCAGTAACACTCGCCACTGATCGAGCAGCTCGGCCAGTAGCACTCAGCACAACCTGAGAGATGAAGTCTTCCTGATGCGTGAACTGATCAACCCCGCCACTGGCCTCGCATGTGCCGAAATTCCGGATACGCCGGTCGAGAAGGTGGCAGCCGTCGTACGGGCCGCGCGGGCCGCGTACGAGGAGTGGTCGCAGACCACCCCCGCCGACCGTCAGCGGCTGCTGCTGCGCGTGGCCGACCTGGTGGAGGCCGACGCCGAGGAGCTGACCAGGCTCGAGGTGGAGGAGACCGGCAAGCCGGCCGCGGTGTTCAGGGACGGCGAGCTGCCGTTCGCCGTCGACAACCTGCGCTTCTTCGCCGGAGCCGCCCGCTCGCTGGACGGCACGGGAGCCGGGGTGTTCAGCCCCGGTTACACCTCGGTCCTGCAGCGCCGCCCCGTCGGGGTGGTGGGGTCGATCGCGCCGTGGAACTTCCCGTTCGTCATGGCCGTCTGGAAGGTCGGCCCGGCCGTGGCCGCGGGCAACGCCGTGGTGATCAAGCCCGCCCCGCAGACGCCGCGCACGACGCTGCGGCTGGCCGAGCTGTTCGCCAAGGCGGGCGCGCCAGAAAACCTCGTGCAGGCGATCACCGGCGGCGCCGAGGCAGGCCAGGCGCTGGTCACCGACCCCGGCGTGGACATGGTGAGCGTCACCGGCTCCACCGAGACCGGCCGCGCCGTGATGAGCGGCGCGGCGGCCACGCTCAAGCGGGTCCACCTCGAACTCGGCGGCAAGGCGCCGGCGCTGGTGTTCGAGGACGCGGACCTGGCGGAGATGGCCCGTGGCGTGGCGATGGGGGCGACGTACAACAGCGGGCAGGACTGCACGGCGGCCACCCGCGTCTACGTCGCCCGCCAGGTCTACGACGAGGCCGTGGAGGCGATGCGGGCAACTCTTGCCGAAATCTCCGTCGGCGACCCCTGGGATCCGGCCACGGACATCGGCCCGCTGATCTCCGCCGCGCACCGCGACCGGGTGCACGGGTTCGTCGAGCGGGCCGGCGGCCGGGTTCTGCACGGCGGCTCCCCAATCGGGGGCTCCGGGTTTTTCTACCCGCCCACGCTTGTGACCGATGTCGCACAGACCAGCGAGATCGTGCAGGGAGAGCTGTTCGGACCGGTCCTGGTAGCGCTCCCATTCGATGGCGAGGACGAAGCGGTGCGCCTGGCCAACGACACTAGATATGGCCTGGCCTCGTCGGTGTGGTCGCGTGACGTGGGGCGCGCCATGCGCATGTCGCATCGGCTCGATGTGGGGGTGACCTGGGTCAACGACCACCTGCCCATCGCCAGCGAAGCGCCGCACGGCGGGGTGAAGGGCAGCGGGTTCGGCAAGGACATGAGCCAGGAAGCGGTGCAGGAGTATTCAGTGACGCGGCACCTGATGATCAAGCATGCGGCGCCGGCCGAGCGGGATTCCTTCCGCCCGGCCTGAAACACGTAAGGCGATATACACCCAAAGTGCCCCTTTGGGTGTGTGTGATGGGATATGTTCGGTTGGCCGATCTGGTACGGGTTGTGTTCCAATTACCCAGCCGGACAGAATCCCATGCGCCCCACGCGTGTCTGATTTTCTTCGAGCACGTACCGGCGAGAGGTTGCGAGACTCAGTGAGGACGAAAGACCCCAGGCACACGAGGTCAGGGGAGTACACAGGCGGACGGTTCCGGCTGGCGAACTGGCGTGTGCGCTCCCGGCTGGTCGCGCTGATCCTCATCCCCACGGTCGTGGGTGTGCTGCTCGCCGGCGTCCAGCTGGCCGACGCCATCGGCACCAGCGCCGAGTACCGCCGGCTCACCCAGGTCGCCGACCTGGTGCAGAACATCGGCGCGCTCAACCACGAGCTCGCCAAGGAGCGCACGCTCACCGCGTGGTACGTCGCCGACCGCCGCAGGGGCGGCCGCTTCGTCCAGCTCAAGACGCAGCGGCAGGCCACCGACGAGGCCAAGAAGGACGTGCTCACCGCGGCCGGCGCCATCGACGCCGCGCACTCCGCCCGCGTCCGCGAGGGCGTCGACAACACCCGCCGCTGGCTGGAGGGCCTCGACAGCCTCCGCGACTCCATGGTCGACGACGTGCCCGCGCGAGCCTCGATCAGCACGTACAGCACGATGATCGAGATCTTCTCCGGCATCCAGGCCGACCTGGGCGACGGCGTCAGCGACGACGCCCTCCAGGGCGACGTCGCGGCGCTCGGCTCGCTCCAGCGCATGAAGGAGGAGGTCTCGCGGCAGCAGATCATCCTCATCGTGTCGCTCCTGCAGCCCAACAGGAAGGTCGACAGCGCCGACTGGTCCGACTTCCTCGGCTCCTGGGACAAGCAGCAGGCCGAGCTGGCCTCCTTCGAGGCCGAGGCCAACCCGACCGATCTGGCCGCCTACCGCAAGGGCGTCAGGGGCCTCCAGGTCGACCTCGCCGACGCCATGCGCCAGCGCGCGCTCGCGCAGGTACGCCAGAGCAACCGGATCAGCGACCTCGACGTCACCTCCAACCGCGACCTCAACGACTGGTTCGAGAGCACGACGGTCACCGTCAACGCCATGCGCAAGGTCGAGGACAACCTGGCCGCGAAGATCGTGACCACCACCACCGACCTGAGCAACAACGAGCAGCGCAGCGCCATCATCTCCGGTGCCCTGATCCTCGTCCTGCTGCTCCTGGTCCTGATCATCACCACCCGCGTGGCCGGTTCGCTGGTCCGGCCGCTGCGCCGGCTGCGCGCCGAGGCGCTCCAGGTCGCCACGACCCGGCTGCCCGACACCGTCCGCGTGCTGCGCGAGTCCGGCGAGGGCGCCCAGGTGCCCGAAGTGCCGTCGATCGGCATCAACACCCGTGACGAGATCGGGGAAGTGGCCCGGGCCTTCGACGAGGTCCACCGCGAGGCGATCCGGCTGGCCGGCGACGAGGCCAAGCTGCGCGCCAACGTCAACTCGATGTTCGTCAACCTCTCCCGCCGCAGCCAGACGCTGGTCGAACGGCAGCTCCAGCTCATCGAAGGCCTGGAGCAAGGTGAAGAGGACGAGCAGCGGCTCGCCAACCTGTTCCGCCTCGACCACCTGGCCACCCGCATGCGCCGCAACAGCGAGAACCTCCTGGTCCTCGCCGGCCAGGAGGCCGCGCGCAAGTGGAGCGAGCCGGTGCCGCTGGTCGACATCGCCCGCGCCTCGCTGTCGGAGGTCGAGAACTACGAGCGGGTCCAGATCCAGATCCCGTCCGGCACCCTCATCGTCGGCCCCGCCGTCACCGACGCCGTCCACCTGCTCGCCGAGCTGATCGAGAACGCCATCTCCTTCTCCCCGCGCGAGAGCAAGGTCACCGTCACCAGCACCCCCGCCGAGGGCGGCGTCATGGTGACGATCAACGACCTGGGCATCGGCATGAGCCAGGAGGAACTGGCCGAGGCCAACTGGCGGCTGGCCAACCCGCCCGTCGTCGACGTGTCCGTCTCGCGGCGCATGGGCCTGTTCGTGGTCGGCCGTCTGGCCCTGCGCCACGGCGTCCGCGTCCAGCTCAGCATGCGTGAGGCCGGCGGCCTCAGCGCCCTGGTGTTCATGCCTGACATGCTCATCAGCAACGGTCAGGGCCTGCCGCAGCAGGGCGGCCAGTACGAGGCGTTCACCTCGTTCGACCCGAGCATGTTCCAGGAGCAGCCGCCGTCCCGCAACGGCTCGCACCCCTCCTTCGACGACATGCCCGGCCAGGTCGTCGACACCCAGTGGCCCGGCTCGCTGCCGGCGCCCGGCACCGGCAACTGGCCGTCGTTCGGCGAGCAGCCCGCCGCCGACCCGCAGCCGTCCGCCTTCGGCGACCAGCCGTCGGTGTTCGGCGACCAGCCGCCCGGCATGTACGGTGACCAGCCGTCGCCCATGTTCGGTGACCAGCAGGCCCCCAAGTTCGGCGACCCGCAATCGCCTGGCTTCGGCGACCCGCAGTCGCCTGGCTTCGGTGGTCCGCAGTCGCCGCCCGGCTTCGGCGACCCCTTCGGGGAGCCGCGGCAGCCGCAGGCCGACGAGCCCCGCTGGCCGTCGTTCGCCGAGGAGCAGCCGCCCGCCGTCCCGCAGCAGCCCGCCGCCTTCGGCGAGCCGCGCTGGCCGTCCTTCACGGAAGACCCGGCCGCGCCTTCTGCGCCGTCCTCGCCCGCTGAGTCGTCGCCGTTCGCCGACAACAGGTGGCCGTCGTTCGCCGAGCAGCCGCCGCCCATGCAGCCCGGCGACGAGCCGCGCTGGCCGTCCTTCGCGACCGAGCCGCCGCCGCAGCAGCCGCAGCAGGACGAGTCGCGCTGGTCGTCGTTCGCCGACCCGCTGCCCCGACGGTCCCTGTTCGAGTCGGAGGATCGGCCCCGGCCGCAGTTCGGCGACAGCTACCGCTCCCCGTTCGCCGAGGAGCCCAAGCCCGTCGACCAGTTCGAGCAGAACGGACACTCCGGCTACAACCCGTTCGGTCCCGGCGAGTACTCCTCCCAGGACATGACCGGGCCGCTCCCCGTGGTGCGCAACTCGCCGCTGGAGGAGCAGAGCGAGGAGTTCCTGCCGATCTTCTCGTCCGTCGGGTCCGACTGGTTCCGCCGTCCGGACCCCGAGATCCTGCAGCAGCACCCCGAGCCCGAGGCCGAGCACGAGACCACCGCCGTGCACCCGGCCGTGCCCGCCGAGCCGCCGCCCGCCGCCCCGACCCTCAGCCCCTCCGGCAAGCCCGCGCTCCCGCAGCGCAAGCCGGGGCAGTCGGGCGTCAGCGCCCCCTCCTGGTCCTCGCCCGCGGACTCCGGCTTCCAGGCCGCGCAGGCGGCCGCGCAGCCGCAGCAGTCCGGCACGACGGCATCGGGCCTGCCCCGCCGCGTGCCCAAGGCGAACCTGGTGCCGGGCACGGCCAGCCTCGCGGAGCCGCTGCCCACGTCGCCGGCGCCGCAGATCTCACCCGAGCGGTTGCGCAGCCGGCTCTCCAGCTTCCAGCAGGGTGTCCGGCAAGGCCGGGCGTTCACGCGCGGAGAAGAGAATCAGCAGGAGGACAAATGAGAGAAATGAGCCAGGGAGCGCGCGGCATCAGCTGGTTGATCACGGACTTCGTGAACAACGTGCCGGGCGTCGCCCATACGGTCGTGGTGTCGTCCGACGGGTTGCCGCTTGCCTACTCTGAGGGCTTCCCCAAAGACCGGGCCGACCAGCTCGCCGCGGTCGCCTCCGGCGTGATCAGCTTGACCCAGGGCGCCGCGCGGGTCTTCGAGGGCGGTATGGTGACGCAAACCGTCATCGAGATGCAGCGTGGGCTCTTGATGATCATGTCGATCAGTGATGGATCCTGCTTGGCGGTCCTGGCTGCTCCCGACTGTGACATGGGTCTGGTCGCGTACCAGATGACCTTGCTGGTCGAGCGGGCGGGTCAGGTACTGACTCCGGCCGTACGCGCTGAGCTGCAAGCGGCCCGCCCCCGATAGCGGGGCGGTGACAGGAGAAGAATGGTGTCAGGTCAGCAGGGTTGGGCTGGTGATAGCACTCCGCCGCATCCGGCGGCTCCCCGTCCGCAGAAGCCGAGCTCCCTGGTACGGCCCTATGCCGTGACCGGGGGGCGCACCGCGCCGCGGATGAAGTTCGCCATGGAGGCACTCGTGTCCTCCGTGACGTCGGAATACCAAGACATTTCCCTACTAAGTCCGGAGTATCAGGCGATCATCAACCTGACCCGGAACGTCCGGTCGGTCGCCGAGATTTCCGCCCTTTTACGCCAGCCTCTGGGTGTGGTCCGGGTGCTCATCGCCGACATGGCGTCGGAGGGCCTGATCCGCGTGCACCAGCCTGCGCTGGACGCGGGAAAGCCGGACCTCAACTTGCTCGAAAGGGTTCTCAGTGGACTTCGCAGGCTCTAGCCCCGGCCTAACCTCGACGAAGATCGTCGTGGCAGGGGGCTTCGGCGTGGGCAAGACGACGTTCGTGGGAGCGGTCTCGGAGATCCTGCCGCTCACCACGGAAGCGGTCATGACGGACGCCTCGGCGCACGTCGACGACGTCTCCCTCACCCCGAACAAGACGACCACGACCGTCGCCATGGACTTCGGCCGGGTCTCGCTCGACCGCGACCTGATCCTGTACCTGTTCGGCACCCCCGGACAGCACCGCTTCTGGTTCATGTGGGACGACCTGGTACGCGGCGCCATCGGCGCGGTCGTCCTCGTCGACACCCGCCGCCTGGCCGACAGCTTCCCCGCCATCGACTACTTCGAAGAGGCGAAACTGCCGTTCGTCATCGGCATCAACGGCTGGGACGGGCACTTCGCACACGCGGAGGACGAACTCAGGGAAGCCCTGTCGATCGGCGACCACATCCCGATCGTCCGCCTCGACGCCCGGCAACGCGAGTCAGTCAAATCCACCCTCATCACCTTGGTGGAACACGCCCTGACCCGCCACATGCACACCCCGGTCTAAGCGCCCATCTGGGTACGGGTGCCGCCTGCGTATTCCCCACCAGGCGGCACCCACCCGCCGCCCGTGCAGGCGGCCGGCCGTTGGGACCCCGCCCCGATCGGGCCTCGCTCCGCTCGGGCGTTCTTCTTTCGGCGCCTATCGGCGCACCCCTGCGCCTTTCGGCGCCCTCGCAGAGCCCACCCGTTGCCCGTGTAGGTGGTTGGCCCTTGGGAGCCCGCCCCGATCGGGCCTCGCTCCGCTCGGGCGTCCTTCTTTCGGCGCCTATCGGCGCACCCCCGCGCCTATCGGCGCTCTCGGAAACCCATCCCTTACCCGTCATCGGGCCTCTCGTTCATGTACCCGACCCCTACACGGGCAAGTCCGTGTGCCGTGTCCGGGCGCCACATCACCCCGTCAGCAGGTCGTCGCTGGACGGGGCCGGCTTGTGTGCCGAGAACGTCAGACCATCCCCCACACCGAGCATGATGTCGACGAACCCCAGCGTCTGAAGCCGCACAAGGAATGAAGCCGGCTCCACCGGGTTGTAGACATCGCCCTCATGGAAGTGATGCAGCGCGTCGCTGGGAAGGCTGTCGGCGCCGACGAGCACACCGCCCGGCCGCAGCACACGCAGGATCTCCCCAAGCAGGCGATTCTGAAGCGCCACCGTCGGCACGTGGTGCAGCATCGTGAAGGCCGCCGCCGAGTCGAACGAGTCATCGGGGAAGTCGAGGGAGGTGCCGCTGCCCTGGCGGATCTCGACGTTGGTGCCGGCGTAGCGGTCGGCCAGCAGCGCCGCCGCCTCGGCCTCGATCTCGACGGCCACCAGGCGCTCGACCTTGGTGCGCAGCCATTCGGTCGCCGCGCCCGGCCCAGGGCCGACCTCCAGCAGTTCCCGTCCCAGCTCGACCTGGGCGATGGCCTTCGGCAGCACAGTGTCCTGAAGGTGGGCGGCCCATTCGGGGCTCGCGCATACCCGTGCGTGGTTTTCGTTCATGGACGTCACGTTAGGCAGCGGGAGTTCCGTCTGAAAGGCCGTATGCTTCCAAGCCATGTCGCCAAACGGACACGACATCGCGCTCGTCCTCATCGGGACCTTTCCCATGCCGGCACGGACGCGCTTCGCCCGGCACACTCACCAGGTGCACCAGCTCGCCTGGGCTTCCAGCGGCACGCTCACGGTCGCGGCGGACGCCAGGACGTGGGTGCTGCCGACGACTCGGGCCCTTTGGATTCCCGCTGGGGTGCCTCATGAGGTGGTCGCGGCCAGCCACAGCACGATGACCTCCCTGTATTTGTCCGCGCCGCCGCCGGGTGCCGCTCTGGGGCGCTGGGCCGAGCCGCAGCCAGTACAGGTCACCCGCCTGCTCGCCGAGCTCATCCTCTTCCTGGACAACCCCGACCTCGACGCAGATCGCCGCACTCACGGCGAAACGCTGCTCCTCGACCTGCTGGAACCGGTCCCGATGACCACGCTCGACACCCCACTGCCCACCGACCCCCGTGCAGGCGCGGTAGCGCGAGCACTTCTCCAGGAACCTGCCACGGCACTCTCGCTGGACGACTGGGGCCACCGGGTCGGCGCCTCGGGCCGCACGCTGGCCCGCCTGTTCCTGTCCGAGACCGGCATGCCGTTCGGACGGTGGCGCACGCTCGTCCGCCTCAACGCGGCCCTGCCCGCCTTGGCCGCCGGTGAGCCGCTGAGCAGGGTGTCGCGGACCGTCGGGTACGAGACGGTCAGCGCGTTCGTCGCGGCCTTCCGCCGCGAGACCGGTGTCACGCCCGGCGCGTACTTCCGGACCCGTCGGCCATCGGACGGCTGAGGGTCCTTCAAGAGTCGAAGGCGCGGGGTATGCCGGAGGAGCCGATCGTGAGCCCGTCTTTGGTGGATTGCCGTTGCAGCTCGTAGAGCCAGGGTGCCGGGCTTGGTTCGCCACCCGGTGCCGAACGCCTGGCTCAGGCATGGCTGAACCCATCCGCTGCTGGGGACGCGCTCCCGCTGGTGGACACCTCAGCCCAGACGACGTGACCGCCAAAGGGGCCGTCACTGCAACCGCACCGAACTGACACGTCCCGCACCAGCAGCAAACCCCTCCCGCTGCACTCATCCATCTGTGGGATACGACAACGCGGCACGGTGAACGCTCCTTCGTCCATCACCTCAATGCGAACCATCCCGTTGCCGATCTCTGTGAGCACGAGAGTGACGACCCCACCCGACCGTGCCGAGAAGGTGTGTTCGACGGCGTTGGTGACCAGCTCACTCGTCACGAGACGAGCAGCGTACGAATTGTCGTGCCCCGCGAGCTCCAGCGCGAGCTTGAGGACATGACGAAGGAGCGGAACCGAGCTGTCCACTCCTGGGACCATGATCTCGACGAGGAGGCGCGGCGTCGTCGCAGGGGCAGGGCTGGAGGCCATCGTTCGCTCCTCTGTCGTTGAGGTCCTGGGCATGTGCTGAGCGAAGCTGCAGCGAACCCACACCGAAGTTGCTTCAAGAAGTCATGGTGTCGTTACCTTGAGTAGCGTGTCAATGCACAGTGCATTCTCACTGTGACTTGTGCATGGGACGCGGTGTGGTGCGCCGGTCTGACAGACTTGCCTCATGGCGACCACTCACAGTCCGACCGTGAGGCTGCGACGACTCGCGCGAGAACTGCGCAAGCTGCGAGAGGGCAGTGAGCTGACCCCAGAGGCCGCCGCCGCGCAATTGGGATGGAGCAGAAGCAAGGTCAGCCGAATCGAGACCGGCAGAACGATGGCGAGCCGCGCTGATGTCGTGGCGGTCTGTGATCTGTACGGCGTGAACTCGTCGGATCGCGCCGGGTTGATTCAGCTCGCGAGCGAGATCCGGCAACGTGGTTGGTGGACCGCATATGCTGACGTGTTCACCGGTTCCTACGTTGGTCTCGAAGACGAGGCAGCGCTGATCCGGCAGTGGGAAGTGCAGTTGATCCCCGGCCTGCTGCAGACCGAGGACTACGCCAGGACCGTGATCTCCCTGCACCGTCCGGCGGGAGAAGTGCAGCGGCGTGTCATGGCGCGCATGGCTCGCCGTACGCTGCTCAGCCGTCCCAGCGCGCCACAGTTCAGCGCCATTCTGGACGAGTGCGCAATCCGTCGCCCCATTGGCGGCCGGCAGGTGATGCATGAACAGCTCGAAGCGCTTCTGATCGCGGCCAGGCGGCCGAATGTCCAGGTCAGGCTTGTTCCTTTCGGTGCAGGTGAGCATGCGGGCCTGGAAGGAGCGTTCACCATCCTCAGTTTCTCTGAGGAGATCGATCCTGATGTCGCTTACGTGGAGGGGACGGCCGGTGACATCTATGTGGAGAGCACAGAACAAGTCGATCGCTGTAAGCTCATTTACGAGCGCATCTCGGACGCCGCGTTGTCCCCGGAGGATTCTCTGGGACTGATCTCGGAAGTCAAGGACGAACTAGCCAGATGATCGATATCTCCCAGGCCGAGTTCCGCAAGAGCACGTACAGCGGTAGCGGTAACAACTGTGTGGAGGTGGCGACCAATCTGCCTGGCATGGTTCTCGTGCGAGACAGCAAGAATCCGAGCGGCCCTGTGCTCGCGTTCACAGAACCGGAGTTCGAGGCGTTCGTCGCCGGAGTGAAGAACAATGAGTTCGACGAGCTTCATCGGCCCGAATGCCCTGAGTGACGGGGGCAACGGCCGTGCGTTTCGCGGACGTCAAATCGGCAACTTCGACGACCCCGTGTCCTGATCGCACGCCGCTCCGCCGCTGGTTGAGCCGCCTGAGTCTGGCCCGGTCAGCTCAAGATATCCCCATCGCTTGCCTTTCAGGCCGCCTCGAGGGTGCGACTGCGGGCCCATGGGTCGGGATCATCACGTACGCCCACCGACCGGATTCCCGCAGTCGCTATCGGGCCTGGGGTGGCGATCGTCGAGCAGAGCCGGAGGATCGGCGACGGGGGACACGTCTACGGCATCGACTATCCATCCGCCCGTCATCTGCGTCCTAGCCACAACCTCACTCACGACAGGGAACGTCTACCGGAGCTCGGAACGGGTGATTTCGAGGGCGGTCCAGTCGTCGAAGGAAAGCCTGTAGGCAGAAGAAAGTGCTTTCAGGGTTTCAGCGCTCGGAACGGCCAGGGCCCGTTCGAAGTCATCGATGGTCGATTCGGCGATTCCCGTCAGCGCGCTTATCTCGCTTCGCGACAGCCCGGTGTTCATTCGAGCCTCGCGCAGCTTTCCGGCGAACGCCCCTTCGGGGCCGGGTGGAAGAGTGGCCGGGGCGGTAGGCTGCGGGCGTGCCGTCTTCTCCGTCTCGGAGGCGACCGGTGTGGGATTTCCGATTGTCGCGAGGAAGACGCCGAAGAGGACCCCGAGGACGACCATCATGGCCAGGCCACCCCACAGCAGGCCGGATGTGGCGGTGCCGGAGTTGCCAGAGGAGCCGGACGGGCCGGATGTGCGTCGCGAGTGTGACCTGACGTGAATGACCTTGCCGCTTCTGAGGCGTCGCAAGTGGGACCTGACGCGGACCATGCGAGAAGGTTAAGCGTCGCCTCCGACGTGAATTCCCGCGAATGCGCGTGAAGTAAGTGACTTCCATCGCCTTTGAGACATTCACCTTGCCTGCACGATATTCACGCGGATCCGCGCACACTCCTGCAGGCGGCCTCCGCCACCCCGAACAGCTCCACGACCATCGGCTCCACCGACTTCTGGATCTCGGCGGCCGTTTCGCCGGCGAGCAGCCGGCGGCGGATCTCCGCGTCCAGCACTCGATCGACCGCCGAGGCGAACGCCGCCATAAGCTCCGGCCGTAGCCCCTCGCTCAGCGGTGGCGCTTCTTCGGCCAGTGCGGTGGCGAGGAGGCTTTCGCGTTCTTGGCGCAACTCCAGCTCCCTGCCGCGCAGCGCGGGGCTGGCGTCCAGGGTGCGCTGGTAGTCGATGCTGTGCACGAGCAGCCCGGCCACGTCGTAGTCGCCGAGCAGCCGCAGGTAGCCGCGGGCCAGGGCTTGGGCGACCGTCTCGTCCGCGGCGCGGGTTCTGACGGCGGTGCCGGGCAGCGAGACGTAGCCGTCGCGTTCCTGGAAGAAGAGGTCCTCTTTTGACGGGAAGTGGTTGAAGACCGTCTGAACGGCGACGTCGGCTTCGCGGGCGATGTCGGCGATGGTGACGGCGTCGAAGCCGCGAGCGAGGAAGAGCCGCATCGCCGCTTCGCCGATGGCCTGCCGGGTCTGTTGTTTCTTGCGGTCTCGGCGGGTGGGGGGTGGCGTCGGCTGGCTCATGGGGAGAGCCTACGGGGTCTGATTTAGATGTAGTGACTACATCGATGTAGTGACTATAGTGAAGGCATGACACGACACTGGAGTCTGGCCAGGGTGCTCGTCGCTCTCATGGCGGTCGAGACGGCCCTTGGGGCGTTACTGTTCGATCTCGTCCTGCACGACACCGCCCACGAGCACATGTTCAACCCGGCCTGGTCGCCGCACGCGAAGTTCCACGACGCGCAGTACATCGTCACGTCGCTGGCGCTCGGGCTGCTCGCCCTCGCCCTGCTCGCCGGGCGGCGCGGGGATGCGCACGCGCGGCTGCTGTGGGCGGCGGGGGTCGTGGCCGTGCCGTGGGCGAGCATGTTCCCGGCGCTGCTGTTCCCCGGCACCGCCACCTTCGATCCGGAGTTCCGGAATGAGACACAGTTCGTCCTCGGTCTGCACGGTCAGATGTTCATGGCCGTGGTCACCCTGGCGGTTCTTGGTCTGGCCGCGTTCCTCGCGTCGACCCGGCGGAGGCAGGAGCGGGGGAGCGTGTGAGGGGCGGTCGGTTTGGCAGGAATGGGTGCGCGCGTGAGTGGTGGTCGGTTTCCGTGGGAGTGGGTGCGCGCGTGAGTGGTGGTCGGTTTCCGTGGGAGTGGGTGAGCGGGTGAGCGGGCGTTCGGTTTCGGTGGGGGTGGGTGAGCGGGTGAGGGGGCGTTCGGTTTCGGCAGGAGCGGGTGAGCGGGTGAGGGGCGTTCGGTGGGAGTGGGGGAGCGCGTGAGGTTGTTCGTGTTCGGCGGGAGTAGCGGCACGGGTGCCCGGCTGGTCGCGCAGGCTCTCGACGCAGGTCATCGGGTCACCGCCCTGGCCCGCAGACCCGAGTCGGTGCCGCGCCATGCCCGTCTGACGGTCGTGCGAGGCGATGTGCTCCAGCCCGGCGGGTGGGGGCACGAGCTGGCGGGGCACGATGCCGTGCTGTCCTGTCTCGGGAGTGCGGATCGGCGGCCCACGACCATCTACTCGCAGGGCATGACCGGCATCATCGCGGCCATGCGGGAGTGTGGGGTGCGCCGGTTGGCCTGCGTCACGTCGGCCAGTCTCGGGTTGTCGCCGGACGCGCCGCTGGGCCAGAGGTTGCTGATCGGACGGGTGGTGCGCCCGCTGTATCGGCACATGTACGCCGACATGGCGAAGATGGAGCGCATCGTCGCCGCGGCGCACGACCTGGAGTGGACGATCGTCCGGCCGCCCAGGCTCACCGACGGGGCGCTGACCGGGGAGTACGTGACGGCCGTCGATCAGCACCTGCCACGTACGCGTTCGCTGTCGCGCTCCGACCTGGCGCACTACCTGCTCAACCACCTGGACGATGAGCGGTCCAGGCAGGCCACGATCGAGATTTCCCGCAGGTGACGGAGGGACGGGACGTCACCGGCTCGACGGGACGTCACCGGCTCGGTGGAACGTCACCGGCTCGGTGGGACATCAACGGCTCGGCGGGACGTCACAGGCGTGACAGCAGCTCGGCCTTCTTGGCCTGGAACTCCTCCTCCGTCAACACCCCGGCATCCCGCAACTCACCCAGCTTCGCGATCAACTCCGCCACCTGAAGCCCGCGTGCGGCGATCGGCCGCCGCCTGGGAAGGGACGGGAGGGCGGCCAGGACGGCGGCGGCGAAGGGCAGCGACTTGTGGGTCGCGCCCCAACCGAGGCTGAAGATGACGGACGCCGGATCCTTGTTCGGATCGGAGGGCATGCGCCGCCCGCGCACCTTCAGCCGGAGCGAGCCGCTGGCCCCCTCGGGCGCGTGCCACTCGACCCCCTCCAGTTCGGCGATGGAGTAACGCTGATCACCGGCCGAGTACTTGGCGGAGGAGGCCCCGGACCAGAACCAGGTGAAGGTGACGTGGTCACCGTCGAAGGACGCGGCCCCGTCCCAGCCCTTGAAAACGCGCGGCACCGGGGGAGCGGCGATGAGGAAGCGGTCGGCGGGGCCGCGGTCGGTCAGGGCCGAGCGCAGCTCGTCCGCGTAGTAGTCGGCGAGCGTCTCCTTGGCGGCGGGCAACACCAGCCGGAAGGGGTCGGCGGGCGCCTTGAGCTGGCCGGCGGCGGCGGCCAGCACGGGGTCGGCGCCCTGCCTGGGCACCAGGCGCAGCACCACGGTGCGGCGCCTGCCGGGGGTGAGCGTGACGTCTGCGAGGGCCGCGTAGGGGACGACGCGTTCGCCGAGTGCGGTGACGAGTCTGGTGGCTCCGCGCTGCGCGGGCGTGATGGTGAGCGACTCCGTACCGAATGCCCAGGTGCAGTTCGAGCCCGCTAAGACATCCTCCACTACCCCAGCGTACGTGGCGGTTTGCCGTAAGAAACGCTGATGAATGACGCAATGGTGGGCGCAGGGCTGCCGTCGTTAGCGTCGGCGGGTGCTGAGAACGTTGCTCGTTTCCCTCATGCTTCTCCTCCCCACCGGCCTCGACGGCCCCGCCACCGCACAGGAGGCGGTCACCGCCGAGGCGGTGGACGCGTTCGTCACCCGTTACCAGGAGCGGACCGGGCTGCCCGGAGCCGCGGTCGCCGTCACCCACGGCGACCGCGTCGTGCGCGCCGCCGGCTACGGGCGGACCGCGACCGGTGACCCGCTCACGGCGGACACGCCGATGGCGGTCGCGTCGGTGAGCAAGTCGTTCACCGCCACCGCCGTCCTGCGGCTCGTGGAGCGCGGCGAGGTCGATCTGGACCAGCCGGTGCGCCGCTACCTGCCCGAGTTCGCCATGGCCGACGCCCGGGCGGCCGGCATCACCGTCCGCCAGTTGCTGAACCAGACCTCGGGCATGGCCGACTCCGCCTTCCACGAGAAGAGCCTGCCCCAGCCGGCGACGTTGCAAGGGGCCGTCGCCCGGCTGAGGACGGCCCGGCTCGCGTCGGCCCCGGGCGCCGCCTACAGCTACCACAACACGAACTTCCAGG
This sequence comes from Nonomuraea monospora, assembly GCF_039531895.1. Taxonomy (NCBI): domain Bacteria; kingdom Bacillati; phylum Actinomycetota; class Actinomycetes; order Streptosporangiales; family Streptosporangiaceae; genus Nonomuraea; species Nonomuraea monospora. Next base: position 406,437 of record NZ_BAAAQX010000003.1, read on the forward strand.
TCGCGGCCCGGCTGGTCGAGGTGGTGAGCGGCGAGCCGTTCGCGGACTTCCTGCACGCCGAGGTGTTCGCGCCGCTCGGCATGCGCCACAGCACCACCATCGACACGGACCGCGACCTGCCCGGCAGTGCCCGCGGGCACCTGTACGTGCTCGGCCGCCCCATTCCGCTGCCCGAGCCGGCCGGGTTCGGCAACGGATCGGGGGGCGTTCTCAGCACCGCTCACGACATGGCCCGCTGGCTGATCGCGCAGAACACCGGTGACGGCGTCCTGTCGGCGGCCGGTGTCGAGGTCTCGCGGACGCCGTCCCCGCAGAACCCCGAGTACGCGCTCGGCTGGACGCTCGGGAAGACCCCGCGTGGAGCCGCCACGGTCGAGCACGAGGGTGATTTGTTCACCTCCACGGCGTACCAGCTCGTGATTCCCGCGTCGGGATACGGGATCGCGGTCATGGCGAACACCGGCATGGCGTTCGAGGACGCGGACACGCTCATGGCGGGGCTGGTCGCGCTGGTCGAGGGGGATTCTCCGGTGCTGCCGGGGGTCTCACCGCTCCTGGTCACCGACCTGCTGTTCCTGCTGGCGGCCCTGGTGACGGTCGTCCTGGGCGTGCGTGGCGTGGTGCGCGCCCGGCGGTGGACCGCCCGGTGGTGGGTGTTGCCGCTTTATCTGGCGCCGGTCGCGCTGTGCCTGCTGGCCGCTCCCGTGTTCCGGGTACTGGCCCGGGGCAGCGACATCGCGTGGATCCAGGTGGTCTATCTCTATCCGACGTTCATGACCGCGCTGGTGACGGCCGCGGCGGCCGGGACGGCGGTGGTGATCGCCCGCCTCGCCGCCCCGCGCTGGGCAGGGCGCCTGAGTGACGCCAGGCAGCGACGACCCGCAAACCCGCCTGAGTGACGCCAGGCAACGACAACCCGCAGGCCGCCTGAGTGACGCCAGGCGGCGACGACCCGCAGGCCGCCGGAGTGAGGCCGGGCGACGACCCGCAGGGTGATCGCCCGGCGAGCGACGCTAGACGGTGGCGTGACCGCGGACGAGCCGCCCCACCTCGGCACGCAGATGCACGAAGTCAGAATGCTCCCGCGTCGTGATCTGATCACGCGGCCCAGGCAGATCCACCTTCAGATCCCCCACCACGTGCGCGGGCGCCTTGGACAGCACGACCACCCGGTCACCGACGTAAACGCTCTCGTCGATGTCGTGCGTGATGAGCACGATCGTCATCTGGTGGTGACCGCGCACCTTGAGCACCAGGTCCTCAAGGTCCTCCCTGGTCTGCGCGTCCACGGACCCGAACGGCTCGTCCATGAGCATCAGCGTCGGCCGGTAGGCGAGCGCCCGCGCGATCGCGACGCGCTGCTGCATGCCGCCGGAGAGCTGGAACGGGTACTTGCGCCCCGCGTTGGACAGGCCCACCGACTCCAGCGCCTCGGCGGCGGCTTCGCGGCGCTGCTTCTTGTCCATGTTCTTGCGGCGCAGCGGCAGGGCCACGTTGTCGGCGACCGACATCCACGGGAACAGTGAGCGGCTGTAGTCCTGGAAGACCACGGCGAGGTTGTCCGGCGTCTGGCGGACGAGCTGCCCGTCCACTCTGACCTGCCCGCCCGTGGGCTGGATGAGGCCGGCGATGGAGCGGAGCAGCGTCGACTTACCGCAGCCGGAGGGGCCCACGATGCAGAGCAGCTCGCCCGCGGCGACGCTCAGGTTGAGTCCTTCGATGGCGTGGTGCGCGTTGGGAGTACCGCCGCCGTACACATGGGAAAGGTTGTCTATCTCGAGCAATGGAATTCCTAGGGGGCGAGACCGCGGTCAGCACGGCGACTCTTTCAGAGCCGGAATTGACTCTAGCGGAGCGGAAAATGCTGGACATGTCAGTCAGGTAAACCTATTCTTGCGCGATCTTACTCTGGCACGTTCCGGCCTGTCATGGGAGTCACAGGGTCAAACACTCCATGACTCTCTTTCGTTCAGCGCCCGCACGTCGGCGTCGGAGATGCCGCGCTGGGCGGCCTCCATGGCGGCCACCTCGGCGGCCGTGAGCACCTCGCCGATGTGCCGGAACCCGCCGGGCGCGCGCCGGCTGACCAGCGCGATCGTCTCTTCGAGCGGCAGTGAGCGGTGCGCGAGCACGAGCGCCGACGTGGGCGGGCGCCTTTCCTGTTCGTACGCCGCCAGCGCCGCCCCCGGTTCGTCGTGGGTGGCCAGGCAACGGGCCAGGTACCGGGCGTCGAGCACGGCCTGGGAGCCGCCGTTGGAGCCGACGGGGTACATGGGGTGGGCGGCGTCGCCGAGCAGGGTGACCTGGCCTTCGCCCCAGCGTGGCAGGGGGTCGCGGTCGACCATCGGGTATTCGAGTATCCGCTTGGTGGCGGCGAGCAATGCCGGGATGTCGACGAGCGGGTACTTCCACGCGGCGAAATGCGCGGAGACGTCGGCGTGGCTGCCCTCGCGGGACCAATCGGCGTCCGGGACGATGCCGGGCTCGGCCACCTTTACCTCGGCCACCCAATTGAGCAGCCGGGGATTGCGCGCCGAGATGTGATAAGTGACGAATTTCGCGGCGGAGTTCGAGCCGCCGGCCAGCACCGTGGCGCCGTCGAGCACCTGGTCGCTGTCGCCGACCCCGCGCCACATCCTGATCCCGCCCCACCGCAGCGGGTCGCCGGCCGGGTCGTGCAGCCTGGCGCGTACGGACGACTGCACGCCGTCGGCGCCGACCAGCACGTCCACCCGCTCCCGCGTGATCCGCCCGCCTTCCCGGAGGGTGACGAGCACCCCGGCGTCGTCCTGCTCGAAGTCTTCGAAGGCGACGCCGGTGCGCACCGGCCCGATCCGTTTCTCGACCGCCGCCAGCAGCATCATCTGCAGCTCGCCGCGGTGCACGCTGTACTGCGGCCACCGGAAGCCGGCCGACCGCCCGCGCGGCAGCGCCATGATGATGTTGCCGTGCCGGTCGGCGACCGACATGAAGGTGGTCTCCACGCCCAGCTCCGCCAGCTCGGGGCCGAGCCCGAGCTCGGTGAACTCGCGTACGGCGTGCGGTTGCACGTTGATGCCCACCCCGAGCGGCCGCAACGTGCGGGCCGCCTCCACCACCACACAGTCGAGGCCGGCGGCGTGCAGGCTCAGCGCCGTGCTCAGCCCCCCGATGCCCCCACCAACGATCATCGTCCTCATGGCGCCCCCAGACGCGACGACGTCCCCGTGGCAGCGACTCTAGCCGACGAGCTGCTGCGCGGCGTGGTGCCAGCCGAGCACGCGCCGCTCGACGATCAGGAACAGCTCGTTGAGCAGGTAGCCGAGGATGCCGAGCAGCACGATCCCGGCCCACATGGCGGGCAGGTCGAACGTCGCGTACGCGTCGGTGAGCTGGAAGCCGATGCCGTTGGTGGTGCCGGGCAGCAGCTCGGAGAAGACCATGACGATCAGGGAGAGCGACAGCGCCAGCCGCAGCCCGGCGAACATCTTGGGCAGCGCGGACGGCAGGATCACCCGGACGAGCCGTTCTGTGCGTGACAGCCGGAACGCCTTGCAGGTGTCCAGGTGCAGCGGCTCCACCGAGCGGGCGCCGTCGGCGGTGTTGAGCAGCACCGGCCACACGATGCTGAACACGATGAACGCGAGCTGCATCCGCAGCCCGAACCCGAACAGCACCAGGAACACGGTCACCAGCGCGGGCGGCGGGATGGCGCGCAGGAACTGCAGCACGCCGTCGAGGTAGTCGTACGCGCGCGCCGACAGCCCCACCGCCAGCCCGAGCACCACCCCGGCCAGTGCGCCCCCGGCGAACCCGAGCGCCATCCGGCCCAGGCTGGGCAGGATGTTGCCGATGGCCAGGTCGGTGAGGAACAGCGTGCCTGGCGGCCCGGAGAACCACATCGCGTGCATCCTGGTCATGATCGTGCTGGGCGGCGGGAAGAACGGGCTGGCCGCCAGCAGGGTGGCCGCCTCCCACAGCAGGACGAGCCCGGCCAGCACCAGCGCCCTGAACACGGCGGTCCGCATGCTCCGGCTCCGCAGAAGCGGGCCCCGTCCGTTCATGAGCGCTCTCCCAACTGCGCGTGGTGCCAGCGGAAGGCCCGCCGTTCGACGGCGACGAGCAGCGCGTTCACCGCGACGCCGAACAGCCCCACCCAGAACACCCCGGCCAGGATGTCGGTCATGCGCGCGGGCACGGCGATGCCGGCGAAGAAGATGAACACGCCGATGCCCTCGCCCCTCCCGGCCACGATCTCGGTGCTGACGGTCAGGATGAGCGCCACGCCGGCGGCCAGCCGGAAGCCGGTGGTGATGAACGGCGCCGACGACGGCAGCGAGACCCGCAGCAGCACCGACAGGGGGCCGAAGCCGTAGGAGCGCAGCGACTCCTTGGCCAGGGGGTCCACGCCGCGCAGGCCGTACATCGTGTTGTAGAGGATGGGCCACAGCGAGGCGTAGACCACCAGCGCGATGCGGTGCTGCAGGCCTGTGCCGATCACCAGCGCGACCAGCGGGATCAGCGCGACGGAGGGGATCGGCCGCAGGAACTCCACGACCGAGCGCATGGCGGCGTCGACGATCGGCACGCTGCCGAGCAGCAGGCCGAGCGGCACGGCGATCAGGGCCGCCACGCACAACCCGACGGCCCAGGCGAGCAGGCTGGTCAGGGCGTGTGTGCGGAAGGCCGGGTCGAGCAGCAGCGCGGCGGCGCGCCCGATGATCTCGGAGGCGGGCGGCAGGAACTCGGGGTCGGCCAGCCCTGTTCTGCTGACCAGTTCGATGAGGGCGGCGAACGCGAGAGCCCCGGCCGCCCGGCGGTACCAGCGGGACGCGGAGGACGCCGGACGGGCGCGGGGCAGGAGCTGAGTGCTCACCCGGACGTGGTGGGCGACATGAGTGACTTGACGTCGATCTCCTTCGTCAGCCACTTGGCTTCCCACATCCAGTCGGCCACCCGCTGGAGGCGGACCGGGTTGTCATTGCTGGAGAAGTAGGGGAAGGTCACGGTCGCCGCGGTGGCGGCGTCGATCTGGGTGAAGTTGGGCAGCACCTTGGCCACCACTTCGCGGTTGTTCTCCATGAGCTTGGCCGCGTTGTGGATGGCGCGCTGGAAGGCCGCCGCCGTCTTGGGGTTCTTGTCGTACCAATCCTGGGTGCTGACGTAGCCGGAGATGGGGAACTCGGCGGCGGGGCCGGAGGCGGGGTCGAGGATCTTGCGCGCGCCCATGGCGGAGGTGGCGGCGGTGACCATCGGCTCGCCCAGGTAGGCGGCGTCGATCTGGCCGCCCTTCCACGAGGGCATGATGTTCTGGAAGGTCACCTGGACGTACTTGATGGTGGCCGGATCGACGTTGTTGGCCTTGAGCACCTGGGTGAGGGCCAGCTCCTGGAAGTTGTGCAGGACGTTGACGTTGATCGTCTTGCCTTCCAGGTCCTTCGGCGTCTTGATGGGGGAGCCGGGCAGGGCCATGATGCTCAGCGAGTCGGGGGCCGCGCGAGAGCCCTCGGCCAGGATGCGCAGCTTGAGCGCCTGCTTGTCGTGCGCGGCGAACATCGACACGTAGTTGCCGAACATGGCGTCGATCTCGCCCTTGACCATCATGGGGATGGCTTCCGGTGCGGCCTGGACGACCTCGGGGGTGACGTCCAGCCCTTCCTGCTCGAACAGGCCCTGGTCGATGGCGACGTAGATGGCGGCACTGTCGATGGCGGGCAGGGTTGCGATCTTGAGCTTCGTCTTCTCCAGACCCCCGGCGGAGGCGGAGGGCGGCGCGCTGGCGGTCGTTTCGGCGCCGGTGCTGCACGCCGCGGCGCCGAGGGTCAAAGCGAACCCGATGATGGCGGCTCTGGCGGATCGGCCAAGCCTCATGTCAGGGACTCCCTTCAGATGGAGCCAGGGGGGGACCGGGTGGCTTCTGCTCCCGGGGGCTGCGTGCCTGACGCACAACAGGGATTGACCGTAGCACCAAATGGGTGGTCATTATGGCGAAGATAACACTTGTGGTTGCAATGTCCGATTGCCGCTATATCGTGAAAATTTGACGACCTGCAAGAAAGCTGGTGTTTGTCCGGTTTGGGAAAGGAGGTGACTGGCGGGGCTTCGGTTGCTGATGTGGTGATTTAAGTCGATGCATTCCGCGTGTCGGGAGGAGGCTCGCGGAGCGGTCGATCGTTGCCGCATATCCCCAGGTGGGAGGCGCTTTACCGATTCTGTCGCATTTTCTGGACATCTAGGGATAAACACCTCATCGGGGCACTTTCGGTGGTTGGCCCTGGTCGGCCCGTGTGCTCAAATGGCGCATATCTCGATGGACAAAATTGCCCGACGTGAAAACCCGCATGTCACCGAGAATTCCCTCAAGGGCGAGAGGTTGCGAAGGCAAGTGAGAACGCAGAGCGCTGAAGCTTCCGCTGACCGCGAGCCGCACGGCCATCAGAAGCGACGGCTGCCCAATCCACCGTCAAAGAGATTCGGATTGGGCAACTGGCACGTGCGGTCGCGCCTCATCGCGCTGATCGTCGTTCCGACGGCCGTCGCCGTGGGCCTGGGCGGGCTGAACGTCGTCACCTCGCTCAGTGACGCCAACACGTACCAGACCCTCCGGGAGGTCGCCGAGCTGAGCGAGCAGCTCGGAGCCGTCACGCACGAGCTGTCCTTCGAACGCGACGAGACCGCCCTGTACATCGCCCAAGGCCGGCCGCAGGACCGCGAGGGGCAGCTCGGCACCACCCACAGCCAGGTCAACAGCCTCATCGAGGAAGCCAAGCAGCGCGCGCTCGCGCTCTCCGACACCCATGCCGAGGCCGTACGCCCGGTGCTGCGCCGGCTCGAGGAGATCCCGACGCTGCGCGAGACGGCCATCGACGGCAAGATCCAGCCGCTGCCGATGATCCAGAAGTACTCGCAGATCATCGCCCGGCTGCTGCAGTTCCACGACCAGGTCGGCCAGGTGGCGGTGGACGACCAGGTGGCCGACAGCGCCAGCGCCATGGCCGCCATCTCGCGGGCCAAGGAGCAGGCCTCCAAGCAGCGCGGCATCCTGGCCAGCGCGCTGGACAACAAGAGCTTCGACAGCGGCGAGCTGGACGCGCTCACCGACGCCAAGTCGCGCGAGGAGAGCGAGGAGACGCTCTTCGGCGTCCTGGCCAACCTCGACCAGCTCGAGCTGTACCGCAACACCGTCGTGGGCCAGGACGTCGACCAGACCGACCTGTTCCGGCTGCGGGCCATGGCCCAGTCGGCCGAGGGCAAGGAGCTGAGCATCGGCGTGCGGCCCGACCAGGACGTGACCACCTGGGTCGAGGTCAGCACCGGCAAGATCGACGCGCTGCGGGTCGTGGAGAAGGAGCTGTCCTCCTCCGTCATCCTGCGCGCGCGAGCGCTGGAGGAGGCCGCCAACCGCTCGGCGCTGATCTCCGGCGGCCTCATCCTGCTGCTGCTGATCGTGGTCATCGCGATCATCTCGCTCATCGCCAGCTCGCTCATCAGGCCGCTGCGCCGGCTGCGCCGCGAGGCGCTCGACATCGCCGGGCAGCGCCTGCCGGAGACCGTGCGGCAGTTGCGCGAGAGCACCGATGGCACGGTCCCGCCCGTCGCGCCGATAGGCGTTGACACTCACGACGAGATCGGCGAGGTGGCGCGGGCCTTCGACGAGGTGCACCGCGAGGCGGTCCGGCTGGCGGGCGAGGAGTCCAGGCTGCGCAGCAACGTCAACGCGATGTTCGTGAACCTGTCGCGCCGCAGCCAGACGCTGGTGGAGCGGCAGATCACCCTGATCGACGGCCTGGAGCAGGGCGAGCAGGACGAGCAGCGGCTCGGCAACCTGTTCAAGCTGGACCATCTGGCCACCCGCATGCGCCGCAACAGCGAGAACCTGCTGGTCCTGGCCGGTCAGGACCCGCCGCGCCGCTGGAGCCAGCCGGTCAAGCTGGTGGACGTGGCCCGCGCCTCCCTGTCGGAGGTCGAGAGCTACGAGCGGGTCGTCCTCCAGGTGCCCGACGGGGTGTCGGTGGCGGGGCAGGCCGTCAACGACGTCATCCACCTGCTCGCCGAGCTGGTCGAGAACGCGCTGTCGTTCTCGCCGCGCGAGACCAGGGTGACGGTGTCCGGCAGCAGGATCGACGGCGGCGGCGTGATGCTGTCGATCACCGACTCCGGCATCGGCATGACGCAGGAGGAGCTGGTCCAGGCCAACGAGCGGCTGACCGAGGCGCCCAGCGTGGACGTGTCGGTGTCGCGGCGGATGGGCCTGTTCGTGGTCGCCAGGCTGGCGCACCGGCACGGCATCCGCGTGCAGTTGCGCCCGCACAGCTCCGGCGGGCTGACCGCGATGGTGCTGATCCCGGAGAACATGCTGGGCTCCCAGGCTCCGGCCTTCGCCGGGATGCCGTCGTTCTCGGGCAACCAGCCGCCGTCCTTCTCCGGCAACCAGCCGCCGGCGTTCCCCCCGGACCAGCCGCCGTCCTTCTCCGGCAACCAGCCGCCCGCGTTCCCCCCGGACCAGCCGTCGCCCTTCTCCAGCGATCAGCCCCCGGCCTTCGCGGGCTCCGCGGCGGGCGGCCCCGGCGGTCCTGGTGGTCCTGGTGGTCCTGGTGGTCCTGGCGGCGAGCCGTACTCCGGGCCGCATCCCGCCCCACCGGCCACCGACTGGCCGCAGCAGACGTTCCAGATGGGCCCCGGCCACCCCTCGTTCCCGTCGAACCCCGAGGCGGGCGGCAACTGGGGGAGCCCGCCCGGCTGGCAGCCGGACCCGACCGCCTGGCCGTCGGAGCCGCGCAGCGGCTTCCAGAGCGGCGACATCTGGACCCCGCCCCGCGGCCCGGCCTGGAACGGCGAGCGCAGCCTGCCCAAACGACCCGTCCCCGCACCACCGCCCGGCGGCTGGAGCCAGGACACCAACCCGCCGCAGCGACCGGGGTTCGACTACCCCGACTCCGAGTCAGGGAGCGGCACCGACCCCATGCCGGCGGCACCGCCCGCGTCCGCCGGCGACGACTACCTCCCGATCTTCGCCGCGGTGGAGTCCGCCTGGTTCGGCCGCGACACGAACGGCGCGAGCTGGGGCTCCTCGAAGGCGGACGCGGGCTGGAGCGCGGCGGAGGCAGTGGTGGAACCGGTACGCGACGGCGCGACGGCGGCCGGCCTGCCCAAACGGGTGCCCAAGGCCAACCTGGTGCCCGGCTCGGCGGACACCGCAGCCTCCCCGCAGGGCGTGACACCGATGCCGTCGGTGTCGCCCGACCGGGTGCGCAACCGGCTCTCCAGCTTCCAGCAGGGCTTCCGGGCGGCACGCGACGACATCACCGAGGGCAGGGCACTCCCGCCCACCGGCCCCAAGCAGAGTGAGAGAGAGGAGGGAGCATGAACGACCTCAGCCACGCGGCACGCGGCGTCGACTGGCTGATCACGGACTTCGTCAGCACGGTCCCAGGCGTGGCGCACGCGGTGGTCGTCTCGTCCGATGGGCTGCCGCTGGCGGCTTCCGCGGGCTTTCCTGCTGACCGGGCCGATCAGCTGGCCGCCATCGCGTCGGGCCTGGTGTCGCTGACGCAGGGTGCGGCCAGGGTGTTCGAGGGTGGTGCGGTCAATCAGACGATCGTGGAGATGCAGCGGGGCCTGATGCTGATCATGTCGATCAGTGACGGCTCGTGCCTGGCGGTGCTGGCGGCGCCGGACTGTGACATGGGTCTGGTGGCGTATCAGATGACGCTGATGGTCGATCGCGCCGGTCAGGTGCTGACTCCGGCTGTGCGTGCCGAGCTGCGCGCCAGCCAGACCAGGTGATGTACGTGACGGACCCGAGATGGAACAGCGGCGGTTGGGCCCCTCCGCCTCAGCCCCAGTCCCAGTCGCAGCTGAATCCCGACCCCGCATCGCCCGTCCGCCCGTACGCGGTGACAGGTGGACGGACGGCGCCGCGGGTCAAGCTGGCGATGGAGGCCCTCGTGTCCTCGGCGACCGCCGAGCAGCGCGAGTTCTCCCACATCACGCCGGAGTACCAGGCGATCAGTCAACTGTGCCGGCAGGTGCGGTCCGTGGCAGAGGTGTCGGCCCTGCTGCGGATCCCGCTCGGCGTGGTCCGCGTGCTGATCGCTGACATGGCCGCCGAAGGTCTGGTCCGCGTGCATCAGCCACAGCTGGACGCCGGCAGGCCGGACGTCAATCTGCTGGAAAGGGTGCTCAGTGGACTTCGCAGGCTCTAGCCCCGGCCTCACCTCGACGAAGATCGTCGTGGCAGGGGGCTTCGGGGTGGGCAAGACGACGTTCGTGGGAGCGGTGTCGGAGATCATGCCGTTGACGACGGAGGCCGTCATGACGGACGCCTCCGCCGGGATCGACGACCTCGGCATGACACCGCTGAAGTCGACCACGACCGTCGCCATGGACTTCGGCCGGGTCTCCCTGGACCGTGACCTGATCCTGTACCTGTTCGGCACGCCCGGGCAGCACCGGTTCTGGTTCATGTGGGACGACCTGGTGCGCGGCGCCATCGGCGCGGTCGTGCTGGTCGACACGCGTCGGCTGGCCGACAGTTTCCCCGCCATCGACTACTTCGAGGAGGCGCAACTCCCGTTCGTGGTGGGCATCAACGGCTGGGACGGCCAGTACCCGCACAGCGACACCGAGGTGCGCGACGCGCTGACGCTGGCGCCGCACATCCCGATGGTGCGGCTGGACGCCCGCAAGAAGGATTCGGTGAAGAACGCGCTGATCCAGCTCGTCGAGCACGCCCTGACCGTCCGCATGGCCGTCCCCGGCTGGGGCGGCTGACCTCCGCGAGCCCGTTGACGCGGGCCCGATCACATGATCACAATGGCTCCCGCCGAGCATCGCAGGAGCCCGCACCGCATGAACGTGAGGAACCCGATCACCGGGCAATCCGACAGACCGCTCGCTCCGACCCCGCCCGATCGGCTGGCCGCCGTCGCGGCCGGGCTGCGCGAGCGGGCCCCCGCCTGGCTGAGCGCCGATCGCGGGGCGGCGCTGTCCCGCTTCGGGGCCGCGCTGGCCGATGACGACGCCCTGCTCTCCGCCCTGGTGGCCGACACCGGCAGGGTGGGGGAGTCGCTGCTGGAGCGCCGGCTGGTGGCCGCGCTCATCGACCGCTGGGTACGCCAGGCGCCCGCGCTGCTCGCCCCGCCCGCCGAGCGCCCGGCCTCCCTGCCAGGGGTGTCGGTGGCGGGCGACGCGGTGCCGTACGAGCTGGTGGGGGTGATCACCCCGTGGAACCTGCCGCTCCTGCTCGGCCTCATCGACGCCGTCCCGGCGCTGGCGGCCGGCTGCACGGTGCTGGTCAAGCCGAGCGAGGTGACGCCCCGCTTCATCGAGCCGCTCATGCGGCTCGTCCCCGACGACCTGCCGTTGCGGGTCGTCGAGGGCGACGGCGGCACGGGCGCGGCGCTGGTGGACCTGGTGGACGCGGTGGTGTTCACCGGCAGCGTCGCGACGGGGCGGCAGGTGGCGCTGGCGGCGGCCCGCGCGTTCGTGCCGGCGTTCCTGGAGCTGGGCGGCAAGGACCCGGCGATCGTGCTGGCCGGAGCCGACCTCGACCGCGCCGCGGCGGCCGTCCTGTGGGGCGGGACGGCGAACGCCGGGCAGTCCTGCCAGTCCGTCGAGCGCGTCTACGTGGCCCGCGAGGTGCACGACGACTTCCTCGACCGGCTCGTGGCCGCGGCCTCGAAGGTCGGCCTGACCTGCGAGGGCGGCCCGATCGGGCCCATCATCAAGCCGGGCCAGGAGGACGTGATCGCCGCCCACCTGGCCGACGCCGTGGCCAAGGGCGCGACCGTGCACACCGGCGGGCGCATCGAGCGGCACGGCGGCGGCCACTGGTGCCGCCCCACCGTGCTGTCCGGCGTCGATCACGGCATGCTCGTCATGACGGAGGAGACGTTCGGCCCGGTGCTGCCGGTCATGGCGGTCTCCGGGCCCGACGAGGCGGTCGCGCTGGCCAACGACTCGGTCTACGGGCTGTCGGCCGCCGTCTTCGCCGTCGGCGAGGAGCAGGCCCGCGCCGTCGCGGCCCGCCTCCAGGTCGGCGCCGTGAGCGTCAACGACGCCGGGCTGACCGCGCTCGTGCACGAGGGCGAGAAGAACTCCTTCCGCCTGTCGGGCCTGGGCGGCTCGCGCATGGGCGCGGCCTCCATCAGCCGGTTCCTGCGCCGCCGGGCCTTCCTGGTCAACCGATCCGACGCCGCCGACCCGTGGTGGCACAGCACGAAGGAGTGACCGGATGGGACTGCGCGAGCAGATGCCGCTGCTGGCCAGGCACGAGGGCGAATGGGAGGGCGAGTACCGCCACGTCGGCCCCGGCGGCGAGCTGCTCGACCGGCACCGGGTGCGGATGACCTGCGAGATCCGCGGCGAGGTCTACCACCAGACCAACCGCTACACCTGGGACGACGGCCGCACCGAGGTGCACGAGTTCCCCGGCGTGTATCTCGGCGGCGGGCGGTGCGGCTTCGACACCGAGCGGCTCAAGGGCGAGTTCTGGGAGCTGGACGACAGCACCATCTACCTGACCTGGCGGTTCAAGGGGCAGGACTTGCGGCTGTTCGAGCTGATCGTGCTGAGCGAGGACGGCCGCACGCGCAGCCGGGTGTGGCAGTGGCTGCGTGACGGGGTGTGCGTGCGGCGGACGCTGATCGACGAGCGGCGGGCCGGATGACCGCGTACACCGCGCTGGCGCTGCAGGTGGAGACCCGCCCCGGCGCGGGCGTCGCGGCCGCGATCGACCGCATCGGCGCGCAGGTGGCGGGCTCGAAGGCGTGGCTAGGGCCTGAGCTGCGCCTGGTCGTGCTGCCCGAGTACGTGCTGACCGGCTTCCCGCTGCGGGAGAGCACCGCGCAGTGGCGCGACCGGGCGGCCATTGACCCCGGCGGCCCCGAGTACCGCGCGCTCGGCGCCGTCGCCGCCGGCCAGGACGTGTTCCTGTGCGTCAACGCCTACGAGCGCGACGAGCACTTCCCCGACCTGTTCTTCCAGGCCACGGTGATCCTCGCGCCGTCGGGGCGGAGCGTGCTGCGCTACCGCAGGCTGCACTCGCTGTTCTCGCCCACGCCGTACGACGTGTGGGAGCGGTACCTGGAGATCTACGGCATCGACGGGGTGCTGCCGGTGGCGCGCACCGAGATCGGCAACCTCGCCGTGGTCGCCTCCGAGGAGATCCTCATGCCGGAGCTGGCCCGCGTGCTGGCGCTGCGCGGCGCCGAGGTGCTCTGCAACCCCACGTCGGAGGCGTCGTCACCGCAGCTCACCCCCAAGGCCGTCGCCCGCCGCGCCCGCGCCGTGGAGAACCTGGCCTGCGTGGTGTCGGCCAACAGCGGCGGCCTGACCGGCATCGCGATCCCCGGCGACTCCACCAACGGCGGCTCCGAGGTGATCGACCACCAGGGGCGGGTGCTCGCCCAGGCGGGGCCGGGCGAGACGCTGGTCGCGGCGGCCGAGCTGGACCTCGCCGCGCTGCGCCGCGCCCGGCTGCGGCCCGGCATGGCCAACCTGCTCAGCCGCGTCAAGACCGGGCTGTGGGCCGACGAGTACGCCAGGCACGACGTGGAGCGGCCCGCGAAAGGCGTACCCGATCGGGCGGCGCTCCGGGCGAGGCAGGTGGAGGCCATCGCCCGGTTGTTCGGCTGATCTCGGTCAGGTGTCGCCGGTGCGGGCGCTCGTGTGCCAGCCCAGCACCGCCCGCTCCACGCCGAGGAACGCCGCGTTGAGCCCGATGCCGAGCAGCCCCAGCAGCACGATCCCGGCCCACATGGCCGGGATGTCGAACTGGCTCTGCGCCTCCAGCATCCGGTGCCCGACCCCTTCGCTGCTGCCCACCAGCTCGGAGATGACCATCATGATGAGCGCCAGCGACACGCTCAGCCGCAGCCCGGCGAAGATCTTCGGGGCTGCTGCAGGCAGGATGATCTTCGTGAGGCGCTGCCAGGAGCTCAGCCGGTAGACCGCGCCCGTCTCGATGTACTGCCGGTCCACGTGGCGGGCGCCGTCCATGCTGTTGATCAGCACCGGCCAGACGACGCCGTACACGATGGACGCCACCTGCATCGGCGTGCCGACCTTGAACAACACCAGGAACACCGGCAGCAGCGCGGCGGGCGGGACCGACCTGCCGAAGTGCACCAGCGGCTCGACCAGCCCCGCCAGCCAGGACGAGCGCCCCAGCACCACCCCGACCAGCACCCCCGCCAAGCACGCGATCGACCACCCGGCGAACAGCCTGGACAGGCTCGGCACCAGGTCCGCCACCGCCTCGTCGGTCAGGAACACCCGCGACGGCGGCCCGGAGAACCACAGCTCCCGCAGCCGCGTCACGATCTGCGACGGCGGCGGGAAGTACGTGGCCTGCACCGACCGCGTGACCAGCTCCCAGACCAGCACCGCCACGGGCAGCAGCCAGTACCACGCGACCCGCCGCACGACGCTCACGTGCCCTCCCCCGTCCGCGCGTGATGCCACCGGAACAACCGCCGCTCACCGGCCGTGAACAGCAGGTTCGCCGCCAGCCCGAGCACCCCGGCCCACACCGTGGCCGCCAGCACCCTGTCGAGCCTGTTGGCGCTGCCCGCCAGCGACTGGAACGCCCCGATCCCGCCGCCGCCAGGCGCCAGCAGCTCCACGCTCACCGCCACGATGAGCGTGACCGCCACCGCGATCCGCACCCCCGTCGCGATGAACGGCGCCGCGCTCGGCAGGCTCACCCGCAGCACCACCGCCAGCCGGCCGAAGCCGAAGCTGCGCAGCGTCTCCTTGGCGAGCGGATCGACGTCGCTCAGGCCGTACATCGTGTTGATGAGCAGCGGCCACGAGCAGGTGTAGACGACCAGCGCCGTCTTCGCGTCGTGGCCCTCCGGGAACAGGAACACCGCCAGCGGGATCAGCGCCACCGACGGGATCGGGCGCAGGAACTCCACCAGCGGGCGGGCCGAGCGCTCCATGAACGGCACCGTCCCGAACAGCAGGCCCGCCGGGACGGCCACCGCGATCGCGATCAGCAGGCCCAGCAGGCACGGGCCCAGCGTGGCCAGCACGTCCGTCCTGAACTGGGCGTCCAGGGGGAGGGTGGCGGCCGTGGCGAGCACGTGCGACACGTACGGCAGGAAGTCCGGGATCAGCCCGGTGCGGCCGGCCAGCTCGGCGGCGGCCAGAAACCCCACCACCCCGACGAGCCCCAGCACCGCGCGCCGCCGCCGCCGCCCGCCGGCCGCGCCGCGCCGCATCCGGGCGTCGAGCGCGTCCCGCCCCGATCCGGCGCCAGGCTCATCGCGCCCGAGTCCGGCGTCGAGTTCGTCGCGCTCGGGTTCAGCGCCCGGCCGGTCGCGCTCGGGTCCGGCGTCGAGTTCGTCGCGGCCGGTCCGCCGACGGATCATCCGCCGACCGACGCGAAGAGCTGCGCCACGTCCACCTTGGCCTTCAGGTAGCCGTAGCCGTGCATGAGGTCGGCCAGCTTCTGCACGCTGGCCTTGTCGGCCTCCATGGTGAACGTCCCGAGCGTCATCGCCGCCGCCGTGTCCGCAGGGATCTGCGTGTACGTCGGCACGACCTCGTCGATGGCCTTGCGATCGGCCCCGGCGATCTGCTGGGCCTTGGCCAGCGCCCGGTGGAAGGCCGCCGCCGTCTTCGGGTACTTGCTCACCCACTGCTCGGTGACGCCCCACCCGTCGATCGGCACCCCCTCGGTGACGCCGCTGGTGGTGTCGACGATCTGGGTGGCGCCGCTCTTCTTGGCCGCGCTCAGGAACGGCTCGACCAGCCAGGCCGCGTCCACCTTGCCCGTGGACAGCGCGCCGAGCTGGTCGGCGAACGACACGGGGACGAACTTGACGTCTTCCGGCCGGACGCCGGCCTCCTGAAGGTGGGCGTTGGTGACCGTCTGCCCCAAAGCCTTGAGCACGTTGACCGCGACCGTCTTGCCCTTGAGGTCGGCGACCGTCTTGACGGGGGAGCCCTTGGCCACGACGACGCCGGAGACGTTCGGCGCGCCGCCCATGGTGTGCTGGAACAGCTTCAGCTTGGCCGCGCCCGAGTCGTTGATGGTCATGAGCACCACGTAGCTCGTCATGAACGCGTCCATGCTGCCGTTAACGATCTTCGGCATGACCGCCGTGGGAGCCTGGATGATCTCGGTCTTGACCGTCAGGCCCTCCTCCTTGAAGAACCCGCGTCTCTCCGCGATGAAGAGCGAGGCAGAAGACGGCACCGGCACCACGCCGACCAGGAGCTGGGTCTTCTCCAGCCCGCCGGCGGACGTGGTGCCGGCAGTGCCGTCCTGTCCCTCTCCTCCTCCGCCTCCGCACGCGCTGAGCGCCAGCGCCACTGCCATGCCCGCGACTACGATCCTGGTCAGTTGCATCGCCACTGCCTTTCTGAGTCCGGTGATCCGGCGGAGGCTGAGGAGAGGTCAGCGGCGCCTCGCCTCGATGAGGTTGGCGCCGGAGCCGAGTTCGACGACGTCGCTGATCACCAGCCCCGCATGGCCGAGCACGGCGGCGTACTCCTCGCGGCTGCGCTCGGTGCCGCCATTGAAGATCGCCAGCATCCGCATGTCAATGTCCTTGCCGAGGTGCGGCTCCTCACTGTCGGGAAGCACCACCTCCAGGATGAGGACGCGCCCTTCGTCGTTCATCGCCTCGCGGACGTTACGCAGAATCCTGACCGCGTCGTCATCGTCCCAGTTGTGCAGGACGCTCGCCAGCAGATAGACGTCGCCGCCCGCCGGAACCCCGGCGAACATGTCGCCGGAGACGATCCGCACCCGGTCGGACAGGCCCTCGGCGGCCAGCGTCTGCCTGGCGTGCCCGATCACGTACTCCAGGTCGAACAGCACGCCCCGCATCTGCGGGTTGGCGTGCAGGACCGTGGCCAGGATGTGCCCCTTGCCGCCCGCCACGTCCACCATGGTCGCGGTGGCGGGGAAGGCGTAGCGCTTGGCCAGGCCCTCGGTGAAGGGGATGGCCCTGGCGGTCATGTAGTCGTCGAACATCCGGCTGACGTCCGGGTGCCCGGCGAGGTGGTCGTAGATGAGGCCGTAGCGCTTGATGAAGGCCGAGCTGCCTTCGCGCACGGTGGCGGGCAGCATGCCCATGGCGTACCAGAAGCTCTCCTCGCCGAGCATGCGGATCGACGAGCGGACGGAGTCGGGCACGTCCGAGCGCAGGGCCGTGCCCTTCTCCGTGAGGTCGTACGCGTCGGGCCCGGCCGCCGTGACGACGCCCATGCCGGCCAGCTCGCGCAGCACCCGGCGCAGCGAGGGGGCGTGCGCCCCGCAGCGCTGTGCCAGGTCGGCGGTGTTCAGCGGGCCGTGCGCGAGATGGTCGGCCACGTTCAGCTCCGCCATGGTCAGCAGAGCCGCGAAACGCGAGATGTCTCCTACGGCGCCCCATAAGAGGTCATCGGAATGCGGCATATGTCCTTCCAGGGACGATCACGGGTTGCGGGTGGCCTGCCGGTGCCAGACGAGCACGCGCCGCTCGGCCAGCACGAACAGGGAGTTCACCAGGTAGCCGAGGATGCCGAGCAGCGCGATCGCCGCCCACACCCCGGCGCCGTCGAAACTGCGCTGCGCCTGCAGGAGCTGGTAGCCGATGCCGTCGCTGCCGCCGATGAGCTCGCTGATGACCATGAGGATCAGGGCCAGCGAGAGGCTCAGCCGCAGCCCGGCGAAGATCTTCGGCGAGGCGGCGGGCAGCACGACCACCCGCAGCCGCTGCGCCCTGCTCAGGTTGAAGACGGTGGCCGTCTCGGTGTACGTGCGGTCCACCGCCCTGGCGCCGTCGATCGAGTTGAGCAGCACCGGCCACACCACGCCGAAGGTGATCGTGGCGAGCTGCGTGGCCAGGCTGTCCTGGAAGATCACGATGAGCGCCGGGAGCAGCAGGGGCGGCGGGATCGCGCGGCCGAACTCGATGAGCGGGTCCACGTAGTCGGTCGCCGCCCGGGAGCGCCCGAGCAGCATGCCCGCCACGATCCCGATCGCCGCAGCCAGGACCCAGCCGCCGAACATGCGGCCGAGGCTCGGCAGGATGTTGTCGATGGCGTCGTCGGTGAGGAACACCGTGCTGATGGGGCCGGAGAACCACAGCTCGTACATGCGCACGACGATCGTCGTGGGCGGCGGGAAATCGGTGTCGCCGATCACCCGGGCCGCCAGCTCCCACACGACGAGCACGGCGGGGATCACCAGGAACTTGGAGAGCTTCTTCACGAGTCCGACGCTCCCGTCCGCATCCGGTGCCAGTGGAAGAGCCTGCGCTCCCCGGCCAGCAGCAGCACGTTCGCCAGCACCCCGATGACCCCGGCCCAGACCGTGGCCGCCATCACGAGGTCCGTTCTGTTGCCGCTGCCCGCGACGTTGACGTAGACGCCGATCCCGTTGATGCCGCCGGCCAGCAGCTCGGCGCTGACCGCCAGGACGAGCGCGATGCCGGCGGCGATCCTGACGCCCGTCGCGACGAACGGGGCGGCGCTGGGCAGGCTCACCCTGGCCAGCACGGCGAGGGGGCCGAAGCCGAAGCTGCGCAGCGACTCCTTGGCGACCGGGTCCACGTCGTGCATGCCGTAGAGGGTGTTGATGAGGATCGGCCAGACCGAGGCGTACACGATGACCGAGATCTTCATCAGCTCGTCCACCGGGATGAGCAGGATCGCCAGCGGGATGATCGCCACGGACGGGATCGGCCGCATGAACTCCAGCAGCGGCCGGATGGCGCGCTCCAAGGGGGTCAGCGCGCCGAGCAGCACGCCCACCGGCACGGCGATGACGGTGGCGAGGAGCAGGCCGAGCGCCCAGTTCGTCAGGGTCGTGCCGACGCCCGCGACGAACTCGGCGTCGGCCGGCAGGCGCACGGCTTCGAGCAGGATGGACGAGGGGGTGGGGAAGTCGAGCTGTTGGTTGATCCCGAAGCGGATGAACAACTCCCCCAGAACGAGGAAGCCCGCGGCGCCGACGGCGCCGCGGAGCAGTCGTGCACCGGTCATCCGCTTGAGGCGGGTGCCGCGATGACGGACTTCACGTCGATGGCGCTCTTCAGGTAGCCGTACTCGAGCATGAGGTCGGCGACCTTCTGCAGGCGGTTGGCGTTCAGCTCACTGGGGTACGCGCCCAGCGTGATCACCGAGGCCGTCTTGGCGTCGATCTTCGTGTACTGCGGCAGCATGGCCTCGATCTCCTTGCGGTCGCTGGATGCGACCTGCTGGGCCTTGGAGATGGCCCGCTGGAAGGCGGCCAGCGTCTTCGGGTACTTCGAGGCCCACTCCTCGGTGGCCATCCAGCCGGCGATGGGCAGGTCGGCGGTCTGACCCGTCATCGTGTCGGCCAGCTTGCGGAAGCCGTGCTGGCTCTGGTTGGCCGTGATGAACGGCTCGGTGATCCAGCCCGCGTCGGCCTGGCCGCTCAGGATCGCGTTGCCCATGTCGGGGAACGGCTTCTCCTTGAACGTGACGTCGTTCTCCGTCAGGCCCGCCACCTTGAGCTGCGAGGTGACCGCGAGCGTGGCGACGTTGCGCAGGTTGTTGACGAAGATGGTCTTGCCCTTGAGGTCCGCCACCGTCTTGATGGGGGAGTCCTTCGGCACCATGATGTTGAAGGTGTTCGGGCCGGCCTGGTACATGTCCGCGACCAGCTTGATCTTCTTGCCGGTGCTGACCGCGAGGAACGTCGAGACGTAGTTCGTCTGCGAGATGTCGAGCGAGCCGCTCTCGATCGCCGGAATGGCGGCGGCGCCACCGGTGATGATCTTCGGGGTGACGGTCAGGCCCTCTTCCTTGAAGAAGCCCTTCGCGTTGGCGATGTAGAGCGACACCGGGTCCGGAATGGGGAGCGCCCCGACCGTGATGGTGGTTTTCTCCAAGCCGTTGCTGTTGGGCGCGGTGTCCGCGGTGTTGTCGGACCCGCCGCAGCCGGCAAGGGTGAGAGCGACTGTGACGCCGAGAACAATGGCGTGACAGCGCAGTTTGCGTGTCATGGGGGGGTTCTCCTACCAGGGGGAAGTCTTCTGGAGATCGGCACAGGTTGCCGGGCGTGAAGCGTACCGGAGGGGAGATCCGAACGGCAGCACTATGCCACGTTTATGCCGTTTATCTAGGAAATATGACTGTGCCCCGCTAACTGTGTAAATAGTGCGATAAAGGGGGTTTAGTGGCCATATGTCCGGATTGGCGTGTTGGTTGCGCTCCGTGTCCAGGGGTTTGCCACGTGAACAATGTGTGAGTTGGAACGGTTGAAAACGGTCGAGACGTTGGCCTAAGTATGAGGTTTGTGCTCAAATTGGGCCTCGAACTTGCCTGCGATCACTCGTCCGTGTGACGAAGCCGCTGAGACCCCCCTGAAGCAGGCCATGGCGAGAGGTTGCCACCAGTGAGGACAACAACGACCGGCTCCGGTCGTGGTAGCGCTCCGGACGTTCCGGAAGAGTCTGCGGGCGGTGCGGCGCCGCAGAAGCCGCAGCAGCAGCCCCGCTCGGGCAGCTCGTTCGCGCTGCGCAACTGGCGTGTGCGCACCCGCCTCATCGCTCTCATCGCCATCCCCACGATCGTGGCCGTGATCCTGGGCGCGCTGCGCGTCACCACCTCCATCAGCAGCGCGCAGCAGTACCAGCTCATCAACGACTCGGGAAGACTGGTCGCCCAGATCGGTGAGCTCGCCCGCGACCTCGGCATGGAGCGTGACCTCGCGGCCCGCTTCGTCGCCGAGGGCAGGCGGGACGACGACAAGCTCAACAGCCAGCAGGGCATCGTGGATGCCAACGTCACCCGTACGCGGGCGCTGGCCAAGACCGTCGAGCCGTCGCTGTCGGTTCTCGGCGGCAGGATCCTCGACCGCATCGAGGTCCGGCTCAGCCAGCTCGCCTCGCTGCGGCAGACGGTCAAGGGCTCGCAGCTCCCGCCGCTGCCCACCGTCGAGAAGTACTCCGAGACCATCGCCGACATGCTGCAGATCTACGACGAGCTCGGACAGGGCTCCACGGACGAGCAGCTCATCGCGACGGCCGCCGCGCTGCGCTCCATCGCCCGCGCGGAGGAGGAGGCGTCCAAGCAACGCGCGCTGCTGACGGTCGCGCTGGTGCGCGGCTCGTTCGAGGAGCCGGAGTTCAACGCCTTCCTCGACGCCCGCTCCCGCCGCGAGAGCGAGCGGACCACGTTCAACACGGTCGCCACCGCGGAGCAGCGCCAGGACTTCAACAACACGGTGGCCAGCCGGAAGATCGGCCTCGCGGAGCTCTACATCAGCCGCGCCGTGCTGCTGAACAACAACGGCGACAACCTGCGCAGGCTCGACAGCAAGACGGCGAACGACACCGACAGCTGGTTCGAGGCCATCTCGGAGACCGTGGACCGGCTCCACCAGGTGCAGAAGTCGCTGTCGGAACAGGTGGCCACCCGGAGCACCGACGTCGCCGGCGGCGACAGGCAGCTCGCCGCGATCAACATCGGCATCGTGGTCGCGCTGCTGGTGCTGGTCCTCGCGATCACCGCCCTGATGGCCGGCTCGCTGGTACGCCCGCTGCGCCGCCTGCGCGGCGACGCCCTGAAGATCGCCGGCCACACGCTGCCCGACCTGGTGCGCCAGCTCCGCAACACCGACGTGGACCCCGACCAGCTCCGCGTCCCGCCCATCGAGATCAACTCCAGGGACGAGATCGGTGAAGTGGCGCGGGCCTTCGACGAGGTGCACCGCGAGGCGGTCCGCCTGGCCGGTGAGGAGTCCAAGCTCCGCAGCAACGTCAACGCGATGTTCGTGAACCTGTCGCGCCGCAGCCAGACGCTGGTCGAACGTCAGATCACCCTGATCGACGGCCTGGAGCAGGGCGAGCAGGACGAGCAGCGGCTCGGCAACCTGTTCAAGCTGGACCATCTGGCCACCCGCATGCGCCGCAACAGCGAGAACCTGCTGGTCCTGGCCGGCCAGGAGCCGCCGCGCCGCTGGAGCCAGCCGGTCAAGCTGGTCGACGTCGCCCGCGCCTCCCTGTCGGAGGTCGAGAACTACGAGCGGGTCGTCCTGGAGGTGCCCGAAGGCGTCTCCATCGCCGGCCAGGCCGTCAACGACGTCATCCACCTGCTCGCCGAGCTGATCGAGAACGCGCTGTCGTTCTCGCCGCGCGAGACCCGCGTGCCCGTCTCGGGCAGCCGCATCGACGGCGGCGGCATCATGCTCTCCATCAGCGACTCCGGCATCGGCATGACCGGCGAGGAGCTGGCGCAGGCCAACCTCCGCCTGACCGACGCGCCCACCGTGGACGTCTCCGTCTCGCGCCGCATGGGCCTGTTCGTGGTCGCCAGGCTGGCGCACCGGCACGGCATTCGCGTGCAGTTGCGCCCGCACGGCTCCGGCGGCCTGACCGCCATGGTCCTGATCCCCGAGTCGCTGCTCGGCGCGCAGGCCGCCCCCGTCGGCACGCCCGCCGCGAGCGGCCCGCCCAGGGAGGCGTTCCAGACGCCGCAGCCCGCCGCCGCCAGCCCCTGGCCCGCCTCGTCGTTCCAGCTCGGCCCCGGCCACCCGTCGTATCCGTCGTACCCGTCGGAGCCCGTCCCGCAAGGCGGCGGCGGCTCCTGGGCGTCGGGCCCGGCCTTCCCCGCCGAGGCCGGCGGCTGGATGTCGGCGGACTCGTCCAACGACGTCTGGGTGTCCTCGCGCGGCCCGATGACCGGCGACAGCGGCCTGCCGCAGCGGGAGAGCGGCCTGCCGCAGCGCGGCGCGCTGCCCGACGAGACCCGCCCGTGGACGCGCGGCCCCGAACAGCCGCTGCCGACCAGAGGCGGCTTCAACAGCTTCGCCGAGCCCGACACGGCCAGAGGCGGCTTCAACAGCTTCGCCGAGCCCGACACGGCGAGAGGCAGCTTCAACAGCTTCCCCGAGACCGAGTCGGCCGCGACCGGCCCGATGCCCGCCGTCAAGCCCGCCTCGGCAGGCGACGAGTACCTGCCGATCTTCGCCTCGGTGGAGTCGGCCTGGTTTGACCACAACGCGGCCGAGGCCAACGCCACGTGGGGCTCGGCCAAGGCCGACGCGGGCTGGAGCGCGGCGGAGGCCGTACGCGAGCCGGTGCGCGACGGCGCGACAGCCGCAGGCCTGCCCAAGCGGGTGCCCAAGGCCAACCTGGTGCCCGGCTCGGCGGACACCGTCTCGGCGCCCAAGGGCGTCGCACCGATGCCGGCGGTCTCGCCCGACCGGGTGCGCAGCCGGCTCTCCAGCTTCCAGCAAGGCTTCCGAGCCGCGCGCGACGACATCAGCGAGGGCAGGACGTACGGGTCCGGCCCGAGAAGTGACAGTAGGGATGAGGGCGCATGAGCGAGCGTAGCGAGCGGCCAGTCACACACAGCCGACTGTCGTTCATGCGATCGACGAAGGAGAACGCATGAATGACCTGAGCCACGCGGCACGTGGGGTGGACTGGTTAATCACCGACTTCGTCAGCACCGTTCCGGGAGTCGCGCACGCCGTGGTGGTCTCGTCCGATGGGTTGCCGCTGGCGGCGTCGTCGGGCTTCCCCGCCGACCGGGCCGACCAGCTCGCGGCCATCGCGTCGGGTCTGGTGTCGCTGACGCAGGGTGCGGCCAGGGTGTTCGAGGGTGGTGCGGTCAATCAGACGATCGTGGAGATGCAGCGGGGCCTGATGCTGATCATGTCGATCAGTGACGGCTCGTGCCTGGCGGTGCTGGCGGCGCCGGATTGCGACATGGGTCTGGTGGCGTATCAGATGACGCTGATGGTGGATCGCGCCGGTCAGGTGCTGACTCCGGCTGTGCGTGCCGAGCTGCGCGCCAGCCAGACCAGGTGATGTAGGTGACGAATTCGTGGAACAGCGGCGGCTGGGAGCCCCCGCCCCCGCCTCCCAGCCATGACCCCGCCTCCCCGGTGCGGCCGTACGCCGTGACGGGCGGGCGGACCGCGCCCAAGGTCAAGCTGGCGATGGAGGCCCTGGTGTCCTCGGCGACCGCCGAGCACCGGGAGTTCTCGCACATCACGCCCGAGTACAAGGCGATCAGCCAGCTCTGTCTCCAGGTCAGATCGGTGGCCGAGGTGTCGGCGCTGCTGCGGATCCCGCTCGGCGTGGTGCGTGTTCTGATCGCGGACATGGCGGCGGAAGGCCTGGTTCGGGTGCATCAGCCGCAGCTCGAGGCAGGCAGACCGGACGTCAACCTGCTGGAAAGGGTGCTCAGTGGACTACGCAGGCTCTAGCCCCGGCCTCACCTCGACGAAGATCGTCGTGGCAGGGGGCTTCGGGGTGGGCAAGACGACGTTCGTCGGCGCGGTGTCGGAGATCATGCCGTTGACGACGGAGGCCGTCATGACCGACGCCTCCGCCGGCATCGACGACCTCGGCATGACCCCGCTGAAGTCGACCACGACCGTCGCCATGGACTTCGGGCGCGTGTCACTGGACCGCGACCTGATCCTGTACCTGTTCGGCACGCCCGGGCAGCACCGGTTCTGGTTCATGTGGGACGACCTCGTACGCGGCGCGATCGGCGCGGTCGTCCTGGTCGACACCCGCCGCCTGGCCGACAGCTTCCCCGCCATCGACTACTTCGAGGAGGCGCAGCTTCCCTTCGTGGTGGGCATCAACGGCTGGGACGGGTCGTACCCGCACAGCGACACCGAGGTACGCGACGCCCTCACCCTGTCCCCGCACATCCCGATGGTGCGGCTGGACGCGCGTAAGAAGGATTCGGTGAAAACCGTCCTGATCCAGCTCGTCGAGCACGCGCTGACCGTCCGGATGGCCGTGCCAGGCTGGAGCGGCTAGCGGAGCGGATAGGCTGGAGTCTTAGACGTACATTCGCTTCGAGGACTGGCCAACCACGTGTTCGAGACGCTATCCGACCGGCTGACATCGGTCTTCTCCTCCCTCCGATCCAAGGGGCGGCTGTCCGATGCCGACATCGACGCCACCACCCGCGAGATCCGCATCGCCCTGCTTGAGGCCGATGTCGCGCTGCCGGTGGTCAAGGCGTTCGTCGCCCAGGTCAAGGAGCGTGCCCGCGGTTCCGAGGTCTCCCAGGCGCTGAATCCGGCGCAGCAGGTCGTCAAGATCGTCAATGACGAGCTGATCGGGATCCTCGGCGGTGAGACCCGCAGGCTGCGCTTCGCCAAGACGCCGCCGACCGTCATCATGCTGGCGGGCCTGCAGGGCGCGGGCAAGACGACGCTGGCGGGCAAGCTGGCCAGGTGGCTGCGTGAGCAGGGGCACGCCCCCATGCTCGTCGCCGCCGACCTGCAGCGGCCCAACGCCGTCCAGCAGCTCCAGGTCGTGGGCGAGCGCGCCCAGGTCGCCGTCTTCGCGCCCGAGCCGGGCAGCGGCGTGGGCGACCCGGTCGAGGTCGCCCGCCGATCGCTCGACGAGGCCAGGCGCCTCAACCACGACATCGTCATCATCGACACGGCCGGCCGCCTCGGCATCGACCAGGAGATGATGAAGCAGGCCGCCGACATCCGCGACGCGGTCACGCCCGACGAGACCCTGTTCGTGGTCGACGCCATGATCGGCCAGGACGCCGTCACGACGGCACAGGCGTTCATGGAGGGCGTCGGCTTCGACGGGGTGGTGCTGACCAAGCTCGACGGCGACGCCCGCGGTGGCGCGGCGCTCTCGGTGCGGCACATCACCGGCCGGCCGATCATGTTCGCGTCCACGGGTGAGAAGCTCGAAGACTTCGACGCCTTCCACCCCGACCGGATGGCCTCGCGCATCCTCGACATGGGTGACATCCTCACCCTGATCGAGCAGGCGCAGAAGACGTTCGACGAGGAGCAGGCCGCCAAGATGGCCGGCAAGCTCACCTCGGGCGAGAACTTCACGCTGGAGGACTTCCTCGAGCAGATGATGATGGTCCAGAAAATGGGCCCCATCAAGAACCTGCTCGGCATGATGCCCGGCATGGGGCAGATGCGCGACCAGATCAACTCCATCGACGACCGCGACCTCGACCGCATCGCGGCCATCATCCGCTCGATGACCCCGGGCGAGCGGCAGGACCCGAAGATCATCAACGGCTCGCGCCGGGCCCGCATCGCCGCCGGCTCCGGCGTGTCCGTGAGCGCCGTGAGCAACCTCATCACCCGCTTCTACGAGGCCCAGAAGATGATGAAGCGGATGGCCGGCGGGATGGGCATCCCCGGCATGCCCGGCGGGAAGGGCAAGAACGCCAAGGCGCAGAAGAAGGCCAAGAAGGGGCGGCGCGTCAGCGGCGACCCGCGCAAGGCCGCGCTGGGCAAGCAGCCGTCCGAGTCGGCGCCCGACGAGCCCAAGCAGGGCGGCGTGCTGGGCAACCTCGGCGGGAAGCTGCCGCCCGGCATGGAGCTGCCGCCCGGCTTCGACCCGTCCAAGCTGCGGTTGCCCGGTCAGAAGTAGGCCGGCGGCGGGGCGGGCGCGTCCGCCCCTCGCCCGGTCAGGTGGTCGGCTGAGGGGTGGTGCATCCGTCCCTCGCCCGGTCAGGAGGCTGGCTGAGGGGTGGTGTATCCGCCCCTTACCGGACCTTTGCGGTGTGCTGTGGTGACAGGTCGTAGGCAGTGCCGTCGATCTGGCACAATGGCATGTTGGAACACCGTGGCCATGCGGGTGCCCTCTCACCTCCCGCCGGACACGCCTGTCCCTGGAGCGTCGTCCCGTCGTGCCCCACTCGGCGAGATGCCGTTCACCCACGCTCGAATGCAGGAGAGACCACACCCGTGGCAGTCAAGATCAAGCTCAAGCGGCTCGGCATGATCCGCAACGCTCAGTACCGTATCGTCGTCGCCGACAGCCGCACCAAGCGTGACGGCCGGGCGATCGAGGAGATCGGCCTGTACCACCCCAAGCAGAACCCTTCGCGCATCGAGATCGACGCCGAGCGGGCTGCTTACTGGCTGGGTGTCGGCGCGCAGCCGACCGAGCCGGTGCTCAAGCTGCTCAAGCTCACCGGTGACTGGCAGAAGTTCAAGGGCGAGCCCGCTCCGGCGCCGCTGAAGGTGGCCGAGCCCGCGCCCGACCGCCACGCCCTCTACGAGGCCGCGGCCAAGGAGACGGTGTCCGGTGGCGACACCGGCACCGCGGCCACCACGCCGCGTAAGAGCAAGAAGAAGGACGAGGCCGAGGCCCCCGCCGAGACCCCGACCGAGGGCGAGGGCTGACGTGCTCGAGGAGGCTCTCGAGCACCTCGTTAAGGGCATCGTCGAACATCCCGACGATGTCCGGGTCCGCGCACGCCGCATTCGCAGCGGGCGCGTCCTGGAGGTCCGGGTGCACCCCGAGGACCTGGGCAAGGTCATCGGACGCGGCGGGCGCACCGCCAAGGCGCTGCGCACGGTCGTGAACGCCCTGGCCGACGGGAAATACGTGCGGGTCGATCTGCTCGACCTGCACGAAGCGGTCCGTTAGCGTCAGGTTTTGTGCGCCCTCATCGGCTCGTTCCGATGGGGGCGCTCCGCGTAGAGGAAGGTTTTTCACGTGCAGCTCGTCGTCGGCCGGATAGGCCGCCCGCACGGCGTACGCGGTGACGTGACCGTGGAGGTGCGCACCGACGATCCCGAGCTGCGCTTCGCCACGGGCACGCCGATCGCGACCGACCCCGCCGATCGCGGGCCGCTCGTCGTCGCCAATCGCCGGTGGCACAAGGGCGTGCTGCTGCTGACGTTCGAGGGGGTCGTCGGCCGCGACGCCGCCGAGGAACTGCGCGGCACCATGCTCGTCATCGACTCCTCCGAGGTCACGCCGTCCGACGACCCCGACGAGTTCCACGACCACCAGCTCATCGGGCTGGCCGTGCAGACCGTCTCGGGCGAGCCGGTCGGCGAGGTCGAAGACGTCCTGCACCACGGCCAGGACCTGCTCGTGGTGCGCAGGAAGGGCCAGGAGGACGCGCTCATCCCGTTCGTGCGGGAGCTGGTGCCCGAGGTGGACGTGGAGGCGGGCCGGCTCGTCGTCGATCCCCCGGAAGGGCTGCTGTGATGCGGCTCGACATCATCTCGATCTTCCCCGAGTACTTCGCGCCGCTGGACGTCTCGCTCATCGGCAAGGCCCGCGAGCGCGGCACCCTCGACGTACGGCTGCACCAGCTCCGCGAGTGGGCTCACGACGTGCACAAGACCGTCGACGACACCCCGTACGGCGGGGGGCCCGGCATGGTCATGAAGCCCGAGGTGTGGGGCGAGGCCATCGACGCCGTCGCCGGCGACGGCGCGCCCCGGATGATCGTCCCGACCCCCAGCGGGCGGCCGTTCACCCAGGAGCTCGCGCAGGAGCTGGCCGGCGAGCCGTGGCTGCTGTTCGCGTGCGGCCGGTACGAGGGCATCGACTCCAGGGTGATGGCCGACTACTCCGCCCGCCTGCGCGTGGACGAGGTCAGCATCGGCGACTACGTGCTGGCCGGCGGCGAGGTCGCGGTGCTGGTCATGGTGGAGGCCATCGGCAGGCTGCTGCCCGGCGTACTGGGCAACGCCCAGTCGGCCGTGGACGACTCGTTCGCGCCCGGGTCGATGCGGAACCTCGTCGAGGGGCCCGTCTACACCAAGCCGCCCGTGTGGCGCGGGCACGAGGTGCCCGCCGTGCTGCTGTCCGGGCATCACGGAAAAGTCGCCCGGTGGCGGCGAGACGAGGCGATCCGGCGTACCGTGCGGAACCGGCCGGAACTGGCGGCGGCGCTCGACCCTGAGACGCTCGACAAGCACGACAGGAAGCTGCTCGAAGAGCTCTCGTTTCGCCTCCAGCCGGAAGATATGGCAAACTGAATCGCTGCCAACCGTCTATCGGTTGGTCCGTCATGCCCGGGAAACGGTCCCGGGTTCATCAAATCAGCAAGCGTGTCCGCCGCGAGCTCCGGCCGGGTGGACCTCCGCGTGCTCGCGAGGACTTGAGGACTGCTCTCATGCACACGAAGATCCAGGAGCTCGAGAAGGCGACCCTGCGCGGCGACGTGCCGGCGTTCCGCCCCGGTGACACGCTCGAGGTTCACGTCCGCGTCGTCGAAGGCAACCGCTCCCGCATCCAGGTCTTCAAGGGCTTCGTGCTGCGCCGTCAGGGCAGCGGTGCCCGCGAGACCTTCACGGTCCGCAAGGTCAGCTACGGCGTCGGCGTCGAGCGCACCTTCCCGGTGCACAGCCCGGTCATCGAGAAGATCGTGCTCGTGACCCGCGGCGACGTGCGTCGCGCCAAGCTCTACTACATGCGCGACCTGCGCGGCAAGGCCGCCCGCATCCGCGAGAAGCGCGAGACGACGGCCGCCAAGTAACCAGTGGTCTTCCGATGGCCCGCGCCTGGCGCGGGCCATTCGGCTTTACAGGGCCGTTTCCTTTATGTGGAGCGACTCGTGCACGGTGTAACGTCGGTCGAGGCTTGTCGAGCCTACGCATCATCTAGGCTCGTCAGCGATGACTAACGAAAGCCAGGAGCACGGCGCGGCGCGCCGCCCTGTCGAGGACGAGGTGGACGTGGTCGCCGAAGAGACTCAGAAGCCGGCCAAGGGCGAAAAACAAGAGAAGAAGGGGTCGTTCTGGAAAGAGCTGCCCGTTCTGATCGTCGTAGCCCTGGTGCTGGCGCTGATCATCAAGACGTTTGTGGTCCAGGCCTTCTACATTCCGTCGGAATCGATGGAGAACACCCTGCTGACGAACGACAGGGTCCTGGTCAACAAGCTCGTCTACCACACTCGTGACATCGAGCGCGGCGACGTGGTGGTCTTCTCCGGGGTCGACTCCTGGGACGGCGAGTTCCAGTTGGAGGAGCCGTCCAACGTGGTCGAGGGCTTCTTCCGGTGGGTCGGCACGGCGTTCGGCATCATCCCCGGCGAGAAGGACTACATCAAGCGGGTCATCGGCGTCGGCGGTGACCACGTGAAGTGCTGCGACTCCAAGGGGCGCATCACGGTCAACGGCACGCCCATCGACGAGGACGGCTACCTCTACCCGGGTGATGTGCCGTCCGACGAGTTCTTCGACGTCACGGTGCCGCAGGGGCGGCTGTGGGTCATGGGCGACCACCGCTCGGTCTCGCTCGACTCCCGCTCCCACACCGGCGACCCCGGCGGCGGCTCCATCCCGGAAGGCCAGGTCATCGGGCGGGCCTTCGTGATCGTGTGGCCGTTCAACAGGTTCGACACGATCGACATCCCCGACACGTTCGCCCAGCCCGCGCTGCACGCGATGGGCGGGTCAGTGCCGCTGGTCGCCGGGTTCGGCATGGCCGTACCCTTGGTGCTGGTCCGTCGGCGCCTGCGGAGGAGGCGCTGATGGCCGACACCAAGAAGGCGGAGGGCGTGGGGAAAGAGAAGAAGAAGGGCGGCTTCCGAGAGACCGTCCTGCTGCTCGTCATGGGCGTCGGCATCGCGCTGCTGCTCCAGGCGTTCGTGGTCGGATCCTTCTACATCCCGTCCGTGTCGATGGAGAACACCCTCCTGGTCAACGACCGGGTCTTCGTCAACAAACTGGCGGGTGCGCCCGAACGCGGCGACATCGTGGTCTTCAAGGGCTGGAACGGCGAGGACACGATCAAGCGGGTCATCGGCGTCGGCGGCGACAAGGTGGTGTGCTGCGACAAGCAGCGGCGCATCACCGTCAACGGCACGCCGCTGGAGGAGAAGTCCTACCTCTACCCCAACGACTTCCCCTCAGGCGACGACTTCAACGTCACCGTGCCCGCGGGGAAGCTCTGGCTGATGGGCGACCACCGCAGCGCCTCGGCCGACTCCCGGGCCCACATGGGGGAGCCGGGCGGCGGCTTCATCGCCGTGGACGACGTGATCGGCAAGGCCGTGGTGCGCTACTGGCCGCTGTCGCGGGGCTACCTCTTCTCGCGTCCCGACATTTTCGACAAGGTCAAGTAGAGCCGACTTCCAGTCGCGGTATGCGGCGAATGGGGCGTACGCTGCCTGTGTCATGACAGTTGCGTTCCGCCCTCGACCGAGCGTCGTCCGGCGCGATTCCGGACTCTACGCCTACGAACGGGCGCTGGCCCGCCGCGGCCTCACCCCCATAGCGGGCGTCGACGAGGCCGGCCGCGGCGCCTGCGCCGGGCCCCTCGTGGTCGCGGCCGTCGTCCTGCGCAAGCAGATCGACGGCCTGAACGACTCGAAACTGCTGAACCCCCTGGTGCGCGAACGCCTCCACGAGCAGATCATGCGCCTGTCACACGTGGGCATAGTGATCATCCCACCGGGGGAGATCGACGCCAAAGGTCTGCACAAGTGCAACGTCTCGGGAATGCGGCGGGCCGTCGCGCAGTTGCCCTGTGACCCGGAGTACGTCCTGACGGACGGCTTCCCGGTCCCGGGGCTCCCGGCGCCGTCGCTGGCCGTGTGGAAGGGGGACCAGGTGGCCGCGTGCGTGGCGGCCGCGTCGATCGTGGCCAAGGTGACCAGGGACCGGTTGATGGTCGCGCTCGACGAACGCCACCCGCAGTACGGCTTCGCCGAACACAAGGGGTATGTCACACCAGGACACCGGCTGGCGCTGGAAACGCACGGGCCGTGTCCTGATCACCGCTACTCCTTCGTCACGGTGGCGAGGGAGATGGGTGAAAATGAAATGGGGGCCGGGGTTGCCTGAGCAGGCGAACCGGGGGACCGGTACGACAGGAGGACCGCGATGAGCGCAGAGGATCTCGAAAAGTACGAAACCGAGATGGAGCTGCAGCTTTACCGCGAATACCGTGATGTCGTCGGTTTGTTCACGTACGTGGTGGAGACTGAGCGGCGGTTCTATCTGACCAACTCGGTCGATCTCGACGTGCGTACCGCGGAGAACGGCGATGTCTTCTTCGATGTGAAGATGCAGGATGCTTGGGTTTGGGACATGTATCGGCCGGCGCGGTTCGTCAAGAACGTGCGGGTGGTCACGTTCAAGGATGTGAACGTGGAGGAGCTGGCGAAGGCCGATCTGGAGATGCCGAAGGAAGGGTTCTCCGGGTAGGCGGGGGGTGGCCTGGGTCTTGGCGCCGTTGTGAAGGCGGTGAGCTGAGCGGGTTTGGGGTGCCGCTCGGGCCTTGAGTGGTGATGGTTCGGGGTGCGGTTGCGTGTGGTTCTGTACGCGCACCGACCGCCTCGCCCAGCAGCGGCCGCCACTGCCCACCTTGCCGCGGCCCGCGCTGTCGGCTCAGCCCGTACTGTCGTCTCGGCGCTGATCTGCCGCGACGGCTCCCGTGCGTCGTGCCAGTCCACAGCGGTTCGTAAGCCCGGCTGCCCTGCACTAACATCGGCCTGCTTCTGCGCAACGTTCTGCTCTGCTGCCACAGCATGCGTGCACCACATCGCGAGGCCGCCACCCCACGGCGCCCCTGGCCCCACAGCGCCCCTGGCCCCACAGCGCCCCTGGCCCCACAGCGCCCCTGGCCCCACAGCGCGCCTGACACCAGGCCGCACCCTGCACCACACAGCACCACAGCGCGCCTGACACCACACGATGCGTGCCCATACCGCACGCTCCACCACGCCGCACGCTCCACCACGCCGCGCGCCCATCACCACGCCGCGCCTGCCCACACCACGCGCGTGCATCACGCCGCACGCTCTACCGCGCCGACCTCCACCGCGCCGCACGCCTCCACGCAGCGCCCTCAACATCACAGCCTGCCCCCGCGCTCCGCCGGCACCCCGACACGTACCTGCACCTGCGGCCCTCGTCGCGCCCGTCCCGTTGCCCCGCGTCCGCATCCGAGCCGGTCCCGCAGCAACCCCTCCCGCGCCTGCCTCGTGCCCCTGCTCTGCCCGCCTGCCCTGCCCCGTGCTCGCGCCGCCACCTGCCCCCGCCCGGCCTTGCGCTGCCCACCCGCCCCGTGCGCCTGCCATGCCGTCGGCGCCCACCCGCGCGCCCTGCGCCTGTCCCGTGCGCTTGCCTTGCTCACCCCGCGCGCTCGCCCCCGCACCGCACGCCTGCTTACCCTGCGCTCGCCCGCTCGCCCGCTCGCCCGCTCGCCTGCCCGCTCGCCCGCCTGCCCGCCTGCCCGCTCGCCCGCTCGCCTGCCCGCTCGCCCGCTCGCCCGCTCGCCTGCCCGCTCGCCCGCTCGCCTGCCCGCTCGCCCGCTCGCCCGCTCGCCCGCTCGCCCGCTCGCCCGCTCGCCTGCCCGCTCGCCCGCTCGCCTGCCCGCTCGCCTGCCCGCTCGCCCGCCTGCCCCGCCGCCTGCCCCGCCCCACGCGCCTGCCCTGCCCTGCCGTCGCCGCCTACTCCGCGCGCCCTGCCTACGCGCCGCCTGCCCGGTCAGCCGCTCGCACAAGTCCTCATCCACGGGCCCCTCACACAAGCTCCCCAAGCCGCATGCGCTCTCCGCCCCCACCCCCCTTCCCGGCACCCCAATCCCACCCCCGCCAGCCACTTATCCACAGCCCCCAACCACCCCTCACCCCTTAATCCCCAGAACCCCATTCGGCCCCTCGGCCACCACCCCACCTCCGCCAAGGTCGTGCCCACACCCCCAACCGACCACGACGGAGGCAGGCACATGCCCAAGGAAAGCAAGCAAGAACTCGGCAAACGCGGCGAACAAACAGCCGCCACCTACCTCGAAGCTCAAGGCATGCGAATACTCGCCCGCAACTGGCGCTGCCGCCACGGCGAGATCGACATCGTCGCCGAGGAAGGCCCCACCCTCGTCGTAGTCGAGGTCAAAACCCGCTCAAGCAGATCCCACGGCACGGCTCTGGAGTCAGTCAGCCCCACCAAACTGGCCAGGCTGCGCATGCTCGCCGCCAAATGGCTGACCACCCAGCCCACCACGTTCGAAACGGTCCGCGTGGACGTGATCGCCCTGGAGCGCTTCGCCGGCGATTTCGCCCTCCGCCACGTACGGGGGGCGATCTGAATGGCGGTGGCCCGCACACGCAGCGTGGCCCTGGTGGGAGTGGCGGGCCGCACGGTCGAGGTCGAGGCCGACGTGGGCAACGGCCTGGCGGGCATCCACCTCATCGGTCTCCCCGACACGGCGCTCAGCGAGGCCCGCGACCGCGTCAGGTCGGCGATGGTGAACAGCAGCTATCCGTGGCCAGACGCCCGCATCATCGTCAGCCTCTTCCCGGCCAGCCTGCCGAAGCGAGGCTCCCAGTTCGACCTGGCGATAGCCGTGGCCATCCTGGGCGCGGCTGGCGTGGTGCCGGCCGAGCGCATCGCGGAGCCGTTCTTCCTGGGGGAGCTCGGCCTCGACGGCCGCATCAGGGCCGTACGCGGCGTGCTCCCCTCCGTCCTGGGCGCGGCCAAGCACGGTGACGTCACGGTCGTCGTCCCCTCGGCGAACTCCGCCGAGGCCGTCCTCGTACCGGACGTGAAGGTGGTCCCCGTCGCGGACCTGCGCCAGCTCGTGGAGTGGCTGCGCAAGGGCGACGCCCCGCCCGAGCCCGAGATGGAGGAGTACGCCGACCCGCCCAAGACCACCTGCGCCCCCGGCATCGATTTGGCGGACGTCGTCGGCCAGCCGGTCGCCCGCAGGGCACTCGAAGTCTGCGCGGCCGGCGGCCACAACCTGTGGATGCTCGGCCCTCCTGGCACGGGCAAGACGATGCTGGCCGAACGCCTCCCCACCCTCCTGCCGAGCCTGGAGCTCGACCACGCCCTGGAGGTCACCGCCATCCACTCGGTCGCGGGCGTCCTGCCGCCCAACGCCCCGATGCTGAGCCGACCCCCGTTCGTCAGCCCGCACCACACGGCGACGTCCGCCGCGATCATCGGCGGCGGCAGCACCGTGGTGCGCCCAGGAGCCGTCTCCCTGGCCCACAGAGGCGTCCTCTTCATGGACGAGGCCCCGGAGTTCCCCAGACACGTCCTGGACGCGCTGAGACAGCCTCTGGAGTCCGGCCGGGTGACCGTGTCGAGGTCCGCGGGCTCGGTCACGTTCCCGGCCAGGTTCATGCTCGTCCTGGCGGCCAACCCATGCCCCTGCTCCCAGGCGGAGGACCAGGGCGAGACCTGCAAATGCTCCCCCACGATCAGACGCCGCTACCTCGGCCGCCTCTCCGGCCCCCTCCTCGACCGCATCGACATGAAGGTCACCGTCAACCGCTCCTCACGCCGCGAACTCCTGGCAGACCGCCAGTTCGTCGAGACCAGCGCGACGGTGGCCGAACGCGTCCTGGTGGCCCGCGAACGAGCCGCCAAGCGCCTGGCGGGCACGCAGTGGCGCTCCAACGCCGAGATCCCGTCCTCCGTCCTCCACGCCGACTTCCGCCCTTCGGACGAGGCCATGCAGCCCATGACGGCCTGTCTCGACGCGGGCAGCCTCACCGCACGTGGCCTCGACCGTGTCGTACGCGTGGCCTGGACCCTCGCTGACCTGGCCGACAAGGACACCCCAGGACAGGACGAAACCAACGCCGCCCTCAGTTTCTGGCTCGGCGTGAGGTAACCCCCTTCCCCCGCTCTCCTGACGAACCGCAATCACCCCGCACCTTCCGGGAGGCCCCCATGACCACCACGCCCTCCACGACCACAGAGTCCAGCAGGTCTTCCACGCCCGCAACGACCCGCGCTGACGACCCGCCGAAGCGCCTCATGCCCAGCGCCTCCACGCCTGCAGCCGGCCCCGTGAGCAGAGCGGGTCCCAAGGCCGAAGATGAGCCTGCGAGCAGTGGCCAGGCCGATCTCCGCACCCTGGAAACGAGGAGCGCAGAGCCTGAGAGCGGAGCGAGAACCACCCTGCTCGAAGGCACGCCGCCTCACGTCGGAACCGGGGCAGCCGGTTCTCTGGACCGGATCGAGGTCGGCGGCCAACTAGCCGAGACCAGGACCCGAACCGCCAAGGCATCAGACGCGGACAGGGAAATCAGGGCGAGAGCCGCCCTCATGCGAGCCGCCGACGTAGGAGACGTCACCATGGGCAGCCTCGTAGCCCAGTACGGCGCCCCTCGCGCAGTGGAGGCCATCCGCACCCGCACTCTCCCTCCCGACTTCGTGGCCAAACAGGCCCAGCTAGAACGCCCACCCAACCTCACCTCCTGCCTGAACGCCTGGTACACCCGCCTCGCAGCCGCCAACCCCGCAGCCGACCTCGAAGCCGGCCAACGAGCCGGAGCCCGGCTGATCATCCCCGGCAGCACGGAATGGCCCACCCAACTCGACGACCTCGGCCGCAGCCGCCCTCTCGGCCTATGGGTGGGAGGCAACGCCGACCTGCGGTTCTCCTGCCTCAAATCCGTGGCGGTGGTCGGTGCCAGAGCCGCCACCTCGTACGGCTGCCACATCGCGGCCGAGTTCGCCGTCGGTCTCAGTGAGCTGGGCTGGACCGTCGTGTCGGGCGGCGCGTTCGGTGTGGACGGAGCCGCCCACAATGGGGCGCTGGCCGCCGAGGCGCCCACGGTCGTGGTTCTGGCCTGCGGCGTCGACGTCAGTTACCCGAGTGCCCATGAGCCCTTGTTCGCCAAGGTGAGGGAGAAGGGCGTCCTCATCAGCGAGTGCCCACCCGGCGTGCACCCGACCAGAGCCCGCTTCCTCATCCGCAACCGCCTGATCGCCGCCCTCTCCCGGGGAACGGTGGTGGTGGAGGCCGCGATCCGCAGCGGCGCCCTCAACACGGCCACCCACGCCCTGTCCCTCAACAGGCATCTGGGCGCGGTTCCTGGCCCCATCACGTCCGCGATGTCGGCCGGATGCCACCGACTCCTCCGGGAGCGCAAGGCCGTCTGCATCACCTCCCCCGAAGACATGATCGACCTCGTAGGCGCGCTGGGCGACGACCTCGCCCCACAGGTCCGCGGCCCGGCCGTCCCCAGAGACAGGCTCAACGAGCCGACCAAGAGAGTTCTGGACGCGGTCCCCACCAGAGGCGGTGCCGGGCCGGCTTCGATCGCGGTGACGGCCGGAATGAGCCTGGACACGACGCTTAGCGCACTCGGTGGCTTGGCGGCTGCCGGCTACATCGAACGCACCTCAGGCGGGTGGCGCCTCCGCAAGCAACCAGCGGCGTACCGCAAGGCCTCGGACTCCGCGGCCCTGGAACCCCCGCCCATCCCTGAACCTGACCCAACGGACATCCCGCCGCCTCCGGACGATCTCCGAGCCTCGGAGGTCAGTCCTTAGCCGATCAGCCGACCGGATTGCCTTGAGGCCGCGTTAGCGCGAACGAGGAGTACGAAGCCAGCGCCTGATGCCTGCCGTGTTCGTGTAACCCGTCGAGAACATGGGGTCTGAAGTGCGGTGATTGGGTCGGCTTGGAGCGAATGGTGACGGGAGTGGCTCGGGCATGGTTGAGAGAAAGTAGGGGTCACTGGTCCGCGTTGGGCTTCGTCGCATGAGCCCGCAGGCCCAAACTGTTGTCCGCGGCCATCGTTCTGCTCTCCTCGGTAACTTAGGCCCTCCAAGGATCAAGCGATGGCCGTCACCATGCTTACTGGGATGGCCCTGACCAGGCCAAACGGACATCGCCCCGACCGTACGCGGCCGGGGCGATGTCTTTGATGCCCTTGACCGATGGGTGTGGGGTGCCGTGCTACGGGGCGGGGTGTGCGGGTGGTCGCTCGCGTTGCGCCGAAGCGGTTCTGCGCGGATGGGAGGGGGTGACCGCTCGCATCGTTGGTAGAGCGGTCTGCGGTGATGCGTGTGAGTAGCCGCCTGCGAGTAATTGCCTGCGTTGCGGTGGGACCGTCTGCGGTGGCGTGGGCGGTGGCTGCTTGCGTCGCGGTGGGGCAGTTCGTGGTGGCATGCGGGCGTGTCGCGAGGCTGTGAGTCTCGGGGACTGCGAGTCTCATTTGCGAGCCTCGAAGGGTTGCGAGCCTCGAAGGGTTGCGAGGTTCGGAGGGTTGCGAGGTTCAGCTTGCCGCGCCAGGGAGCCGTAGCGGGCAAGCGGGCGGTGGGCGTGGCGGAGGAGGCAGCCCCTCAGCCGGTCTCAGTCTCGGTCTCCGTCTCCGTCTCGGGCCCGGTCCCGGTCTCCGTCTCGGGCCCGGTCCCGGTCTCGGACCTGGTCTCGGACCCGATGCCGATCCCGATCCCGATCCCGATCCCGATCCCGATCCCGATCCCGATCCCGATCCCGATCCCGATCCCGGTTTCGGTTTCGGTCCCCGTCTCGGTCCCAGTCCCGGACCTGCTTTTGGCCTTGGCCTCGGTTTTGGTCTTCTTGTTCTGCGTTGGCGTCGAGGGATGACGGTGGGGCCTCGATGGGGAACAGGATCGGGCTGAGCAGGTATTGCGTGCGGTTGGGCCCGGACGCGTTGGAGAGGCGGGGTGCGATGGCGGCGCGTAGTTCGCTGATCAGCTCGTGCAACTCATCGCGGCTGAGCCAGATCGCGTGCTGCCGGTAGCCGACGAGGTCCGCTACCGGGTCGGCTTCGTCTTGGTCGAGGTAGGTGTTGAACTCGGCGAGCAGGATGGCCATGGCGGTGGCGAAGCCGCGTCGGTGGTCGTCGCGCGACAGCGACTCGAGCATGGCGGGGTCGATCACGGCCAGGTCCTGGCGTAGGCGGTAGCGGCGTTCCACGGCACCTCGGACGCGCCGTTCCTCGGCCACTTCCAGGACGCCCTCGGTCGCCAGCAGATCGATGTGCCGGTAGAGCGTGGCCTTGGAGACGTCGGGGATGCGCGCGCACAACTGGGAGGTCGTCAGCATGCGGCCGCCGCGCATCGCGTGTACGACGCGCAGCCGTACGGGGTGGGCCAGGAGCTCCAAGGTGTCCATGTAGTTATAGTCTCACATGTGCTACCTTTCTCATGAATGAGAAAGGTGGGTGGTGAGGCATGGGGACAGCGGGAGTCGAGCCTGGTGCGGTTGCCGTTTCTGTGGTGGAAATGGCGCGTGAAGGGCGGTTCGAGGAGGTTGAGGCGTTGTTCGCGCCGTCGTTGCGGGCGGTGGTGAGCGCGCAGGTGCTGCGGGTGGCCTGGGAAGGCGAGGTCGTGGCGAAGCGGGGCGGGGTGTCTGGCGTTGGGCGGCCGGTGAGTGAGGCGGCGGATGCGGGGCTGGTGCGGGTCAGCGTTCCGGTCGCATGTCGGGAGGGTGGGTTCACCCTGGTGACGGTGGTCGATGAGCGGGGCGGGTTGCATGGGTTGCAGCTTGCGCCCGCGACTGTGGCTTCGTGGGAGCCGCCGTCTTACGCCGAGCCTGAGCACTTCTTCGAGGAGGACGTCACCGTTGATGCTGGTGCTCATGCTGTCGGCGGGACGCTGAGCCTGCCGCGGGGTGAGGGGCCGTGGCCTGGGGTTGTGCTGCTCAGTGGCGGCGGGCCCTTCGATCGCGATGAGACCAGTGGGCCTAACAAGCCGCTCAAGGATCTGGCTTGGGGGTTGGCCAGCCGGGGTATCGCGGTGCTGCGGTTCGACAAGGTGAGCTTCGTTCATCCGGAGATGATGGCTGCGGCCGGCTTCACGATGACCGGTGAGTACGTGCCTCATGCGGTGGCTGCTGTGCGGCTGCTGCAGAGGCGGTCCGAGGTGGATGCCGGGCGGGTCTTCGTCGTGGGGCACAGCATGGGGGGCAAGGTGGCTCCGCGTGTGGCCGAGGCGGAGGGGTCCGTGGCCGGGCTGGTGATCATGGCTGGGGATACGCAGCCGATGCATCGTGCTGCTGTGCGGGTGGCGCGGTATCTCGCGTCCGTCAGTCCGGGCATGGTCACGGAGGCTGCGGTTGAGGGGTTCGTCGCGCAGGCGGCGGTGGTTGACAGTCCTGATCTGTCGCCTTCCACGGCTGTTGCGGAGTTGCCTTTCGGGCTGCCGGGCTCGTACTGGATGGAATTGCGCGACTACGACCCGGTGGCGACTGCGGCTGCCCTGGGCAAGCCGATGTTCATTCTGCAAGGAGGGCGGGACTATCAAGTCACCGTTGCCGATGATCTGGCCGGGTGGCGGGCGGGGCTTGGTGGCCGTCCTGAGGTCTTGATTCGGGTGTACGACGCCGATAATCACCTCTTCTTTCCTGGGGAAGGGCTTTCCACGCCTGCGGAGTATGCGTCTGCGCAGCATGTCGATGCGGCTGTTGTGGCGGATATCGCGGACTGGGCGGTCGCGACGGTGGTGGGGGGATGAGGCCGCTGTGCGGTTGATGTCGATGGCTCGATCGCTCGGTGAACCGGGGGTGAGGGGCGGTCACTGGAGCAGCGGCCAGAGGAGGGCGCGGCCAGTGGAGTGGCGAGAGTGGGAGAAGTTGGGGCTGCGGTGAGAACTTGGCTGGGGGTGAGAACTCGGACGCGGTGGGACTCGAATGGGGGTTGAGGGGCTTGGTTATGGATGCGACGTTTAGGAGTTTCAGCCAGGCTTAGAAAGGGTGGGGAGGTCTGGTGCCATCCGGTTGGCGGGCTGGATGGTGATGCGGAGGGGGTTGAGTTTGGACAGGGAAGAAGTCGTAGCCGAGTTCGGGCGGTATCTGCGGCTTGAGCGTGATCTTTCTCCGCATACGGTCCGGGCGTACCTGACTGATGTGAACTCCCTGCTCGACCACACGAACGGGGACGTTGAGGGGCTGGATATCGGGGTGCTGCGGGCATGGTTGGCGGGGCAGCACGCGGCTGGGAAAGCGCGGGCCACGCTGGCGCGGCGGACCGCGTGTGCTCGTACCTTCACCGCCTACTGCCATCGGCGAGGGTGGCTGCAGAGCGATCCCGGGCTGCTGCTGGGCAGTGCGAAGTCGCCTCGGACGCTGCCTTCCGTGCTCGACCAGCGGCAGGCCGAGGCTGTGCTGGCCGCGCCTTCAGAAGGGGAGCCGAAGGAACTGCGGGATCAGGCGCTTCTTGAGTTGTTGTATGCCACCGGTGTGCGGGTGAGTGAGCTTTGTGCGCTCGATGTCGATGACGTGGATCGGGAGCGGAACGTCATCAGGGTGATGGGGAAAGGGCGTAAGGAGCGTTCGGTGCCGTTCGGGATGCCTGCGTTGCGGGCGTTGGATCGGTGGTGCATTCATGGGCGGTCGTTGTGGATGCGAGTCGGGTCCGGGCCGGCGCTCTTTCTCGGGGTGCGAGGTGGACGCATTGATGCGGGGACTGTGCGGCGGGTTGTGCATGCGCGGTTGGCGCGGGTAGAGGGGGCGCCGGATATGGGGCCGCATGGGTTGCGGCACAGTGCGGCCACGCATTTGCTTGAGGGCGGGGCTGACCTGCGGAGTGTGCAGGAGTTGCTTGGGCATGCGTCGCTCAGTACGACGCAGATTTATACGCATGTGTCGATTGAGCGGTTGCGGGCGGCGTATCGGCAGGCGCATCCGAGGGCTTGACGGGGTGAGGGCGGTGCTGGCTCGGGGGTGAGGGAGTCAGCGTGGTCTTGAGGTGGCTTTTCGGGTTCTGGTCGTTCTGCGGCGTCCTTGTCTTCGGTGTTGGCCCTTTGTGCGGGTGCGTGGGTTCGGTTGGGGGCGACGGCGGCTGCGGAAGAGGGCGGTGATCAGGAGGAGAGCCGTGATTGAGGCGCAGAGGGCCATGACTGTGATGGCGAGATGGGGTGAGGTGCTGCGGCTCAGGGCGGCTTGGACCGTTCCCGGGGAGGGTGAGTGATCAGCGGAGGGGGTTAGGGGGCGGGAAGGACGGTGGGGTGCAAGATCGTCGCTGGAGCTGGAGCTGGAGCTGGAGCTGGAGCTGGAGCTGGAGCTGGAGCTGGAGCTGGAGCTGGAGCTGGAGCTGGAGCTGGAGCTGGAGCTGGAGCTGGAGCTGGAGCTGGAGCTGGAGCGAGGGTTGGGGTTCGGGGTGGGGTTGGAGTCGGCCGCGGGGCTGGTGCTGGCTTGGGGGCTGCAGCCGGGGTGGGGGAGGCGAGCGAGGCTGGAGTCAGGGCTGGAGTTGGAGTTGGCGTCGGGGTTGGGGACGGGGTTGAGATCGAGGCCGTGACGAGGCGAAGGGCGTGGGCTGGGACGCGGGTTGGGGCGGGGGCTGGTGGCGAGGGGGTGCGGGGGCGAGGCGTTGGGGGAGGTGTTGCCCGTGGGCGGGGGCTTGGGGCCGGTCGTGAGGGTTGCTGGGAGGGGTGGAGGCCAGAAGGGGAGGAGGCGGGTGAGGGCGTGGCCCAGGAGTTGCAGAGGGTTCAGGTAGGTGGTGGCGCGTCGTAGGCCCCAGTGGAGGCACGACTCCTTGCAATGGTGTGTCGAAGGCTCCAGGACACCTAGTTTGGCGCCTGAGGTGATGGGTTGGCCTCGGTGTACGGAGGCGCTGACCGGGAGGTAGGTCGTGCGTAGGCCGCCCTCGTGAAGGATCGTGACCACGCCCTTGCCGGCGACCGGGCCGGCGAAGTGGATCGTGCCTGGGCCTGCTGCCAGGACGGGGGTGGCTGCTGGGGCGGCGAGGTCGATGCCGCGGTGGCCGGCGAGCCATGGTTCGGGGGGTGGGGTGAAGCGGCGCAGGATCCTTGGGTTGCCGTCGAGTGGCCAGCGCCATGTGGGCGGGGAGGCTCTTGCCGGGGGAGCGGGGGTGGTGGAGAAGAGCAGCGTTGTTGAGATGAGCAGGATCGCGGTGGCGGCTCTCGTCCGGGGGCTTGTGGGTGGGGTGGTCATGAGGGGAGTTTGGCTGGGGTCGTGGAGGGCGCGAGGGGGCGAACGTCGTTCTGTGGATAAAGGGTCAGGGCGAGGCGCGGCGCTTGGTTTCGATCAGGTGGGTTGTGGAGTCGGTGGGCGAGGGCGCCGGGGTGTGCG
The DNA here is from genome assembly GCF_039531895.1 of Nonomuraea monospora. NCBI lineage: Bacteria > Bacillati > Actinomycetota > Actinomycetes > Streptosporangiales > Streptosporangiaceae > Nonomuraea > Nonomuraea monospora. The sequence continues at coordinate 448,898 of NZ_BAAAQX010000003.1, forward strand.
GGAGGGTGGTGCGGCGGCGTTGGGGGCGGAGCGGGGACGTCCAGATCCAGATGGTGCTGAGGGCGATGCCTGCCGCGCAGATGAGGATCACCTGGCGTAGGCCGATCAGTTCGGCCATGAAGCCGCCGGCGAGGCCGCCCAGGGCCAGGACGCCCTGGACCGCGAAGGTCGTGGTGGCGTTCACCCGGCCGCGCAGTTCCGGAGGGGTTTCCCTGAGGGTGATCGCGCCCAGGCAGGTGGCGAAGGCGACGACGATGCCGCCTGTGACCGTACCGGTGAGGGCGAGCAGGGCGAGTTTCCACCAGAGCGGGCCGGTCAGCAGGCCCACGGTGAGGATCTCGATGGGGAAGAAGATCACTGAGACGATCAGGACGCGGTCTTCGCCGTAGCGCTTGGACAGGCGGGCCGTCAGCCAGGCGCCGAACAGGCCGCCCGCGCCGCTCAGGGCTATGAGGACGCCGATCAGGGCCTTGGGGATGCCGAGGGTGTTCAGCATGTAGAGCATGTAGACGGCCGTGTAGGCCATGGCGAAGAAGTTGATCGTGACGCCTGCGCCGAGGAGGGCGCGTAGCACCGGGTGGGTGACGCTGGTCCTCAGGCCTTCGACGACGTCGCGCCACATGCTCTTGGAGGTGGTGGGGGTGTTGTGCTCGGGGGTCCTGATGGTGCGCAGGAGGAGGGCCGAGGTGAGGAACGCGAACGCTTCGGCCAGTACGGCCAGGGGTGCTGTTAGGAGTTGCACCAGAAGGCCCGCGAGGCCTGGGCCGCTGACTGAGGCCACCGAGTAGGAGGCGTGGAAACCCGCCATGGCCTCCGTTCGCTGGGACGGGTCGACGACTGCTGCCAGGTGGGGGAAGTTCGCGGCTTTGAAGAGCACGCCGGCCGTGCCGATCACCAGGGCTACGGCGATCAGCCAGACGACGTTCAGTACGCCGAGCAGCCAGGCGATGGGGATTGTGGCCGCGGCGGCGCAGGAGACGAGCTCGCAGGCGATCATCAGCGGGCGGTGGCGGGTGAGCCGGTCGGCGATGGCCCCCGACTGCAGGCCGAACAGGAGGACGGGGACCGAGGCGGCGGCGGTCAGGATGCCCATCTGGGAGGGGGAGGCGGTCAGCAGGGTGACCGCGGTCAAGGGGATGGCCAGCTTGGAGACCTCTGAACCGGTGACGGAGATGGTGCGGGCCGTCCAGAGGAGGCGGTAGTCGCGTTGTCGCCGGAGAGGAGGAGGGGGCGGGGCTGACGAGCTGGGAAGGGGCGGAGTGGGGGAGGCGGGGAGAGACGGAGCTGAGGACTGGAGGAGCGGCGGGGCTGAGGGTGGCGTTGAGGACGTGGGGAGGGAGGGGGCCGAGGACGTGGGGAGGGGCGAGCCTGAGGGCGTGGGGAGGGGTGAGCCTGAGGGTGCGGGCAGCGGTGAGGCTGAGGGCGCGGGCGGTAGCGAGGCTGAGGAGGTTGGGGGCAGGGCGGGTTGAGGCGAAGGTGGCGGTGGGCGTTCGGTGGTGTGGTTTGTCGAGGTTGGGAGTGGGGTGGGGAGGTCGGAGGCGGTGGCGCTGGAGTTGTGAAGGGAACGCTTCATAACTATGAAGGTAACGCTTCATAGTTATGAAAGCAATGCTTCAGGTCTGAAGATGGGTACGTTTGGCGCATGACGCAGGAGAGGGAGGGGCTCAGCGATCCCAAGGCGATGCGGGCGCTGGCTCATCCGGCGAGATTGATGATCCTCAACAGGCTTCGGGTGGAGGGCAGTGCCACCGCGACCGAAGTGGCGGAGATCGCGGGGATCACGCCCAGTGCCGCCAGCTATCACTTGCGGATGTTGGCCAAGTACGGCTTCGTCGAGGACGCGCCGCCGCGAGGGGATGGCCGGGAGCGGATGTGGCGGGGGGTGGACCGGCCGTTGAGTGTCGGGACGCGGCCTGACGACGAGCCCGATGTCCGGGCGGCCAAGGCGATGCTGATCTCGGCGTTCCGGCGGGATGCGAACGCGGAGGCCGATCGGGCTCTGGTCAATGCCGACATGGAGTCCGAGGAGTGGCGGGATGTGACGCTGTTCAGTCGGCATCGGCTTCGGCTGGACGCGGCAGAGCTTGGGCGGTTGAGCAGGCAGATCGAGGAATTGCTTGAGCCGTACTTCGCTCAGCGCCGGGACGAGAAGGAGGCGCCGGAGGGGGCCAGGGTCGTGGAGGCGCAGGTCAACCTGTTTCCGGTGGTGGCGAGGGCGGTGCCGGGGTTGCCTACCGAGGATCACGACGCGGGGTGAGAAGCGTCGAGCGGGTTGTCGCCGAGGGATGGGCCCCTGAAGCGGGCGTCGTGTGCATGGTGGCGCTGGGGCCCGGTTTCGGGGGAGTGGGGCGCTGGGGCGGGCGTCTTGTGAGTGGAGAAGCTGAGGGTGAGGGAACGCTGGGGCGGGTGTCGCGCAGGGGGCAAGGGCGGCGGTCGCGGGGCGGATGGCTGAGGGCGGACGTCGTGGGAGTGGGGAAGCTAGGGCGGACGTCGTGGGAGTGGGGAAGCTAGGGCGGACGTCGTGGGAGTGGGGAAGCTAGGGCGGGCGTCGTGGGGTGGAGAAGCTGAGGGCGGCGTCTTCTGAGTGGAAAAGCTGATGGCGAGGGAACGCTGGGGCGGGTGTCGCGCAGGGGGCAAGGGCGGCGTCGCGAGGGCGGGAGGGCTGAGGGCGGGCGCCGTGGGAGCGGGAATCCAGGGCTGGCGTCGGGAAGTGGAAAGCTGAGGGCTGGCGTCGGGGGTGGTGGTGTGGGCGGGGTGCGGGCGTTCCGCAGGGCCGGGTCGAGAGGGCGGCGGGGCGGGTGACCTGTGTGGTGCGTGGAGGTCGTGGGGGGTGAGTGGGTGGTGGTGCCCGGGTAGGGGGCGATGTCCGTTTGACCGTGGACGGTCAGCCTGGGGTGGTGTGGGAGGTAGACTTTTCGGTGGCCTGTGACCACAGGCCGACTTCGCATGCCCCATTGCGGACCGCGCCATCGGTCCGGGCCATGTGCCCGGCGGGAGCGGGTTCGGGGCATCAGGGCGGCAGACGACGCGCTGCCGCGGCACAACCGAGAACCGCGCCCATCCGCAGGGCGCCAAGACCTGGAGGACCAGCACATGGCCCCCGTCGTCACCATGCGACAGCTGCTCGAAAGCGGCGTTCACTTCGGCCACCAGACTCGGCGCTGGAACCCGAAGATGAAGCGCTTCATCTTCACCGAGCGCAACGGCATTTACATCATCGACCTGCAGAAGTCTCTGTCGTACATCGACCGTGCCTATGACTTCGTGAAGGAGACCGTCGCCCACGGCGGCACGATCCTGTTCATCGGCACGAAGAAGCAGGCTCAGGAGGCCATCTCCGAGCAGGCCGCGCGGGTCGGCATGCCGTACGTCAACCAGCGCTGGCTGGGTGGCATGCTCACCAACTTCTCCACCGTGCACAAGAGGCTGCAGCGTCTGAAGGAGCTCGAGGAGCTCGACTTCGACAACGTCGCGGGCTCGGGGCTCACCAAGAAGGAGCTCCTCATGCGCCGCCGTGAGAAGGACAAGCTGGAGCGCACGCTCGGCGGTATCCGCGACATGGGCCGCGTGCCCAGCGCCGTGTGGGTCGTCGACACCAAGAAGGAGCACATCGCGATCAGCGAGGCCAAGAAGCTTGGCATCCCGGTCGTCGCGATCCTCGACACCAACTGCGACCCCGACGAGGTCGACTACCCGATCCCCGGCAACGACGACGCCATCCGCGCCGTCGGCCTGCTGACCCGGGTCGTCGCCGACGGTGTCGCCGCCGGTCTGATGGCGCGCTCCGGCGCCGCCCGCGGTGACGAGAAGCCGGCTGCCGCCGAGCCGCTGGCCGAGTGGGAGCGCGAGCTCATCGAGCAGGGCACCGCTGAGGCCCCTGCCGCCGCTGAGGCCGCTCCTGAGGCTCCGGCCGCTGAGGCCGTCGCCGAGGAGCCCGCTGCTCCCGAGGCTCCGGCTGCCGAGGAGGGCGCCGCCGCTGAGGAGGCTGCTCCCGCCGAGGCTGAGGCCGAGGTCGCTGCTGAGGCCGAGGTTGCCGCTGAGGGCGAGACCGAGCAGCAGGCCTGACGTCCGCGCGCCAGGGGTGCCGCTGCTCCGCCGCCGAGGTTCTCGGTCTGAGGGCGGGTGTGGTGGAGTTGCGGTTCCCCCGTGGCGCAGGTCTGGCGAGGGTGCTGCCGCGTAGGTCTGGGATGACCGGGCCGACGGCAGCGCCGGGCCGGGCCGCGATGAGCTGGGTTGCGGTGAGCTGGACTGCGGTGAGCTGCGACGGCTCGCCGACTGGTTCCGCTGGTCGGCGGGCGCTGGCAGGCTGGTTGCGCCAGTTGGCGGGTGCCTGTCCGCTGGTTCTGCCGGTCGGCGGGTGCCTGCAGACTGGTTCTGCTAGTCGGTGGGCGCTGGCAGGCTGGTTCCGCCGGTTGGCGGGCGCTGGCAGGCCGGTCCCGCTGGTTGGCGGGCGCTGGCAGGCTGGGTTCCGCCGGTTGGCGGGTGCCTGTCGGTTGGGTCTGCCGGTTGGTGAGCGATCGCAGGCCGGTCGGCGGGTGTACGCGCGAGTGCAAGGCAACGTGACAGCTGAATAAGGCAAACCACCGGGCGGCTGCGGGTCTCGGGTGGGCGGTCAGGCAAGGCGGGCGTTCCGGATCGGCAAACGGCTGAGACGGGACGGCATGCCGGGCGGGCCGCTCCGGGTCCCGGGCGGTAAGCCAGGCCAAGGCGAGGTGTCGGTGAGGCCAGGGTCTCCTGACTTCGTACGCCGGGGCCGGGCTCATTGCCCGCAGGCTGGAAGGCGGAAGGCTGGAAGGCGGAAGGCAGCAGGCGCGACGCGCCCGAAGGTGGTGCCGAGGTGAGATCGTTGGGCGGTGCCGAGCCGAGGTGGTACGCCGAGGCGAGGCTGGGCAGTATGCCGAGCGAAGCAGCAGCGAAGCCGGGCCGCCCCGCGCCCCGAGCTAGACAAGGCTCCTGTACGGCGGGCGCCCGCCGTACGAACCCCGGGTGGATGGCCGGATACCGGCTCCCGCCCGGACCACGATGACGACGACGAAATCCCACAAGGAAAAAGAGCAATGGCTTCCGTGAACATGGCCGACGTCAAGCGGCTTCGTGAGATCACCGCTGCCGGCATGATGGACTGCAAGAAGGCGCTGGAGGAGTCGGAGGGCGACTTCGACCGCGCGATCGAGCTGCTGCGCCTCAAGGGCGCCAAGGACGTGGGCAAGCGTGAGGCCCGCACCGCGTCCAACGGCCTGGTCGCGCTCAAGCAGGACGGAGACTCCTCCGCCGCGCTGGTCGAGATCAACTGCGAGACCGACTTCGTGGCCAAGGGCGAGCGTTTCCAGGAGCTGGCCGCCCAGGTCGTCGCGCACGTGCTGGCGACCAAGCCGGCCGACGTGGCGACGCTGCTGGAGTCCTCCTTCGACGGCAAGACCGTCAAGGAGCACCTCGACGTCGCCAACGCCGCGCTCGGGGAGAAGATCGAGATCCGGCGCTTCGCGGTGCTGGAGGGCGGCTACATCGGCGCGTACATGCACAAGACGGACCCGGCGCTGCCGCCGGCCGTCGGCGTGCTGGTGCAGCTCGACAAGCCGAACGCCGAGGTCGCCAAGGACATCGCGCAGCACGCCGCCGCGATGGCGCCGCAGTACCTCAAGGCCGAGTCCGTTCCCGCCGAGGTCGTCGAGAAGGAGCGCAAGCTCTTCGAGGAGATGACCCGCGAGGAGGGCAAGCCCGAGGCCGCCATCGGCAAGATCGTCGAGGGTCGCGTGAACGGCTGGTACAAGGACTTCACGCTGCTGCAGCAGGCCTTCGTCAAGGACAACAAGAAGAGCGTGGGCAAGTACGCCGACGAGAACGGCGTCGAGGTCCTCGGCTTTGTCCGCTTCAAGGTCGGTCAGGCTTAGGCTTAGGCAACAAGCTGCCAGCTCAACGATCCGCCGAATGAAGGAGGCCGCCGCCGTGCAGGACCACCGGGAGTCAGCCCACGAATCCACACGGACGGCGGCTTCCTCATCTCAAGATCCACAAAATCCGCACAACCACCTCAGGTGGAAGCGGGTGATGTTGAAGCTTTCAGGAGAGGCGTTCGCCGGGGGCGAGCCGCTGGGCATCGACCCGCTGATCGTCGATCACCTGGCCGACTCGATCACCGAGGCGGTCAAGGAGGGCGTGCAGGTCGCGGTCGTGGTCGGCGGCGGCAACATGTTCCGCGGCGCGACGCTCTCGCAGGGGGGCATCGACCGGGCCAGGGCCGACTACATGGGCATGCTCGGCACGGTCATCAACTGCCTGGCGCTGCAGGACTTCCTGGAGCGGCGGGGCGTGGAGACCCGGGTGCAGACCGCCATCACCATGCAGCAGGTGGCGGAGCCGTTCCTGCCGCGCCGCGCGATCAGGCACCTCGAGAAGGGCCGCGTGGTCATCTTCGGCGCGGGGCTCGGCTCGCCGTACTTCTCTACCGACACCGCGGCGTCCCAGCGCGCTCTGGAGATCGGCGCCGAGGCGCTGCTCAAGGGCACCCAGGTCGACGGGATCTACGACTCCGATCCCCGCAAGAACCCGGACGCGGTCCGGTTCGACCACCTCGACTACGGCGAGGTGCTGCTGCGCGACCTCGCGGTCATGGACGCCACCGCGATCAGCCTGTGCAAGGACAACGATCTGCCGATTGTGGTCTTCGACCTCATGGGTGAGGGCAACATCCTGCGAGCGGTACGCGGTGAGAAAATCGGCACGCTGGTGAGTCCGGCAGGCAAATGACGGAGCGAGCCCGACACCGCCAGCTAGTAGACAGGGAGCCGCTGTGATCGACGAAACCCTCCTCGAAGCCGAGGACAAGATGGACAAGGCCGTATCGGTCGCGAAGGAGGACTTCGCGACCATCCGTACGGGCCGCGTCACCCCCTCGATGTTCAACAAGATCAACGCCGAGTACTACGGCACGCCGACGCCGATCCAGCAGTTGGCGTCCTTCCACGTGCCCGAGGCGCGCATGGTGACCATTCAGCCCTACGACAAGGGCTCGACGAATGCGATCATCAAGGCCATTCGCGACTCCGACCTCGGCGTGAACCCCACCGACGACGGCCAGGTGATCCGTGTGACGTTCCCTGAGCTGTCCGAGGAGCGCCGCAAGGAGTACATCAAGGTCGCCAGGAACAAGGGTGAGCACGCCAAGGTGTCGGTGCGCAACATCCGCCGCTCCGCCAAGGAGACCCTGGACAAGATGATCAAGGATGGCGAGGCGGGCGAGGACGAGGTGAGGCGGGCCGAGAAGGAGCTCGACGACCTCACTCAGAAGCACGTCGCGAAGATCGACGAGCTGCTCAAGCACAAGGAAGCCGAGCTGCTCGAGGTCTGAGCGGCGCGCCGCACGGCGGGTCGCCTGGAGCGGTCCGCCGCACGTAGCGGGTCACTCACGGCCCTCGCCGCCGATGGCGGGGGCCGTGGCTCTTGGAGAAGTCTGTGGAAGAACGTACGGCTGGCACCAGCTCGAGCGGCGGCAGCCGTACCGGAAGGAACCTGCCCGCCGCGATCGCGGTCGGCCTGGTCCTGGCCGGGCTGGTCATCGGCACCGTGTACACGATCAAGGAGCTGTTCCTCGTCGTGGTCGCGGGCGCCGTCGGCGTCGGCGTGCTGGAGCTGGTCAAGGCCTTCGCCACCCGTGACATCAAGGTGCCCGCCGTCCCCGTGCTCGCGGGCCTGGTGGCGATGCAGGTGGGGGCGTACTGGGGCGGGCCCGAGTGGCTGCTGGCCACGTTCGCGATCTTCGCGTTCGTGCTGCTGATCTGGCGGATGTTCAGCGACGGGACGGCCGGTTACGTCCGTGACGCGTCGGCGTCGGTGTTCACGCTGTTCTACCCGGCGATGCTGAGCGCGTTCGTGGCGCTGATGCTGCATCCGGACGACGGCAACCACCGCGTGCTGATCTTCATCGCGGTGACCGTGGCGAGCGACATCGGCGGTTATGTCGCGGGTGTGCTGTTCGGCAGGCACCAGCTCACGGTGATCAGCCCGAAGAAGACCTGGGAGGGGCTGGCGGGGTCGGTCGTCGCGTGCACGGGGGTCGGGGCCTGGCTGGTGATGTGGCTGCTGGACGGCCAGTTCTGGCAGGGCGCGCTGATCGGGGCGCTGGCGGCGCTGCTGGCCACCGTGGGCGACCTGATCGAGTCGATGATCAAGCGGGATCTCGGCATCAAGGACATGGGGACGATCCTGCCGGGACACGGCGGGCTGATGGACCGGCTGGACTCGCTGGTGACGACGCTGGTGCCGGTCTGGCTGCTGATGATCCTGTTCTTCTGACCTGGCTGACCTGGCTGACCTGGCTGGTCTGGCTGACCTGGCTGGTCTGCGGGGCTGCGTGTCTTGGGGTCTCAGTGGGTCTGGAGGGCCTGTGTGGTGACGGGTGAGAGCCAGAGCCACCGGACGATCTCGCCGCCGAACGCGAACCCTGACATGTCGGGCATGTGGGCCGGGTTGGCCTGCATGAGGACCCCCGAGTACTGCGGCCCCAGCGGGAACGTCGAAGGCTCGTGATACCACTTCGCCGTGTGCCCGTGGCCCAGCCAGGTGACCGAGTGCCACGGATACTGCGACAGCCACACCAGCAGCAGCGCCGCGTCCTTCGGGTCGTCGCGGGTGGCCACGGCCAGCTCGATCCTGGCGTACGCGCCCGGCTTGTCGATCCACTGCTCCACCGTCGGCATGCGCTGGCAGCTCATCCCCACCGTGGACAGCACCGTGAAGCCGCGCTCCCCGTGCGGCGGACGCTCGGTGATGCCGACCGTCGGCAGCCGCTCGCCGCTGGCGTCCCAGTAGCGGCCCGCCGGGCCCAGCACCCGGTCGAGGTGGCCCATCACGAACTGCTGGAACGACGGCCACGACCCCTCGCCGTGCCGCCACCGCCAGTAGGACCTGGCGTTCGAGATCCGGGGACGCAGCCCTTCGAGCGCCTCCGACAGCGCCCAGGCGAACGGCGACTCGCCCACGGCGTCCCGCGCGTACCCGGGCATGCCCCTGCTCATGTCGGCCCAGCCGGGGATGACCGCGAGCAGTTCGTCGTCCTCGTACAGCGCGACGCCGTCGCCCTCCTCGAACCACAGCGGGCTGAGCTGCCCGAGCGGCCGGCGGCCGTCGGGGTGCAGCGTGTTCGCCCTCGGCATGAGCGGCGGCAGGCCCGCGTTGATGCGGGCCAGGTCGACGACGGCGGGAGCGGGGCGATGGTTGGCCAGCCAGACGGCTCCGTGGACCGTGCCGTCCGGTGAGCACAGGTAAGCTACCGAGGAGTCCTCGTCCCGCTCGACCACGAGCGTCCGGCTCCCGTACGGGTTGCCGGCGGCGAGCACGACCTCGGTGCCACCCTCGCCAGATGCCGACCGAAAAATCGCCATACGAGATGACTGTAGATCGGGCGGAGACCAAGACGCGAGCCGTAGTGAGACCAGGAATGCCACCTCCGATCCGAACGTTGATTACCCTGGTCGCAAACCCCTCAAGCTAAGCAAAGGCAGCACAGTGTCCCAGCCTCCAGGTCAGCTCACCTTCGTCGCGCCGCGGCGGGCCAAGCCCGCACGGCACCTGGCCGACCTGTCGATGGCCGACCGGCGGGCCGCCGTGACGGAGCTGGGTGAGAAGGCCTTCCGCGCCGACCAGCTCTCCCGCCACTACTTCGAACGCCTCACCACCGACGTGCAGGCGATGACCGACCTGCCCGCGGCGGCCAGGGACAAGCTGTCGGCGCTGCTGCCCACCCTGCTCACGCCGGTCAAGGAGCAGACCACCGACGGCGGCACCACCCGCAAGACGCTGTGGAAGCTGTTCGACGGGGCGCTGGTGGAGTCGGTGCTCATGCGCTACCCCGACCGCGTCACCATGTGCGTGTCCTCGCAGGCCGGCTGCGGCATGAACTGCCCGTTCTGCGCCACCGGCCAGGCCGGGCTGACCAGGAACATGTCCACCGCCGAGATCGTCGAGCAGGTCGTGGCAGGCGCCCGCGCGCTGGCCGCCGGCGAGGTGCCCGGCGGGCCCGGGCGGGTCAGCAACGTCGTGTTCATGGGCATGGGCGAGCCGCTCGCCAACTACAAGCAGGTCATCGGGGCGGTGCGCCGCCTGGTCGAGCCCGCCCCGAACGGGCTCGGCATCTCCGCACGCGGCGTCACCGTCTCCACCGTGGGGCTGGTGCCCGCCATCAACAAGCTCGCCGACGAGGGGCTGCCCGTCACGCTGGCGCTGTCGCTGCACGCGCCTGACGACGAGCTGCGCGACACGCTGGTGCCGATCAACACGCGCTGGAAGGTCGCCGAGGTGCTCGACGCCGCCTGGGCGTACGCTGCCCGGACCAAGCGGCGCGTGTCCATCGAGTACGCGCTGATCAAGGACATCAACGACCACGAGTGGCGGGCCGACCTGCTCGGCAAGCTGGTCAAGAACAAGCTCGTGCACGTGAACCTGATCCCGCTCAACCCGACGCCCGGGTCCAAGTGGACGGCCTCGCGGCCGGAGGATGAGCGGGCGTTCGTGCGGCGGCTGGAGTTCCACGGCGTGCCGGTGACGGTGCGGGACACGCGCGGGCGCGAGATCGACGGCGCCTGCGGGCAGCTCGCCGCCGCCGAGTAACGCCAGGCAGGGGTACGAGCGCGTCGGGGCTGCTGGAATGGTCTGGCGTGGGTCATGAGCGGCGGCGGAGCCAGCCGTACGCCGCCAGGCCGAGCAGACACCACGCCAGCGAGATCGCGGCCAGCTCCGGGAAGCGGCCGAGCAGGTCGCCGGTGTTGGCGGCCTTCATCCACGAGATGAGCGGCACCGTCAGCCAGTACAACGACGTCGAGCTGAGCAGCAGCATCGCCAGGAAACCCAGCAGCAGGCTCATGATCGAGATGGCCGGCGACGGCAGGACGGCGCGGCTGGTGAGAGCGCCGAGGGCGGTGCCGGCCAGGGCGGAGAGCACGTACAGGACGAGCGCCACCAGCAGCAGGCCGGACGTGGGCGAGCCGGAGACGCCGGCCAGCAGAGCCCAGCCCAGGCCGAGCGCCGCGAAAACCGCGCACGCCGTGAACGCCGCCAGCAGCCCCGCCGCCACCTCCCTGCCCCGCCCGCCGACCTGGATGGCCGACATCTCGCGCTGCCGGTCCGGCTCGGTGTCGAGCAGGCTCCTGGCGGCCCAGGCGAGGACGGGCACGAGGAGCACGGCGCCGTCCACCAGCACGGTGGCCTCGGCGCCCTTCGGCGCGCGGCTGCCGTGGACGATGGCCAGCAGGGCGAGGGTGAGCAGCAGCGCCTGGTACACGCGGTGGGAGCGCACGTAGGCGGCCAGGCGGTAGGCGGCCAGGGCGATCATGCGGTCTCCTCGGTCTCACGAGCGGCCTGAACGGCGGCGCCGGTCTCGCGGGTCTGGGGCGAGGACTCGTCGGTCTGTGGCGGGATCTCGCGGGCTCGGAAGCCCTCCTCGCGCATCCTGGCCAGGAAGCGGGGCAGCTCCCCGGCCGGTAACGTCACGGCCACGGTGGCCTGCGCCGGGGTGACCGGCGACGGCGCCACCGTGCTCTCCTTGAGGTGACCGTCCACCATCGACCAGTGACGCAGCCCGGGCAGCCCCCGCAGGCCGCCCTGGTGATCGCTGGCGATGACGATGCCGCCCCGCCCCGCCACCTCGGTCGCGATCGCGGGCAGCGCCTCGCGGGTGTCGGCGTCGAGGCCGGCGAACGGCTCGTCCAGGATGAGCAGGCCGGGATCGGCCATCAGCGCCTGGGCCAGCCCCACCTTGTGCGCGCTGCCCTTGGACAGGTCGCCGAGCGGCGTGGCGAGCAGGTGCCCCATGTTGAGGCGTTCGGTCCACGGCTCCCAGCGGGCGCCGCCGCGTACGCGGGACATGTGCCGCAGGTACGCCGTGACCGTGAACGGCTGGGCGGCCGGGAACCGGTCGGGCGCGAAGCCGACCACCGGCGGCCGGTCCGCGATCGTGCCCGTGGTCGGCCTGGCGAGGCCGGCCAGCAGCCGGAGCAGTGTGGACTTGCCCGCTCCGTTCACGCCGATCAGCTCGATCACGTCGCCAGGGGCGAGCTGGGCGTCGGCGTCTTCGATGACGAGAGGATCACGTCTTCGGTACCGGAAGGAAACCTTGGACAGGCGCATGATCCCGTAACGGTATATGTCATGTCGCAGGCTCGGCGTAAAGGTCCGACAATGGAGGGACCCCCAGCACGAAACTCAAGAGGAGTGAGCTTGAACCGCTTTCCGCGCGTCATGGGTATGCGTTCAGGCTATGACCCCGTCGAGGTTGACGCCCTGATCGGGCGGATCGAGTCGACCCTCGGCAGAGGCTCTCACCTGTTGGAGCCCGTCACCGCCGACGAGGTCCGCACGGCCACGTTCCGCGCCAAGCGCGGCGGCTACCAGGAGACCGCCGTCGACTTCGCGCTCGAGGCGTTCGTGGTGGCGCTGGAGGCCCAGGCCAAGCGGCCCATCCGCCTGGCCATGGCCGAGCCCACCGGCGAGATGCTGCGCGAGCAGTGGTTCGAGACGCAGGCCGCACGGGTCGAGCGGGTGGCCTTCCGTCCCGGCCGCATGGGCACCGGTTACAACGAGGACGAGATCGACGCGTTCCTCGACCGGATCGTGGCCACGTTGCGCGGCACGACCGACTACCCGCTCAAGGCCAAGGAGGTGCGCGACGCGAAGTTCTCGACCGTGATGTTCAGGGCCGGGTATCTGATCGCGGACGTGGACGCGTTCCTCGCGGGCATCGCCGACGTCCTGGAGCAGCGGGCGCTGTAGGCGGCATCCGACCTCAGCGAGCGACCCGTGCTCCGAGCGGTTGCTGAGGGTGAGCAGCTCGCGCTTGAGGGGGTTGCCCGACTGCGGTGAGCGGCACGCGCTCTAGGCGGTGGCTTCGACTGCGGCGAGCAGGCCGCGCAGGTCGGGCTGGGTGTGCGGGACGATCGACGGGTCGGACGGCCGCAGGCCGTGCCGGTTGATCCACACGCGACGCAGCCCCAGCCGGTGCGCGGGCTCCATGTCGTGGAAGTAGCTCTGGGCCACGTGCACCCACACCTCCGGCTCGTAGGAGCTCCTGAACAGCTCGAAGTGCGCGTCCGCCGGTTTGTACGCCCCCGCGTCCTCGGCCGTCACCACCGCCTCGAACGGCACCGGCAGCCGCCGCCGCGTCCCGGCGATGAGGTCGCGGTCGCAGTTGGTCAGCAGCGCCAGCCGCCACCCCGCCTCGCGCAGCGCCGTCAACTCGGCCCGCACGTCGGGGAACACCGGCCAGTACGGCAGCGTCGTGGCCAGCACGTCGGCGTCGTCCGCGCCGAGGTCCACCTTCTCCTCCTCGCACGCCCTGCGCAGCGTCTCGGCCAGCACGTGGCGGTAGCGCATCGTGGGCGACTCGGCCTGGACGAGGTGCTCGTGCCGGTTGTACGCCTCCAGCAGCCGCGCCCCCTGCCCCGGCGCGATCAGTTCGGCGCTGGTGCCGATGCCGTGCCGCCAGTCGACCAGAGTCCCGAAACAGTCGAACGTAACCCATCGCATGGATCCCATAATGACGGTCATGAGCATTTCCGTCCGCGATATCGGGCCCGATGATCTTCCGGTGGTCACCCGCGTCATCACCGGGAGCTGGGGCGGCACCACGCTGATGATCCTGGGCGGCGGCAAGCAGGTGGACGTGACGGAGCTGCCCGGCTTCGTCGCCGAACTCGACGGGGAGGTGGCCGGGCTCGTCACGTACCTGGAGGACGAGGGCGCGGTGGAGATCGCCTCGCTCGACGCGGTGATGCCCGGCAAGGGGGTGGGGCGGGCGTTGCTCGACGCGGTGCGGGCGGTCGCCGTCGAGCGGGGCGCCGTGCGGCTCTGGCTGATCACCACGAACGACAACACGCACGCTCTGCGGTTCTACCAGCGCTACGGGTTCGATCTCGTCGCCCTGCACAGGAACGCCATGGATCGGGTGCGCGCCATCAAGCCGGGCATCCCGGCCGAGGCCGACGGCATTCCGATCAGGCACGAGCTGGAGCTCGAACTTCTCCTGTAGGAGAACACGGTCGGGCACGGCGGGGAGCGAGGCGGGGTTGCCGTCGCAGCGCCGACGTGAGCGGGCGAAGGCGGGAGTGGGCAGGCGAGGGTGTGAGGTGAGCGGGCTCAGGTGGAGTGGGCAGGCGAGGGTGTGAGGTGAGCGGGCTCAGGTGGAGTGGGCGGGTTCGGTGGAGCGGGGGTGGCGGAGCAGGGCGACGATGACGGAGGTGACCGGGGCGGCCAGGAACGCGCCGGTGATCCCCGCGATCACGCTGCCCACCGTGATCGCCACCAGGATGACCGCCCCCGGCAGGTCGAGCGCCTTGCCGTAGATCTGGGGCGCCAGCACATGACCCTCGATCTGCTGCACCGCCACGGTCACCGCCACCACGATCAACGCCACCAGCCACCCCTTGGCCACGAGCGCCACCACGGCCGCCAGCAACCCCGCGAAGAACGCCCCCACCACCGGCAGGAACGCCCCCACGAACGTCAGCACCGCCAGCGGCAGCGCCACCGGCACGCCCAGGATCCACAGTGAGATCCCGATGAAGAACGCGTCCACCAGCCCCACGATCGCGACCCCGTGGATGTAGCGGCCGATCACCGAGAAGATCAGGTCACCGGTCTCGGCCACGCGGGCCCGCATCCCGGCCGGCAGGAGCTCGACCAGCCAGCGGAAGAGCCGGTCGCCGGCGTGCACGAAGTACACCGACAGGATGACCGCCAGGACGGCGCCGACCACGATCTCGCCCACGGTCCTGACCCCGGCCAGCGCCCCCGTGGTGATCTGGCGGCCCTGCGTGGACAGGTACTCCCTGGCCTGCGCGACGAGCTGCTGGTCGTTCAGCCCCAGGTGGGACGTGAGCACGTGCAGGTCGTCGAGGACCTTGCCGACGCTGGCCCGCAGCTCCGACACGCTGGCCACCGTCGGCGGGACCACCAGCGCGATCAGCGCGCCTGCCAGCACCAGGCCGCCGGCGAAGACGATCGTGGTGGCGGCGGCCCTGCCCAGCCCGCGTCTGCGCAGCCAGCGGGCCGGAGGGAGCAGCAGTGCGGTCAGGAAGACGCCGATGATGATCGAGATGGCCACTGTCCGCACGTGGTAGAGGCAGAAGAAGGCCACCGCGATGACCGCGAACCACCCCAGCAGCCGCCACGGCCCCATCCCGTTCCCCCCGATCATGCCTGGTCAGAGGCGTTCCCCCAGGCGATCACGGGCAACCCTGATCAGCCGGCCGGGCTGGGGCCAGGAGGGAAGGGCCGGACGGGATGGGGCGAGCGGGTGGTTGTCAGGTGGGCTGGTGTCGGGCGGGCTGGGGTCAAGGTGGGTGGCGTCAGGTGGCCTGGTGTTGGACGGACTGGTGTCGGGCGGGCTGGGGGTGGAGGGACTGGGGGTCAGGTGGGTGGGGTGAGGTGGGGGCGTTGCGAGCGCTTGTTCGCCTCGTACGTCCCCCGCGCCGCATAAGTGGCACTGGTGGTGGCCACCTCAGCCACCGGCACGTCCCACCAGGCCTCCGAGGACGGCACGTCATCGGCCATCCGATCCGTACGCACGTAGATCACCGTGGTGGAGTCGCCCGCCCGAGCGGTGTCGAGCGCCTTGCGCAGGTCCGCGACCGTCTCGGGCCGCAGCACCGTGGCCCCCAGGCTGGCGGCGTTGGCGGCCAGGTCGACAGGCAGGGGCCCGCCGTCGCGGCGCTGGTAGGAGGTGCCGAGCCGTTCGGCGCCGACGCTCTGCGACAGGCGGCCGATGGAGGCGAAGCCGGAGTTGTCCACCAGGACCACGACCAGCTTGACGCCTTCGGAGACGGCGGTGACCAGCTCCTGCGCCATCATCAGGTACGAGCCGTCGCCCACCAGCACGAACACCTCGCGCTCGGGGGCGGCCAGCTTCACCCCCAGCCCGCCGGCGATCTCGTAGCCCATGCAGGAGTAGCCGTACTCGACGTGGTAGCTGCCGGGGCCGCTGGGCCGCCAGAGTTTGTGCAGGTCGCCGGGCATCGATCCGGCCGCGCACACCACCACGCCGTCGTCGCCCGCCGCCGCGTTGACGGCCCCGATGACGGCGGCCTGCGGGATCGGCGTGCCTTCGAGCGCGTAGGCGGCGTCCACGGCGGTGTCCCAGGCCCTGGTCAGCTCGGCGGCGCGCTCGCGGTAGGCGGCGGGCGTGCCGTGGCCCGCGCAGGCTTCGGCCAGGTCGGTGAGGCCTTCGCGGGCGTCGGCGACGAGTTGCAGGCCGGAGAGCTTGGCGGCGTCGAAGCCGGTGATGTTGAGGTTCAGGAACGCGGCGTCCGGCGCGAAGATCGTGCGGGAGGCGGTGGTGAAGTCGCTGTAGCGGGTGCCGACGCCGATGATCAGGTCGGCCTCGCGGGCCAGCGTGTTGGCGGCGGTGGTGCCGGTGGCGCCGATGGCGCCGAGCGCGAGCGGGTGACCGTACGGGAGTGCGCCCTTGCCCGCCTGCGTCTCGGCGACCGGGATGCCGCACGCCTCGGCGAACGCCTGGAGCCGGGCGGTGGCCTCGCTGTAGATCGTGCCGCCGCCCGCCACGATGAGGGGGCGGGCCGCCGACCTGATCAGCTCGGCGGCGCGGGCCAGGGCCGCGCGTTCGGGGCGGGGCCTGGGGATGTGCCAGACGCGGCGGGCGAACAGCTCGTCCGGCCAGTCGAACGCCTCCGCCTGCACGTCCTGCGGCAGCGCCAGCGTCACCGCGCCGGTCTCGGCCGGGTCGGTGAGCACCCGCATGGCGGCCAGCAGCGCGCTGGGGAGCTGCTCGGGGCGGTTGACGCGGTCCCAGTAGCGGGAGACGGGCTTGAAGCAGTCGTTGACGGAGATGTCGTAGGAGCGCTGGTCCTCCAGCTCCTGGAGCACCGGGCCGGCGGCGCGGGTGGAGAAGATGTCGCCGGGCAGCAGCAGCACGGGCAGGCGGTTGATGGTCGCGCCGGCCGCGCCGGTGATCATGTTCGTGGCGCCGGGGCCGATCGAGGTGGTGCAGGCCAGCGTGGACAGGCGGTTGGCGGCGCGGGCGTAGGCGGCGGCGGTGTGCACCATGGCCTGCTCGTTGCGGCTCAGGCGGTAGGGCAGGTCCTCGGTGGAGGTGGCGAGGGCCTGGCCCAGGCCGGCCACGTTGCCGTGGCCGAAGATGCCGGCGCAGCCGCCGAAGAACCGGCGTTCCGCCCCGTCGCGCTCGCTCCACTGGCGGGCCAGGAAGCGCACGACCGCCTGTGCGACGGTCAAACGGATCACGAAGTCCTCCCGAACGGCAGTCTGGGGTCGATGGGCTGGGCGTCCCAGGAGGAGCGGATCCAGGCGTGGCGAGGGTCGTCGCAGAACGCCATCGAACGTTGCTCCGCGGGGCCTGCCAGGACGTTCAGGTAGTACAGGTCGTAGCCGGGCGCGGCCATGGAGGGGCCGTGGTAGCCGTAGGGGACGAGCACCACGTCGCCGGAGGAGACCTCGGCGAGGGTGTCGACGTGGCCGCGCTCCGAGGAGTAGACGCGCTGGTAGCCCATGCCCTGGTCGGCCACCTCGAAGTAGTAGATCTCCTCCAGGACCGCCTCGCCCTCGCCCGGGGTGTCGTGCTTGTGCGGGGGATAGGAGGACCAGTTGCCGCCGGGCGTGAGCACCTCGACGGCCATGAGCTTGTGGCAGCCGCCGAAGGCGTCGGGGGAGCAGAAGTTGTTGACCTGGCGGGTGGCCTGGCCTGCGCCCCTGATCTCGACGCTCACCTCGGTGGCGGCCACGTAGCGCGGGGGGAGCGCCTGGGTGGCGCGGGCGGAGGGGAACGCGATGCGGCCCGCCCCCTCGACCGTCACCTGCGTAGATATCGGGATATAGGCGAAGTCGGAGGGGCTGTCGAACACCGAGGAGCGGCCGGTCAGCACGAACGTGTCGCCCGGGATGGAGACCGTGCACGAGCCTGCCAGGGGGAGGACGAGCATCTCCTCCTCGCCCGTGTCGAAGGACAGCGGGGCGTCCGTCAGGTCCGCCACGCGCAGCCCCGAGTAGGTCCAGCCGGCCGCCGAAGGGGTGATCTCGACCGACCAGGGGCCGCTGGCGGTCTTGCCGTACGGAAGGTGAGTCATGTGCGGGCCTCTCGTACCAGTGCGGCGGCGCCGTCCACCGCGGTCGCCACGTCGTCGTCGGGAGGGTAGAGCAGGGCGCGGCCGACGACGAGGCCGCGCACGCCGGGCAGGCTCAGCGCGCGGTGCCAGTCGGCGTAGGCGGCGTCGATGTCGGGCGGGTCGCCTCCCAGGAGCAGGGCGGGCAGCGTGGTCGCGGCCATCACCCGCTCCATCTCCGCCACGGCAGGGATCTTCAGCCAGGTGTAGGCCGAGGTGACGCCGAGCGCCTGGGCGACGCTGATCGCGCGGATCACCGCGTCGGGCGACAGGTCGTTGCGCAGGGCGCCCGACTCCGAGCGCAGCGACCAGAACGGCTCCACCATGGCCACCAGCCGCCGCCGGGCCAGCTCGGTGACCGCGCGGGCGCAGGACTCCAGCGTCGTCACGGTGGCGTGGTCGGACGGGTCGATGCGGCAGAGCATCTTGCCGCCGTCGAGCCGCATGGTGTCGATGGCGGCGGCGTCGAAGCCGGTGAAACGGTCGTCCGCCTCGAAGACCGAGCCCTGCAGCCCGCCGCGGTTCATGGAGCCGAAGGCCAGCTTGCCCTCCAGGGCGCCCAGCAGCAGCAGGTCCTCCAGGACGTCGGGGGAGGCCAGGATGCCGTCCACGCCGGGCCTGGACAGCGCCAGCCGCAGGCGGTCGAGCAGGTCGACGCGGCTGGCCATGGCGAAGGGCCGGTCACGCACGCCGAGTGCGCCGCGCGCCGGATGGTCGGCGGCGATGATCAGCAGCCGCTCGCCCTCACCCGGCAGGCCGCGGCGCTGACGGCGGGCCGCGGACGCGGCGATCTCCTCCGGCTGGGTGGCGCGGATGCGGGTGAGCCGCCCGTAGTCGGCCGACCGGGACAACGCGATGTCGCTCAAGAGCGCGCCCCGTTCAGCAGGTCTTCCACCTCTGAGGTGGACGGCATCGCGTCGGCGCAGGCCAGGCGGGCGGCCACGTACGCGCCCGCCGCGTTGGCGAAGCGGAGCGTGCGCTCCAGCGGCCAGCCGCGCAGCAGGCCGAGGCAGAGCGCGCCGCCGAACGCGTCTCCCGCGCCGATCCCGTTGATCACCTTCACCTCCATGGGCTCCACCCAAGCGCTCTCCTCGGAGGTACGCGCGAAAACCCCTTCTGGGCCCATTTTCACGATCGCGAGCCGTACGCCGGCGTCGAGCAGGGCCTGCGCGGCGGCCTCCGGATCGCGGACGCCGACCGCGACCTCGACCTCCTCCAGGTTGCCCACGGCCACGTTCGCGCGCGGCAGCATCCCGCGCGCCGCCTCGTGGGCCGCCCCGCGCGACTCCCACAGCACCGAGCGGTAGTCGAGGTCGAACACCGTCCACCCGGACGTGCGCGCCGACAGGGCTGCGGCATGGGTGGCGGCGCTCGGCTCCTGGCTCAGCCCGGTCAGCGAGAACCAGAACAGCCCGGCTGCCGCGATCGCGTCCAGGTCGAGCACCGACGGGGTGATCTGCAGGTCGGGCGGGTGCTCGCCGCGGTAGAAGTAGATCGGGAAGTGGTCGGGAGGGAAGATCTCGCAGAACGTGACGGGCGTGGGCCGGCCCTCGACGGTGGTCACGAAGGCGTCGTCCACGCCGAAGCCGCGGATCGCCCGGCGCACGTAGTCGCCGAACGGGTCGGCCCCCACGCCGGTGATCACCGCGGAGCGCAGCCCGTGGCGGGACGCGGCGACGGCGACGTTGGTGGGGCTGCCACCGAGGAACTTGCCGAAGGTCTCGACGTCGGCCAGGCCGACCCCGGTCTGCAGCGGATAGACGTCGACGCCGGAGCGGCCGATCGTGATCAGGTCGTACAACAGCACCTCCAGGGACGGAGCTCACTTCGTCACTATGGCATATTGTCATGACATTCGGATGTCCGCTATGTTGCGGATCACGTCCCGCCAGAGTCCACGGTTGTTCACTACCCGGCATCCCGGGTAGTGAAGATCGCCCCCGCGCCGGCATCGGCGCAGCATGCGGGCATGTCCTCGAATTACGGCCAGGTCTTTACGTCATATGAATGTCATGACATATTGGCCCATGGCCTCCTCCCTTAGGACTACGTCGGAGGGTTTGCATGGCATTGCGGAAACGGTCGATGGGTGTGGTCGCGGTCATCGCCGCCGCCGGTCTGGGGCTCGCCGCCTGCGGCCAGTCCTCCGGCGGAGGCGGCGACACCATCGAGCTGACGATCGCCCAGAACGCCATCGCCGGCGGCAAGAACGCCGCCGCGGCGAAGTACATCGCCGACTGGGTGATCCCCAAGTTCGAGGCGGCGCAGAAGGCGAAGGGGAAGGACGTCACGGTCAAGTTCGTTCCCAGCGGTGTCGACGACGAGCAGTACAAAACCAAGCTCTCCCTCGACCTCAAGTCAGGCAAGGGCGCGGACGTGATCGACATCGACGGCATCTGGGCCGGCGAGTTCGCCGAGGCCGGCTACATCAAGCCGCTGTCCGAGCTGGTCGGGGCGGAGGCCGACAGCTGGGACGGCTGGGCCCAGATCCCCGAGGCCGTGCAGGCCATGGCCGAGTTCAACGGCAAGAAGTACGCCCTGCCGGTCGGCACCGACGGCCGCGTGCTCTACTTCAACAAGAGCCTGTTCACCAAGGCCGGGCTGCCGGCCGACTGGCAGCCCAGGAGCTGGCAGGAGATCCTCGACGCGGGCGCCAAGCTCAAGTCCTCCGGCGTGCCCGTCCCCATCCAGATCAACGCCGGCACCGCGATGGGCGAGGCCACCTCCATGCAGGGCGTGCTGCCGCTGCTCGCGGGTGCGGGCGGCGAGGTGCAGCAGGACGGCAAGTGGTCCGGCGCCTCCCAGCCGATGAAGGACGCGCTCGGCCTGTACCAGAAGATCTACGGCGGCGGCCTCGGCGATCCGAAGCTCCAGCAGGAGGCCAAGGGCCGCGACAAGTCGTTCCAGCAGTTCGCCGAGGGAAAGATCGGCATCCTGATGGAGGGCGACTACTTCTGGCGCGGCGTGGTCAACCCCAAGACGGGCGTGGCCAAGATGGCTGACCGCGACCAGACCGTCGGGTACGCCATGATCCCCGCCATCGAGCCCGGCAAGGGCATCCGTGGCCAGGACTTCGTCAGCATGTCCGGTGGCGCCCTGCGCACGGTGAACCCCAACAGCAAGCACCCGAAGGAGGCGTTCGAGCTGCTGGCCTTCACGCTCTCCCCGGAGGCGCTGAAGGAGGAGACCAAGGACGGCAACGTCCGCATCACCCCGCGCACGGACGTCAACAAGGAGATCCTGGCGGGCGAGCCGCTGCTGACGTTCATCTCGGAGAAGGTGCTGCCGGTGACGGCCTACCGGCCGCCGGTCGCGCTCTACCCGCAGGTGTCGGTGGCGCTGCAGGAGGCCACCGCCGCGGTCGCCGGCGGCACGGCTCCGGACCAGGCCGCGGCCGACTACCAGAAGAAGCTTGAGGGAATCGTCGGTGGCGCGGGCAACATCGCCTCCTGAGGCTCCAGAGACCCCTGAGGCCTCTGAGGCCTCTGAGGCCTCTGAGACAGGCCGCGGCACGAAGGAGCCCTCCCGCTACAGCTCGGACGCGGCGGGCCTGGGCAAGGCGCGGGCAGGGGTCTTCATGGCCCCCGCCCTGCTGCTGATCGCCGCCTTCCTCGTCTTCCCCGCGCTCTGGGTGCTCTACCTCGGCCTGACGAACTACCGCCTGACGGGGATCGCCGCCGCCGAGCCGCAGTTCGTCGGCCCCGGCAACCTCCTCGACGCGGTCGCGAACCCGACGTTCTGGAGCTCCACCTGGCTGACCACGCAGTTCGTGCTGGGCTCGGCCGTCATCGGGCAGGTCGGGCTCGGCTTCACCATCGCGTGGCTGCTGCGCGACCGGCGCGGCCCGCTCAAGCGGGTGGTCGAGGGCCTGGTCATCCTGGCCTGGATCCTGCCCAGCGCCATCGTGTCGTTCCTGTGGGTGGCGCTGCTCGACCGCGACGGCGGCACGCTCAACGCGCTGCTGGGCATCCCCGGCACCGCCTGGCTGCTGGACCATCCGATGTTGTCGATCATCGTGTTCAACACCTGGCGCGGCACCGCGTTCTCGATGATGTTGTACGGCGCTGCGCTCGGCAACGTGCCGCCCTCGCACCTGGAGAGCGCCCGCCTGGCCGGCGCCTCCGGCTGGCAGCAACTCAGGGACGTCGTGTTCCCGCACATCAGAGGGCACATCCTGACGAATCTGCTGCTGATCAGCCTGTGGACGTTCAACGACTTCACCCCCTTCCTGCTCACCGCCGGCGGCCCCGACGGCAAGTCGGAGATCCTGGCCGTGCACGTGTACAAGGTGGCGCTGCAGGGCGGCGAGCTGGGTTACGGCGCCGCCGTCTCCACGATCATCCTGCTGATCAACCTGGTCGTCGCGGTGTTCTACCTGCGGCTGTTGCGGAGCAAGAAATGACGCGGTTCGTCCTGGGCCGGATCGGGTTCTGCACGCTGATCGCCGTGCTGCTGGCGTTCTTCACGATCCCGCTGCTGTGGCTGGTGACCGCGCCCTTCACCACCGACCCCACCTACGAGGTGTCGGTGCCCGACTTCACCTGGGACAACTTCCTGGCGGTCGTGGAGCACCCGTACGCGCTGCCGTCGTTGTGGAACTCGGTCGTGCTGTCGGTCGGCACCGCCCTGCTGGTCGTGCTCTTCTCCGCGCTGGCCGCCTACGCGCTCAGCCGGGTGCGGCTGCCCGGCCGCGACGCCCTGCTGTACGCGCTGCTGCTGCTGTCGTCGATCATCACCGGCACGGCGGCCATGGTGCCGCTGTTCCAGCTCGCGGTGGAGCTGAACCTCATCGACTCGCAGCTCGGGCTGATCCTCATCCTGACCGGCGGCCTGCTGCCCGCGGCGATCTTCATGCTGAAGGACTTCATGGATGCCACGCCCAAGTCGTACGAGGAGTCGGCCCGCGTCTTCGGCGCCACGCCGCTGCAGATCGTGCGCCACGTGGTGGTCCCCCTGGTGCGGCCGGGGCTGGCGACCATCGCGGTGTGGGCCGTGGCCAACGTGTGGGGGAACTTCCTGATGCCGTACCTGCTGCTGAGCGATGTGGAGAAGCAACCGGCGGCGGTGATCACGTACACGCTCTACACCGAGGGCGGGCAGGCCAACCTCAGCATGTTGTCCACGTTCGGGCTGCTCTACTCCATCCCGGTGGTGCTCATGTACCTGTTCGTCAGCAAGAAGTACGGCTTCCGCTTCCACGGAGGGATCAAGCGTTAATGGCCGCCATCGAACTACGCGGGCTGACCAAGGTCTACCCCGGCGGGGTGAAAGCGCTCGACGCGCTCGACCTGGCCATCCCCGACGGCGAGTTCTTCGCCCTGCTCGGGCCCTCCGGCTGCGGCAAGACCACGCTGCTGCGCACGATCGCCGGCCTGGAGACCGCCACCGGCGGCGCCGTGGTCATCGGCGGGCGCGAGGTGACGGGCGTGCAGCCGGGCGGCCGGGACGTGGCCATGGTGTTCCAGGACTACGCGCTGTTCCCGCACATGGACGTCACGGACAACATCGCCTACCCGCTGCGCATCAAGAAGGTCGCCAAGGGCGCGCGCCGCGACAAGGCCGCCGAGGTGGGGGCCCGGCTCGGGCTCGACCACCTCATGGACCGGCGGCCCGGGCAGCTCTCCGGCGGGCAGCAGCAGCGGGTCGCGCTGGCCAGGGTGATGGCCACGCAGGCGCAGGCGTACCTGTTCGACGAGCCGCTGTCCAACCTGGACGCCCGGCTGCGGCTGGAGGCCCGCACGTTCCTCAAGAAACTCCAGCGCGAGCTGGGGGTCACCACCGTCTTCGTCACCCACGACCAGGCCGAGGCGCTGGCGATGGCCGACCGGATGGCGGTCATGGAGGCCGGGCACATCCGGCAGATCGGCACTCCGGCCGAGGTCTTCCAGCGGCCTGCCAACACCTTCGTGGCCGGGTTCATCGGCTCCACCCCGATGAATCTGCTGGACGGCGCCGTGCGAGGTGACACGCTGGAGGTGGCAGGGTGCAAGATCGCGGTTCCCGCCTCCGCCGGCGGACCGCTGTCCGATGGGGAGGAGATCGTGTACGGCGTACGGCCCGAATACCTGGCCTACTCGGCCGGGCCCGCGGAGGGCGCGTTCGGCGGGCAGGTGGCCATCGTGGAGAACCTGGGCGCCTCCCACCTGGTGACCCTCGACGTCAACGACGTGACCGTGCAGGTCGTGGTGCCCGAGGGCAGCGAGCCCGCGGTGGGCGACGACGGCTACGCGCTGCCCCGGCGTGACCGGGCGCTGGTCTACCGGAACGGAGAGCTCGTGTGAGGGGGCACTGGTCGCTGGACGACCGGCTGGCGCGGATCCTGCGCGAGGTGCCGTTCGAGGTGCCGCCGGGGACGGCCGCGGTGCACGTGAAGCTCTCCTACGACAGGTCGCAAGGCGTGATCGACCTGGGGTGCGGCGCCCCCGGCGGCTTCCGCGGCTGGTCGGGCGGGGCGCGCGACACGTACACGATCACCCGCGACTGGGCCACGCCCGGCTACCTGCCCGGCGAGCCCGAGCCCGGCACCTGGAACGTGTGGCTGCGGCTGCACCGCATCCCGCCGCAGGGCCTGGACTACACGCTGGACATCTCCTTCGAGCGGGCCGCGCCGCCCGAGCCGGTGGCCGAGGAGCCGCCGCACGGCGAACGGCCGCCGCGCCGCGACATCCCGGACGTGGGCGGCCTGCGCTGGTACGCGGGCGACTTCCACGCCCACACCGTCCACAGCGACGGCACCCTCACCATCGCCGAGCTGGCCGAGCTGGCCCGCGGGCGCGGGCTCGACTTCCTGGCCGTCACCGACCACAACACGACCAGCCACCACCCCCGGCTGGCCAGGATCGACCGGGGCGTCACGCTCATCCCCGGCCAGGAGGTCACCACCGACCGGGGCCACGCGAACGTGTTCGGCGAGGTCGGCTGGGTGGACTTCCGCGAGCCCGCCGACTCCTGGGTGGAGCACGCCGAGCGCGCGGGCGGGCTGATCTCGATCAACCACCCGCTCGGCGGCGACTGCGCCTGGCTGCTGCCGATCAGCCGCCGGCCGCGCGTGGCCGAGGTGTGGAGCTCCGGCTGGTGGGACCGCCGCTGGGGCGCCCCGCTGGCCTGGGCCGACGCCTGGCGCGACGACGTGATCGCGATCGGCGGCAGCGACTTCCACACGCCCGGCTCCGACGGCCTGCCAGGCTCGCCCACGACCTGGGTGCTGGCTGAGAACACCGGCGCGGAGCCGTCGGGCGCTCACGCGGGGCGGGTGGGCGCGCACGCCGTGCTGGAGGGCGTGCGCGCGGGCCGCACCGCCGTGTCCACCGGCCCTGACGGGCCGCTGCTGCTCAGGCTGGGCGACGAGCTGCTCGCCCTGGACGCCGACGGCCTCGTCCTGGTACGCCCGGACGGCACGCGGCAGGTGGTCCGCGGCGAGCGCGCGCTGCTGCCCGCCATCGACGGACCACACCGGCTGGAGACCTACGAGAACGAGGTGATCGCCCTATGCGCGTGAGGAAAGTCGCCAACGCCCCGGTGAGCTTCGGCGTGTTCGAGCTGAGCGACGGCCCGCCGCCGCTGACCCCCGACGAGATGGTCCGCGCGCTGGCCGAGGCCGGCTACGCGGGCATCGACTCCGGCCCCATCGGCTACCTGGGCACCGGCTCCGAGCTGACCGACCGGCTGGCAGGGGCCGGGCTGCTGCTCTGCGGCGGCTGGGTGGACCTGCCCTTCCACGACGCGGACGGCTACGACAAGGCGCTGCCGGTGCTGGACGCGGCGCTGGACGTGTTCGCCGCCGCGCCTCCCGGCGACCTCCCGCCGCGGCCCACGATCGCCTGCCCCGGCACGCCGGAACGGTTCGCGCGGCCCGGCGGGACCGCTCCAGGGCTGCCGGCCGCCGAGTGGCCCGCGTTCGCCGCCCGCATCCAGGACACGACCGAGCGGTGCCGCGCGCGCGGGTTCGAGCCCGCCTTCCACCACCACCTCGGCACCCACGTCGAGACGCCCGACGACGTCGAGCGGCTGCTGGAGCTGACCGACGTGCAGCTCTGCCTCGACACGGGCCACCTGCTGCTGGCCGGCGGCGACCCGGTCGCGGCGCTGCGCGCCTGGGCGGACCGGGTCGGGCACGTGCACGTCAAGGACGGCGACACCGCCATACTCCGCCAGGCCCTGGCCGACGGCGTGGACCTGCGCGAGCTGATGGGCCGCGGCGGGTTCGCCCCGCTCGGCGAGGGCGAGCTGGACCTGCCCGCCGTGGTGCGCACCCTGGACGAGATCGGCTACGCGGGCTGGATCGTGATCGAGCAGGACACCCTGCCGGGGCGGCGCACGGTCGCCCAGAACATCGCCGACCAGGCGGCCAACCGCCGGAAGCTGAAGGACTTGGGGCTTTGAGAATCGCGCTTGTCGGGTGCGGGGCCGTCACGCAGGCGGTCTACGTGCCGTTGCTGTCCAGGCGGCGGGACCTGTTCGAGGTCAGCGCCGTCTGCGACCTGTCGCGCACGCTGGCCGACGCCGTGGGCGACCGGCTGGGGGCGGCGCGGCGGTACACGGCGGTGGCGGAGATGCTGGCCGAGGGCGGGTTCGAGGCCGTCGTGGTGCTGGCGTCCGGCTCCCACGGCGAGACCGTGCGGCAGGCGCTGTCCGCCGGGTACGCGGTGCTGTGCGAGAAGCCGCTCGCGCTGACCAGGGCCGAGGTGGCGGCGCTGCCCGAGGGGCGGCTGATGGTCGGCTACATGAAGCAGTACGACCCGGCCGTGCGCAGGGCCGAGGAGCTCCTGGCCGAGTTGGGCGGCCCCGAGGTGGTCAGGGCGGTCGAGGTGACCGTGCTGCACCCGAGCGCGCGGTCGCAGCTCGCGTTCGCGAACCTGACCCCGGCCGCGGACGTGGACGCCGGGCTGCTCGCCTCGCTGCGCGCGGCGGAGGACGAGCTGGTGTCGCGGGCGCTGGGCGCGCAGGCCCCTGAGCAGGTGCGGCACCTGTACGGGGTGGCGCTGGGCTCCATCTGCCACGATCTGTCGCTCCTGCGGCGCTTCACCGGCTCACCGGCCGAGATCTCCCACGTCGAGACGTGGGGGCCCGCGCCCGGCTCCATCGAGATCTCCGGGACGCTGCCCGTACGGGGCCGCTTCTCCATCCGCTGGCACTACCTGGAGGACTACCCCGCCTACCGCGAGACCGTGGCCGTCCACCACGACCGGGGCTCGCTGGAGCTCGTCTTCCCCTCGCCCTACCTGATGAACGCCCCGACCACGCTCACCGTGGTGTCCGGGGGCGAAAGTCGTACGCACTGGCGTGAGGTGACCGAGGCGTTCGAGGTACAACTCGCCGCCTTCCATGCTTACGTGAACGATGGCAAGCCGCCGCTCACCGACGCGGCCGGCGGGCTGGAGGACATCGTCACGGCGCAGCGCATCGCGGCGCGCTACGCCGAACAGCATGATCTGCCATGGGGAGGCGAGGCAGCGTGAGCACGGAGATCGTCGTCGTACCGCACACGCACTGGGACAGGGAGTGGTACGAACCCTTCCAGCGCTTCCGGCTGCGCCTGGTGGCGCTGCTCGACGAGGTGCTCGACACGATGGAGCGGGAGCCCGCCTACCACTTCACCCTCGACGGGCAGCTCGCCTGCGTGGACGACTACCTGGAGGTCAGGCCCGAGAACCGCGACCGCGTGGCGGCGCTGGTGGAGTCGGGGCGGCTGGCGGTGGGGCCGTGGCAGATCCTGCTCGACGAGTTCCTCTGCTCGGGCGAGAACATCGTCCGCAACCTGGAGCTGGGCATGGCCAGGTCGGACAAGCTCGGCGGCGCCATGCCGGTCGGCTACCTGCCCGACATGTTCGGCCACACGGCGCAGATGCCGCAGATCCTGCGCAAGGCCGGGCTGCTGCACGCGTGCGTCTACCGGGGCGTGCCGCAGGCCGTCACGACGGACGCCTTCGCCTGGGTCGCGCCCGACGGCACGGCGCTGCGCACGCAGTACCTGCCGGCGGGCGGCTACGGCAACGGCGCCCACCTGTTCTCCGACGCCGAGGGGCTCGCACAGCGGGCGGCGGGCTTCGTCCGCACGATGCGGGAGTGGCACGGCCCCGACGGGCCGCTGCTGGCGATGTACGGCACCGACCACTCGGCCCCCGTGCGCGGGCTGCCCGGCATGGTGGCCGAGATCGGCGCCCGCATGGACACCCTGTCCGGATACCTCGGCGCGTACTCCGGCGACGTGGCCGGGCTGCCGCGGGTGCACGGCGAGCTGCGCTCCCACGCCCGCGCCAACATCCTGCCCGGCGTCATCTCCGTCCGCCCCCACGTCAAGCAGGCCATGAGCCGCGCCGAGCGGATGGTCGAGCGCTACGCCGAGCCGCTGGCCGCGCTGTGGGGCGCGGAGTGGCCCGGCCGCTTCCTCGACATGGCCTGGTGGCGGCTCGTGGACGCCAGCGGCCACGACTCCGTGACCGGCTGCGGCGTGGACGACACCGCCCAGCAGGTCGCCGCCCGCATCGCCGAGGCCGAGCAGCTCGGGCAGGCCGTCCGCGACCTGGTGACCGCCCGCCTGGCCGAGGCGGTGCCGTCCGACGGCGTGCTGGTCGTCAACCCCACCCCCGCCGCCCGGCACGGCGTCGTCATCGTGGACACGGCCGGCGCCGACCCGCTGGTGGACGCGTCGGGCGCGCCGGTGCCCGTGCAGCCGCTGGAGTACGCCGCCACGCTGCTGCTCGACGAGGACATGGACCTGGCCACGGCCCTGACCCTGATCCACGGCACCGAGCTGTACGGGCAGCACATCACCGGCTACACCGTCGAGGACGGCACCCTCACCTTCACCGTGGCCAGGCACACCTCCGTCGTCATCGACCTGGACGAGCTGCGCGCCGCCGCCGCGGGCATCACCAGCGTCCGCATCCTCGCCGAGCCGCGCCGCACGGTGGCCGCGCTCGTCGAGGCCCCGCCGCTCGGCCACACCAGCCTGCGCCCCGCGCCGCGCGAGCGCGTGTACGGCGGCGACCAGGTGGAGCGGCTGCCCGGCCTGCACCACCCGTCCTGCTGGCTCAGCTCCGACTCGGCGCCCCTGCCGGTGCGCGGCGACACGATGGTGCTGGACAACGGGCTGCTGCGCGTCACGATCGAGATCGACGGCAGCCTCACGCTCGTCGGCCAGGACGGCACCACCGTCACCGGCGCGGGCCGCATCGTGGACGGCGGCGACGTCGGCGACACCTACAACCACGCGCCGCCGCTGAGCGACCTGATCGTGTCGGAGCCGGTGGACGCCGATTTCGAGCTGGTCTGCACGGGGCCGCTGGTCGCCGTCGTGGACGTGCGGCGCACGTACCTGTGGCCCGCCTCGGGCGAGGGTCTTGAGGGCGCGCCCGAGGTGCCCGCCCTGACGCGCGGCGCCAGGATGGAGGAGATCGTCCTCACCACCCGGGTGGAGCTGCGCTCGGGGGAGCCGTTCGTCCGGCTGGGCATCACGTTCGACAACCGGTGCGACGATCACCGGGTGCGCCTGCACGTGCCGCTGCCCAGGCCCGCCGCGCGGTCGTACGCCGAAGGGCAGTTCGCCGTCGTCACCCGCGGGCTCACCGCGGAGGGCGGCTGCGGCGAGACGCCGCTGCCGACCTTCCCCGCCTCGTCGTGGGTGGCCGCCGGGGGAGTGGCGGCGCTGCTGGAGCACGTGACGGAGTACGAGGTGGTGGACGGGGAGCTGGCTCTCACGCTGCTGCGCTCGGTCGGCTACCTGTCCCGCAACCGCAACGTCTCGCGTCCCGAGCCGGCGGGGCCGCAACTGCCCACGCCCGCGGCGCAGTCGCGCGGGCTGCGGTCGGTGAGCCTGGCGCTGATGCCCTACCAGGAGGGATGGGACGAGGTGGTGCCGCAGGCGGAGGCCTTCCGGCACGACCTGCTCGTGGTGCCGGGGCTCGGCGACAGGAGCCTGCCGCTGCCCTCGCCGGAGGCGGGGTTGTCGGTCGACGGTGAGGGGGTGGTGATGACCTCGCTGCGTGAGCGTGACGGGTGGCGGGAGCTGCGGGTCGTGGCGCTCACCTCCTCCGGCACGGAGGCCGTGATCGCCGGGCGCTTCACCCGGGCACGCCGGGCCGACCTGCGGGGACGCCCGGGGGAGCCGCTCGGCGTGACGGACGGGACGCTGCGGCTGCCGCTGGGCGGCTGGGAGATCGCGACGGTGCAGCTCTCGGACTGAGTCAGGTGCTGAGACCGAGCTGGCGGGCCGCGCGGATGGCCAGCCAGACCTCGGCGAAGGCCGCGCTGGATTCGAGGTCCCTGCCGCTCAGCTCGCTGAACCTGCGCAGCCGGTAGGCCAGGGTGTTGGGATGGACGTGCAGCGCGGCGGCGGCGTCGCGCACGTGGCGGTTGTGCTCCAGCCAGGTGCGCACGGAGGCCAGCAGGTGCGACCGGTGCGCCTCGTCGTAGGCCAGCACCTTGCCCAGCACGTAGTCCACCAGCGCGGCCAGCGTGGCCGGGTCCTCGGGCAGCCACCGGCCTGTCGTGTCGTCGCCGTACAGGACGAGGGCCCGGCCGGACTCGGCGGCGTGCGTGGCCGCCCAGGCGGCCTCCCGCTGGGCCACCCGGAGCGGCTCTCCCGGCGGGAAGGGGCGGCTCATGCCGGCGGCGACGCCCGGGACGGCGGCGACGGCGGGGCCGAGCGAGGAGGGGCCGAGGAGGTAGTGGTCGTCGCCGCGGCGCAGCATCAGGTGGGGCAGGTCGTCCAGGGCGCGGCGCAGGGCGTCGTCGGGGACGCCGCGTACGATGAGCAGCGCCGTGTCGGCGTCCATGGACAGGCCGAGGCGGGCCAGGCGGCGGCGGGCGGCCGGCGGGTCGAGGAGGTCCTGCAGCAGCTCGGCCAGCGTCTCGGCGCCTTCCCTGCGCAGCGTCTCGCGCTCGTGCCTGGCCATCGCGACCTGGAGCGCGGCCACCGTGGCGATGTGCTGGACCACGGCCAGCCCGGCGGGGCTGGCGCCCTCGCGCTCGAAGGCCACCAGGTAGCCGGCCGGGCCGCCCGGGGCGGAGACGGGCAGGACGAAGCCGCCGGGGATCGTGGGCGGCGCGTCCGGCGCGGCGGGCAGCACGGCCGGCGCGGGGACGGGGACGCCGGGCAGGAGGGGGCGGCCCGAGCGGGTGGACAGGTAGACGTCGTAGCCGGACAGGCGCTCCAGGCGCTTGAAGAGCGTGGCCGTGTCCAGGTCTTCCGCGGCCAGCCAGCGCAGCGCCCCGAACACCTGGAGCTGGGCGCCGAGGCGGTGGCTGGCGTCCTCCTGCAGCGCCGCCGCGACCTCCTGCGCGATCGCGATGAACGGCACCGCCAGCGGCACCTCCAGCACCGGCATGCCGCGCTCCTCGGCGGCCTCGAAGAACGACGGGTGCAGCGGCGGCACGTGCAGCTGGGCCGACAGGGCCAGCGCCGAGACGCCCGCGTCGTCGAGCCGCTCCAGGTAGGCGCGCTGCCTGGCGGCCGAGCGGGGCACGCCGATACCGGTGGTCATGATGACCTCGGCGCCGAGCAGCCACGGCGTCGGGTCGTCCAGCTCGCTCACGTGCGCCCATGAGACGGAGCGGGACAACCCCGCCTCGCCCGCGAGCACGCGGAGCTGGAGCGCGGGGGAGCGGAGGAGATCCTCCACGGTGAGTTTGTGGTCAGCCACAACACACACCGTAGTACTTCGTAGCACCCACAATTGCCGCAGGTCAGAGGCATGACGAACACTGAGGCGCATGAACCTCGGCCCCATCGACTCCAGCAGGGTCCCGCGCTTCGCGGGACCGGCCACCTTCGCCCGCCTGCCCCGCCTCGACCAGGTGGAGCGGGCGGACGTGGCGGTGGTGGGCGTGCCCTTCGACACCGGCGTCTCCTACCGGCCCGGCGCCAGGTTCGGGCCCGCCGCCGTACGGGAGGCGTCCCGGCTGCTGCGGCCCTACCACCCGGGCCTGGACGTGTCCCCGTTCGAGCGGGTGCAGGTCGCCGACGCCGGTGACATCGCGGTCAACCCGTTCGACATCGGCGCCGCCATCGAGACCATCGAGGGCGCGGCCGACGACCTGGACGCCAGGCTGGTCACCATCGGCGGCGACCACACCATCGCGCTGCCGCTGCTGCGCTCGGCGGCCAGGAAGCACGGCCCCGTGGCGCTGGTGCACTTCGACGCGCACCTCGACACGTGGGACACCTACTTCGGGGCCGAGTACACGCACGGCACCCCGTTCCGCCGGGCCGCCGAGGAGGGGATCCTCGACACCGAGGCGCTCAGCCACGTCGGGATCAGGGGCTCCCTCTACGGCAAGAAGGACCTGGAGGAGGACCGGCGGCTCGGGTTCGGCATCGTGACCGCGGCCGACGTGCTGCGGCGCGGCCTGGACGAGGTGATCGGCCTGCTACGGCAGCGGGTCGGCGACCGCCCCCTGTATCTCTCCATCGACATCGACGTGCTCGACCCCGCGCACGCCCCCGGCACGGGCACCCCCGAGGCCGGCGGGCTCACCAGCCGCGAGCTGCTGGAGATCCTGCGCGGCCTGGCCGGGCTCAACCTGATCGGGGCCGACGTGGTCGAGGTGGCGCCCGCCTACGACCACGCGGAGATCACCTCGATCGCCGCCTCCCACGTGGCCTACGACCTCGTCAGCCTGCTGGCGCTCCAGGAGAAGACATGAGCAGTGGCTCCCTCACGGAGATCGAGACCTACGGCGTCGAGCGCATCCCCGACGCCGACCGCACCGCCCGCCCCGTCGACCTGTTCAGGGTCGCCTTCGGCGGCGCCAACACGTTCGCGACGTGCGTGCTCGGCGCCTTTCCCATCCTGTTCGGCCTGTCGTTCTGGCACGGCCTGGCCGCCACCGTGCTCGGGCTGGTGGCGGGGGCGCTGATCCTGGCGCCGCTGTCGCTGTTCGGGCCGCTCAACGGCACCAACAACGCCGTCTCCTCCTCGGCGCATCTGGGCGTGCACGGCCGCGTGGTGGGCTCGTTCCTGTCGCTGCTGACCGCGATCGCGTTCTTCTCCATCTCGGTGTGGTCGTCGGGCGACGCGCTCGTGGGCGGCGCGCACCGGCTGGCGGGGCTGCCGGACACCGACCTGACGTACGGGGTCGCGTACGGGCTGTTCGCCGTCCTGGTGCTGGTGGTCTGCGTGTACGGGTTCCGCTTCATGCTGTTCGTGAACAAGATCGCGGTCGCGGCGGCGTCACTGCTGTTCGTGCTGGGCGTCTTCGCCTTCGCCGGGGACTTCGACGCGTCCTACGCCGGCGCTGTCCAGCCGGGTGACGCGCTGTTCTGGCCCTCGTTCATCGGCGCGGCCCTGATCGTGCTGTCGAACCCGGTCTCGTTCGGCGCCTTCCTGGGCGACTGGTCCCGCTACATCCCGGCGAGCACCCCGCGCTCGCGGGTGATGGCGGCGGCATTCCTGTCGCAGATCGCCACCATCCTGCCGTTCTTCTTCGGCCTGTCCACCGCCTCGATCATCGCGGCCAAGGCCGCCGAGTACGTGGACCCGGCCGCCCCCAACTATGTCGGCGGCCTGCTGGCGGTCTCGCCCGGCTGGTACTTCGTGCCCGTCTGCCTGATCGCCCTGATCGGCGGCATGTCCACCGGCACGACCTCGCTGTACGGCACCGGCCTCGACTTCTCCAGCGTCTTCCCGCGCTTCTCCCGGGTGCAGGCCACGGTGTTCATCGGCACGCTGTCGATCGTGTTCATCTTCGCCGGGCGTTTCGCGGCGAACCTCACGCAGAGCATCTCCACCTTCGCCACACTGATCATCACGTGTACGGCGCCCTGGATGGTGATCATGATGCTCGGGTACGTGACGCGGCGTGGCTGGTACGACCCGGAGGCGCTGCAGGTCTTCAACCGGCGCCAGCGGGGCGGCCGGTACTGGTTCACGCACGGCTGGAACTGGCGCGGGCTGAGCGCCTGGCTGGTCTCGGCCGGGCTGGCGCTGCTGTTCGTCAACCTGCCCGGCCAGTTCGTCGGGCCGCTGGGGAACCTCGCGGGCGGCGTGGACATCTCGCTGCCGGTCGGCCTGGCCGTGGCGGGGCTGCTCTACCTGGCGCTGCTGGCGATCTTCCCGGAGCCGCGCGAGGTCTACGGCCCCGACGGGCCGCGCCTGGTCCGCTCGGCCGACACGCCGGTGCTGCCGATCGTGGAGCCGGCGACGTGACGCGCCTGCTCGACTTGTCGGCGCCGATCGAGACCGGGATGCCCGTCTACCCGGGCGACCCCGAGGTCTCGATCGGCCCGGCGCTCACCGTGGCCCGCGACGGCGTGAACGTGCTGGGCCTGCACCTGGGCTCCCACGCGGGCACCCACGTGGACGCGCCCTTCCACCTCGACGACTCGCTGCCCACCCTGGACGACCTGCCGCTGGAGCGCTTCCACGGCCCCGCCACGGTGGTGGACGCCCGGGGGCAGGGGGCGATGATCGGGCCCGAGCTGTTCGAGGAGGTCCGCGCGGGCGTGATCGTGCTGGTGGCCACCGGCTGGCCGTTCGGGCGCCAGGGCCATCCGTACCTCACCGCGGAGGCCGCCGAACTGCTGGTCGAGCGCGGTGTCCGGACGGTCGGGATCGACGCGTTCAGCGTGGATCCGACGCCCGCGGACGCATTCCCCGCGCACGAGAGGCTGCTGCGGGCGCACGCCGTCATCGCCGAGAACCTGTACGGTCTCGACCGGTTGATCGGGCAGCGGGAGATCGAGGTGTCGATGTTCCCGCTGCGGATCACCGGCGGCGACGGCTCACCCGTACGGGCCGTCGCCCGGGTCGGCTAGCGGGTGCCCCAGGAGTAGGTCTGCTTGCGCAGCTTGAGGTAGACGAACGACTCGGTGGCCCGTACGGCGGGGATGGCGCGGATCTTGCTGAGGATCTCCAGCAGGTGCCCGTCACCCTCGCAGACCACCTCGACGATCACGTCGAAGGAGCCCGCCGTGAGCACCACGTAGTCGATCTCCTCGATGCCGGCCAGCTCGTCGGCCACCTTCTCCAGGTCGCCCTCGCAGTTGACGCCGATCATGGCCTGCCGGGGGAAGCCGAGCGTGAGCGGGTCGGTGACCGCGACGATCTGCATGACGCCGGCGTCCTGGAGCCGTTGCACGCGCTGGCGCACGGCGGCCTCGGACAGGCCGACCGCCTTGCCGATGGCCGCGTAGGGTTTGCGCCCGTCGGCCTGGAGCTGCTCGATGATCTGCTTGGACAGGTCGTCCAGCACCACCGGGCTGCCGGAGCTCGCGCTGTTTCGGCGTACGCGGGGCGGCGTCGTCATTGAGCGGTTTCCTCCTAGCGGTCCGGCGTTACGGGGGCGTTCCCGCCGGGTTGCCGTCCTGGTGCGACATGTTGTCAGTTCTTCGCGGTCTGTCAAGCGAATTCGTAGCAATTTGATATCTTCACCACGAAATCCCTTGTCGTGATGCATCTGCTCTGTCAGAGTCGCGGCAACTCAGCCACCTCACGAGGAGGTCGTTAACCTTGACCACCCGTCTGCAGAACTTCATCAACGGTGAGTTCGTGGACGCCAAGAGCGGCCGATACTCCGACATCATCGATCCCTGCACGGGCGAGGCTTACGTCCAGGCGCCCGTCTCGGGTCAGGAGGACATCGACGCCGCCTTCGCCGCCGCGGCCGCCGCTTTCGAGTCGTGGGGCAGGACGACCCCGGGTGAGCGGGCGAACCTGCTGCTCAAGGTCGCCGACGCCATCGACGCCAGGGCCGACGAGATCAACGAGGCCGAGTGCCGCAACACCGGCAAGCCCCGCGCCCGCATGGCCGAGGACGAGACGCCGATCGCCGCCGACCACTTCCGCTTCTTCGCGGGCGCGGCGCGCACGCTGGAGGGCCCGACGGCCGGTGAGTTCCTGGCCGAGCACACCAGCGTCATCAGGCACGAGCCGATCGGCGTGGTCGGCCAGGTGACGCCGTGGAACTACCCGATGATGATGGCGGTCTGGAAGATCGCCCCGGCGCTGGCGGCCGGCAACACGATCGTGCTCAAGCCGTCCGACACGACCCCGGTCTCCACGCTGAAGCTGGCCGAGATCCTCGGCGAGGTGCTGCCGCCCGGCGTCTTCAACGTCGTGACCGGCGACCGCGAGAGCGGCGCCCTGGTCGTCGGCCACCCGACCGCCGCCATGGTGGCGATCACCGGGTCGGTCGGCGCGGGCATGTCGGTGGCCAAGAGCGCCGCCGACGACCTCAAGCGCGTGCACCTGGAGCTCGGCGGCAAGGCGCCCGTCGTGGTCTTCGAGGACGTCAAGGACCTGCGCAGGGCCGCCGCCGACATCGCCACCGCCGGCCTCTACAACGCCGGCCAGGACTGCACGGCCGCCTGCCGGGTGCTGGTGCACGAGAGCGTGCACGACGAGTTCGTGGCCGCGCTGACCGAGGCCGCCGCCGGCACCGTCACCGGCGACCTCGACAACGCGGACGCCCTGTACGGGCCGCTCAACAACGAGAGCCAGCTCGCCAAGGTGCAGGGCTTCATCGAGCGCGTCCCCGCGCACGCCAAGGTCCTCACGGGCGGCCACCGCGTCGGCGACAAGGGCTACTTCTTCGCCCCGACGATCGTGGACGGGCTGCGCCAGGACGACGAGATGGTGCAGAACGAGGTCTTCGGCCCCGTGATCACCGTTCAGACGTTCAGCGACGAGGCCGACGCCCTGGCCAAGGCCAACGACGTCAAGTACGGCCTGAGCGGCTCGGTCTGGACCTCCGACCACGGCCGCGCCATGCGCATGTCGAACCGGCTCGACTTCGGCGTGGTCTGGGTCAACACGCACATCCCGTTCGTCTCGGAGATGCCGCACGGCGGCTTCAAGCACTCGGGTTACGGCAAGGACCTGTCGGTGTTCGGTCTGCACGACTACACCAGGGTCAAGCACGTCATGCACTACATCGGCGAATAGCGGCAAGGAACGAACCTGGAGATGACCGGGCTGAGTGCGATCGAGCTTGCGGACGTCGTCAAGGAGTACCACTCGCATGGCGAGGTCGTCCAGGCAGTCAAAGGCGTGACGCTGGGCATCGAGGAGGGGGAGTTCTTCTCCCTCCTCGGCCCCTCCGGCTGCGGCAAGACCACCACCATGAGGATGATCGCGGGCTTCGAGGCGCCCTCGAAGGGCCTGGTGAAGCTGTACGGCCAGGACGTCACGAACGTCCCGCCGAACAAGCGCGACGTCAACATGGTCTTCCAGTCCTACGCGCTCTTTCCGCACATGAGCGTCTGGGACAACGTGGCGTTCGGCCTGAAGCAGCGCAGGACGCCGAAGGCGGAGATCGACCAGCGGGTCGGCGAGATGCTGGAGATCGTCGACCTCGCCGACCGCGGCAAGCGCATGCCGCGCCAGCTCTCCGGCGGCCAGCAGCAGCGCGTGGCGCTGGCCAGGGCGCTGGTCAACCGGCCGCGCGCGCTGCTGCTCGACGAGCCGCTCGGCGCGCTCGACCTGAAGCTGCGCCAGGCCATGCAGATCGAGCTCAAGCGCATCCAGCGCGAGGTCGGCATCACGTTCGTGTACGTCACGCACGACCAGAGCGAGGCGCTGACGATGAGCGACCGCATCGCCGTCATGAACGACGGGGCGGTCGAGCAGCTCGCCGGGCCGCGCGAGATCTACGAGCGGCCCGCCACAGCCTTCGTGGCCGGCTTCATCGGCACCTCCAACCTGCTCACCGGCGTCGCGACCGGCGGCGTGCTGCAGGTCGGCGGCGGCCGGGTGCTGGTGCCCGGCGTGGACGGCGAGGTGACGGTGACCGTGCGGCCCGAGAAGATCACCATCGGCACGGAGGAGCCCGCGCAGGGGCTCAGCGCCGTGAAGGGCACCGTGGCCGAAGTGGTGTATCTCGGCACGTATAACAGCTATGCGGTGAGTCTCGCTGACGGGGCCGAGATCACCGTGTTCCAGCAGAATGTGCACGACGCCACGGCGACGGCGGAGCGGGGCGACTCCGTCTGGCTGTCGTGGCAGGCGCAGCACTCGTACGTGATTGGAAGATGACAGCACCTCATGAACCCCCTCCTCCTGCGTGGAATGACGCAGCCCCGCACCCGTCGTGACGTCTTCAGGCTGGCCGGCGCCTCCGCCGCCGGCCTCGCCCTGGCCGCCTGTGGCGTGCAGGGCCAGAAGGCGGCGCCGCCCAAGGCCGACGCCGTCGCCGACTACTGGGCGAGCCAGAAGAAGAACGGCAAGGTCGTCTTCGCCAACTGGCCCGAGTACATGCCCGAGGACAAGGGCCCGCTGGAGAAGTTCAAGCAGGACACCGGCATCGCGTACGAGTACAAGGAGGTCATCCAGGAGAACGCCGAGTTCTTCGGCAAGGCGGACCCCGTGCTGCGCGCCGGCCAGTCGCTGGGTTACGACATCGTCGTCATGACGAACGGCATCCAGCTCCAGCACATGATCGAGCTGGGCTACGTGGTGCCGCTCGACCACGCCAAACTGCCGAACTTCCAGGCCAACGCCGGGCAGAAGTACAAGGAGCGCTCCTACGACCCCGGTAACAAGTACACGGTGCCCTACACCTCGGGTGTGACGGGCATCGCGTACAACACCGAGTTCGTCAAGGAGGAGATCACCAGCATCGAGTCGCTGTTCGACCCGAAGTACAAGGGGCGGGTCGGCATGATGGCCGACGCGCAGGAGATCGCCAACTTCGGCATGATCGCGCTGGGCATCGCGCCGGAGAAGTCGACCGAGGCGGACTGGCGCAAGGCCGGCGAGAAGCTGAAGGCCCAGAGCGACGCCGGAATTGTCCGGAAATATTATGATCAGTCGTATATCGACGCGGTGTCGAAGGGCGACGTCTGGCTGACCATGGCCTGGTCGGGCGACGTGTTCCAGCGGCAGCTCGCCGGCGAGCCGGTGAAGTTCGTGGTGCCCGCCGAGGGCGGCACCATCTGGACCGACAACATGCTCATCCCCAAGGGCGCGGCCAACCCGGTGGACGCCCTCATGCTGATGGACTACCTCTACCAGCCGGCCGTGGCCGCCGAGCTGGACGAGTACATCCAGTACGTCACGCCGGTCCCCGCCGTGGAGGAGCTGCTGCGCGAGAAGGCCAAGACGGCCAAGGGCGAGGACAAGAAGGCCCTGGAGGACATGGTCAAGAGCCCGCTCATGTTCCCGTCCGAGGCCGACTACGCCAAGCTGCACAACTACACCCAGCTCACCACCCAGCAGGAGCAGGTGTTCAACCCGATCTTCCAGTCCATCACCCAGGCCTAGCGATGCGGCGGCTCACCCCCTACCTGCTCGCCCTGCCGAGCTGGATGTGGCTGGCGATCTTCCTGGTCGTGCCCATGGTCGCGATGGCGTCGGTGTCGCTGCAGACCGGCAACGCCATCGACGGCTTCGCGATGACGTTCAGCTTCTCCAACTACACCGACGCGATCGGCCGCTACAGCACCCAGCTCGTCCGGTCGCTGGTGTACGGCGGGCTCGCCACCGTGGCCATGCTGGTGATCGGCTACCCGGTGGCGTACTTCATCGCCTTCAAGGCCGGCGCGCGCAAGTCGACGTACCTGTTCCTGCTGCTGCTGCCGTTCTTCGTCTCGTTCGTGCTGCGCACGATCTCGTGGAACTTCCTGCTGTCGGACAACGGCATCCTGTTCGGCACGCTGAAGGGCTGGGGGCTGCTGCCCGACGACTTCCACGTGCTGGCCACGGGGTTCGCGGTGATCGCGGGGCTGACGTACAACTTCCTGCCGTTCATGATCCTGCCGATCTACGTGGCGCTGGAGCGGGTGGACCCGCGGGTGGTGGAGGCCGCCCAGGACCTGTACGCGACGCGGGCGGCGGCCTTCCGCCGGGTGGTGCTGCCGCTGTCGCTGCCGGGGGTGTTCGCCGGGGTGCTGATGACGTTCGTGCCGGCCACGGCCGACCCGATCAACGCCGCCGTCCTCGGCGGCACGTCCACCACGATGATCGGCAACATCATCCAGACCGAGTACCTGACGAACCTCGACTACCCGACCGCCTCGGCGCTGTCGTTCACGCTGATGGCTGTGCTGCTGGTCGGGATCTTCATCTACGCCCGCGCCCTCGGGACGGAGAACGTGCTGGAGGCGGCGGCCCGATGAGAGGCACCAGGACCGGCGACCGGCTGCTGCACGTCTACACGTGGCTGATCATCGTCTGGCTGTCGTCGCCGATCGCCGTGATGATCCTGTTCGGGTTCAACGACAAGAAGAGCAAGTCCAACACCACCTGGCAGGGCTTCACCCTGCGCTGGTACACCGAGCTGTTCGACATCTCCGACCTGACCGTCGCGCTGCGCAACTCGCTGGTGATCGCCGTGGTCAGCACGATCATCACGGTCGTGATCGGCACCATGCTGGGGCTGGCGCTCGGCAGGCACCGCTTCCGCGGCCAGGGCGCGACGAACTTCCTGGTCTTCGCCGCCATCTCCACGCCCGAGCTGGTCATGGGGGCCTCGTTGCTGTCGCTGTTCGTCTCGGGGAACGTGCCGCGCGACGCCAACACGATCATCATCTCGCACGTGCTGTTCTCGCTGTCGTTCGTGGTGGTCACGGTACGGGCGCGGGTCGTCACCCTGGACCCCTCGATGGAGGAGGCGGCCAGGGACCTGGGCGCGACGCCCTGGGGCACGTTCCGGCA
Organism: Nonomuraea monospora; assembly: GCF_039531895.1. Lineage (NCBI taxonomy): Bacteria > Bacillati > Actinomycetota > Actinomycetes > Streptosporangiales > Streptosporangiaceae > Nonomuraea > Nonomuraea monospora. The sequence continues at coordinate 489,609 of NZ_BAAAQX010000003.1, forward strand.
GGTGACGCTGCCGGCGATCATGCCGGGCGTGCTGGCGGGCGGGATGCTCGCCTTCGCGCTGTCCATCGACGACTACGTGGTGACCAGCTTCGTCAACGGCTCGACCGTGACCTTCCCCCTGTGGATCGTCGGCGCGGTCAAGACCGGCATCCCGCCGCAGGTCAACGTCATGGGTACGCTGATCTTCTGCATCGGGGTGCTGATCGCGATCGGCAACGCGGTCGCGGCGCGCCGCCGTAGCTGAGAGCATTCTTCCGGACTCCCTTCCGCAGGTCGCGGAGGGGTTTCACCTTGGCCAAGAACAGGGAGGCGAGATCGGATTCCGGCGGGGGGAACCCGCGCGTGATCACCTATTTGGTCCCGCAATCTTCATAGAACTCAGACTTTCGTAAGGGAAGTGGGATTTGTGGATCCGCTGAAGGCGCTGGCTGACGCGGAGCGCAAGCCGTACTGGCTGGACAGCCCGGCCAGACCCGAGCCGCGGCAGCGGCTCTTCGGACACACCACCGCCGACCTGGTCGTCGTCGGCGGCGGCTTCTCAGGGCTGTGGACGGCCCTGATGGCCAAGGAACGCGACCCCTCGCTGGACGTCGTCCTGCTGGAGGGCCGCAGGATCGGCTGGGCGGCCACCGGCCGCAACGGCGGCTTCTGCATGGCGACCCTCACCCACGGCCTGGCCAACGGGCTGGAGCGGTGGCCGGAGGAGATCGACCGGCTCGAACGCATGGGCGTGGAGAACCTCGACGAGATCGAACGCACGCTGGAGCGCTACGGCGTCGACTGCTCGTTCGAGCGCACCGGCGAGCTGCACGTCGCCACCGAGGAGTGGCAGCTCGACGGGCTCAACGAACACCTCGACCTGATCTCCGACCTCGGCCTCGACTACCTGCCGCTCGACCAGGAGCAGGTGCGGGCCGAGGTGAACTCGCCGACCTACCTCGGCGGGCTCTGGGAGCGCAGCGGCTGCGCCATGCTCGACCCGGCGCGGCTGGCGTGGGGGCTGCGGGAGGCGTGCCTGCGGCTCGGCGTACGCGTCCACGAGCGCACCCCCGTCCGCTCGATGAGCGACGACGGCACGACGATGACCCTGCGCACGCCGCACGGCTCGGTCGGCGCGCGGCACGTCGCGCTGGGCACCGGCGTGTTCCCGCCGCTGCTGCGGCGGCTCAGGCACTTCGTCGTCCCGGTGTACGACTACGTGCTGATGACCGAACCCCTGACCGAGGCCCAGCTCGACGCGGTGGGCTGGCGCAACAGGCAGGGCGTCGGCGACTCGGGCAACCAGTTCCACTACTACCGGCTGACCGACGACAACCGCATCCTGTGGGGCGGCTACGACGCCGTCTACTACAACGGCGGCCTGGTCAAGCCGGAGTACGACCAGCGCGACGAGACGTTCGTCAAGCTCGCGCAGCACTTCTACGACACCTTCCCGCAGCTCGACGGCGTGCGCTTCACCCACAGGTGGGGCGGCGTGATCGACACGTGCAGCCGGTTCAGCGCCTTCTACGGGCAGGCGCACGGCGGGCGGCTCGTCTACGCCGCCGGCTACACCGGCATGGGCGTCGGAGCCACCCGCTTCGGCGCGAACGTCATGCTCGACCTGCTGTCGGGCAAGCCCACCGACCGCACCGAGCTGCGGATGGTCAAGGAGAAGCCGATCCCGTTCCCGCCCGAGCCGGTCCGGTCGGGGGTGATCCAGTTCACCCGCTGGTCGATCGCGCAGGCCGACCAGCACCAGGGCAGGCGCAACCTGTGGCTGCGCGCGCTCGACCGGATGGGGCTCGGGTTCGACTCGTAGCGCACACTTGTGCGTATGAGAGTGGAATTCGTGGCGGACAGTCTCACGCTGGCCGGCGACCTGCGGGTGCCGGACGGCGTGGGGCCGTGGCCGGGGCTGGTGTTCACGGGGCCGTTCACGGGCGTGCGCGACCAGGTCACAGGGCTGTACGCGGCCCGGCTGGCCGAGCGGGGTTACGCCACGCTCGCCTTCGACCACCGCAACTGGGGCGAGTCCGAAGGGCGGCCGCGCCGCCACGAGGACCCGCAGGGCAAGCTGCACGACCTGCGGGCCGCGGTGTCGTTCCTGCGGTCGCGGCCCGAGGTGGACCGTGAGCGGATCGGCGCGGTCGGCGTCTGCCTCGGCGGCGGGTACGCGCTGAAGTTCGCCGCCTTCGACCCCCGCGTCAAGGTGTTCGCCGGGATCGCCGGGGCCTACAACAACCCCTACGCGATGCGCGGCGCCGACCTGGCGCCCTACCTCGACGTGCTGGAGCGGCAGGACCTGGGCGGGCCCGTCGAGTACCTGCCCGCCGTCGCCGAGCACGGCGAGGCCGCGATGCCCGGCGACGAGCCCCACGCCTACTACGGGACCGAGCGCGGCGCCTCGCCGCTCTGGTCGAACGAGGTCACCAGGGCCAGCGTGCTGGAGCTGCTCACCATGGACAACATGACCGGCAGCGACTTCCTGTCGCCCAAGCCCGCGCTGATCGTGCACGGGGTGGTCGACCGGTTCTGCGCGCCCGAGGGGGCCGAGGAGGTGTTCAAGCGGCTCGACCAGCCGAAGCGGATCGTCTGGGTGGACGCCAAGCAGCACATCGACCTCTACGACCGCGAACCGTACGTGACGCAGGCCGTGGACGCCACCGTCGGCTTCCTGAGCGAGCACCTCTGAGGTGCTGGGCAAGGTGGTGCTGAAGGTCTCGCCAGGAAACCGCCTGGCGTGATGGGGCGGGCCGCCTGGCCGGGCATCATGCGTACGACCCCCGATGAGATCACGGGGGTTCGTGCGTGCGTGGGAAGTGGATGGCGTGGCTGGGGCTGGCGGTCGCGGCCGGCTGCGGAGCCGGCAGGGCGCCGGTCGTGCCCGCCGCGGTGGAGGCGCCGGTCAAGGTGGCGCGATGCGTCCTGAAATATCGTGACAACCGGGCGGCGAACGTCGCCCGGGCGCGGCTCGAACGCGACCTCGCCGCCTACGCTCGCGACCGTCCAGGACGGATCGTCTACGGCGCGCAGGACCTCGTCACCGGCGTCCGGCTGGGGCAGGGCGAGCACGAGCACGACATGATCACCGCCAGCGGGGCCAAGGTGGACATCCTCGCCGCGCTGCTGTCCCGCCGCGACTCCCGCCTCGGCCAGGGAGAACGCGACCTGGCCTCCCGCATGATCCGCGAGAGCGACAACAGCGCCGCCGACGCGCTGTGGTCGCGGGTCGGCGGCGGCGGGGCCATGAGCGACTTCTACGCCAGGATCGGGCTCAAGGAGACCACGCCCGGGCCCAGCAAGTACTGGGGCGGCACCAACACCAGCCCCGCCGACCGCATCCGCCTGCTCAAGGTGCTCATCAGGGGCGGGGCGGGACTGAGCGCCGCCGACCGGGGGATGGTGCTCGGGCTGATGGAACGGGTGCAGAAGGACCAGGCGTGGGGCGTCAGCGCCGCCGCCAGGACCGGCGACCGGGTGGCGCTCAAGAACGGGTGGACGCCCCGGCCGTTCATCCACAACACGTGGGCGGTGACCAGCTACGGGCGGGTCGTGGGGCCGGGGCGGGACCTGCTGCTGTCCGTGCAGACGGATCGGCAGCCGGGGGAGGGGACGGGCATCCAGACCATCGAGGGGATCGCCCGGATGATCGGGCACCGGCTGGACGGCCTGTCCCCGACGACCACTCGCCCCTGCCCGACGAACCCCATCGCCTGAACCCAGACCTCCGCTCGCGCCTCCGCCCGCGCCCAGCCTCCGCTCGCGCCGAGCTTGCGCCTGCGCCCGCGCCCGTGTCCGCGCCGAGCTTGCGCCCGCGCCGAGCTTGCGCCCGCGCCTGCGTCCCGCCTGCGCCTGTGCTGAGCCTCGGCCCTTGCTGAGCATGCGGCTGTGCTGAGTGCCGTTTGCGTCGAGTGGGCGGTCAGTGTGCGGCGGTGAGCACCTCCTCAGGGATCTCCTTCGGCACGCCGCGCAGCCCCACCAGCGCCAGCACCGCCACCACGGCCAGCAGGCCCGCCGTGACGAGCGAGGTCAGGTGCACGCCGTCGAGAAAGGCCGCCTGCGCCGCGCGTACGAGCTGGCCGGCCTGATCGGCGGGCAGGGTGGCGGCCACGCTCAGCGCTCCGGCCAGCGACTCCCCGGCGGCGGCCCCGCCAGGCACCCCGGCGGGCAGATCGAGCGCCGCCCGGTACGCGCTGGTCAGCACCGTGCCCAGGATGGCGATGCCGAGCGCCCCGCCCAGCTCGAACGAGGTCTCCGACACCGCGGCGGCGGCCCCCGCACGCTGCCGCGGCGCCGTGGCGAGCACGTTGTCGTTGTTGACGGTGAACGCGAACCCGACGCCCATGCCGCCTATCACCATGACGGGCAGCAGCGTCAGGTAGTTCAACTCGGTGCCGAGCGTGGCGTAGTAGAGGAACGAGCCCGCGTTCAGCGCCAGGCCGAGCGCGACCACCCCGTTCCTGCCGAGGTGGCGGATGAGCCTGGCGGCCAGCACGCCGCCCACCGCGCCGCTCAGCCCGCCGGGAAGCTGCGCCAGCCCCGCCTGCAGCGGCGACCAGCCGAGCACGAGCTGCAGGTACCAGGCGAACATCAGCATCATGGCGGACATCGCGAAGATCGCCAGCAGGTTCGTCAGGATCGAGGCGGTGAACGCCCTGCGCGCGAACAGCCGCACGTCGATGAGCGGCTCGGCCAGCCTCGTCTGCCGCCACACGAACAGCGCCAGCAGCGCGACCCCCGCCACGCCCGCCGCGACCACGTCCGCGTGCCCGACGCCCTGGTGGGCGGCCTCCTTGACCGCGTAGATGACGGTCACCACGCCGGTGAACGACAGCACCACGCTGACCAGGTCGATGCGGCCCGCGTCCGGGTTGCGCGACTCGGGCAGCACCAGGAAGCCGGTGACGACCACCACCGCCATGATCGGCACGTTGATCAGGAACACCGAGCCCCACCAGAAGTGGTCGAGCAGCAGACCGCCGACCACGGGGCCGACGGCGAAGCCCGCCGCGCTCATCCCGCTCCAGATGCCGACCGCCGCCGTCCGCTCGGCCGGCTCGGTGAACACGTTGCGGATGATCGACAGGGTCGAGGGCATGATCGTGGCGCCCGCCACGCCCAGCAGCGCCCTGGCCGCGATCAGCAGCTCAGGGGTGGGCGCGTACGCCGTCACCGCGGAGGCGGCGCCGAACGCGACGGCCCCGATCAGGAGCAGGCGTTTACGGCCGATGCGGTCGCCCAGGTTGCCCATGGTGACGAGCAGGCCGGCCAGCGCGAAGCCGTACATGTCGCTGATCCAGAGCAGCTCCGTGGAGGTCGCGCCGAGGTCGGCCACCAGGCTGGGGAGGGCCAGGTGGAGGACCGTGAGGTCGAGCGAGAGCAGCAGCGTGGCCAGGCAGGCGACGGCCAGGCAGGACCATTTGTTCTTCATGCCGCACATCGTGATCGCCGCGGCTGACGACGGACCTACCGCTCGCTGACCGCCCCACCGATCTCCGCCAGGGCGGCGTCGATGCGGGCGCGGGTGTCCTCGGTGCTGTACCACTCGTCGGGGCACACCTCCCGCGCACGCACCAGCAGCGGACGAGCCGCCCCAGGGTCGCCGGACCGCAGCTCCACCAGCCCCAGCCCCAGCCACGACCAGGCCAGGATCTCCATCGAACCGTTGCGACGCGACAGCACGGCCGCCTGCTCGTAGTCCGCCCGCGCCCCTTCCGCGTCGTCCAGCGCGAACCGCGCGTCGGCCCGCCGGCACAGCCCCTCGGCGATCTCAGTGGCCGCCCCCAGCTCCCGCGCCAGTTCGAGCGCCTCGTCGGCCAGCGTGTGCGCGCTGCGGTAGTCGCCCTGCAACTGGCGCAGCGCACCCAGCCCGGACAGCACCAGCACCATGCCCCACCGCTCCCCGATCGACCTGAACCCGGACAGGGCGGCCTCGAAGTGCTCCAGCGCCTCGTCGATCCGGCCGAGAATCTGCAGGACGAACGCGTGGCCGCAGCTCGCCAGCGCCTTCTTCCACGGGGTCAGGCCGCTGACCTTGTCCATGTAGAACTCCTGCATCGCGCCGAAGTCCGCAGGCGGCCCGGTGAACATCGACAGCAACATCATCATGAACTCCACCCGCACCGGCAGGTAGTCGATCGGCAGCAGCCGCCGCACCTCCTCCAGCCGGGTGCGCAGCGGCTCGTCCCGCCCGCCGGCCCAGGCCACGACGAGCACGCACATGCCGTACTCCTCCTCCAGGCCGGGGACACGGGTCTCGCCCAGCGCGGCGAGCAGCGCGGCGGCCAGGTTCGCGCTGGCGGTGCGGTGACCGCGCATCCACCAGTAGCAGGCGCTGTGCGCCAGCAGCCGCATGCCCAGCTCGAACTGCCCGGACGCGGTCGCCCAGCGCACGGCCGCGTCCAGGTCGCCGCTCTCCTCGTCCAGCCTGGCCAGCCACTCCAACTGCGCGGCCGTACGCAGCAGCGGGTCAGCCGTCATGATCAGGTCGAGGTAGCAGCGGGCGTGCGCGTCGCGGACCGCGTGCTCCTCGCCCGACGCCTCCAGCCGCTCCGCGCAGAACGCCCGGATCGTCTCCAGCATCCTGAACCGGCCGTCCACGAACTCCACCAGCGACTTCTCCGCCAGCGAGAACAGCACCTCCTCCGGCAGCCCGCACACCCGCTCGGCCACCTCCGGCCGCGCCCCCGCCACGAACGCGCTCAGCCGCCTGGCCATCACCTGCTCGCTCTCGTCCAGCAGGTCCCAGCTCCACGCCACGACCGCGTGCAGCGTCTGGTGGCGGGGCAGCGCCGTACGGCTGCCGCGGGTCAGCAGCCTGAACCGGTCGTCGAGCCGCGCCGCGACGTCGGCCACCGACAGCGTGCGCAGCCGCGCCGCCGCCAGCTCGATGGCCAGCGGCAGCCCGTCGAGAGCCCGGCAGATGTGCACGACGTGTGCGGCGTTGCCCCCGTCCACCACGAAACCGGGACGCACGGCGGCGGCGCGGTCGGCGAACAGCCGCACGGCCGGATAGCCGAGCGGCTCGTCCGTCTCGACGGGCGGCAGCCGCAGCGGCGGCACCGGCAGGATCGACTCGCCCGTGATGCCCAGCGCCTCCCGGCCCGTCACCAGCACGCGCAGGTCGGGGCAGTTCGCCAGCAGGTGGTCGGCCAGCTCGGCGGTGGCGGCGACCAGGTGCTCGCAGTTGTCCAGGACCAGCAGCAGCTCGCGGTCGGCCAGCGCGGTGACGAGCCTGGCCCACGGGTCCAGGGTGGGGCGCTCGTGCAGGTTCAGCGTGGCGTCGCGGATGCCCAGCGCGGCCAGCACCGCCTGCGGCACGCCGCCGGCGTCGGAGACGGGGGCCAGCGGCACGAAGCAGATGTCGCCCGGCTCCCGCTCGGCCGCCTCGCTCGCCAGCCGCGTCTTGCCCGCGCCGCCCGGGCCGATCAGCGTGACGAGCCTGCTGTCCTGCAGCCTCGCACCGACCTGCGCCAGCTCGTCGGTACGGCCCACGAAGCTGGTGAGCTGCGCCCGCAACCCCTGCCTGGACCGCTGCCCGGCCTGCCCCCGCCCCGCATCGGCCCCGGCGGGACCCGCATGCCCCGCGCCGGTCGCGTGCGACGCGCCTGGCGGAGCGGCGTGTGAGGTGCCCGGCTGGGCGGCCTGCCACGCGTCCGGCGAGGCGGCGTGCGACGTGCCAGGCGGAGCGGCCTGCGACGCGCTTGGCGGAGCAACGTGCGACGCGTCTGGTGGGGTGCCAGGTGCGGGCGAGTGTGTGGTGCCGAGCCCAGCCGGGTAGGCGGGGCCGAGGGCGGGGTCGGCTCGCAGGACGGCGAGGTGGGCGGCGGCCAGTTCGGCGCCGGGCTCGACGCCCAGCTCCTCGTCCAGCAGCTTCCTGGTCTCCTCGTAAACGCGAAGCGCCTCGGCCTGCCGCCCGCTCCCGTACAGAGCCCGCATGAGCTGCGCCCGCAGCCGCTCGCGTAACGGATACCCGGCCGCGAGCTGGCTCAGCTCGGCCACCAGCTCACGATGCCGGCCGAGGTCGAGGTCGGCCCGTACCCGGTCTTCCGTGGCGGCCAGCCGCAGCTCCTCCAGGCCGGCCGCGGCGGCCTCGGCGTGCGGGGCGTCGGCGAGGGGCGCGCCCCGCCACAGCTCCAGCGCCTCCCGCAGCAGCGCCGCCGCCCGCCGCGGGTCACCGCCGGCCAGCGCCTCCCGGCCCTCCGCGGTCAGCAGCTCGAACCTGCGCGCGTCCACGTCCCGGGGGTCGGCCACCAGCCGGTATCCGGCGGGGTGGAACTCCACCAGCTCCCTGCCCAGCGCCCGCCGCAGCCGGGACACCTGCGACTGCAGCGCGTTGGCCACGCCTTCCGGTGGGCGGGCGCCGTACATGCCGTCCACGAGCTGCTCCGCGCCGACGACGCGGCCGGCGTGCAGGGCGAGCAGCGTCAGCAGGGCGCGTACGCGGGGGCCGCCGAGCGTGACCGGCCGGCCGTCCTCGTCCAGCACGTTCGTGGGCCCGAGGATCTGGAAGCGCATGCTTCGATTATCGCGGCAAGCCGGCGACGATCTCGGCGTACGACGGGATCGTGGGGGCCTGCTCGCCGCGGGCGGAGAGTGCCGTCGCCAGCGCCGCGCCCAGCGCGGCCCGGTAGAGCAGCGATCCGGTGCTCACCCTGGCGACCCCGGCCTCGCCGAGCAGCGCCAGGCTCGGGCCGTTGGGCTGGTGGAGCACGTTGAGTGGCAGCGGGGTGCTCGCCGCGACCTTCGCGATCTCGTCGAGGTCGGTCAGCCCCGGGACGAAGACGCCGTCGGCGTGCCCGTAGGCCGCCACCCGCTCGTAGGTGCCCGCGCCGTCGCCCAGCCAGTACGTGTCGGTGCGGGCGTTGACGAACACCCCGTGTCCTTTGGCGGCCTCGATGATCCGCTGGTGCAGCTCGATGGGCCGCAGCGTGCCGTCGGGCCGGCCGTCCTCCAGGTTGACGCCCGCCACGCCGAGTGCGGCCAGGCTCGCCACCAGGTCGCCCACCTCGGCGGGGTCGTCGCTGAAGCCGCCCTCGATGTCCACTGTCACCAGGACGCCCAGGCCGCTGATCGCCTCGGCCAGCTCGATCGTCTCGGCCTTGGTGGCGCCGGCGGCGTCCGGCTTGCCGTGTACGGCGGCCACGCCGAGGCTGGTCGTGCCGATCGCGGGGAAGCCGTGCCCGGCCAGGTAGGCGGCCGAGCCGTAGTCCCAGGCGTTGGGCAGGAGCAGGGGGTCGCCGGGGCGGTGCAGGTCGTGGAAGTTCACTTGAGCAGCCCTTCCAGGACGCCCGCGGCCAGCGCGAGCGCGTGCTCGGGGGCGGGGCAGGGGCGCACGCCGTGGCCGAAGGTGAGGTGGGGGACGTGGCCGAGCGCGGGGTCGGTCGCGTCGGGGTCGCGGTTGACGGCCACCAGGTCGATGGTCACCTCGTCGCCGGTGCGGGTGTCGAGCCGGCGGGTGGCCTTGAGCGGCGGGTCCTGCCTGAGCGTCTCGCACAGCAGCAGGTCGATGTCCTGTCCGGGCGTTCCGTGCGGCGGCGGGTCGAGGTCCTGCCCGGGCGTTTCGTGCGGCGGCGGGTCGAGGTCCTGGTCGTTCGCGGCGTGCTTGAGCGCGGTCTCGATGAGGCCTTCCGTGGCGGCGTGCGCCTGGAGCAGCAGCGTGATCACGGGCACTCCGGCCAGCTTCAGCAGCTCGGCCACGGCGGCGTCGGCCTGCGGGCTCTCCTCGCCCGACAGATAGCCGGCCGCGGCGGCGGGCACAGCGCGGGTGTCGGCGACCCCGAGCGCGGCCCCCAGCACGGCCACCGGCACGCCACGCCAGTCGCCGCCCCGCTGCCTGGTCAGCGCCTCGGCGGCGGACCGCAGCGCGGCGGGGTCCAGCCCGCTCAGCAACGCGACCAGCTCGCGGCGCCGCTCGGCGTGCGCGGGGCCGGTGCTGAACCGGGAGACGCGGGCGCGCAGCCAGGCCAGCGTCCCTTCCGCGCCGTCCTGGCGTACGGGCGGCGGCACGTACCTGGGGTTGGAGAGCACCGCCTGGGCTTCGGCATGTCGGGTGATGAGCATGGGGTTCACGCTAGGACGAGGTCCTTTCGGCGGCCGTCGAAGTGTGTCAGGCGGCCAGCCGTTCCTGGGGAGCGGGGGCGGGCTCCTCGGCGGGGGCGGGCTCGCTGCGGACCGCGGCCCGGACGGGCAGGGCGGCCAGCGCCATGGCGATGAGCAGCGCCATCTCGGCCAGCACGACGCCGCGCTCCAGCATCCCGTAGTAGCCGCCGCCGTTGATCAGCGACGAGGTGAAGGAGGCGGGGTGAGCCGCCAGGTAGATCGCCAGGGTCGCTCCGGCGGCGACGCTGAGCGCGCGCACCGCGTTCCAGCCGGGCGTGGCCTTGCGGCCTCTGGCCAGGATCCAGCCGGCGACCGGCAGCGAGGTGAACACGAGGGCCGCCGACCAGCGGTGGATCTCGCCGGACACCGTCCCGATCTGCGAGGTGCCGGGGTCGGTCGGGAAGATCGCGCTCATCATCAGGCCCGCGGCCCCGGCGACCAGCAGCACGCGGGCGGGCGCGGTGCGGGCCGGGTCGGTGGTGGCCAGCCCGTACGCCAGGCACAGGCAGGCCGCCGCCAGCGCGAGCATCCCGATCAGGACGGGCACCAGCCCGCCGGACACCAGCGCGTAGTCACTGAGCAGCACCTGGGTGGGCAGCGCCACGTCCGCGTACGCGAGCGCGGCGGCGGACACCAGCGTGCCGAGCGCCGTGCCCCAGATGCCCTGCCTGGGGGTCATCGCATCACCTCGTCATAGATTCGCTCGAACCGGGCGAGAGACGCCTGGTCGTCATGGGTGAGTGCCAGCTCCCTGCTGGCCTTGCCGAGCCGGGCGCGCAGCCCGTCGTCGGCGAGGACGGTCGTCAGGTGCCGGGCCAGCGCGACCACGTCGCCCGGCTGGTAGAGGTAGCCGTTGTCGTCCACGAGGTGCGGCAGCGCCATCGCGTCGGCGGCGACCACGGGCAGCCCGGAGGCCATGGCCTCCAGCGTGGCGATGCTCTGCAGCTCGGCGACGCCCGGCATGGCGAACACGTCGGCGGCGGAGAAGGCCTGCGGCATGTTCTCGTCGGCGACGAAGCCGAGGAAGAACACCCGCTCGCTCACGCCGATGCGCCTGGCCAGCCGCTCCAGCTCCGCGCGCTGGTTGCCCTTGCCGACGAAGGCGACCTGGGCGTCGGTCTCGTTGAGCACCAGCGGCAGCGCGCGGATCACCTCGTCGAGGCGCTTCTCCTCGTCGAGGCGGCCGACGAACAGGATGGTGGGCCGGTCGGGCAGGTCGAACATCTTGCGCGCCCACGCCTTGGGCTCGGCGTGCGGGTGGAACCTGGTCAGGTCGATGCCGCAGGAGACGGGCTCGACGTCGTGCCCGAAGCCCTGGTCGGACAGCAGCTTGGCGGCCAGCGGGGTGGGCGTGGTGATGTGGTCGGCCCGGCCGAAGACGCGGCTGAAGTCGCGCCAGGCCAGCCGGCCCGCCTTCTCGCGCAGCCGCGCGGGGATGTGCGCGAACTGGAAGAGGTTGTCGGGCATGAAGTGGTTGGTGGCCACGATCGGCACGCCGGCCCGGCGGGCGGCGGCCATGGCGGCCCTGCCGACCACGAAGTGCCCCTGGGTGTGCAGGACGTCGGGCTTGATGATGGAGACGAGCCGGTCGAGCCTGGTCGGCACGGTGACGCGCATGGTCGGGTGGACCAGCAGCGGCGCGGAGCGCAGCCGGTGCACGATCACGCCGTCGCACACGTCGGCGCTGGCCGGGCCCTGGTCGGACTGGCAGATGACGTGCACCTGGTTGCCGCGCGCGGCCAGGCCGGTGGCCAGGCGGTGGGTGAAGTAGGCGGCGCCGTTCACGTCGGGCGGGTAGGTGTCGGACGAGATCAGGATCCGGCGCGGGCGCTCGGGGGCGGGGGACAGCGCGTCGGTCAGGTCGGGGACGCTGTGCAGGGGCATGGCCATCTGGATGAACTCCGGTTTCAGTGGTGGCTTGGGGAGAGCCGTGGACGTGGGGATCTCATGCGGGGTCGCGATGGGCCTCCAGCGGGCTGGTCCGCGCCAGGGCGACGGTGCCCGCGGCGGTCAGCAGGGCCGCCAGGACCGGCAGGATCCCGGTCGGCAGCGGCTCGCCGAGCAGCAGCGCGCCGAACGCCACCGCGGTCAGCGGGTCGGCGACCTGCAGCGAGGCGAAGGAGACGCCGAAGTGCCCGACGGCGTAGGCCCGCTGGAGCATCATCAGCGCCAGCAGCGCGGGGATCGGCAGCGCCAGCAGGTACCACCAGTTCCACCCGCCGTCCACCAGCACCCGCACGAGGGTGGCGGTGGCGCCGTACAGCACTCCCGAGCTGGTCGCGAGCAGCGCCGCCCGGCCCGCGGGCGAGGCCGCCCTGGAGCCGGCCCACAGCAGCACGGCCGCGATCCCGGCCACGCCCAGCAGCGTCAGCACGCCGTCCGGGCCGAGGTGGGTGGGACCGTCGGACTCGGGGACCAGCAGCACCAGGCCGATCAGCCCCGCCGCCACCACCCCTGCCGCCGTCAGCTCCTTGCTCGACGGCCTGCGGCCGTGCAGCGTGGCGGCGATGGGCAGCGCGAACAGCAGGCTGGCCACGCCCATCGGCTGCACGATCGTCAGCGGCCCGAGCCCGAGTGCGACGATGTGCAGGCCGCCACCCGCCAGGATGGACACGCCGCCCAGCAGCCAGCGCGGCCTCCGGAGCAGGGCGAGCATCCCCCGCTTGGCGGAGCCGACCGCCTCGAACTGCTGCAGCGCGGCCCCGAGCGCGAAGAACAGCGAACCGACCAAGGCGATCACCGCGGCCAGCACAGTCATGCGCACTCCTTTCAGACGGATGGTTGCCAGGCAGGGTCAAACGGACGTGTCCGCTGGAAGACGTTCCGGGGAAGCCTTGATGGCGCGACGCTTCCTGACCCATCGCACGATCTCCACCACGGCGGTGACGGACAGCGCGATGCCCAGGCCGAGCAGCAGTCCCTTGATCGGGTCGTTCTCGAACGCCATCCCGCCGAAGAAGCCGATCAGCCCGGAGTACACGGCCCACGAACCGGTGGCGATCGCGTCGAAGAAGGTGAACGCGCGCAGCGGGTGCCGTACGGCGCCCATGGTCAGCGTGGTCGCGGTGCGCCCGCCGGGGATGTACCTGGCCACGACCAGGACGAGCCCGCCCCGCTCCGCCAGCGCGCCGCGTGCCCAGACGAACGCCTTCTTGCCGCGCAGCTTGCGTGCCGACTTGCTGCCGATCAGGTAGGAGATGTGGTCACCGGCGAACGCGCCGAGCGCGGCCACCACGATGACCAGCGCCAGGTTCGTCTCGCCGGTGGCGGCGAACACCCCCGCGGTGATCACGGACGTCTCGGCGGGCACGATGGGGAAGAACCCGTCGAGCAGCGCCAGGGCGAACAGCGCGACATACAACCACGGCGACGACATCACCTGTTCGACGAGGTCGAGTATGGCGTGCGACATGAGCGTGTACTCCGATCGTTAGGGCACCCCCACAGCCTGCTGGCGTGGGACGTCCGGGAACATCGGGGATGCCCCCGGTCGAACGCGGCCCTTTCCCCGATACGGATCAGGGCCGATACCCTTTGAAGGTAGAAACCCCGCAGGTCACGGCACATCGGACGATCGGCACGCACTACCCCCTACTTTCGTCGGGGGCCGGCGTGCGATCTCCGGATGACATCTACGATCAAACCCGTTCGCGCAGGCGGAATCAGGAGTGGAGATAGGCGCATTCGTGGTGGGGCTAGCCCTACCTGGGGGGTGGACGGCGCCCCACCCTGACTTTCGTCAGGGGTGCCACCTGACGTCGGTCGGCAGCCGCATCCCCCGGCCGCCGCTAACGTCGGTGCCGTGAAGCGTTTGCGCCGGGAGAACCGCCGCGAGGTGGTCTATGACGTGCTGCTCTTCGTCGCGCTCGGCGTGTGCGTCGCCGCCATGGGGCCCGACCCGTTCAGGGATCCCGCCGGGTTCGGCACGGTGACCGTGCCGCGCTGGGGGCTGGCCGCGGTGGCCGTGCTCGTCGGCCGGCCCTACCCCCTGGCCGCGCTGGTGCTGCTGCTGCCGCTGGGGCCGTGGCGGTTCAGCGAGGGGTTCGCGACGGTGGACCTGAGCTGGCTGCTGCCCCGGCGGAACGTGAAGATCCTGCCGCTGCTGGCGACGTCGCCGTTCATCGCCTGGTACGCGTACCTGACCGGGCGGCGGATGGCCAGGGGATGGCCGGCGCTGCTGGCGTTCTGCGTGATCTCGCTGGTCGGCGTGGTGGTGGTGCTGAGCAAGGGCGGCGATCTGGCCCTGTGGGTGTCCATGACCACGGCGGTGGCGGGCACCTACCTGGTGCCGTACCTGTTCGGGGTGCTGCGCCGCAAGCTGCTGCAGCAGCGGCGGCAGGCCAGGCTGTCGGCCGAGGCGCAGGCCAGGATGCGCGAGCGGGCCAGGATCGCGCGGGAGATGCACGACTCGCTCGGCCACGACCTGGCGCTGATCGCGGTCAGGGCGGCGGGGCTGGAGCTGGCGCACGGGCTGGCCTCCGCCCAGGTCAAGGCGGCGGGGGAGCTGCGGCTCGCGGCGGCCGACGCGACCGAGCGGCTGCGCCAGATCATCGGGTTGCTGCGCGAGGACGGCGACGCGGCGCCGCTGTCCCCCGTGGGGGAGGACGTGTCGGAGCTGGTGCGCAGGGCCGCCGGCTCCGGGATGTCGATCTCGCTCGACCTGGCTCCAGGGCCGGTGCCTGGGCTGGCCGGGGCCGTGGTGCAGGAGGGGCTGACCAACGCCGCCAAGCACGCGCCGGGGGCCGAGGTGTCGGTCTCGGTGGGGCCGCACGAGGTGCTCGTCCGCAACGGGCCGCCGCGCTCACGGCCCACCGCCAGGACGGGCGGGCTGGGGCTGGCGGGGCTGCGCGAGCGCGTACGGCTGGCGGGGGGAACGCTCAGCGCCGGGCCGGCGGGCGACGGCTTCGAGCTGGTCGTGTCGCTGCCCCGCGAGGGCTAGCGGAGTGGCTCAGGCGTGGGAGACGTGCAGCCGGTGCAGCAGCCGCTTGAAGGCGATGACGGAGAACGTGATCGCCGTCCCGCTGATCACGGCCACCGCCGAGGTGCGCATGATCATGAACGCGCCGAGCGAGCCGCCGAGGTACTCGTAGACCGCCAGGAAGATGCTCAGCGTGGAGTTCATCAGCAGCACGAACGCCCACAGCAGGGTGATCCTGGCGAAGAACCTGCGCACCCGCTCGTGCTTGAGCACCGCGGACGGCAGGTGGATGTAGTCGAGCGTGAGCTTCTGCACCAGCGGCTTGTTGAGCCGCACGGAGGCGAGGAAGGCCATGCTGATGCAGATCGTGCCCATCTCGGGCTGGATGAAGAACCACATCCAGGTGCCGGTCCAGAACGCCACGATCGCCCGGATGGTGATCGCGAACGCCGCCAGGTACATCGTGGCGGGCACCTTGACCCGCTTGACGAGCCGCCACGCCACGCCCAGGTACACCCAGGCGACCGTGAGGGCCAGCGCCCACTGGAAGCCGAGGGCCACCATGGCGAGGTAGAAGACGGCGAGGGGGGCGACCACGCCTTCGAGCAGCCGGGGAGCCGCCTGCCGGGCGAGCGCGGTGAGGCGTGGGAGGGTGACCGGTGGATGGTTCAAGGCTGCTCCGCAGATAGGCCGACGATCGACGTCTACCCGGGCTTCGGGGGACCAGGCATTCCAGATGGCTCGCACGATGTCACCGATGCGGCCAGCACCGCCGCCCCGGGAAGCGCGCCGGTGGCTTACCGTACCCGAGGAGGAGTGATGAGACCGCCTCTTTTGACGCGTTCCATCTGTCTCCACGAAAACAGCGCAACCTTGAATGCGGCTTTCATCCGAGTGACGCTGTGGCGAGCTTCGCGCCGAACCCCAGGAAGACGGCCCCGACGCCGGAGGTGAGCCCGGCGCTGAGCCGGCGGTGGCGGCGGAACTGCGCGGCCAGGAAAGTGCCGCAGAAAATCAGGCCGGTCAGGTAGAGGAAGCTGAAGAGCTGGATGACCGCGCCGAGGATGACGAACGACAGCGCGGGGCTGGCGTACGACGGGTCGACGAACTGCACGAAGAACGACAGGAAGAACAGGATGGCCTTCGGGTTCAGCAGGCTGATCGTCAGCGCCTTGCGGAACGGGCGCGGGCGGGCCTCCGTCTTGACGGCGGCCACGGGGGCGGCGCCCTCCGCGCGGGCCGTGCGCCACGACCTCCAGGCGCCGCGGATCATCTGGAAGCCGATCCACGCCAGGTAGCCGGCGCCGGCGTACTTGACGATCGTGAACAGCAGCGGGTTGGCCCGCAGCAGCGAGGCGGCGCCGGCGGCGGTGAGGACCATCAGGACCGTGTCGCCGACGAAGACGCCCGCCGCGGCCCGGTAGCCCTGCCGGACGCCGTGCTGGGCGGCGTAGGACAGGACGTACAGGGAGTTCGGGCCGGGCAGGAGGATGATCAGGAAGGCGCCGATGACGTAGGCCCAGAAATCCGTGATGCCGAAGAACATGATGCCGCTTGCTCCTGGGGAAGAACTGGTGACATATCACGGTATCCGGTGGTCAGCGGTCCGGTGCGTACCAGATGCCTCCGTAGGACTGCCGGTGGCCGAGCGCCCGGTACGCCGCGTCCACCAGCGCCTGGCCCCGCGGGTTCACGCCGAGCCCCGCGCCCTGCTTGCTCATCGTGTAGCCGAACGCCAGCCGCGCCGCCGGATCGCAGAACCCGATCGAGCCGCCCATCCCCACGTGCCCGAACGCACTCTGCGACAGCAGCACGCCCTCGCTGTCGGGCTCGGGCAGGTGCCGGTTGTCCACCGACTTGACGAAGCCCAGCGCGAAGTGGGTCGGCGCGAGCAGCACCGCGTCGGCGCCCGCCGAGGCGGTCAGCGACATGAGCGCCAGGTGCTCCGCGCTCACCAGGTCGCCGCCGCCCAGCGACAGCGGCCGGTACAGGCCCGCCAGCCCCCGCGCGTTGGTGATCCCCCCGACGGCCCCGATCTCGGCGGCGTGCGCGGCCCTGCTGTCGGACTCGCCGGCGGCCATGTACCCGCCCTCGTGCGCCAGCACCGCCGCCTGCACCGACGCCGGGTCGCCGAACGCCTTGAGGTAGAACGAGGCCGGCGCCTGCGGCGGATCGGCGGGCACGGTCGGCGCGACCCGCCCCTCCTGCTCCTCGGGCAGCCCCAGCCAGAACTCCAGCCCGAGCGGCTCGGCCACCTCCTCGCGGAAGAACGTGCCGAGCGAGCGCCCGCTCACCCGCCGCACCACCTCGCCCACCAGATAGCCGAACGTGAGCGCGTGGTAGCCGTGCCTGGTCCCCGGCTCCCAGAACGGCTCCTGCTCGGCCAGCCGCCCGGCCATCAGCTTCCAGTCGTAGAAGGCGCCGGGCGGCAGCGGCTCGCGCAGCGCGGGCAGGCCCGCCTGGTGGGACAGCAGGTGCCGGACGAGGGTGCCGCCCTTGCCGCGCACGCCGTACTCGGGCCAGTAGCGGATCACCGGCGCGTCGAGGTCGAGGTCGCCGCGCGAGGCGAGCACGTGGGCGCACAGCGCCGTCGCGCCCTTCGTGCACGACCACACGTGCCCGATCGTGTCGCCCGCCCAGGGACGGCCGGGCGCCGCCTGCCCGCCCCACAGGTCGACGGCCACGTCCCCGTCGACGATCACGCACACCGAGGCGCCCAGCTCGCCGCGGTGTTCCAGGTTCGCCTCGAACTCCTCGCGCACCTGGGAGAACATGGGGTCACAAGTGCCATGCACGGTCATTTCCCGAATGCATCACGAAACCCGGCACCTGTAAACCGATGACTTTCCGCCCTTGCGCTGGTCAGAAGTGCAGACAAGGAAGGAGCACGAGATGGATCTCGGAATCGCGCTTCCCGTGACGGGCCCGCAGGCGAACCCGGAGGAGCTGGTCCGCGTCGCCCAGACGGCCGAGCGGGCCGGGCTCGGCGCCGTGTGGGCCTACGAGCGCCTGCTGCGGCCCGCCGAGCCGTGGATGCTCGGCCTGGAGCAGGTCATCCCGCTGCCCGAGGAGAGCTCCTCGGTGTACGACCCGCTGGAGACGCTCGCCTACCTCGCGGCCAGGACCAGTACGATCCGCCTCGGCACCAACGTCGTGGACGCCCTGTTCCACCCGCCCGTCGTGCTCGCCAAGCGCCTGGCCACGCTCGACCGGCTCAGCGGCGGGCGCCTGTGGGCCGGGCTGGGGCAGGGCTGGATGAAGCAGGAGTTCGAGGGGGTGGGCGTGCCTGTCAAGCGGCGCGGGGCGGGCTTCGCGGAGCACGTCGAGGCCATGCGCGCGTGCTGGGGCCCCGACCCGGTGAGCTTCTCCGGCCGCTTCTACACGATCCCGGAGTCGGGCATCGGGCCCAAGCCGGTGGGGCTGACCCTGCTCGGCGGCGCGGCGGCGCCGGTCGCGGTCGAGCGGGTGGCCGCGCTCGGCATGGGGCTGGTCACGGTGGTGTTCGACTGGGACCTGCTCGGGCAGGGCGTCGAGGCCTACCGCAAGGCCGGCGGGCAGGGCCCGCTGGTGATCCAGGTGAACGGCACGATCGGCGACAGGCCGCTGGACGAGCGCGCGCCGCTCACCGGCTCGGCCGAGCAGGTGGCGGAGGATCTGGCGCGGGCCAGGGCGCTGGGCGCCGACCACGTGTTGTGGCAGCCGATCGGCTTCGACGCGGACGGTCTGGTCGAGCGCATCGCGAAGATCATTACCTATTGACCGTGTAGGGAATCGGGCTATATCTGGAGAGATGACCCTCTGGACCCCGGATCCCACGTTCTATCCATCCCCCAGAGACGCCGCCGGCGCCCCCGCCGAGAAGCTGGCGTACGTCGCCGCGTTCGACCGAAGCTGTGCCCGGCCTGACGCACTCGCCGTCATCGACACCGACCCGTCCTCGCCCGCGTACGGCACCGTCGCCGGCTGGACCGACCTGCCCGACACGGGCGACGAGCTGCACCACTTCGGCTGGAACGCGTGCAGCAGCGCCCTGTGCCCGAACGCGCCGCACCCGCACGTGGAGCGGCGCTACCTGGTCGTGCCCGGCCTGCGCTCCTCGCGCATCCACATCTTCGACACCAAGGACCGGATCAGCCCCGAGCTGGTCAAGGTGATCGAGCCGGAGACGCTGGCCCGCCGCGCCGGCTACTCGCGCCCGCACACGGTCCACTGCGGCCCCGAGGGTCTGTACGTGTCCGCGCTCGGCGGCGCCGACGGCAGGGACGGGCCCGGCGGGATCGCGGTGCTCGACCACACCTCGTTCGACGTGCTCGGGCAGTGGGAGCTGGACCGGGGGCCGCAGTACCTGGCCTACGACTTCTGGTGGCACATCAACCAGGACGTGCTCGTCTCCTCGGAGTGGGGCACGCCGTCCATGATCGAGGAGGGGCTGGTCGGCGAGCTGCTGCTCGGCCGCAAGTACGGTCACAAGCTGCACTTCTGGGACCTGCGCAAGCGCAGCCACGTGCAGGAGGTGGACCTGGGCGACGAGCACCAGATGCCGCTGGAGCTGCGCCCCGCCCACGACCCCACCCGCCTGTACGGCTTCGCCGGCGTGGTCGTCAGCGTCGAGGACCTGTCGGCGTCCGTCTGGACCTGGTTCCACGAGAACGGCCGCTGGCAGGCCCGCAAGGTCATCTCCATCCCCGCGGAGCCCGCCGACCCGAGCCGCCTCCCGCCGATCCTCCAGCCGTTCGGCGCGGTGCCGCCGCTGGTGAGCGACATCGACCTGTCGGTGGACGACCAGCGCCTGTACGTCTCCTGCTGGGGCACCGGCGAGATCAAGCAGTACGACGTCTCCGACCCGTTCAAGCCGGTCGAGCTGGCCTCGCTGCGGGTGGGCGGCATCGGCCGCGAGGACCCGCACCCCGCCGACCCCTCCCTCCCGCTGCGCGGCGGCCCGCAGATGGTCGAGGTCAGCCGCGACGGCCGCCGCGTCTACCTGACCAACTCCCTGTACGGCGCCTGGGACGACCAGTTCTACCCCGACGGGGTGGGCGCCTGGATGGCCAAGATCGACACGGACTCGTTCACGTTCGACACCCGCTTCTTCCCCCACGGCGAGGACTTCCGCGGCCTGCGCCCCCACCAGGTGCGGCTGCAGGGCGGTGACGCCTCCTCCGACTCCTACTGCTACCCGTGACGCTCGCCGCCGTGCTCCTGCTCGGCGCCTTCCACGGCCTCAACCCGGCCATGGGCTGGCTCTTCGCCGTCGCGCGCGGTCTGCAGGAACGCAGCATGGACCGGCTGCTGCAGTCGATCCCGATGATCGCCCTGGGCCACCTCGCCTCGGTGGCCCTGGTCGCCCTGGTAGTGGCGGCCACCGGCTCCCTCGTCACCGGCACCGTGTTGTCGGTCGGCGGCGGGCTGGTGCTGGTGGGGTTCGGCCTGTGGCGGCTGCTGTCGCGCAGGCACTTCCGCTGGGTGGGAATGCGGCTGTCGCTGTGGCAACTGGCCTGCTGGTCGTTCCTGATGTCGTCCGCTCACGGGGCCGGGCTGATGCTGCTGCCGGTCTTCACCGGCCTGCGGGCGGAGGGTCACGCCGGTCACGCCGCGTCAGGAGGGCTGGGCGTGGCGGCCCTGCACACGCTGGCGATGTTCACGGTGGCGGGGGTCGTCGCCGTGGTCGTCTACCAGGTCGCGGGGCTGACGGTGCTCCGGCGGGCGTGGTTCAACGTGGACCGGATGTGGGCGCTGGCACTGGTGGCGGCAGGGGCCATCACGTTGATGCAGGTCTGAACGGGCAAGATGTGACATGTGCGGATATCCATCCTGGGGCCGATGGAGGTCGAAGGGGACCACGGGCCGATCGCGGTCGGCGGCCTCCGGCTGCGCGCCTTGCTGGCGCTCCTGGCGCTCGAAGCGGGCCACACCGTCACGGCCGAACGGCTGATCGACGCGCTCTGGCCGGACGCCCCACCCGCCAACGGGCCGAACGCGCTGCAGACCCTGGTCAGGCGGCTGCGGGTGGCGTTGCGGCCGTATGACGTGGTCGAGAGCAGGCCGGGCGGGTACGCGCTGACCGTGGCCGAGGACTCCGTGGACGCGCTGCGCTTCAAGCGCCTGTCGGCCGCGGGCCAGGGCCTGTCGGCCCCGGGGTCCGGACCGGCGGACGTGGAGGCGGGGCTGGAGTTGTGGCGTGGTGCCGCGCTGGCCGACCTCACCGCCGTCCCCAGGCTGGCCAACGTGGCCGCCGCGCTGGAGCAGGAGCGGCTGGCCGCCGTCGAGACCCGGGCCCAGCAGCGGCTGGCCGCCGGGCTGCCCGTCGATCTGAGTGCCGAGGTGGCGGCGCACCCGCTGCGGGAACGGCTGTGCGCGCTGGCCATGCGGGCGATGGCCGCCGCCGGACGGCAGGCGGAGGCGCTGGAGCTGTTCGAGCGCACCCGCCGCACGCTCGCCGACGAACTGGGCGTCGACCCAGGCGCCGAACTCCGCGCCGCCCACCTCGCCGTCGTGTCGGGGGCCATCGCGGCGGGGCCCAACGCGTCAGAGGCCGTCGTGGCGGGGGAAGGTGCTTCCGTGCGGTGGCCCGTACGGCACAAAGGGAACGTGCGGGCGCCGAGGACCGGCATCATCGGCCGCGAGGCGGAGCTGGAGCAGCTTCTGGGCCTGCTCGACAAGGCGGAGCTCGTGACGCTCGTCGGCCCCGGCGGCGCGGGCAAGACGCGGCTGGCCACCGAGGTCGCGCTGCGGATGGCGGGCGGCGGGCTCGACGGGGTGTGGATGGTGGAGCTGGCCCCGGTCAGCGAGCCCGGCGACGTGGCGGGGGCGCTCCTGGAAGTGCTCGGCCTGCGCGAGGACCGCCCACGCTACCGGCCGGCCGAGGAGGAACTCGGCCGTCACAAAGCAGCGGACCCGGCAGGGCTCGCCTTCGAGAGGGCGGCGGATCCCGTCGCGGTGGCCGTGGAGGCGTTGGCGGGGCGGCGGGTGCTGCTCGTCCTGGACAACTGCGAGCACCTGGTCGGCCCCGCGGCCGAGCTGGCCGAGCGGCTGCTCACCGAGTGCCCGGCGCTGCGCGTGCTGGCCACCAGCAGGGAGCCGCTGGGCGTGCCCGGCGAGCACCTGGCCCCGGTGCCGCCGCTCGAACCGCCGCCCCTGGGTGCGGATCCGGGCACGGCGGCGGCGTACCCGTCCGTGAGGCTGCTGGTCGAACGCGCCACCGCCGCGCGACCGGCGTTCGCCCTCGACGAGAGCAACGTCAAGGACGTGGTGGCGTTGTGCCGCAGGCTCGACGGGATGCCGCTGGCGATCGAGCTGGCGGCGGCGCGGCTGCGCACCATGACGCCCCGGCAGCTCGCCGACCGGCTCGACGACCGGTTCAGGCTGCTGACGGGCGGCAGCAGGACCGCGCTGCCCCGCCAGCAGACGCTCAGGGCGGTGGTCGAGTGGAGCTGGGACCTGCTGGACGACCAGGAGCGGGTGCTGGCCAGGCGGCTGGGCGTGTTCGCGGGCGGGGCGACGCTGGAGGCGGTGGAGGAGGTGTGCGGCGGTACGGCGGACGTGCTGGGCGCGCTGGCCGACAAGTCGCTGGTGCAGGTCACGCCCGAGGGCCGCTACGCGATGCTGGAGACCATCCGCGCCTACGCCGCCGCGCGGCTGGAGGAGGCGGGCGAGGCGGGGGCGTACCGGCGGCTGCACGCCGTGTACCTGCGCGACCTGGTGGAGCGGGCGACCCCCGAGCTGCGGACGGCGGCGCAGATCGAGTGGATCGAGCGGCTGGCCGCCGAGCGCGACGACTTCGCGGCGGCGCTGCGCTGGGCGCTCGACGAGCGGGACGCCGAGCTGGCGCTGCGGCTGTGCGCGGGGCTGAACTGGTTCTGGTGGATGTGCGGCTACCGGCGGGAGAGCGCCGCCTGGGCCACGCAGGTGCTCGATCTGGTGGGGGAGACGCCGCCGCCCGGCCTGGCGGGCGCGTACACGGCGTGCATGTTCGCCTGGGGCGTCAACCGGTTCGGCTCGATCATCAACGACCGGGAGGCGATGCGGGCGCTGTGGCGGCGGATCGAGGACCTGGTGGACCTCGCGGACCGGGAGGGGCCGGTGCATCCGATGCTCCGGCTGAGCAAGGTTGTCATGGCCTTCGCCGCCGGGCTCGACGAGCACGCCGCCGAGCTGCTCGACTCCTACGTGGCGGGCGACGACCTCTGGCTGGCCAGCTCCGCCCTGATGATCAGCGGCAGGGGCGGGAGGGGTGGCAGCGAGGAGAGGCTGGAGCGGGCGGTCGCCGGGTTCAAAACGCTGGGGGACCGGTGGGGGCTGACCGAGTCGCTGCTCGGGCTGGCCGCCGTCCGGGCCGAGCGGGGCGCGCCGACCGACGACCTCATCGCCGAGACCTGGGAGCTGACCAGCCCGTGGGTCAGCGCCGACGAGGCCGTCTCCACGCTGGTCAGGCTGGCGGACCTGCGCACCAGGGCCGGCGACCTGGACGGCGCGGGCCAGGACCTGGCCAGGGCACGCGCCAGCCTGGACGGCGCGGGCGGGGACCTGGCCAGGGCGCGCGCCGGCTTGGACGGCGGGGGCGGGGACCTGGCCAGGGCGCGGGCCGGCTTGGACGGCGGGGGCGGGGAGGCGAGCGCGTTCGCCCGGATGCAGCTCGGCCAGGCCGAGGCCGGGCACGCCGTCCGCACCGGCGACCTGGAGCGCGGGCTGGCGCTGTACCGGGACCTGTTCGCCCTGCTGCCGGAGGTCGTGCCGGTCATGCAGTTCGAGGTGTCGCTCAGGACCGCCTACGGCCGCGCGCTGCTGTGGAGCGGGGACGTGGAAGGGGCGCTGGCCGAGCACCACCGGGCACTGCGGACGCTCGGCGAGGTGGTCCCCGACCGGCCGCTGCAGTCGGTGACGCTGGCCGGGTTCGGGCTGATCGCGCAGGCCGGGGGCGACCAGGAGCGGGCGGCCGTGCTGTTCGGGGCCGCCTCGGCGGTGGAGCCGGCCGACGGCTCGCCCGAGACGGCCGAGGGCGTCGAGGCGGCCAGGGCCGCCCTCGGCGCGGAACGGTTCCAGGCCTGCTTCGCGCAGGGCGCCGCGATGGGCATGCCCGAGGTCTACGCGATGGTGGGCAGCACGACGTAGGTGGGGGCGTGCACCGTGGTGGTGCCCTTCTCGGGGTTCCTGGCGAACCTGGGGAAGTTGGCGCCCGCCAGGTCGATCCTGATCCGGTGCCCCGGCAGGAACGCGTTCGAGGTCGCCCCGAGCCGCACCGTCACCTCGCCGGGGGCCGTGCCGCCGCTCACCCTGGCGACGCCGTCGGTGAGCAGCTCGGCCCGTCCTGACGGGTGCACGTCGATCAGCTTGGCGGTGAGGTCGGCGCTGCGAGCGGTGGTGGACACGCGGGCGACCAGCTCGACGGCCCCGCTCACCTCCACCCGCCGCGTCAGCGGCTCGCTGACGAAGCGCAGCACGTCGGCGCGCTGGTCCAGCGGGCGCTGGTCGAGCGGGCCGAACCCGTCGAACGCCATGACGGCACCGCCGACCGTGGGCACCGGGTCGCCGGGGTCGCTGACGAACTTCCAGGACCCGCCGGTGCCCGGCGTCGTCGAGAGCGTGCCGCCCGGACCCAGGTGGTACGCCGTGCGCCGGGCCCGCGCGATCGGCCAGTCCGCCTCCTCGCGCCACGCGTCGTCCCCCATCACGAAGATCCGCACCTTGGCCTGGTCGCGCATCGGCTCGCCGCGCAGCCAGTGGCCGAACCAGTCGAGGTGCAGGCCGGTCCAGTCGACGGCGTCCTGGCTCGCGTGCTCCCCGTAGTCACGGCCGCAGATGTCCCTGTCGTGGGTGAAGTGCGTCCACGGGCCCACGACCAGCCGCGAGTCTCCGCGCAGCAGCGTGTAGTGCTCGATGGAGGCGTCCAGGAAGTAGTCGTACCAGCCGGTGCTGACCAGCGCGGGCACGTCGATGCGGGAGTGGTCCACGACGCCGTCCCGCCAGAGCGGGGCGCGGGGGTCGGGGGTGTCCATCCAGGCCGAGTAGAAGGGCACGAGGTCCGCCAGCAGGGGCTGGTCGGCGAGCGGCAGCCGGTCGAACAGCTCGCCGAGCCGCGAGGCCGCCGCCAGGTACGCCTGCCTGTCCTGCGGGGTGGCCGTGCCGCGGGCGATGCGCCGGTCCAGCTCGCGCGGGCCCAGCACCATCAGGCTGACGGTGAGGATCACGTTGAGGTTGGGGACGCCGCCCGGCTGGTACACGCACTCGTACAGGCCGGCGGGGGAGACGTGCGGCGCGATGGCGCGCAGGCCCTCGGGCCGCTCCTGGGCGGCGAGGAGCTGCGTGATCGCCAGGTATGAATCACCGTACATGCCGACATTTCCATCGGACCAGGGCAGGGTCGCCGCCCACCGCACCGCGTCGTGGCCGTCCCGGGCCTCGCCGCTGATGAACCGGAACTCGCCGTCCGAGTCGCCGGTGCCGCGCACGTCCTGCGCCACGACCGCGTACCCGGCCGCCACCAGCCGGGGCACGTCCAGGTGGAACCCCGGCCCGGCCAGGCCCCGGCCGTAGGGGGTGCGCGACAGCAGCACGGGGAAGGGCCCAGGCCCATCGGGCCGCCACGCGGTCGCGACGAGCCGCACGCCGTCACGGGTGGTCATGGTCTCGGTGGTCTCGATCATCGGACTCTCCTGTTGTAGGCGCGCAGGGCGAGGGGCGTGAAGAGGGCGAGCAGCGCGGCGCTCCAGCCGACGGTGATCCACAGGTCGGCCGCCGCCGCCCCGCCGCCCAGCAGGCCGCGCAGGGCTCCGGCCAGGTGGGAGACCGGGTTGACCCCCATCCACCAGGTCAGCCAGCCCGGCATGTCGGTGGCGGGCACGAAGGCGCTGCTGCCGAACGTGAGCGGCAGCAGCACGGCCGTGGCCAGGCCCTGCATCGAGGTGACCGACTTGGCGACCAGCCCGATCCAGGCCGAGCCCCAGCTCAGCGCCGTGGTCATGAGCAGCACCAGGCCGATCCCGGCCAGCGCGCGCAGCGGGTCGGTGGTGATGCGGAAGCCGACGGCGTACCCGACGGCCAGCGACATCGCGACCGTGATCAGCATGGTGAGCAGGTCGGCGATGATCCGGCCCGTCAGCGGCGCGGACCTGGCGATCGGCAGCGTCCTGAACCGGTCGAAGACGCCGTTGCCGATGTCGGTGGCCAGGTTCATGCCGGTGGTGATCGTGGCCATCAGCGCGACCTGGACGAGCACGCCGGGCAGCATGTACGCCACCGCCCCCGCCCGGTCACCCCCGGCCGCCCCGCCGAACAGGTACACGAAAATGACGATCATGAAAACGGGCTGGAACAGCAGGCCGAAGAGCTGCCCTGGGCTGTTCCGCAGCGGGATCAGGCTGCGCCAGGCCAGCGTCAGTCCTTGGTTGACAGCAGTGATCATCGCTTCTCTCCAGTGAGGGTGAGGAAGACGTCGTCCAGGGAGGGCAGCCGCAGGGAGTGCTCGGCGAGCACGATGCCCGCGTCGTCCAGCTTCCGCAGCACGGCGGGCGGCACGGCCAGGTCGTGGACCGGCAGGGTCAGCACGCCGTCGGCGGCGCGGACGCCGAGGATGCTGCCGGCCTTCTCCAGGTCCGCCGCGTGCAGCGGCCTGACGTCGAGCCGGTGCCCGCCCGCCAGCGCCTTCAGCTCGGCGGGCGTGCCCGACGCCGCGACCCGGCCCCGGTCGATGACCAGCAGGTCGTCGGCGAGCTGGTCGGCCTCCTCCAGGTACTGGGTGGTCAGCAGCACCGTCACGCCGTCGGCGGTCAGCCCCCTGACCGTGTTCCACAGGTCGCCGCGGGCGTGCGGGTCCAGGCCGGTGGTGGGCTCGTCGAGGAACAGGATCCGCGGCCTGGCGACCAGGCTCACGGCCAGGTCGAGGCGGCGGCGCATGCCGCCCGAGTAACCGCCCGCCGACCGGCCGGCCGCCTCCTCCAGGCCGAAGCGGGCCAGCAGCTCCGCGGCCCTGGCCTTGGCCGCCGCCCTGGTCAGGCCGAGCAGGCGGCCGATGAGCACCAGGTTCTGGGTGCCGGTGAGCTTCTCGTCCACGGAGGCGTACTGGCCGGTCAGCGCGATGAGCTCGCGGACCTTGCCGGGCTCGCGGGTCACGTCGTGCCCGCCGACCAGGGCCCGGCCCGCGTCGGGGGCGATCAGGGTGGCGAGGATGCGCACGGCGGTGGTCTTGCCCGCGCCGTTCGGGCCCAGGACGCCGAGCACGGTGCCGGTCCTGGCATGGAGGTCGATGCCGTCGAGTGCGGCCTTGTCGCCGTACCGCTTGGCGAGCCCTTCTGCTTCGATCGCGTACGTCATGCCAGGAACGGTGCCGGGCCGCCCTGGCATCGGCCTGGCACCGGCCTGTCAGGGGCCTGTCAGCGGCATCACGCGGTGCGGCACCACCGTGGACAGCGTGATGACGGTGGTGCTGCGGCGCACCCCCGGCACGGCCAGCATCCGGTCGATGACCTGCTGGAGGTGCTCGTGGTCGCGGCCCGCGATCCGGCACAGCACGTCGCCTGGACCGGTCACGATGTAGGCCTCCAGCAGCTCGGGGATCGCCTCCAGGGTCGCCGAGATGTGCTCGCGGGCCGCCTGCTCGACCTCCAGCGTGGTGAACGCCTGCACCGGGTGGCCGAGCGCGGCGGGGGACAGCTCGGGGCCGAAACCGGTGATCACGCCGTCGGCGACCATGCGGTCCAGCCGGGCCTGCACGGTGCCGCGCGCCACCCCCAGCAGGCGGGCGATCTCCAGCAGGCCGCTGCGCGGGCGCTCGGCGACCAGGCGGAGCAGGTCGCGGTCCAGATCGTCGAGACCGTGGCGGCGTGCTGGCATATTCGCCTCCCATAGCGGGGTTTCACTGTCAGATCGGCAGCATGCGAGGGGCACTGTTGTCAGATACGGCAACCGGGCCGGAGACTTCGGATCTTATGGAGCACCAGCACCCTTTCGTTCCCTATGAGCCGGAGCGCTACGCGCCCGAGGAGATGGTCAGGCGCGGCGAGGAGTTCCACCGGCTGGTGGACCGGCGGCGCAGCGTGCGGCAGTTCAGCCCGGAGCCGGTGCCGTACCGGTGCGTCGAGCTGGCCGTGCGGGCCGCCAACACCGCGCCGTCGGGGGCGCACCAGCAGCCGTGGAAGTTCGTGGCGATCGGCGACGCGCAGACCAAGCGGCGGGTGCGCGAGGCGGCAGAGGTCGAGGAGCGGCAGAACTACGAGGGCGGGCGGCTGCCGCCCGAGTGGCGGGCGGCCCTGGAGCCGATGGAGACCAGCTCGGACAAGGGGTACCTGGAGGTGGCGCCCTGGCTGGTGGTCTGCTTCGCCGAGAAGTACGGCCTGACCCCCGAGGGCGAGAAGGTCAGGCACTACTACGTCAACGAGAGCGTCGGCATCGCCTGCGGCCTGTTCATCACGGCGCTGCACGTCATGGGCCTGTCCACGCTCACGCACACGCCGAACCCGATGGCCTTCCTCAGCGAGATCTGCCGCCGCCCGCCCAACGAGCGGCCCTACATCCTGTTCCCCGTCGGGTACGCGGCCGAGGGCAGCGAGGTGCCCGATCTGGCCAGGAAGCCCCTGCAGGAAACCCTGATCCCGATGTCCGTAAATTTGGGCCTTTCCTAGGTCTGGCAACCTCATCACTCTCAGTTCAGGCGCGAGTCAGCAACCCCATCCCGAGCGCCTGAGGAGGACGAGGTGAAACGCCGTTTTGTCATCCTGCTGGCAGCCCTCAGCCTGATCAGCCTGACCGGCATGACGGGCGCGGGTGCCACCGCCGAGCCGCCGCCCAACAAGCAGTACCGCGTGTCGGGCCCGGTCGACGCACAGCAGCGCAGCGCCGTCGCGGCCACCGGAGCCGCCATCGAGGAGGTGGCCAAGGACTCGGTCCTGGTCACGGCCACGGAAGCCGAGGTGTCCGCCATCAAGCGGCTCGGCTACCGGGTGGCGGAGGTGCCGCGCCCGACACCCCCGTCCGTCGACGCCTTTGACTTCCCGCCGGCGGACTCGCAGTACCACAACTACGCGGAGATGAACGCGGAGATCAACGCCCTGGTCGCGGCCCATCCGGGCCTCATCAGCCAGGCCAACTACGGCACCTCCTACGAAGGGAGGAACCTCCGCCTCATCAAGATCAGCGACAACGTGGGCACGGACGAGAACGAGGTCGAGGTCCTGTTCACCGCCCACCAGCACGCCCGCGAGCACCTCACGGTCGAGATGGCGCTGTACATCATGCACCTGCTCACCGACAACTACGGCAGCGACGCGCGGATCACCAACCTGGTGAACACCAGGGAAATCTGGATCATGCCGGACATGAACCCGGACGGCGGCGAGTACGACATCGCCACCGGCGCCTACCGCTCCTGGCGCAAGAACCGCCAGCCCAACTCGGGCTCCTCGGCCGTCGGCACCGACATGAACCGCAACTGGGCCTACAACTGGGGCTGCTGCGGCGGTTCGTCCGGCACGACGTCGAGCGAGACGTACCGGGGCGCCAGCGCGGAGTCGGCGCCCGAGGTCAGGGCGGCGGCCAACTGGGTGCGCAGCCGCGTGGTCGGCGGCGTCCAGCAGATCAAGTCGCACATCGACTGGCACACCTACAGCGAGCTCATCCTGTGGCCCTACGGCTACACCTTCAACGACACCGCCCCCGGCCTGACCCAGGACGACAGGGACGCGCACGCCACCCTCGGCCAGAACATGGCCTCCACCAACGGGTACACGCCCGAGCAGGCCAGCGACCTCTACATCACCGACGGCACCATCGACGACTGGATGTGGGGCGTCTACAAGATCTTCAGCTTCACCTTCGAGATGTACCCGACCGGCTCCAGCCCGGGCTTCTACCCGCCGGACGAGCAGATCGTGCCCCAGACGACCCGCAACAGGGAGGCGGTGCTGCGCTTCCTGGAGTACTCCGACTGCGTCTACCGCATCATCGGCAAGGAGGCCCAGTACTGCGGCACCGGCAACCCGCCGATCACCGTCTACCAGGACACCTTCGAGTCGGCCACGGGCTGGACCGCGAACCCGGGCGCCACGGACACGGCGACCCTCGGCCAGTGGGAGCGCGGTGACCCCGAGGCGACCACGTCCAGCGGCGCCAAGCAGCTCGGCACCACGGTCAGCGGCGCCAACGACCTGGTGACCGGCCGGCTGGCGGGCGCGTCCGCGGGCGCGAACGACATCGACGGCGGGATCACCTCGATCCAGTCGCCGCCGATCACGCTGCCTTCGACCGGCGCGCTGAACCTGTCGTTCTCGTGGTACCTGGCGCACGGCTCGAACGCCTCCACCGCCGACTACCTGCGTGTGCGCGTGGTCGGCAGCACCACCTCGACGGTGCTCAACCAGGCCGGTGCGGCGACCAACCGCAACGGCGCCTGGGCCACGGCTTCTGCGAGTCTGAACGCCTTCGCCGGGCAGACCGTCCGCATCCTCGTCGACGCCGCCGACGCCTCAGGAGCGTCGCTGGTCGAGGCCGGTGTGGACGACGTGAGGATCACCCAGCAACCGTAACCTTCAACCCCCACTCCGCCGCACGGGATTCCGGCCCCCGTGCGGCGGAGTCGTGTTTGGGTCTTGTAAGCATCCGGTGTCAAAGCTACGATCGCGACAACTCTTAGGAAACTTTCCTAAAAGTAATCATCAATCGGACAAAACCTAACAACCGCTGCAAGGTTACTCGCGCCGACACCCCCCAAAGGCCCGTGCCATCACCTCCGCGGGCCGTGCCGTACGGCTTGCGCTCTCACCCCCCGGCGCAAGCCGTACGGCACGCACCTCCCCTGAAGGAAGAACCCCGTGAGACTACGCGCGATTCTCCTCACCCTCGCCACCCTCGCCCTCGGCCTGCAAGCCCTGCCCGCCCACGCCGCGGCCGCCACCGCCACCTTCGTCAAGGTGTCCGACTGGGGCTCCGGCTTCGAAGGCAAGGTGACGGTCACCAACGGCACCACCACCGCACTGCCGAGCTGGAACGTCCAGTTCGACCTGCCCTCCGGCTTCACCATCCCCTCCGCCTGGGACGCGGTGATGACCAGGAGCGGCCAGCACTACACGTTCACCAACCCGAGCTGGGCCGCCCCGCTCGCGCCGGGGGCCAGTGCGAGCTTCGGCTTCAACGGCAGCCCAGGCAACTTCCCCGGCATCACCGGCTGCACGCTGAACGGCGCCTCCTGCGGCGGCGGCACCACGAACCCGGGCGTGCCCGGCGCTCCCGGAGCCGTCAGCGCCACCGCGACCGGCAGCGCGATCAGCCTGAGCTGGGGCGCCGCCACCGGCACGGTGACCGGCTACCGCGTCTACGAGGGCACCGCGCTCAAGGCCACGACCACCGCCACCACGGCGACGATCAGCGGTCTGGCCGCCTGCGAGACCCACACGTACACGGTCAGGGCGTACAACGCGCAGGGCGAGTCGCCCGGTCAGGACGCCACCGCCACCACCACCGGCTGCACGGGCGGCGGCACGCTGCCCAGGCACTTCCTCACCGGTTACTGGCACAACTTCGTCAACGCCGCCACCGAGCTGAAGCTGTCGGCAGTGCCGAACGAGTACGACCTCGTCGCGATCGCCTTCGGCGAGGCCACGGCCACCGCCGGAGAGGTCGTCTTCGCCGTCGATCCAGGGCTGGCGACCGCGGTCGGCGGCTACACCGACGCCCAGTTCAAGGCCGACGTCCAGGCCCTGCACCAGCGCGGCAAGAAGGTCATCCTGTCGGTCGGCGGAGAGGCCGGCCGGGTGCAGGTCGCCGGCGCGGCGGCGGCCACGCGGTTCGCCGACTCGGTGTACGCGCTCATGCAGAGCTACGGCTTCGACGGCGTGGACATCGACCTGGAGAACGGCCTCAACGCCACCTACATGGCGCAGGCGCTGCGGTCGCTGCGCGCCAAGGCCGGCTCCGGGCTGATCATCACGATGGCCCCGCAGACCATCGACATGCAGTCGACCGGGATGGAGTACTTCAAGCTCGCCCTGTCCATCAAGGACATCCTCACGGTCGTCCACACCCAGTTCTACAACTCCGGCTCCATGCTCGGCTGCGACCAGGCCCAGGCGTACGGGCAGGGCTCGGTCAACTTCATGACCGCCCTGGCCTGCATCCAGCTGGAGAACGGGCTGCGCCCCGACCAGGTGGCGCTGGGCCTGCCCGCCGGGCCGGGAGCCGCGGGCGGCGGCGTCGTCGCGCCCGCCCTCGTCAACCAGGCGCTCGACTGCCTGGCCAAGCGCACCAGTTGCGGGAGCTTCGTGCCACCGCGCGCCTACCCGGACATCAGGGGCGCGATGACCTGGTCCATCAACTGGGACGCGAGCAACAACTGGTCGTTCTCCAAGACCGTCAAGCCCCACCTCCAGGGAATGCCATGAAATTTCGTAGCAAACTCACCGCACTGGTGGCAGGACTGGCCCTCGCGCT
The DNA here is from genome assembly GCF_039531895.1 of Nonomuraea monospora. Taxonomy (NCBI): domain Bacteria; kingdom Bacillati; phylum Actinomycetota; class Actinomycetes; order Streptosporangiales; family Streptosporangiaceae; genus Nonomuraea; species Nonomuraea monospora. The sequence continues at coordinate 522,022 of NZ_BAAAQX010000003.1, forward strand.
GACCGGTGCCGGGCTCGCCACCGCCGCCCCCGCGGCGTACGGCGCGGTGCAACAGCTCGCCGCCGCCTGGGCCCCGTGGACCTCCTACGCCATCGGCGCGGTCGTCACCTACAACGGCGTCGACTACACGTGCATCCAGGCGCACACCTCCCAGCCCGGCTGGGAGCCGCCGAACGTGCCCGCCCTGTGGAAGCAGGGCGGCGGCGGTGGCGGCGGCAACGACACCACGGCCCCGTCGGTGCCCGGCAACCTCCGCTCGACCGGCGTCACCTCCAGCAGCGTCTCCCTGGCGTGGAACGCCTCCACCGACAACGTGGGCGTCACCGGCTACAACGTCTACCGGGGCGGCACCCTCGTCACGACGGCGACCGGCACCTCCTTCACCGACACCGGCCGCGCCGCGAGCACCAGCTACACCTACACCGTCCGGGCCCGCGACGCGGCGGGCAACCTGTCCGGCGTCAGCAACTCGGTCACCGCGACCACCTCCGCCGGCGGCGGTGGCGGCGAGAACCCCACCAAGATGGCCGGAGCGCCCTACCTCTACATGGGCTGGGGCAACCCGCCCAACCCCGGCACGGTCATGGACGCGACGGGCGTGAAGTCGTTCACGATGGCCTTCATCCTGTCCAGCGGCGGCTGCACCCCCGCCTGGGACGGCAACCGGGCGCTGACCGGCGGCGCCGACCAGCAGGCGATCAACACGATCAAGTCGAAGGGCGGCAGCGTCCAGATCTCCTTCGGCGGCTGGCAGGGCAACAAGCTCGGCCCCAACTGCTCCACCCCGCAGGCGTTCGCGAACGCGGTGCAGCAGGTCATCAACGCCGTCGGCCCGGCCGTCGTGGACTTCGACATCGAGAACACCGACGAGTTCGAGAACTACACCGTCCAGGACCGCATCCTGAACGCGCTCAAGATCGTCAAGGCGAACAACCCGAACGTCAAGGTCGTCGTCACCTTCGGCACCACGCGGACCGGCCCCAACAGCCACGGCATCCGCCTGATCAACCAGTCGAAGGCGCTCGGCGTGCCGATCGACAACTACACGATCATGCCGTTCGACTTCGGCAGCTCCAACATCTACCAGGACACCGTCAACGCCTCCGAGGGCCTGAAGAACGCGCTCAAGAGCGCGTTCGGCTGGACCGACGCCCAGGCCTACGCGCACATGGGCATCTCCGGCATGAACGGCCTGTCCGACCAGCAGGAGATGACCTCGGTCGCGACCTGGACCCAGATCCGCGACTGGGCCAAGTCCAAGGGCCTGACCAGGCTCGCCTACTGGGCCGTCAACCGCGACCGCCCCTGCCCGGGTGGCGGCGTGGTCTCGAACTGCAGCGGCATCGCGCAGTCCGACTGGGACTTCACCCGCGTCACCGCGGGTTTCTAGCCCGCTGAGCGGCCCGCCCGCGAGACCCGCGGGCCTCTGACCCGCTGAGCGGCCCGCCCCCGCGAACCCCGGGGGCGGGCCGCAGTGAGGAAACCCATGAGACTCCGAGCACCGGCGGTCCTGCTCACCGCCGCCCTCCTCGCCCTCCACGCAACCCCCGCCTTAGCCGCCAATATCGCCATAAATCCGGGCTTTGAGGACGGCCTGACCGGCTGGACCTGCTCAGGAGCCCAGACCGTGTCGTCCCCGGTGCACGGCGGGGCCCGCGCCCTTCAGGCGACGCCGCAGGGCAACGACCTGGCCCGCTGCCAGCAGACGGTGACCGTCCAGCCGAACACCACCTACCAGCTCTCGGCCTGGGTCCAGGGAGCGTACGTCTTCCTGGGCGCCACGGGCACAGGCGTCAACACCAGCACGTGGGGCGCCCCCGGCGGCCAGTGGAGCCAGCTCAGGACGTCCTTCACCACAGGCGCCGCCACCACGTCGGTGGCCATCTATCTCAACGGCTGGTACGGCCAGGGCGCCTACCACGCCGACGACGTGGTGCTCGACGGCCCCGGCGGCGCCCCGGACACGCAGGCGCCCAGCGTGCCGGGCAACGTGAGCGTCGGCGGCGCGACCGCCTCCAGCCTGAACGTGAGCTGGTCGGCTTCCACGGACAACGTCGGCGTGACCCGCTACGAGGTGTCCAGGGACAACGGCGCACCTTCCGCAGTGTCAGGAACCAGCCACACCGCCACCGGCCTGGCCGCGCAGACGTCCTACTCCTTCCGTGTCAGGGCCTGCGACGCGGCAGGCAACTGCTCGGCCTACTCCGCCTCCGTCACCGGCCGCACCACCGACGACACCACCCCGCCGACCGGCGACATCAAGTACGCCCCCTACATCGACATCACGATGCCCACACCGTCCCTGGTCAGCGCCGCCAACGCCACCGGCGTCAAGAACTACACGCTGGCCTTCGCGCTCGGCGACAGCTCCGGCTGCAACCCGTCCTGGGGCGGCACGATGCCCATCGGCGACGCGCGCATCGTCAACGACGTCAAGGCGCTCCAGGCGCAGGGCGGCCAGGTGGTCGTGGCCAGCGGCGGGGCGCTGGGGCCATACCTGGAGCACGTGTGCGGCAGCGCCGCCGCGCTCGTCACCGCGTACAAGAAGGTGCTGGACACGGTCGGCACCAACCACCTGGACGTGGACGTCGAGGCCAGCATCGACGTGAACAAGGTCAACACCGCGCTGAAGCAGCTCCAGAGCGAGCGCGGCACCGTCGTCAGCTACACGCTGCGGATCCAGGGCCAGGACTACGGCGTGGACCCGTTCTCGCTGCAGATCCTCCAGGACGCGGCGGCCAAGGGGCTGAACGTGATCGTCAACCCGATGCTGATGAACTTCGGCTACACCGGCAACTGGGGCGACGCCATGATCGCCGCCGCGCAGGCCACGCTGAACCAGATGAAGGGCGTCTGGCCGGCCAAGACCGACGCGCAGCTCAGGCGGATGCTCGGGGTCACCCCGATGATCGGCAAGAACGACACCGGCATGACCACCACGCAGGCCGACGCGCGCAAGCTGCTCGCCTGGGCCAACGCCAACCACCTCGCCTTCGTCGGCTTCTGGTCCGCCGCCCGCGACAACGGCGGCTGCCCCGACGGCAGGGTGTCGCCGACGTGCAGTGGGATCGCGCAGTCGAGCTACGAGTTCACGAACATCTTCAAGGGGTTCACGGGATGAGGAGCCTGATCAGCGTCGTGTCGGGGGTGGTGCTGGCCCTCGGCCTGACCGCCGCCCCCGCCTTTGCCGCCAATATCGCGATAAATCCGGGCTTTGAGGACGGCCTGACCGGCTGGACCTGCTCGGCGGGCCAAGCGGTGTCGTCCCCGGTGCACGGCGGGGCCCGCGCCCTTCAGGCGACGCCGCAGGGCAACGACCTGGCCCGCTGCCAGCAGGCGGTGACCGTCCAGCCGAACACCACCTACCAGTTGTCGGCCTGGGTGCAGGGCAGCTACGTGTTCCTGGGTGCCACGGGCACGGGCGTCAACGCCAGCACGTGGGGCTCTCCCGGCGGCCAGTGGAGCCAGCTCAGGACGTCCTTCACCACGGGCGCCGCCACCACGTCGGTGGCCATCTATCTCAACGGCTGGTACGGCCAGGGCGCCTACCACGCCGACGACGTGGTGCTCGACGGCCCCGGCGGCACCCCGGACACGCAGGCGCCCAGCGTGCCGGGCAACGTGGCCGTCGGCGGCGCGACCGCCTCCAGCCTGAACGTGAGCTGGTCGGCCTCGTCCGACAACGTCGGCGTGACGCGTTACGAGGTCTCCCGCGACGGCGGCGCCCCGGTCGCCGCCACGGGCACGACCCTCACGGCGACCGGTCTGGCCGCCGCCACCACGTACCGCTTCAAGGTCCGCGCCTGCGACGCGGCGGGCAACTGCTCGGCGTACGGCCAGGAGGTCAGCGGCACCACGACCAGCGGCGGCGGCCCCGGCGGCGACCTGCCGAAGCGGGTCCTGGTCGGCTACCTGCACGCCTCGTTCGCCAACGGATCCGGATACATCCGCATGAGCGACGTGCCGGCCGAGTGGGACGTCATCAACCTCGCCTTCGGCGAGCCCACCTCCGTCACCTCGGGCGACATCAGGTTCCGCCAGTGCCCGGCCGCCGAGTGCCCGAACGTCGAGCCGGAGGCCGACTTCATCGCCGCCATCAGGGCCAAGCAGGCCCAGGGCAAGAAGGTGCTCATCTCGATCGGCGGCCAGAACGGCCAGGTCCAGCTCACCACGACGGCGGCCCGCGACACGTTCGTCGCCTCGGTCTCCGCGATCATCGACAAGTACGGCCTCGACGGCCTCGACATCGACTTCGAGGGCCACTCCCTCTACCTCAACCCCGGCGACACCAGCCTCGCCGCACCCACCACCCCAGTCGTCGTCAACCTCATCTCCGCGCTGAAGACGCTCAAGAGCCGCTACGGTGCGAAGTTCACCCTGACCATGGCGCCGGAGACGTTCTTCGTCCAGCTCGGCTACCAGTTCTACGGCCCGGGCCCGAACGGCGCCGCCGACAACAGGAGCGCCTCCTACCTGCCCGTCATCCACGCCATGCGCGACGCCCTGACCCTGCTCCACGTGCAGGACTACAACTCGGGCCCGATCAGGGGCCTCGACGACCAGTACCACACGATGGGCGGGCACGACTTCCACGTGGCCATGACGGACATGCTGCTGGCCGGCTTCCCGATCATGGGCAACCCGGCCAACGTGTTCCCGCCGCTGCGCCAGGACCAGGTGGCCATCGGGCTGCCCGCCTCGGTCAACGCGGGCAACGGGTTCACCAGCGTCGCGGAGGTGCAGAAGGCGTTCGACTGCCTGGCCAAGGGGAGCAACTGCGGGACGTACCGGCCGCGCGGGGTCTACCCGGGCCTGCGCGGCCTGATGACCTGGTCGATCAACTGGGACCGGTACAACGGGCACGAGTTCTCCCGCAGCCACCGGGCGTACCTGAACGGGCTCACCTGACCAGTTGCGTCGGCTTGACCGGCAGGCCCAGGCCGGGCGGGCGGTAGGTGGGCAGCGCCTCGCCGTACTCGTGCATCCAGGCGTGATCCACCAGCATCCGCATCCGCCCGGCCTCGGCCGCGCCGCCCGGCTCGGCCAGCGTCATGCCGCCGGCCAGCTTGGCCAGCGTCTCGGCGACCAGCTCGGGGTCGGGCGGCGACAGGTCGCAGTGCTCGTCCGGCCCGATCAGCAGGTCCACGCCGGGCGGCAGCGGGTAGATCGGCCTCGGCAGGGCCAGCACGCGCGGCGGCGGCGCCATCGGCCAGCCGTCGGCCACCGCCTCCAGCAGCACCGACCGCGCCGACCGCCGCGCGAACAGGCCCTCCGCCAGCGCCCAGCTCAGCGCGCCCACGTCGGAGCGGTCCTCGCCGCACGCGTGCAGGCACAGGTACGGCACCAGCGGGATGCCCTCCTGCCCCGCCTGCGCCCACCCGCCGCCGCACCCGGTCAGCACCAGCAGCGCGAGCATCGCCCGGTAGGCGGTGTCGGCGTGCGGCGTCTCCAGCCGCCCCGGCACGATCACGCACCGCCCGCCGGTCTTCTCCGCCGTCACCCCCAGCTCCCGCGCCGTCTTCAGCGCCCGCGACGCGGCCACCCCCGTGTACGCCTCCTGCCAGGCGGGCGTGTACGGCTCGGCCCGGTCCTCGTACCCGCCGGGCCACCGGCCCGGCAGCCCCGGCCTGGCCACCCCGTAGACGGCCAGCACCAGGTCGAACACCGTCGTCACCAGCTCGCCGCCGTCCCGCAGCACGGGCACGCCGCGCCGCAGCACCCCCGGCCCGTCGTCGAAGCGCGGCAGCAGCACCTCCACGGTCTCGCCGCCGTACAGGCTGAGCCGCCCGTACGCCCCGCCGGTCAGCCCGCCGGGCACGTACCCGGACTCCCGCTCGCGCAGCCGCACCAGCAGCGGCAGGTCCGTGCGCGCCATGGCGTGCTCGGCGAACGGCGTGCGGTCCAGGAAGAACTCCTTGAGCAGCACGTGCCCCATGGCCATGGCCAGCGCCCCGTCCGTGCCCGGCCGGACCACGAGCGTCTCGTCGGACAGCCGCGTCGGGTGGGTGCCGATCGCCACCACCTTCTGCCCCTTGTACCGCCCGGCGATCACCCACGGCGTGTCCGCGCTGCGTACCAGCCGGTTGTTCTCCCCCCACAGCAGCACGTGCGCCGCCCGCGCCCAGTCGTCGGCCCCCGGGCCGCAGAAGCGCGGCCCCAGCACCTGCTCGGGCGCGCACGGATGCTCAGTCAGCACCGCCCCGCCGAGCCCGCCGACCACCCGCGCCAGCGGCGAGGTGGCCAGCGCCGCCACCTGCTCGGCCCCGTGACAGGCGGCCGTGTACGCCATCGCCGCCGCCGTCAGCTCCGCCGCCGTCGCGTCGTCCAGCGGCACCCGCCTCTCCCCCCGGGCCCGCTGGTAGAGCTGTGAGTTCCCTGTGAGTTTCGCCCAGGCCGCGACCGGGTCGCGCAGCCCATCTCTCACCTCGAAGTAGAGCCTGACCAGTGCCTGGTTGACCTGCGATCCCCCCATGGAAAAAGTTCAACACAGACGGTGATGTCGTATCGGGATACGTGTCGGCATGTCGGGGATAAGAATTGGAAGCCCAGGTGGCAGTAGCCCCCCGGTTACGGCAGGCTAGAGGCCGCCATGGATTACGCAGTTCTCACGGGGATCGTCCTCGTCGCCGGTGTCGTGCTCGCTCTCGTCGCCCAATGGCGTGATTGGCGGCCATCTCTGGCCGTCGCCATCGTCGTGGGCGTCGCCGTACGCGTGCTCATCATGTACACCTCCGCCATCGACAGCTGGCAGCCCGTCGACTTCGTCGAGAGCTTCAAGCCCGCGGGCGAGGCCGTGCTGCGGGGGGAGGACCCGGTGCTGGCCAGCGAGGGCGGCTGGCACTTCCTGCCGACCATCCCGTACGTGTACGGCATCCTGCTGTGGCTGGGCATCCCGTGGGAGTACGCCGGGCGCCTGGTCACCGTGGTCGCCGACATCGCCCTCATCCCGCTGGTCGCCAAGCTGGCCGGCGGCCCGAAGGCGTCGCTGCGCGCCCTGCAGTACGCGCTCAACCCGCTCGCCGTGCTCATCGCCTCCGTCCATGGCCAGGTGGAGCCCGTCGCGCTGGTGTTCGGCGTGGCCGCGTTCGTGGTGGCCAGGGGCCCCGGCGACCCCGACAGGCCCGGCATGGTCACCGACGTGGTCGGCAAGGTCCGCGCCGGAGTGGCCGCGTACGGCGTGCGGGCCTCCGTCCCGCGCGTCATCGGCCGCGGCGGCATGCTGCACCGGGCGCTGCTGCCAGGCCCCGACGACCGCGCCCAGCTCAAGCGCGGCCTGCTGGCCGGCGTGCTGATGGGCCTGGCGCTGTGCGCGAAGAGCTGGCCGATCTGGCTGATCCCCGGCTTCCTGCTGCTCCTGCCGAACCTGCGCTCCAGGATCGCCGCCCTGTTCACCACCGGCGCGGTGCCGATCTTCTTCTTCGTGACGCTGCCGATCTTCGCGGGGACGTCGATCAACCAGCTCCCGGCGGTCATCGACACCATCCGCGACATCCGGCCCATCGTGGGCGAGTGGGGCTGGACCCCGTGGCTCACCGAGGGCAGCTGGTCCCTGGAGCCGGCGATGGCCTCGTTCGGCACCAACCTGATCTACGTCTGCGTCGTCCTCGTCATCCTCTGGTGGCGGCGGGCCGACCCGATCGACATGACCACGGCCATCCTGCTCGTGTTCATGGTCGTGACGCCCCGGCTGGGCGCCCAGTACCTGCTGTGGTTCATGCCGTTCCTGATCGCCCGCCCCACCCGCTTCGCCTGGCCGGCCATCATCGGCTGCTCGCTGTGGGCGGGCTACGGCTACCTGGTGATGACGCAGTTCGACGTCAACGGCTGGTGGTTGCAGCACACGTACTGGTCGCGGGCCTCGATCGTGCTGCTGCCGATCCTCGCGCTGGCCATGCCGTGGGGCCGCCACATCGCGGCGGCCCCGGCACTGAGAAGCTCCGCTCCCCGTCAGGTCACCGGCATAGGCGCCCCCACAGCGTGACCCACTGATCGGGGTGGACGTGGCCCACGACGGCGTCGCGGGGCACCCCGGCCGCCGCCAGCGCGGCGTCCACGCCGTCGTAGCGGGTCTTCAGCGAGGCCCGCACCGAGCCGCCCACCCCGCCGAAGCCCAGCTCCACCAGCTCCTGGTAGGAGCGGCGGCCGTGCACCAGCGGCTCGGGTCTGCGCTCCAGGCGCAGGATCGCCGAGTCCACCGACGGCACAGGGCGGAAGCTCTCCCTGCCGACCGTGTCGCCCAGCCGCCAGTCGAACCACGGCCACGACTCGACCGTGACCAGGCTCCACCGGCCGTAGTCGCCGGTGCGCTTGCGGGCGTACTCCCGCTGGGTGAGCAGCGTCGCCGAGGTCAGGGCGGGCGCCCGCAGGCACCAGTCCACGATCCTCGACGTGACGGAGTAGGGGATGTTCCCCACGACCGCGAACGGCTCGCGCGGCGCCCGCGCGGCCGTGAAGTCGCCCCTGACGACCTCGACGCGTGCGTCGCCGCGCGTGCGCGAGGCCAGCCGGCCGGCCAGCCGCGGGTCCAGCTCGTAGCCGATCACCCGCGCGCCCGCCTCGGCCAGCGCCAGCGTGAGCGCCCCCTCGCCGGGCCCCGGCTCCAGCACGAGCCCCTCGGGAGCCGCCGCCTTGATCATCAGCTCGACGGCATGCCTGTCGGCCAGGAAGTTCTGCGACAGCTCGCGCCGCGCCCGATCCGCGGGCGTGCGACCGCCACCGCCGCCTCTCCTGGCCTTCTGCTGGGTGTGTGAATAGTTTCCGTGCGCGAAATTCTGCGCCACAGCACTGCCCTTCCGGGTCCTCGAGATGAATGGGTCTCGAAGGGCCCTGGGCGCGCCTGCGGACGCTCAGCTCAGGTGCGCGAAGTCACCGCGTCCGCTGGCGGGCCAGAGCCCGGCCGCGGCGGATGCGAATGAAAACCTGGCAGGTGAACATGCATGACATGCCCGCCACGGTAGGCGGCGGCCTCGCGGGCGGGCAACTCAATAAACGCTTTGAGCCGGCTTTGAAGTGACTCGGGTAGACCTGGGAGCATGGATCGACCGGCCAGGGTGCTCGTCGTGGACGACGAGCCGAACATCCGCGCCCTGCTCTCCCAGACGCTGCGCCTGGTCTCGTTCGAGGTCAGGACGGCCGAGACGGGCGCGCAGGCGGTGACGGCCGCCAGGGAGTTCAGGCCCGACATCGTGGTGCTGGACGTGATGCTGGCGGACTTCGACGGGTTCGAGGTCGCCAGGCGGCTCGGCGACAGCGTCCCCGTGCTGTTCCTGACCGCCCGCGACGGCGTCGAGGACCGCGTGCAGGGGCTCACCCTGGGCGCCGACGACTACGTGGCCAAGCCCTTCAGCCTGGAGGAGGTCGTGCTGCGCATCCGCGCCATCCTGCGCCGCAGCCGCGCCCTCCCCGAGCCTGACGTGCTGCGCTACGCCGACCTGGAGTTGGACCCGCACGCCCACGAGGTGCGCAGGGCGGGGGTGCCGGTCGACCTGTCGCCCACCGAGTTCAACCTCCTCCAATACCTGCTCACCAACGCCGGCCGGGTGGTGAGCAAGGCGCAGATCCTCGACAGCGTGTGGCGTTACGACTTCGACGGCGACTCCAGCATCGTCGAGTCCTACGTCTACTACTTACGCAAGAAGATCGACACGTTCGAGCCGCAGCTCATCCACACCGTGCGCGGCGTCGGCTACACCCTGAGGACCCCCCGATGAGAGCCTGGAGCCTGCGCGCCCGCCTCGTCACGGCCGTGCTCGGCCTGGCCGCCCTCGCCCTCGTGCTGTCGAACGTCGCCGGCATCGCGCTGCTGCGCGGCAGCCTGATGGACCGCGTGGACGGCCAGCTCCAGCAGCTCACCAAGCTCTCCAGCGTCAAGGCCATCCAGGTGCTGACCCAGCGGCCCGCCGCCGGCGACTGGAACGACGTGCTCGCCAAACGCCTGGCCGCGCTGCCGGAGATCATGGTCTACCGTCCCGACGGCACCCTGCAGTCGCAGAGCGGCTCCGAGCCCCGTCCGGTCATCGACCACGTCGAGATCGGCGTCAGCTACACCGTGCCGGGCACCAGCGGCCCCTCCTGGCGGGTCCGCGGCATGCGGCTCTCTGACGGCGGCACGATGGTGTTCGCCCAGCCGCTCACCGAGCTGGAGCAGACCCAGAACGCCGCCACCGCCATCGCCGCCGCCGTCAGCGCGGTCGTGCTGCTCCTGCTCGGGCTGGGCGCCAACGCCGTCGTACGCCTCGGCCTGCGCCCCCTGACCAGGATGGAGGCCACGGCCGGGCACATCGCCAGAGGCGACCACGCCCGCCGGGTGCAGGCCGCCGACCCGCACACCGAGCCCGGCCGCCTGGCCGCCGCCATGAACGTGATGCTCGACCGCCTCCAGTCCGAGATCGCCGCCAGGACCGACTCCGAGGCCCGCATGCGCCGCTACCTCGCCGAAGCCTCCCACTCCGAGGCCCGCATGCGCCGCTTCCTCGCCGACGCCTCCCACGAGCTGCGCACCCCGCTCACCTCCGTACGCGGCTTCGCCGAGCTGCACCGCAGGGGCGGCGGCGACGCCGACGAGGCCATGCGCAGGATCGAGGACGAGGCGGCCAGGATGGGCGTGCTCGTCAACGACCTGCTCACGCTCGCCCAGCTCGACGAGGAACGCCCGCTCGACCGCCGCCCCGTGGACCTGCTGGAGGTGGCCGCCGACACCATCCGCGACGCCCGCGTACGCGTGCCGGACCGGCAGGTCAGGCTGGCCGGGCTGGACGGCGGGCTCACCCCCGTCTCTGTCGTGGGCGACGAGGCCCGCCTGCGTCAGGTCGCCGCCAACCTCGTCGGCAACGCGCTCAGCCACACCCCGCCCGAGGCGTCCGTCACCGTCAGCGTCGGCAGCCAGGGGCGCCTGGGCGTGCTGGAGATCTCCGACACAGGCCCAGGCGTGCCGCCCGAGCACGTGCCGCACCTGTTCGACCGCCTCTACCGCGTCAGCCAGGGCAGATCCAGGGCCGACGGCGGCGCCGGGCTGGGCCTGGCCATCGTCGCCGCCATCGTGCGCGCCCACGGCGGCCGGGTCGAGCTGGACACCTCGCCCGGCAGGGGCGCCACCTTCCGCGTACTCCTACCCGGCTCCGAGGTGACTCCGAGCCCGCTCTGAACAGCGCCCGGCACCTTCGGAGTCATGACAAGGACACTCCTCGCCGCAGCCCTGCTCGCCACCCTGGCGGCGGGCTGCGGCACCTCGCAGAGCGGCGCCGGCGTCGCCTCCGTGACCGCCTCCAGCGCGGCGCCCTCCGCCACCCCCAGTCCCACCGCCACGGCCGACCCGCAGGAGCAGGGCAGGAAGTTCGCCCAATGCATGCGCGAGCACGGCGTGCCCATGGAGGACCCCGCGCCCGACGGCAGCGGCGGCCTCGCCGTGATCGCCGGGAAGGCCGACGGCAAGACGAAGAAGGCCATCGAGGCCTGCCGCGAGCTGGCCCCGTTCAAGGACCGCCGGGCCGCCACGCCCGAGGACGTCGAACAGCTCCGCGCGCTGGCCCGGTGCATGCGGGAGAACGGCGTGGACATGCCCGACCCGGGCCCCGACGGCACGTTCGGCGGCGGCGCGGGCTCCATCAAGCGCGACGACCCGGCCTTCCAGAAGGCGTTCGAGGCCTGCCGCGGCAGCTTCCCCTCAACGGGAGCCACCAAGTGACCGAGGCCGGGCCGGCCCCCGGATCGGCCCCCAGGCTGGCGCCCGGACCGGCGCTGCCGCCCCGACGGCGCAACCCGCTGCGGGCTTTGGCCTGGACGGGGGCCGCCGCGCTGCTCGCCGCCGCCGTCGGGGCCGCCGCCGTGGGCTTCGGCGGCGACAGCGCCGGCACCGCCGTCACCGGACGCACCCCGCCGGCCACCGCCCAGGTGACCCGCACGACCCTCACCGCGACCAAGACCGTGGACGGCACCCTCGGCTACGGCGACACCGTCACCGTCGCCGCCAAGTCGCAGGGCACGATCACCTGGCTGCCCGCGGAAGGCTCCACCGTCACCAGGGGCCACGCCGTCTACAGCGTGGACGCCGACCGCCGCCCCCTCCTGTACGGCACCATGCCCCTGTACCGCGAGCTGCGCGACGGCGTCGAGGGCAAGGACGTCGAACTGCTCGAACGCAACCTGGACAAGCTCGGCTACGACGGCTTCGACGTGGACGACACGTTCACCTGGGCCACCGCGGAGGCGGTCGAGGACTGGCAGGACGACCTCGGCCTCGACGTCACCGGCACCGTCCAGCCAGGCGACGTCGTCGTGGCCGACGGCCGCATCCGCGTCGCCGAGCTGCGCAAGGCACTCGGCGACACCGCGAGCGGCCCCGTCCTGGACGCCACCGGCACCACCCGCGAGGTGAGCGTCGCCCTCGACGTCGCCGACGAGCACCTCGTCGCCAAGGGCAGGCCCGCCACCGTCGAGCTGCCCGACGGCGCCACCGTGAAGGGGAAGGTCACGGCCGTGGGCACCGTCGCCACCGAGACGACCAGCGGCACCGACACCGCCACCACCGTCGAGGTGAAGGTGTCGGTGAGCGGGCTGAAGAAGTCCTACGACGCCGCCCCCGTGGAGGTCACCATCGTTTCGGAACGCCGCGACAACGTCCTGGCCGTCCCCGTCGGCGCGCTGCTCGCCCTGGCGGAGGGCGGCTACGGCGTGCAGGTCGTGCAGGGCACGGCCACCCGGTACACAGCGGTCGAGGTCGGCCTGTTCGCCGACGGCAAGGTCGAGGTCGAGGGCGTGACTGAAGGCGCCACCGTGGCGGTGCCCAAGTGATCGCCGAGCTGCGCGACGTCACCAAGCACTACGGCGGCGTCGCCGCGCTGCGCGGGGTCCGGCTGGGCATCGAGCACGGCGAGCTGCTCGGCATCGTCGGGCCGTCCGGGTCCGGCAAGTCGACGATGCTCAACATGATCGGCACCCTCGACCGGCCGTCCGGCGGCACCGTCCGCATAGCCGGGCACGACGTGCTCTCGCTCACCGACAGGCAGCTCTCCGCCCTGCGCGCGAACGTCATCGGCTTCGTCTTCCAGCAGTTCCACCTGGCCGCCGGGGTGCCCGCGCTGGACAACGTGGCCGACGGGCTGCTGTACGCGGGCCCGTCGCTGCGGGAGCGGCGGCTGCGCGCGTACGAGACGCTGGAACGCGTCGGGCTCGGGCACCGCGCCGGCCACCGGCCGCACGAGCTGTCCGGCGGCGAGCGGCAGCGCGTCGCCATCGCCCGCGCCGTCGTCGGCGGGCCGCGGCTGCTGCTCGCCGACGAGCCGACCGGCAACCTCGACTCCCGCTCGGGCACCGGCGTGATGGAGCTGCTGCGCGAGCTGAACGCGGCCGGCACCACCGTGGTCGTCATCACCCACGACCGCGACATCGCCGCCTCGCTACCCCGCCAGGTGGAGATGCTCGACGGGGCGGTGGTCACGTGAACGTCCTCGTCCCCGTCCGGCTGCGCCCCCGCGACGTCGTCAGGGTCGGCGGCGCGGGCCTGCGCGCCCGGCCGCTGCGCGTGTTCCTGTCGGCGCTCGGGATCGCCATCGGCATCGCCGCCATGCTCGGCGTCGTCGGCATCTCCGCCTCCAGCCAGGAGGACCTCAACCGCCGGCTCGCCGCCCTCGGCACGAACCTGCTCACCGTGTCACCCGGCAAGACCCTGTTCGGCGAGGCCTCCCACCTGCCCGCAGAGGCGGAAGGCATGGTCGGGCAGATCACCCCCGTCACCGCCGTCACCGCGATCGGCGTCACCGGGGCCAAGGTCTACCGCAACGACCACGTCCCCGAGGCCGAGAGCGGCAGCCTCTCCGTCACCGCCGCCCGCCTCGACCTGATCGGCGACGTCGGCGCCACCGTCGCCGCCGGCGCCTGGCTGAACGAGGCCACCCACCGCTACCCGGCCACCGTGCTCGGCGCCACCGCCGCCGACCGGCTCGGCGTCGTCCAGGCGGGCCCCGACCAGCGCGTCTGGCTCGGCGGGCAGTGGTTCACCGTCGTCGGCGTGCTCGCCCCCGCACCCCTGGCGCCCGAGCTCGACACGGCCGCCCTCATCGGCTGGCCCGTCGCGCAGGAACGGCTCGGCTTCGACGGCTACGCCACCACCATCTACGCCAGAGCCCAGGAGGCGCACGTCGTCGAGGTGCGCGGCGTGCTCGGCCCCACCGCCAACCCCGAGCAGCCCAACGAGGTCGAGGTCTCCCGCCCCTCCGACGTGCTGGCCGCCAAACAGGCCACCGACGCCACACTCAACGCGCTCCTGCTCGGCCTCGGCGGCGTCGCGCTGCTGGTCGGCGGCGTGGGCGTGGCCAACACGATGGTCATCTCCGTCCTGGAACGCCGTGCCGAGATCGGGCTGCGCCGCTCGCTCGGGGCGACCCGCGGGCAGATCCGCGTCCAGTTCCTCGCCGAGTCGCTGCTGCTGTCCGCCATCGGCGGCGTCGGCGGCGTGCTGCTCGGCATCGGCGTCACCGCCGCGTACGCGGGACTCCAAGGATGGCCGTCGATCGTGCCCGTCTGGGCCATGGCCGGCGGGGTCGTGGCCACGCTCGTCATCGGCGGAGCCGCCGGCTTCTACCCGGCGGTCCGCGCCGCCCGCATGTCACCCACGGAGGCCCTGTCCGCGCCCTGACGCGCGTCCGATTGTTACAAGAGAACGGAGTCGGCAAGGGGATACCTTCGCGGTCAACACCGGCTACTCCCACAACGGAAGGACCGCCGTCATGGACATCATCGACCGGGCGGAGCTGTACCTGCACCACCACGGCAGACTGCTCGACAGATTCCGCTTCGAAGCCCTGTTCAGGGGCGGCTCCCGCACCCGCGTGCTCGACGCGCTGAGCTGCTACCAGAACGAGGACGGCGGCTTCGGCAACGCCCTCGAACCCGACCTGCGCGGCCCCGGCAGCCAGCCGGAACCGGTCGAGGTGGCGTTCTGGATCCTCGACGAGCTCGACGCCTTCGACTCGCCCATGGTCCCCGCCGCCTGCAAATACCTCTCCTCCATCACCACGGGGGACGGAGGCGTGCCGTTCGTGCTGCCCTCCGTGCGCGACACCGTGCGCGCCCCCTGGTGGCAGAGCGGCGACAACCCGCCGGGCGACCTCATCCCCACCGCCTCCATCGTCGCCCTCCTGCACAAGCACGCCGTCACCCACCCCTGGCTCGACGCCGCCACCGACTTCTGCTGGTCAAAGCTGTACGTGGCCAGGGAGTTCGAGCCGTACGCGGCCCGCGCCGCCGTCACGTTCCTCGACCAGGTGCCCGACAGGAGGCGCGCGGAGTCCGAGTTCGCCCGGCTGCGCGACGCCATCCTCGCCGCCGTCACCTTCGACCTGAACACCCCCGGCCACGTGCACTTCCCCCTCGACTTCGCGCCGGAGCCGCTGCGGCTCCCGCTCTTCGAGCAGGACGTCCTGGACGCCGGCCTCGACGCGATGCTGGCCGCCCAGTCGGCCGAGGGTGGGTGGGGCGGGAACTGGCAGATGTGGACGCCGCTGGTGGAACACGAGTGGGGCGGCTACGTCACCCTGCTCCGCCTCAAAACCCTCCGCGCCTACGGCCGCCTGCCCGGCTGACTCCCCACCGCCCTCGGCCACCGCGCCACGCGCCCCGGCCTGAGCCTGCGCCCCGGCCTGCGCCCTGGCCTGCGCCCTGGCCTGCGCCTGCGCGTCGGTCTGCGCCTGCGGTTGCCGCGTCACGCGCCTGCGCCTTCGTCTGCGGCTGCCCGTGTGAGGCGCTCCGTCCGTAGCTGCGTGTGTCAGGCGCAGCCGTCCCCCGCGGTGCGTCCTGCCGCGGCGCTTCTGTCGGAGGCCTCGCGTACGTTGGGGGCATGTACGTCGAACGGCCCCCGAGCGCCGGCCTGGCCGGTCGCATCGCCTGCGGGTGGCATCGCGTCAGCGAGGCCGCCGCCACGCAGCTCGTGGTGCCCGACGCGTGCGTCGACCTCATCTGGGGCGCTGAGGGTCTGTACGTCGCAGGCCCGGACACAGGCCCCATGCCGGCCGCCATCGCCGCCGGGGAGACGCTGACCGGCGTGCGCTTCAAGCCCGGTGCGGTGGGCGACTTCTTCGGGCTGCCACTCAAGGAACTGCGCGACCGCCGCGTCCCACTCCGCGACCTGCCCGTAGGGGCGAGCCTGCTGGCGGAGCTGACGAAGGTAGCGGCTCCCCCGAAGCCCAACTCGACGCGGCGCCGTCGCGCTCACGCGGCGCATGCGGATGCGCTCGTAGCACCGGAGACCGTCACGCTTGTGGCACCGGATCCCGTAGCACTCGCGGCACCAGAGGCCGTCGGGCTCGCGGCACCGGAGGCCGTCGCACTCGCGGCCCCGGAGGCGGTCGGGCTTGTGGCACCGGAGGCCGTCGCACTCGCGGCCCCGGAGGCGGTCGGGCTCGTGGCACCGGATCCCGTAGCACTCGCGGCGCGGGACGCCGGCGGGCTTGTGGCATCGGAGGCCGTCGCACTCGCGGGCCCGGAGGCCATCGCGCTCGTGGCGTCGGATGCCGTCGCGCTGCCCGCCCTGCGAGCCCAAGCCGAAGCCCGGCTTCAGCTCATGCAAGCAGCCATGGCCAGCCGCCTGTCGCCGCCCACCGCCGCCGCGCCATCCGCGGACCCGGCCGCCCCCGCCATCGCCACCGCCCTGGGCAAGGGCCGGTCGGTCGCCGAGGTGGCGTGGGACCTCGGCTACAGCGAACGCCAACTCCACCGCCGCAGCCTCCTCGCCTTCGGCTACGCCCCCAAAACCCTGCAGCGCATCGTCCGCTTCCAGCACGCCCTGCGCCTGGCCCGCGCAGGCGTCCCCCTGGCACAGGTGGCGATCACGGCTGGCTACGCCGACCAGGCCCACCTGTCCAACGACGTAAAGCGCCTCAGCGGCGTACAGATGAGCCATCTCCTCTGACCTGGCCCACCGGCCGCCCGAGCATCACCCGCGCGGAAGCCGCCCCGACACCAGCGCCTGCACCCATTTGGCACTCGGATCGCTGTCGATCAGCAAGGCCCGCGTCAGCAGACTCAGCGGAATGGCGAGAATGGCCCCCAGCGGCCCCAGCACAAATGTCCACACGATCAGCGAGATGAACGTCATCGTCGTGGAAAGCCCGACCGCGTCCCCGAGGAACTTTGGCAGAATGAACGACTGTGTCACGACATTGATGACGATATAAGCAGCGATCACCAGCAGCATCGTCTGCACGCCGCCGTCCAGCAGGGCGAGCATGGCCGGTGGCAGCAGCCCGATGACGAAGCCGATGTTCGGGATGTAGTTGGCGATGAGCGCGAGCACACCCCACAGCAGCGGCAGCGGAACGTCCAGCAAGGAAAGGGCGATCATGTCGAGAATCGCGTTGATGAGCCCGAACACGGTGGAGACGATCAGATAACGCCGGGTCTTGTGCCCGAACGTGGCGAGTGCTGTCACCAATTGCGGCTGGCTGCCTTCCCCCGTGGTGAGAATGCGCGACGTCATCGGCGCGTCGAGCGACATCGCCAGCAACAACACCACGATGAGAAAGAGCGCGGACAGAATGCCGATCAAACTGCCGAGCAGGCTTTGTGCCAGCCCCAGCACCCGCCCGGGGTCGAACGCCTGCAGCCCCTTGTTGAGCACGTCGTTGCTGATGCCGTGGGCGGCGGCCCACCGCTCGGAGTCGTCGAGGAGCCGCTCGAACTGGTCGGTGTAGGTGGGCAGCAGGGAGACGAGCTGGGTGACGGAGATGGTCAGGATGGCGACCATGCCGATCAGCACCAGCACGACGATCAGGAACGGGACGGCGACCTGGAGCCAGACCGGGGCCTTCCTCGCGTTGAGCCAGCCGCGCACGGGGGAGACGGCGATGACGAGCACGAGTGCGAGCACGACGGGGCCGGCGATGGAGGCGACCTCGCGGACGCCGAAGAGCACGACCACCGCGGAGGCGATGCCCAGCAGGATGATGAGCGCCCGGGGCACGGATTGATCTCGCACGCACCCGTTCCTACCCGTGTGCGCAGGGCGAACCATCGATTTGACGGTTCCCGTAGGCGTACATAGAGTTCAGCAGTCCCACGGGGGCGGCTTGATCGCCGGCCCCACTCGGGGGCCACCTCCAGACTCCACCACTTCGGTGAGGCGTGCGCGTCCACTCGGATCGGCTGGTAAGTTAGAGGGGTTGTCTCCGAAAGGGGGCAGGGATTAATTCCCGCAGGTCGAGCAAGTCCGGTCAATTTGACAGGAACTTGAACGGCTGAAAGAATTAAGACCACAACGACGAAATGAACGCCTCCGAGCGGGGGCCGCGAGAGCGGGCCTGGTGAGGAAGTACGCGTCCGTTTCTTGAGAACTCAACAGTGTGTCAAAAGCCAGTGCATGATTTTTCATGCAACACCTCGTCAAGTGATACTTGATGAAACGCTTGGATTAGTTTCCAGACATTGTTTGGAGAGTTTGATCCTGGCTCAGGACGAACGCTGGCGGCGTGCTTAACACATGCAAGTCGAGCGGAAAGGCCCTTCGGGGTACTCGAGCGGCGAACGGGTGAGTAACACGTGAG